>NZ_JBWDNT010000005.1:0-378871 GCF_056269345.1 Paenibacillus sp. J22P15
AGTATGTAAGACCCCTTGAAGACGACGAGGTTGATAGGTTCGGGGTGGAAGCACAGCAATGTGTGTAGCTGACGAATACTAATCGGTCGAGGGCTTATCCTAAACACGTTTGCCGTGACCCATACATCCGGTAGACAGCAGCATAAAAGGTTTTCAGCAAACCTTATCTTTCGTATCCAGTTTTCAGGGCGTAATTTGCCTGCTATGCTTAAACAAATAATCTTATATAAGATAAATGTTTATGCCTAGGGCCCTTAGCTCAGCTGGTTAGAGCGCACCCCTGATAAGGGTGAGGTCGGTGGTTCGAGTCCACTAGGGCCCACCATATATTCCCTGATAGCTCAGTTGGTAGAGCACTCGACTGTTAATCGAGTTGTCACAGGTTCGAGTCCTGTTCGGGGAGCCAAGTTTGGAGAGATACCCAAGTGGCTCAAGGGGACCCTCTGCTAAGGGGTTAGACTGCGTAAGTGGTGCGAGGGTTCGAATCCCTCTCTCTCCGTTCCAATTTTTTAAGGCCCGTTGGTCAAGTGGTTAAGACACCTCCCTTTCACGGAGGTAACAGGGGTTCGAGTCCCCTACGGGTCACCATAATTTTTGTTGAATGACGCGGGGTGGAGCAGCCCGGTAGCTCGTCGGGCTCATAACCCGAAGGCCGCAGGTTCAAATCCTGCCCCCGCAACCAAATCACCATAATATGGTGAACATCATCCATATGCCGTTGTAGCTCAACTGGTAGAGCAACTGACTTGTAATCAGTAGGTTGGGGGTTCAAGTCCTCTCGACGGCACCATTTTTCTTCAGATGCAGCTTGGCTAACGTCAAACCAGCATTACAACCACCAGAAATGGTGGACATAATCGATGTGCCGTTGTAGCTCAACTGGTAGAGCAACTGACTTGTAATCAGTAGGTTGGGGGTTCAAGTCCTCTCGACGGCACCATCTTTTCTCGGGACGTAGCTCAGCTTGGTAGAGCACCTGGTTTGGGACCAGGGGGTCGCATGTTCAAATCGTGTCGTCCCGACCATATTTTTAAATGAATGAACGACACATAAAGCCGCTATTCTTACAAGTCCGCTGGACTTTGAGAATAGCGGTTTTTTTTATGCTCCAATGGGGAAATATAATCGCAATATGTCGATCATGCGTCATATCCATCAATTGAAACAGGAGGTACTGCTTTTGAAGCTTAGTGTGAGGATAACCGCATTGTTGGTCGTGATCTTATGCAGCCTTGTAAGTTCTGACATAGCATTTGGACAGCCAGGCGTGTTTCACTTTGGATTTAAGAAAAGTGTAGACGGACGATTGCCTTCTATAGATGAGGAAGGGTTCAAAGATATCGTAACCAAACACGGGGCGCTTTTTCTTGGAGATACAGGGCGGAAAGAGCTGTTTCTTACGTTCGACAACGGCTATGAGAATGGTTTTACTCCGCGAATTCTTGATGTGCTGAAAGAAAAAAATGTACCAGCTGTTTTTTTTGTTACGGGACATTATGTGAAGGATCAGCCGGAGCTAATTAAACGATTTGCAGCAGAAGGACATATCATTGGCAATCATTCTTGGAGCCACCCCGATATGTCACAGCTCTCAGAGGGGAGCATTAAGACTGAACTCGACAAGGTAAAGGAGCAAGTTGATGTACTGATCGGACAAAAGGAAATGAAATATCTCCGTCCGCCAAGAGGTATTTTTAACGAACGAGTATTAGCAACGAGCAAACAATTCGGCTACATAAATGTGTTCTGGTCGGTTGCTTATAAGGACTGGGATGTAAATGCCCAAAGGGGCTCTCAGCATGCGTATAACGAGGTTGTTAAACAGCTGCATCCTGGTGCTATTATTTTGCTGCATTCCATTTCTAAGGACAATACGGAGGCTCTAGGGAGAATCATTGATGAAGCGCATCGACAGGGCTATGTGTTTAAAAGTTTGGATCAGCTGGTCACTAATTATGAATAAGGTAAATTAGAATACAGAACCTTAACCTATAACTAGGGATAAGGTTCTTTGTTTATTAGCTTCTAATTGTTGGTATTATGTTATAAATGACAGGCAAGGGGCTTTGGCTATGAAAAATATGACGTTACTGCAAGAACCGAAGCAGCGGAAATTGTTGTTCAGCGCCGGTCTGAGCTGGCTGTTCGACGCAATGGAGGTCGGAATGATTTCTTTCATTGTGACCGCATTGGCGACAGAATGGCGATTAGGCGCGCAGCAAGTTGGACTGCTGATGGCTATTAATTCAATCGGTATGGCGGTTGGAGCTGCGATATCCGGATTGCTGGCAGATCGATACGGTCGAAGGGCAATATTGCTTTGGACATTGCTTATTTTCTCTATTGCTAGCGGCTTGTCGGCTTTTGCCACAGGATTTCTCGTACTGTGTGTATTGCGTTTTATCGCAGGGTTCGGGCTTGGCGGTGAGCTGCCAGTCGCATCAACGCTCGTTTCGGAATCCGTACCTATTCAGGAGAGAGGGCGAGCTGTCGTGCTGCTTGAAAGCTTCTGGGCATGCGGCTGGATACTTGCTGCTTTAATTGCCTACTTTGTCATACCCTCATATGGCTGGAGGATGGCTTTCTTCATTGGAATGCTGCCAGCCCTGTATGCTTTGTACTTGAGAAGAGCGATTCAGGATTCACCTCGCTTCAAAGCTATTCGAGATCAGAAGCTCTCGTTTAGAGAGAGGGCAACCTCCATTTGGTCTTCAAAACACAGGAGAGCAACGATTACTTTGTGGATTTTATGGTTTACAGTTGTCTTTTCTTATTATGGGATGTTCCTTTGGCTGCCTTCTGTCATGCTGTTAAAAGGCTTTGATCTCGTAAAAAGCTTTCAATACGTTTTGATCATGTCACTGGCGCAGCTTCCGGGCTATTTTACAGCTGCGTACTTTATCGAAAAATTTGGACGCAAGTTTGTGCTCGTTACTTTTCTATTTTTAACGGCTGGAAGTGCATTATGGTTCGGCAGTGCAGAAACGGAAGGGGTACTGATCGCATCCGGCATATGTCTCTCTTTTTTTAACCTTGGTGCTTGGGGAGGCATGTATGCCTATACACCTGAGCTTTACCCAACTGCTGTGCGCGGGACGGGCGTTGGCTTCGCTGCTTCCTTTGGGCGAATTGGTGGGATTATCGGCCCCTATCTTGTAGGTATACTGGTCGCGCGGGAGATTGCGATTCATTCTATTTTTATAATATTTTTTGTGACGATCGTAGTTGGAGCGCTTGCTGTCTTGTTTTTTGGCATTGAAACAAAAGGGACGGACCCTGACAGAGATGCCTCTGATTTGGTTGTCTAAAGCGTTCTGTTTAATAATTGTATGACCGATGAATAACAAATCCCGCCTTGCGTACTGCGCTGCAAGACGGGATTTGTTCGTTAGGTGCCAGTCACTTGTTTTGAGAAAAAGGTTTTGAGTGCTTTATATACTTCACCTTTCTCTTTAATTACCGAATACATAAACTTTTTGTGGGAGATATGCTTATAGGCGGACATTAGCGTACTGCTGCGATTGTATTGATTGACCTCTCCGTAACCAAACATGTTGCATCGCTCCATGAGTTGGCCAATAAGCTTCACACAGCGCTCGTTATCGGAGGTAAGGTTGTCGCCGTCGGAGAAGTGGAAAGGGTAGATGTTCCAATTTGGCGTTGGGTAGCGACTATCGATAATATCGATTGCTTTCTGGTAAGCAGACGAGCAGATCGTGCCGCCGCTTTCACCTCGGTTAAAGAACTCCTCCTCTGTGACCTCCTTCGCTTCGGTGTGATGTGCGATAAACACAATCTCCACATGTTCATACTTGCGGCGCAGGAAACGAGTCATCCAGAAGAAAAAACTGCGGGCACAATACTTTTCAAAGGACCCCATGGATCCTGAGGTGTCCATGAGAGCTAGGATGACAGCATTGGATTGTGGTTTGACGATTTCGTTCCATGTCTTGTAACGAAGATCGTCTGGCGAAATGCCACCTATGCCAGATTTGCCAGCATTGGCGTTACGGCGCAGGTTTTCAATCAATGTACGTTTCTTATCGATATTGGACATTATGCCCTTCTTGCGAATGTCATGAAAAACGATCTCTGTCGTTTGCAGTTGATCCTTTTGCTTTTGTTCCAGATTAGGAAGCTCCAGCTCCTCAAACAACATATCCTCCAATTGATCGATGCTTATCTCCGTATCGACGACGTCCTCTCCCGGCTGATCCCCTGCATCCTGACCTTTGCCAGGTCCTTTGGCGGCTTGCGGGTCGACGCCTAGCACATCGCCTACCTGCGAGTCTCCGTCTCCTTGTCCGACGTGCTGCTTCTTGTTGTAGTTGTATATAAAGTGGGTTTCGTCGAGACTTTTAATAGGGACTTTGATCGTACGCTTGCCATCGGACAATACGATGCTTTCGTCGGAAACCAGATCGGGAAGATTTTGTTTAATGGCTTCATGTACCTTTTCCTGATGTCGGGCTTGATCCTCATAGCCTTTGCGGTGGAGTGACCAATCCTCCCTTGATACAATAAACAGCGGCTCTGACTCCATTTCCCTCACCTCATTCCATTAAGTTAGCGCTTCAGCATGAAAAAAGCCTTTGGTAATCATCACTTATTTCTTGTCTGTTACTCAATATATTCAAGAGCAGAGCGGTTATGTGAACGAAAATTAGTTCATTTCTAGCAATCTAGCATTAAGCCTGATCAACTCTATTTGGTGATGAACAGCTGCATAGACCAATCGGCAGCTGACTTTAAAACAATTTTGGAAGATGCGGCGAAGCAGCCGCATAAGCTAGTCTGTAAGGCTCGTGGATGGTATCATCCGCGGTCCACTCTTATTTTAGAAGCGGCAGCCGTGAAGGAGGAGAAGCAGGCTATGGATGTAAACGAGGCAGCTATGGAAGAGGAAGCAAAAGAAGCGCTGCTAGAGAAGGATCGCAAATATGTATGGCATCATATTGCTCCCCATAATGATAATCCGATGGTTATCGTGTCGGGAGAAGGCAGCTGGATTACCGATATTGACGGGAACCGTTATTTAGACGGGATGTCCGGCATGTGGTGCGT
This sequence comes from Paenibacillus sp. J22P15, assembly GCF_056269345.1. NCBI lineage: Bacteria > Bacillati > Bacillota > Bacilli > Caryophanales > Paenibacillaceae > Paenibacillus > Paenibacillus sp. J22P15. The sequence goes on from NZ_JBWDNT010000005.1 coordinate 5,065, forward strand.
CAATGTTGGTCATGGAAGGGAAGAAATCGCTGAAGCAGCTGCGGAGCAGATGAAGAAAATAGCATATTCGACGCTTATTCAATCCCACGTTCCTGCGATTGAGCTTGCTGCGAAGCTAAATGATTGGCTAATTGGTGATTACCGTATTTTTTTCTCAAATTCAGGTTCCGATGCAAACGAGGTTGCCTTCAAAATCGGTCGTCAATATCATCATCAACGAGGGAAAGGCTCAAAATTTAAGTACATTTCACGTCATCGCGCCTATCACGGTAATTCAATGGGAGCGCTTAGCGCCACTGGGCAGGCACAACGCAAGCTCAAGTATGAACCGTTAAGTAACGGCTTCTCGCATGTGCCTCCGCCGTATTGCTATCGATGCCCTTTTGGGCAGACGAAGGAGACCTGCAAGATGCAATGCGCTCAAGCCTTTGAGGATGCGATCATATGGGAGGGGGCGAATTCAGTCGCAGGCATTATCGTTGAACCAGTAATTACGGGTGGTGGAATGATCGTGCCGCCTGAACATTATTTGGCAAAGCTGCGAGCCATTTGCGATAAACATGATGTTCTTCTTATTGTTGATGAGGTTATTTGCGGATTCGGCCGCTCAGGCGAGAAATTTGGGCATCAGAACTTCGGTGTCAGACCGGATATCGTAACGATGGCGAAAGGGCTGACAAGCGCATATTCTCCTTTATCAGCTACAGCCGTGTCTGCAGAAATATATGAGAGCTTTAAAGAAAGCGGGACAGACAGCCATTTCCGTCATGTTAACACATTTGGAGGCAATCCTGTTTCCTGTGCGGTAGCGCTGAAAAACATTGAAATAATAGAACGTGAAAATCTAGTCGTCCGCTCAGCCAATATTGGTAAAGATCTGTTTAGCCGAATCAAATCATTGGAATCCTATGAGCATGTGGGAGAGCTTCGGATTTTTGGCTCGGCTATCGGTATTGAGCTGGTAGAGAATAAGCAGACCAAGGAACCGGCTTCCGCTGCGAGAGTAACGGCAATTATTGCGAGCTGCAAGCAAAAGGGTCTCCTCATCAGCAAAAATGGTGATACAGTACCGGGCTTTATGAATATTTTGACGCTGAGTCCCCCTCTATCGACGACGGATGATGAAATTGAGTTTATCGCTGATACACTGCTCCAGGTTTTTGGGAACTGAGGAAGGAGGAGAGGGAAGTGAATACTGAGATTAATATTGATGCCATAAGGCTGCATAAGCGCATTGATGAGCTGGCGCAGATTGGGAAAATCGGTGATACAGGTGTTTGCCGCCTTGCACTCTCGAAGGAGGATCTGGCAGGGGTAGAGTTGGTGCGCGGTTGGATGACTGAAGCAGGTTTAGAGGCGCGAATCGATCCGTTCGGCAATTTAATAGGTGTACTGGAAGGTGTTGACCCTGCGGCAGCTGTATTAATGCTAGGTTCTCATATTGATTCTCAGCCGTATGGCGGACGTTACGATGGTGTCATTGGGGTGCTGGGAGCGATCGAAGCGGTTCAAACGATGGTTGAAAAAGGATTTCGGCCCTCTCGAAATATCGAGGTTGTCGCATTTTGTGATGAAGAGGGATGCAGGTTTAACAAAGGATTATTTGGTGTTCGAGGCATGGTTGGAAAACTTGAGGAGGGGGAGCTGGACCGTGCAGACAAGAGTGGAATAACGCGCAGGCAAGCACTTATCGAGTTTGGGTGTGACCCTGCTGCGTTTGAAGGATATGTGTTTGAGGAAGGGCGGATCGGTGTTTTCTTGGAGCTGCATATTGAGCAAGGGCCGGTGCTGGAGGCGCAAGGCAAGCCTATCGGCATTGTGAGCGGGATTTCTGGACCGGTCTGGTGGACGGTTGAAATGACCGGCTTTGCAGGTCATGCGGGTTCGGTGCCGATGGCTATGCGGCAGGATGCACTGGTCGGCTGTGCTAAGGTCATAGTTGCTCTCCACGAATTAGCAAGTATTGAACATGGTGCACCGACGGTCGGAACGGTTGGCTCGCTGTCGGTTTTTCCAGATTCCCGCAACATTATTCCTGAGAAAGTAAGCTTCACTGTTGATTTTCGAGATATTGAACTAGGGCGGAGAAATATGCTGGAGGAGCAGCTTCTTGCCCGCATAAACGCTGTTTGCTTAGAGCACGGTTTGACGTACACCATTCGTGAGGATACAAAGAGCGATCCGAGGTACTGTGCACCTGAGCTAAGAGCACTTATGCAGGAGCAAGCAGCCGAGATGAAGCTCGATCCGCCTGAGCTGATGAGCGGTCCCTTCCACGATTCGTTAACGATGTCTTATGTGTGCGATTACGGAATGATTTTTGTTCGCTGCAGGGAAGGGATCAGCCATAATCCGAAGGAGTATTCATCGCCAAGTGATATTGAGCTTGGAGTAGAGCTCCTTTATCGGACGGCTCGGAAATTAAGCTTATGAGGAGGGATAAGCATGAGCGCGATGGTTAATTCAACGTTTATTCCCATTGATGCACTAAGGCGGAATTTTGCCGAGGTGAAGGCAGGGATGCGTCCAAAGGAAGCTGTCGAGGAATCGAATCGCTGTTTATACTGCTATGATGCTCCTTGTATAAAGGCATGTCCAACCGGCATCAACATCCCTTCTTTCATTAAAAAAATTGCATCCGGCAATATGAAAGGGTCTGCGCGCATGATTATGGATTCCAATCCAGTGGGCGCCACCTGTGCGCGTGTTTGTCCAACAGAAGAGCTTTGTGAGGGGGCTTGTGTGCTCAACCATTCCTCTAAGCCGATTATGATTGGTGACCTGCAGCGCTACGCGACGGATTGGGCGATGAAGAACAAGCCAAACTTGTTCACGGCTGGTCAAAGCAACGGTGAATCGGTCGCGATTATAGGCGGCGGTCCTGCTGGACTATCTGCGGCGCGCGAGCTTGCGAGATTTGGCTTCGCCGTTACGATATTTGAAGCGAAGGAGCAGGCGGGTGGACTTGATACATATGGCATCGTTTCGTTTCGCTTGCCGCAGAGCATTTCTCTCTGGGAAGTCGAGCAGGTGAAGAATCTGGGCGTAGATATTCGCACGAGCACAGAGGTTGGAAGTGATATTAGTGTGGAAGCTTTGCTCGAGAAGTATGACATTGTAGTACTTGCGATAGGCATGTCCAAAGTGCCTTTTCTTGGCATCGAGGGAGAACTTTTGGAAGGCGTTTATGATGCTATTGATTTTGTAGAAGCGACCAAAAAGGAACTCACGTCCGACTTTATCGGCAAACGGATTGCTGTTATTGGGGCAGGAAATACGGCTGTCGATGCTGCAACCTGCTCAGTGAGGCTGGGAGCGGCGAACGTAAAGATGGTTTATCGCCGGACAAGTGAGGAAATGACAGCTTACGATTATGAATTTGACTTCGCCAAGCAGGATGGCGTGGAGTTTGAATGGCTAAGCGCACCAATCCGGATTATTGGTGATGCAGATGGTAAAGTGAAGGCGCTTGAATGCACGCGGATGAAGCTTGAAGCAGGCGAGTCAGGCGGTAGAAAGAAGCCTGTTCCGATCGAAGGGTCTTCTTTCGTGCTAGAGGTTGATGCGGTCATCAAAGCAATTGGACAGACAAGGCATTTGCCCCTCATAGAGCAGCTTGGCTTAAATCATAAACAGGGAATTGTGTCGGTGAATACAGCTACCTATCAAACCTCAAATCCTCGCGTTTACGCAGCTGGGGATGTAATATTCAGTGATGGTCAAGGTGAAGCGATGGTGGTTGCCGCAGCGCAGCAAGGGAAGCTTGTTGCCTATTCGATCTATAATTCGCTTATTGCGAGGAGGGAAAATGATGGCTGATTTACGTATTCAGTTAGCGGGCATATCGTCGCCGAATCCGTTCTGGCTCGCATCAGCGCCTCCGACGAATACCGGTTATCAGGTTCAACGAGCATTTGAAGCAGGCTGGGGCGGGGCTGTATGGAAGACGCTCGGTGATCCGATCATTAATACTTCATCTCGCTTCGCTGCTATACATTTCAATGGACAGCGCGTTGCTGGATTTAACAACATTGAGCTAATTTCAGATCGACCGCTCGAAGTGAATTTAAAAGAAATCTATGAAACGAAAAAGAGATTTCCGAATCATGCGCTTGTCGTATCGTTGATGGTGGAGCCGAAGCGCGAGAAGTGGCATGAAATTGTAAAAAAGGTTGAGGCCATCGGCGTAGATGGGCTGGAGCTGAACTTTGGTTGTCCGCATGGTATGGCTGAGCGGGGAATGGGCGCTGCATCAGGACAACAGCCGGATTTGGTTGAGATACAGACGATGTGGGTCAAGGAGGCTGCAATGACACCTGTCATTGTTAAGCTCACTCCTAATATCACTGACATTACTGCGACAGCCAAAGCGGCCGTTCGCGGGGGAGCAGATGCAATCTCGCTGATCAATACGATAAACTCGCTTGCTGGTGTAGATATTGATACGTGGAATACGATTCCGCATGTTGGCGGGAAAGGCGCGCATGGAGGATACTGCGGGCCTGCTGTGAAGCCGATTGCGCTTAACATGGTTGCTGAGTGTGCTCGTAATCCGCTAGTAGGCGTACCGCTCTCCGGCATCGGCGGTATTTCGAACTGGCGCGATGCGGTTGAATTTATATTGATGGGCTCGACAGGAGTTCAGGTGTGTACGGCAGCGATGCATCATGGGTTCAGTATCGTAGAGGATATGCTTGACGGTTTGAACAACTATTTGGATGAAAAGGGTCTGAAATCGGTTAATGAGCTGATCGGGAAATCGGTAGAGCGCTATTCGGATTGGGGTGATCTTGACCTAAACTACGCAGTAGTTGCGAGAATCGAGCAAGATACCTGCATCGTTTGCAATAAATGCCATATCGCTTGCGAGGATACCTCGCACCAGTGTATTGAGAGGCATACAGATGATAACGGGACGGCCTTCCTCAAGGTTCGCGAGGAGGATTGTGTAGGCTGCAATCTCTGTTCGATCGTCTGTCCCGTTGAAGGCGCAATTGCGATGATAGAGGTACCTTCTACCGAACTGCCGCTTAGTTGGAATCAGAGGCAAGCTGCAATTGCAGTAATTGGGAAGGGTAATAATCTAGACTCAGACGATACCGATAAGATGGAGGCGATGTAGGATGACGGTGAGGCTCATCAAAAACGGTACGATTGTAACGGCGGCAGATACGTATAAAGCCGATGTGTTGATTAAAGAGGGGATTATCGCCAAGATCGGCTTTGATTTAGATGCGGAAGCTGATGAAATCATCGATGCTTCAGGCAAATATGTATTTCCCGGCGGGATTGACCCGCATACGCATCTCGACATGCCGTTCGGCGGAACGGTAACGGCTGATGATTTTGCAACAGGCACAACTGCTGCGGCATTCGGAGGAACGACGACCATCGTTGACTTTTGCTTGACGACGAAGGGGAAACCGCTGAGCGAATCGATAGCTGCATGGCATAAGAAAGCAGACGGAAAAGCCGTCATCGATTACGGTTTCCATCTGATGATCGGGGAAATCAATGATGAGGTGCTCGCTGAGCTGCCGTCGATTGTTACAGAGGAAGGCATTACCTCCTTGAAAGTATTCATGGCATACAAAAATGTATTTCAGGCGGATGATGGCACTTTATTTCGGACGATGCTTGCAGCCAAGGAGCTTGGTGCTATGGTGATGGTGCATGCCGAGAATGGAGATGTCATTGCCTTTCTCATACAGCAGGCACTGGAAGCAGGCAACACTGATCCGATATACCACGCTCTCACGAGACCATCGATTGTTGAAGGTGAGGCGACGGGACGAGCAGCAAAGCTTGCTGCGCTTGCTGGTGCAAGGCTGTATGTCGTGCATGTGACATGCGAGGAAGCGGTGCAGCAAATCGCTGAGGCGCGAAACAAAGGCGTGGATGTATGGGGCGAGACCTGCCCGCAATATTTGGTGCTGGATCAGTCACAGCTTGAGAAGCCGGATTTTGAAGGGGCTAAATACGTATGGTCTCCTCCTCTTAGAGAAGCATTCCATCAGGAGGTGCTGTGGAATGCGCTGAAGAGCGGTCAATTGCAAACGCTGGGATCGGATCATTGTTCCTTTAATTTTCATGGTCAGAAGGATTTGGGGCGAGGGGATTTCAGCAAAATTCCTAATGGCGGCCCGGTCATTGAGGATCGCTTCTCGATCCTTTACTCGGAGGGCGTTCATAAAGGGCGTATTTCACTTAATCAATTCGTTGATATCGTTTCGACGAGAAGTGCAAAGCTATTCGGACTTTTTCCGCAGAAGGGGACGATTGCCGTTGGCAGTGACGCGGATATCGTTATTTTCGATCCAATCGCGCAGCGTATGATCTCGGCCGATACTCAGCATATGAATGTGGACTATAACCCGTTTGAAGGAATGCAGGTGACTGGTTTACCCGTGAGTGTACTATCGCGCGGCGAGTATGTCATTCAGGAACGTCAATTTGTAGGCTCCCTTGGTGCAGGGAGATACGTGAAGCGTAAACCATATACGACGGTTAATACTGCGGCAACCACAACGGCAATCAACTTGAAGGAAGAAACGAAGCAATAGTGTCGAGGGAGGGAGAGGCATGTCTGCTTATAAACAATATGTGGATGAGAAAAACAAAATTGATGCGTATATTCAGCAGCAATATAGGATAACAGGTGTGCGTGAAGGGTTAAACGGTGACTGGATAGAGTTTAGAAATCCTGCTGGTGATGAAGCCTCTCTGCATATTGAAACGGCAGACGCTCGCAAATATTATGTGAAATTTGTACATTCTGGAGCAGAGGGTATGGCCGCCGAACCTGCTGCCTTGGAGGAAAAAGTTAAACTGCAAAACTTAATTAATGGAGTGTGGGTAGATTCGGCGACTGAGCAAGCAAATAAAGTGATGAATCCCGCAACAGGTAAAGTGATTGCTTATGTTCCGTTATCGGTGCAGGAGGATGTCGCAGCAGCTGTGCTTGCTGCCGAGCAGGCTTATCCGGCATGGAGCAAAACACCTGTTCCTCGCAGAGCGCGGGTGCTGTACCGTTACTGGCAGCTGCTGCAGGAGCATGCTGAGGAACTGGCTCAGATCATTACGACAGAAAACGGTAAAAGTTATAAGGAAGCATTCGGCGAGGTGCAGCGCGGCATCGAAAATGTGGAGTTTGCGGCGGGAGCACCAACGCATATGATGGGTGCAGCTCTTGCTAATATCGCCACGGATCTGGATTCGGAGCTATTCCGTGTACCGCTTGGCGTAGTAGGCGGGATTACGCCGTTCAACTTTCCGATGATGGTGCCATGCTGGATGTTTCCGCTTGCGATCGCGCTGGGCAACACCTTCGTGCTTAAGCCATCGGAGCGTACGCCGCTAACTGCCAATAAGCTTGTACAGCTTCTTCAGGAAGCAGGCTTGCCGGATGGTGTGCTTAATGTGGTTCACGGTGCTCACGAGGTTGTTGATGCCTTGACGAGCAATCCTAGTGTAAAGGCTGTATCGTTCGTCGGCTCTCAGCCAGTTGCCAAATACGTATATAAACGTGCAGCAGCTTTCGGTAAAAGGGTTCAAGCACTGGCCGGAGCCAAAAACATCCATATTGTGATGCCTGATGCCCATATAGAAAAAACGGTTGAGAACATCATTGCCTCCTCCTTCGGCAGCGCTGGCGAGCGATGTATGGCCTGCTCCGCAGTTGTTGCGGTCGGTGATGGTAATGAGTTCATGAAGGCGCTGCAGGCTGCTGCAGAAAGGATGGTAATCGGTTCTGGGATGCATGATGACGTTACGCTTACGCCAGTCATACGCGATGAGCATCGTAAGCGAATTGAAACCTACATTGAGCGCGGATCGGCTGAAGGCGCTAAGCTCCTGCTTGACGGAAGACTCGCAGCGGAGCGTGAGGGAGCGGGGTATTTTCTCGGACCGACGATATTCGATGAGGTTAAACCAACAATGACGATTGCTAAGGAGGAAATATTCGGTCCGGTGTTGTCTGTATTGCGTGCAGCAGATTTAGATGAGGCGATCACTATTGTAAACAGCTCGAGATTCGGGAATTCAGCGGTCATCTATACGGAAAACGCGAAGGCGGTGCGGCAGTTCCGTGAGGAAGCGGAAGCTGGAATGTTGGGTGTCAATGTAGGTGTACCCGCACCAATGGCCTTCTTCCCGTTCTCGGGTTGGAAGGACTCATTTTACGGCGATCTGCATGCGAACGGGAAGGATGGAGTGGAATTTTACACGAAGAAAAAAATGATAACTTCGCGATATTTCTAACGAGGCAGCACAAATGCAAGAAATATAAAGCTGCCCCTGCTGCGTGCTGTGAATGAGCGCGTGCAGGGGCAGTTTGTTTTATAAGATAGCATTCCTTTTGCTCAACATGCGATAAAGAAGGATAGAAGTAACTGTAACTTGTATTTTTAGGATGTGCAAGAGTGGAAATCATGACATATAGACCAAACTATGCGACATGCTTAACCGAATGGTAAAATAAAAGATAGGATTATATAATATTGAGCTGAATTGTCATTTGCAAGGAAGGGGTGTTTGAAACGAATGAAGCTATTTCATACTGCAGACTGGCATTTAGGTAAGCTCGTTCAAGGCGTATATATGACAGAAGACCAGCGTTACGTATTGGAGCAGCTGCTGAATGCGATTGAAAAAGAGCGGCCGGATGCTGTTATTATTGCTGGTGATCTCTATGATCGGGCTGTGCCGCCAACAGAAGCGGTAGAGCTGCTAGACGAGCTGCTCAGCCGCATCGTCATCGATTTGGAAACGCCGGTGCTTGCGATATCCGGTAATCATGACAGCCCGGACCGTATCAATTTTGGAACAAAAATGATGAAGAATCGCGGCCTCTACTTGGCTGGACAGCTTCGCAAAACGATGGAGCCGGTCATTCTGCACGATGAGCATGGAGAGGTGCACTTTCATCTTGTACCTTTCGCAGACCCAGCTCAGGTGCGTTATGAGCTAGAAGACGAGTCGATCAAGTCCCACGACGACGCCATGCGGGCTATTATTGGAAATATCGTTGACACAATGGATTCAGCAGCACGACATGTATTTGTTGGACATGCTTTCGTTACGGCTACAGGTGGACCAGAGCTTAACACGAGTGACTCTGAACGGCCGTTATCGGTAGGCGGTGCTGAGCATGTGAGCGCGGCTTATTTTGATCCATTTCATTATACAGCGCTCGGACATTTACATCAGGCACATTTCGTGCGTAATCAGAAGATAAGATACGCAGGATCACCGCTTAAATATTCAATTTCCGAGGAAAACCATGTGAAGGGTTACTTCGTCATTGAGCTTAATGCTGCGGGCGAAGTCGAAATTGAGAAGCGGGAGCTGCTGCCCCTGCGGAATATGCGCCGGGTAGCTGCTTCCATTGAAGAAATCACTAAGCATCCTATTAATGAGGATTATGTTTTTGTCACTCTATTAAATGATAATCCGGTTTTGTTTCCTATGGAGAAGGTGCGTGCGGTTTACCCAAATGCGCTTCATGTGGAGAGAAGGCCAGCAGCATCCAACTTAATTGGGGATGGCAGCAGCTTGGAAGCGGGATCTGTTAAAGGACGACGAGAGGCTGATCCCATCGAGCTGTTTGCCGCTTTCTATCAGGAAGTAAAGCAACAGCCGCTGTCTGAAGCGAAAAAACAATTGTTCGCGAATACGTATGCGGAGCTGCTGCGTGAGGAAGGGGGCGTACTATGAGGCCGATTAAGCTAACGATGACGGCGTTTGGCTCCTACCGAGACACGGAAACTATTGATTTCAGCTTACTCGAACATCGACGCTTGTTCGTTATTTCGGGTAATACGGGTGCCGGCAAAACGTCGATTTTTGATGCGATTTGTTTTGCTTTTTATGGAACGGCAAGCGGTGAGGATAGAGCAGATCCTCGTATGCTGCGCAGTCATTTTGCTGCTGAGGATATACACACCTCCGTTCAATTCGATTTTGCAATCGGTCAAAGAAGCTACTTGGTTATTAGACAAATGCCTCATCGCAAGGGCGGTAACAAAAGTGAAACGGGCGGCAAGGCCGAGCTTTATGAGACGACTAGCGGAGAAATGATTCCAGCGGTTGATCGCTTTATTTTATCGGATGTGAATGCCAAGCTGGAGCAGATTATCGGCCTAACTAAGGAACAATTCAGTCAGATCGTTATGCTCCCGCAGGGTGAGTTTCGTAAGCTGCTTACTTCGGATACTGACAATAAGGAAGAGATTTTGCGTCGGATATTTCGCACTGAATTATATGAGCGGTTGGAGAATCGATTTCTGCAAAAAAACCGTGGATTACAGGATCAACTGAAGGAAGCTAAAGCGACATTGAATGCTTATATGAAGCAGGTTCAAGAGGCATTGCCAGAGCGCGCAGGCAGCGCACTTTCCCAAACCTTTGAACAGGAAGTATTTAGCGCAGCACAGGTAACCGATGCACTGAAACTTGAGTTTGAATATTATAATCAGCTTGCCGCAGAGGCTGAGGAGCAGAAGGGAGCATTAGCCCTTCGACTTGAAGCAGAGGAAATACAGCTTAGACTAGCATTAACGCTTAATAGCAAGCATGAGGAGCATGCTAAGAAGCAGACACAGCTAGAGCAGTTGAATGGACAGAAGTCGGACTATGCGATGAAGGAGCAGCAGCTAGCGCTCGCGGAGAAGGCTGCACACTTGGCTCCTTATCAGGAGCATGCCGAAAGAACCATTTCTGATTCGAAGACGAAGCGGGAGGAATTAGCTGCTAAGCAAGCTGAGCTGGAAATAACGGAGCGTGAGCATGCGCGGGCTGTTGAACGTTATACAGTGGAGGAGCAGCGCGGGGAGGAACGGCGTAAAGCGGAAATTGAGCTGAACAAATTGCTGGAGATGGTTCCAATCGTTAAGACGCTTGTTAGTCAGCAGCAAGCGATCGATAAGCTGGCGAAAGCAGAGAAAGACTGTACGGTCAAGCTCGAAGCAGCGGAAACAGAACTGATTAAGCTGCGTGAAGGGAAGCTTGCTGCGAGTGTGCAGGTCAAAGAAACGGAGCTCGAAACAGCAGAGCTCACAGATAAGCTGGACAAGCTGCGTCTTGTGGAGCAGCAAGGAAAACAGCTAAAGCGTCTCGTTGATATTGAGAAAGAAATGACACGAATCGCCCTGCTCGAGAAAGAATTTGCTGAATCGTTTAGGAAAGCCAAAGATAAGCACGATCAGCTTGAAGCCTCATGGATCGGAGGCCAAGCATCACTGCTCGCTGCTCATTTGCATGATGGTATGCCATGTCCCGTATGCGGGAGCGAGGAACACCCGCAAAAGTCGGTCACTCATTCCGACGTGCCTTCACGTGAGCGGCTTCAAGAAGCAAAAATACAGTTAGCTGCAGTGGAGCGCGAATGGCTGGAAGCGCGAGCGCAGGCTGCTGCAGCACAAGCGACTCATGAGGATGGCGCAAGAGAGCTGGCGGAGTTTGGATTGCAGGCTGTGAAGCTGGAGGAGCAAAGAGCAGAGCTGCTGCAGCAATGGCGCGGGCTTAAAGAAGAAACAGACAAGCTTCTGCTCAAGGCAAAGCAGCTTCCTGAACTCAAGCTGCTGATCGAACGACAAGAGCAGATGCTTGAAAAGCATCGACTTGTGAAGGAGCAGCTGCAGCAAGAGCAGCAGCGTTTAATGCTCGAGAGAACATCGCAGCAATCGGCATTGCAGCAGGAGATAGGGCGTATTCCGGAAACGTTCCGTACCCCTGAGAAGCTGGCCGCTAAGCTAAGTGAGCAGCAGGCATTATCTGAACGCATGGCAGCAGCATGGAAGTCTGTTCAAGAGCAGCATCAAAAAATGACTGCGAAGCTAGCTGAACAGCGAGCATATGCCATTCAATCAGAGCAACAGCATCAGGAAGCGGAAAGCAATATGCGGCTAGCCGAGCAGCGTCTGATGGAAGAGCTTGTGAAAGCAGGCTTTAATACGGTTGAACAATATCGGAAAGCAGTATTGTCAGACGCTGGAAGAGAGCAGCTTCGAGTGGAAATAACAACGTATCAAGCAGCAGTTACCTCAGTAATGCAGCAGTTGGTTGAGCTCCAAAGTGAGCTTGCAGGCAAACCTAGGGTCGATTTGGCTCAGCTTCAGGAGCAGCTTACCGTATTGAAGAAGCAGCAGGAGAAAATGATTGCTGCAGCTCAAACAGCGCTGCGAACTGGGCAAGTGGCTCAGCGGCTTACCTCATCTATTGGCAAAGCTAATGAGCTTGTAAGCGAGCTTGAGGCTAAACTAGAAGAGGTTATGGATGTATTCCATATGCTGAAAGGAGACAATGCTCTCAAGATTTCGTTTGAACGATATATTTTGATCGAGTTTCTGGAGCAAATTTTGTACGCTGCCAATACACGTCTACAGGATTTATCGAATGGGCAGTTTTCCTTGCAAAGAAGTGATCGCCTTGAAAATCGTGGAAAGCAAAGCGGTCTTGGCCTTGATGTTTATGATTCATATACGGGTCAAAATCGTGATGTGAAGACGTTGTCCGGAGGCGAGAAATTTAACGCGTCGTTATGTCTAGCGCTAGGTATGACGGATGTTATTCAGTCTCATATGGGCGGTGTGACGATTGAAATGATGTTTATTGACGAGGGCTTTGGTTCTCTTGACGAAGAGTCGCTGCAGAAAGCAATAACAGCACTTGTTGATTTGCAGAAGTCAGGCAGGATGATTGGCGTTATATCCCATGTGCAGGAGCTTAAGGATGCATTTCCAGCTTGTCTTGAAGTCAACAAGACGAAGGAAGGCTTTAGTCGTACGAGAATAACGGTAAAATAAACGCAAAAAGTCTGCTTCAAGCGCTCGTTTGAGGCTGAGGCAGACTTTCATATCCGATTGCTTATCGTTTAAACGCTGATGTTTGCGGCAATAGCAGCTGTGCCTGCAAAAAATAATGCGATACCGCCTACAAAAACGAGAATGTTTAATACAATGCCGATCACACCGAACAGTTTGCGGCGTTTGCTGGAAACCGCAGCGATAATAGCCAATATAAGTCCAACAAACGAAAGTAAGCCTGCTCCGAAGATACAGAGGACAGCTACGACAACAGAAACAAGGACTTCTTCTCCAAGCGCTTCAATGGATGCTTGAAATGCTGCACTATCAACAGCAGGGTCCACTAGTTGAACATCTGTGTTTGCGATCTTATCGGCAAATGAGGACCCAGAGACGAAAGCAATAATAAGAAGTACGACTGCAAGCAAGCCAATGATGAAGGATGCAATGCCAAGGCCGGATTGTTTCTTCGGACCTTCATCAACAATCGGCTCGTTTGAGAAAACGGGCTTCGAGGAAAAAGGTTCGTTTTGGGAAGAATAGTTAGTAGTGTTATTATTGTCATTTTCCATTTTTATCATCTCCTTTACTAATTACGGTAAAATTATACACAAATACGAGAGGAATGAAAACTATATGTTTCCAAAATATTTTGCAATAGGCGCGATAAATGCTGCATTGGCAATCGCTTTAGGTGCCTTCGGAGCACATGGGCTAGAGAAGCAGGTGACTGACCATTATTTGGAGGTTTTTGAAACCGGAGTTCGCTATCACATGTATAGTGCACTCGGGCTTATGCTTATCGCCTTGTTCGCCAATCAAATCGGTAAGAGCAAGCTAGTTCTAAACGGAGGGCGTCTCATCGTTGCTGGAACGATCATTTTTAGCGGCAGCTTGTATGTATTGGCGCTTACCAGCTTTAGTAAACTAGGTATGATTACACCGATTGGCGGCGTAGCGATGATCGCTGGATGGATCTGTGTTATTGTTGCTGCTTTTAAAAAAGAGAGTCTTAAATAGAAAAACGCATTAAATAGACGACATAATACTCTGTAATACAACAAAAAACCGAGTTGCTTTAGTAAATATTTCTATACCGGAGTGCGTACATCGTTTATAATAAAGCGAACACTGACTTGACTCGAATAAGAGGAAGGACGTTTGTGCGTGACGAAACGGATAGATGGTTTTCCTGAAAGAAAGAGACAGTTCTTCAAGCACGCGTTGAATGGATCGTTAGTCATTAGCTGTTTATTAACAGCACTCGGGTTCGTCTGGGTTATTGAATCTTTTATATTAATCTCTAATACGATGTACAAATGGACTGCTATGGCCATAACCTCATCGTTATTCGTAACTGCATTAATTGTTTATATAAAACGAACGGAAACATTTGGTTTCCAAAATTACCATACCGCCATTGTTGAAACTTTGCTTCGTTCGGATGCCGTTCCGCTTGCAATATTGAATAAAAGCGGTATCGTCATGGAGTTGAACGAAGCGTCTGGTCGGACGCTTGGTTATGACCGCACAGAGCTTATAGGAGAACCGATATTGCGATTAGTCGAGCCTGGGAGCCGGCAATTGCTGCAAGAAACTTTCGAGAATGCTCTGCTTGGTGAAGCGAAACAGATCAATATTAACATTACGCATGGCTCCGGTTTCCCGCTTGAGCTTCAAGTTGTATGCTCTCCAATGATACAAGAGGAAGAGGTTATCGGAACGGTATTAATCAGTCAGGATTTAAGCGAGCGCAGACGTAATGTTGAACGGATACGGTACATGGCTTATCACGATGATATGACCGGCTTGCCGAATCGCACCTTGTTTCAAATGAAGCTGACTGAGACGCTGACACGAGCGAAGGAAGAAGATCGAGTAGTTGGTATCTGTTATCTGGATCTAGATCGCTTTAAGCTGGTTAACGCTTCATTTGGACGGGAATTTGGTGATATTCTGCTCATGCAGGTTGCAGAGAGATTGAATCGCGATCTATCTGATAATGATTTTGCCGCTCGGATGGAAGGCGATGAGTTTGCATTATTATTTTGCAATTTACAATCGGAGAACCATTTGCTTGAGCTGTGCAGGAAGCTCTTAAAGTCGATTGAAGAGCCCTATGAGCTAAGCGGCTTCCCAGTACATATTACAGCGTGCATTGGTTTGGTTACAAACCTCAACGAGGAAGACGATAGTTATGCACTGATCAAGAAAGCAGATATGGCGCTTGTCAAAGTGAAAGAAAGTGGGAAAAATGATTGCCTGCTTTACTCGGAGAGCTGGAGCAACTCGTCGCTTGAGCGACTTACTCTGCAGCACGAAATGTACCGCGCTATTCAGCGAGAAGAGTTTATTTTGCATTATCAGCCGCAATATGATTTGAAATCAGGTGAGATGGTCGGTGTAGAGGCACTTGTAAGATGGAACCATCCGCTTAAAGGGATGATACCGCCAGGAAGCTTTATTCCGCTCGCAGAAGAGAGCGGGATGATTGTTCAAATTGGTGATTGGGTGCTGGAGGAGGCTTGCCGTCAAAATAAAGCTTGGCAAGACGCAGGTTTGCCATTGATACCGATATCCGTTAATTTCTCAATCAGGCAATTTGTTCAAAAAGATTTGGCCAGTAAGGTTGCAGGAGTGCTTGAGAAAACAGGCATGGATGCCAAATATTTGGACCTTGAAATTACCGAGTCCATGACAATGGATATTAGTCAAGTATCTCGATGCTTGCTTGATTTAACGGAATTAGGGGTCAATATCAGTGTCGACGATTTTGGCACTGGCTATAGTTCATTTCATTATTTGAAAAATTTCCCGATTGATCGTTTGAAGATTGATCGTTCTTTCGTACGTGATATTCAACAGGATCCAAGCGATGCAGAAATCGTAGCAGCAATTATTGCAATGGCTCACAACCTTAATATTCAGGTTATTGCAGAAGGTGTGGAGACAGAAGGGCAAATGGAGTTTCTTCGCAAGCATAAGTGCGATGAAATGCAAGGTTTCTTCTGGAGCCCTCCCGTATCGAGTGACAATATTGAACAGATGTTATCTACTGGTTAAATATGAAAAACCGTTCATTGGCTGATTATACAGTCCTTTGAACGGTTTTTTTTGCTTTTGAGCAAGATTAGTATGAGAAGTCTTCAATTTCGTTAATTCGAAACGTATATACTTGCTTCTCGTCGACATGGTAAACAGTAATAATGTTTTCAGCCTCATCCATGTTAATGATTCTGCAAGGGATATTGAGCTTAATACCAAGTCCCTTATTCACAATAATACGGACTAACGTATTGTTTTTCATAATCGTTCTAATTTTGTCGAAATAGTTTAATGCTACTAATGGATTGCCGGACTGATCAGAAGCAGAATTGATTTTAGTTAGATTAGATGGCAGAGAAATATCCTGAGGAGCGCTTGTACTGTTCTTGCGATAATCGATTTGCTCACCAAGCTGAATGCCGGACAATATACGGAAATCAACAAAGTCAGAGCCATTTAACGTGTGAAGTAATTGCTCAAGCGCTGCAGCATTGTTTTTCCCTTCTACAAGCACCTCAATGTTAAAAACAAAGGATGAATAATCTTGGGATGAGCTGTTGTTTTTCATAGGTCCTCCGAACACTGTGCGATATAGTACTAATATACCACCAAATCGACATTTCAAGTATAGTGAACAATGGGAACATAGGTGATGAATTCAGGGAAGCTATAATAACGTAAGAAAAATCAATAATCAAACATGTTATAATAAGATCTATATTTATTTAAAAAATAGTTACAAATAAGGAGCGCATACGATGGATTCGATATTATTTATTGCAGCTTGGGCTATAATTGGAATTTTTATTGGTGGAGTAATCGTACTTATTAAGGCTAAATTCAAGAAGTAAGAAACGCATCTGTGATTTCACCCCTCAACCACCGCATAAATGAGAAAATATCAAACACTGTAAACCGACTTTTGCATATAATGATGGTGCAGTGCTTTGCCTCTTACATTATGCAAAAGAAGGGGGTGGATCCTATATGATGCGGATGGTTCCTTTCACACTGGAGAATGGAGAAACCGTTCTTGGCGTTGAAGTAAAGCTGCCCAAAACAACTTTGCTCGCCATCATGACGGACATAGGATATATTATGTGCGGTGCGCTTGATGTTTCTCTGCTTAATGAGCGGCTCAAAGACCGAGAGATTATTGCTGGGAGGGCTGTCGGTGTGAAAACGTTGGAGGAGCTGATGGAAGCCCCTTTGGAGTCCGTTACATTAACAGCAGAGACAAAGGGTGTTGTCGTTGGCATGAAGGGCTCGGAAGCGCTCCAACTAATGCGATAAGACAACGAAAAAAGCCCTAATCTACTTTTCGGCAAAGATGCCATGAGCAAAGGATTAGGGCTCTATTTTGTCGCTTGTATATTAGCTTCTATTCGAAAAGCTTGCGCAGATTAACATCGTATGGTGCTTGGACGATGCCTTTCTCTGTTATGATCGCTGTTACATATTCATTAGGCGTTACGTCGAAAGCCGGATTGTATACTTTGATGCCTTGCGGTGCAGTACGTTTGCCGAAGCCTTCCGTAATTTCTTCCGCATTGCGCTCTTCAATTGGAATTTCAGCGCCTGTTGGTGTATTCAAATCGATCGTAGAAAGCGGACTTGCTACATAAAAAGGAATGCCATGTGCTTTGGCCAAAACAGCAACGCTATAAGTTCCGATTTTGTTAGCGACATCACCATTTGCTGCAACGCGGTCAGTACCTACGATTACCGCATCTACCCAGCCCTTAGCCATGATCATACCCGCCATATTATCGCAAATAAGTGTAACATCAACGCCAGCTTGCTGCAGCTCGAATGCAGTTAAACGAGCGCCTTGAAGGACAGGACGAGTTTCATCGGCATAAACACGCAGCGTAATACCGCGTTCTAATGCTAAATAGAAAGGTGCAAGTGCTGTACCGTACTTAGCTGTTGCCAAGCCGCCGGCGTTACAGTGCGTAAGAACACCCATATCATCCTTGAACAATGACAAAGCATGTTCCCCAATCATTCTGTTCGTTTCTTCATCTTCGCTTTGAATTGCGATGGCTTCCGTTAGCAAAGCAGCTTTGCTTGCTTCAAGAGACAAACCTTGCTCTATGAAAGAAGCAGCAGCTGCTTTCATGCGATCAAGAGCCCAGAACAGGTTAACGGCAGTTGGTCTTGAAGTAGCGAGATATTCCGCTTGTTTAATAACTTGTGCGAGCCATGCTTCAGAGGTTTGCTCGTCACGACTGCCTAGAACTACCCCATAAGCAGCAGAAATGCCGATGGCTGGTGCCCCGCGTACCTTTAGATGGCGAATGGCTTCCCATACACCCTCTGAAGTTGTTAAAGGCAAATGAACGATTTCTTCTGGTAGAAGCCGTTGGTCAAGCAGATCAAGTCTATCTTCGGTCCAAATAAGTGACTGTAAGCCAGCGTAATTTGTTGTCATGGTGTCATATCCTCTCTGTTCAATCATTTATTTGCAAGTGATAAGGCAACATCGATAACTTCCTCAATGGATTGCGTCTTGCGGTTATTGCTAATGAGCGTTGTTCCTATGGCAAGCGCTAAGCGCTGAGCTTTCTCGCGCGTCGCTGCATCCGGTATGCGATCAATATCGATGACATGTGATAAGCCGACGATTCGGCGTACGATTTTGCAGCCTGCAAAACCAACTGTGTCCTGCAGCAGGCGACTCATATAGTAGTCCTGGTATCCGGGAGTTGAATTCGCAAGACGATCTAGTCCATGTTCATTCCATAAAGCACGGAATTTTTGATCGAATAAATTCCAAACATCGCGCACTGAATCGGTTAGATAACGACGGAAGTCGCTGCGTTTGTCCGCATCTGAACTCCAGTGCTCTTGACCTGCAAAGTTTAGCAGCAAATTGGCAATTACAGCACCGATATCGAACCCAATTGGTCCGTAATAAGCAAACTCTGGATCAATGACTTTTGTAGATTCAGGCGTTACAAAAACGCTGCCCGTATGAAGATCACCATGAAGCAGTGCTTGAGCATTCGTTAAAAACTTATCACGAAGTAAAGCTACTTCGAAGTGAAGCTCAGAATTTTGCCAAAGCGCTTCTGCAGCATCCCGGATGGCCGGATCGAAGCTGTTGTTAGAAGAATCCGTGTAAGGGTCGTCAAATATAAGATCTTCTGTTATTTTGCACAGTTCTGGATTAACAAAAGCTTTTACACGCAGCTTCTTTTCCTGCTGGTTCATACCAAGATCGGAGGTGAAAAACAAGGTTTTCGCTATAAATGTGGAAATATCGTCTGCAAATTTGGGATAGCGTGTCCCGCTAATCAGTCCTTGGCGCATGATAACGTGGTCGCTGAGATCTTCCATGATTGTAAGATACAGCTCTGGATCATACTTATAGACATTAGGAACCAGACCAGGTACAAGCTCGCCCTCCAAAATAAGCTTATCACTCTCGATACGCGCACGATCGAGCGTAAGCGGCCATGACTCACCTACAACTTTAGCATAAGGTAAGGCTTGTTTCATAATCAGGCTCTTGCCGCTAACAGAATCAATGATGTGAAAAACCAAGTTTAAATTACCGTCTCCAATTTCTCGGCTGGTTAGCATTGCTCCCTCTGGGAAAAACCCGTCAAGCGTAAGCGCTATTTGAATGGCTTCTTGTTCGGATAAAGGATGATATGCAGACACGGCTGTCCACCTCCAGATCATAGTAGTAGGGCAGCAATGCCCAGTATTCATCTCAACATAGTATAATGTATATTATTTCGCCTTGGAATACCCTCATTTGATATAATGTTATCAATTATAGACAAGTTGGATGGAGGAAACATAGTGACTTCAATAAATGAACAGCAGCCAATCGCGTTGAAAGAGTGGGCTGTCAGTATAAAAGCGCTCGTTCAGGGTCAACAAATTATCGTAATGCGTAAAGGTGGAATTATTGAAGAAACGCGTGATTTTCAGCTAATTAGCCCTAATTTTTATTTAATGCCAGCATATGAGCATCAGAAAAAACATCTATTGAAGGAACAATATGTAGGCGACTTGGATGAAACTCTGGCGGACTGGTCTCCAGAAATGGACACGATTAAGATGGAAGCCTACGCCGAGGTTATAGAAGATATCGAAATAACGGATCAGGATACACTCGATCGTTTGCGCGATTTGCATATATGGACAGATACGTTCGCTGAGGAAAGATTACGCTGGAAAAAGACCAAGCCGCTGCATGTTTTGCTGCTTCGGGTTTATCGACTCGTGACACCTTTAGAAATAACGCTGCGACCTGCTTATAATGGATGCAAATCTTGGGTAAGAATGGAAGATGAGATATCTTCTATTGAGATGATACCTGTAATGGAAGATGAAGCTTTTCATTTAGAAGTTCAGAAAGTTAAAAAAGCTTTAGCCTGATTAAAGAAAAATAGGAGAAACATAAACGGAAATGAAGCTGTAGATAAGCTTTTTTTATATACAGAAAAAAGACATAATCATTGATATAAAGACATCTCACATTGATTTATAACAAAAACTATATTAAAATGATTATTGAGAATCACTGAGAATCACTCTATAATAGAAAGTCTATTATATATAGAAGTGACTAACGTATTAAACCAACCTTGGAGGGATCAGCATATTATGTCAACTCATTTTGTCATTGATGGCCTGAAAGCGGCTATCGACGGAAAAGAGATTTTGAAAGGAATTAACCTAGAGATTAAAGGTGGAGAAATTCACGCAATTATGGGCCCGAACGGTACAGGTAAATCTACGTTGGCATCCGCTTTGATGGGTCATCCTAAATATGAAGTAACAGAAGGTACAGCAGTACTTGATGGCGTTGACATTCTTGAAATGGGCGTTGACGAGCGTGCGCTTGCTGGATTGTTTCTTGCAATGCAATATCCGAGTGAAATTCCAGGTGTAACGAATTCTGACTTCCTACGCAGTGCACTTAATGCACGTCTTGGCGAAGGCAATGAAATCTCGTTGATTAAATTCATTCGCAAAATGGAAAGCAAAATGAAAGAGCTTGAAATGAATGCTGAATTCGCTCATCGTTATCTTAATGAAGGTTTCTCAGGCGGCGAGAAAAAACGTAATGAAATTTTGCAAATGATGCTTCTCGATCCTAAAATCGTTGTTCTTGATGAAATCGATTCGGGCCTTGATATCGACGCTCTTCGTATCGTATCGCAAGGTGTAAACGCTATGCGTTCTGAAGATCGCGGTTTCCTTATCATAACTCACTATCAGCGTTTACTTAACTATATTACTCCAGACTACGTACATGTTATGATGCAAGGCCGCATCGTGAAATCCGGTGGTCCTGAGCTTGCAGAGCGTCTGGAAAACGAAGGTTATGATTGGGTAAAAGAAGAACTTGGCATCGAAGATGAAACGGTCGGCCAGGCTTAAGCAGAGAAGGGGGCAAAACGGATGAGTACACAACTATCAACGCAGGCCAACCGTCAAGCTGCTGAAGCGCTGGCACGCAGTAAAGGCGAGCCGAACTGGCTTGTTGAACTGCGCGGAGAAGCGGCAGACCTTGCCGGAACTCTCGGATGGCCAAAACCTGAGAAGGTTCGTATTGAACGGTGGAATTTGACGGCAATTGGCAACTATGAGCAACCGAAAGCAGTAGGAGCGATTAGCGAGCTGCCTGAAGCTGTTCGTGAATTGGTAGCAGAAGGAACAGAAAGTTTGCTTGTACAACGCAATTCCGGCATCGTATGGAATCAGTTTTCAAGCGAATTAGCTAGTAAAGGCGTTATTTTCACAGATTTGGAGACAGCGTGCAAAGAGCATGGCGAGCTCGTTCAACAATATTTGTTCCAAGCAGTAGCGAAAGACGACGATAAGCTTACAGCTCTTCATGCAGCACTTTGGAACGGCGGCGTATTCATCTATGTTCCTAAAAATGTTGAAGTAGAGCTGCCGCTTCAAGCGATTTTCTACAACGATAATGCTGAAGCGACATTTGCGCCGCATATCCTTATCGTTGCGGACAATAACAGCCGCGTGACTTATGTGGATTGTGTTGTATCCGAGGCAGCCGCGAGCAGTGCTCCTTTCGTACATCCGTCGGTTGTTGAAGTGTTCGTGAAGCCAGGCGCTCACGTTCGTTTCAGCTCTATCCATCATATGGGCGAGACTGGTGTTGATATGTCGATCCGTCGTTCAGTTATTGAAAATGATGGTCAAATGGAATGGATTATCGGTGATTTAAATGACGGTAACACGTTGTCTGACACCAAATCCATACTAAAGGGCACGGGCTCAACATCTGATGCAAAAGTGATCAGCGTTGGCAAAAACGCTCAACAAAATAGCTTGACGACTGGCGCCGTTCATTTCGGCAAAAGCTCGGACAGCAACATGGTAACACGTGCAGTAATGAAGGATTCCTCTTCTGCGATCATTAACGGAATTACAAAAATCGAGAAGGGTGCGACGAAAGCGAACGGTGTACAAACCGAGAAGGTGCTCATGCTGAGCCCTAAAGCGCGCGGCGACGCCAATCCGATTTTGCTTATAGATGAAGATGATGTAACTGCTGGTCATGCGGCAAGCGTTGGGCAAGTTAACCCAGAGCAGGTATATTACTTGATGTCACGCGGTATATCTAAGCAAGACGCTGAACGTCTAATTATTTACGGCTTCTTGGCTCCAGTCGTATCGGAAATTCCAGTCGAGGCGGTACGCAGTCAGCTTCAGCGTTTACTCGAAAGGAAGCTAGAGGGATGAATATAAATGCGATTCGGGAGCAGTTCCCGATATTGCATCAAGAAATAAACGGGCACCCGCTCGTTTATCTGGACAGCGCGGCATCTTCGCAGAAGCCGCGCTCCGTCATTGATGCGGTTAATCGGTACTATGAGCTGGATAATGCAAACGTTCATCGCGGTGTGCATACACTTGGTTCCAAGGCGACTGATGCCTATGAGGGAGCGCGCGAGAAGGTTGCAAGGTTTTTGAATGCGGGAGCACCGGAGCAAATTATTTTCACACGCGGCACAACGACAGCACTAAATTTGGTTGCTTCAAGCTATGCTCGCGGAGTGTGCGGTGTAGGTGATGAAATTGTCATCACACCAATGGAGCATCACAGTAACTTGATTCCGTGGCAGCAGGCTGCTAAGGCTACTGGCGCAACATTGAAATATATCCCGATGCAGCCTGACGGTACAATTTCACTTGAGGACATTGAGAAGACGATCACTCCGCAAACGAAGGTGGTTTCAGTTACCTACGTATCGAATGTGCTCGGACTCATTAATCCGATTAAAGAAATTACCCAAATTGCTCATCGGAATGGCGCTGTCATGGTTGTTGACGGTGCGCAGAGCACGCCGCATATGAAAATTGATCTCCAGGATTTGGATGTTGATTTTTATGCTTTTTCTGGTCATAAAATGTGTGGTCCTACGGGCATCGGTGCATTATATGGCAAGAAGGCGCTGCTGAACAATATGGAGCCGATTGAGTATGGCGGTGAGATGATTGATTTTGTTGATCTTTACGAGTCTACTTGGAAAGAGATTCCGTATCGCTTCGAAGGCGGCACACCTATTATTGCGGGTGCGGTTGGACTAGGCGCTGCAATTGACTTTTTACAAGAAATCGGACTAGAAGAAATCGATCAGCATGAGAGACGTTTAGCCTCATATGCTTACGAGAAGCTGTCTTCGCTTGAGGGTATGACGCTCTATGGTCCGAAGCAAAATCGTGTTGGACTTATAACCTTCAACTTGGATGATGTACATCCACATGATGTAGCTACCGTACTTGATTCCAAAGGCATTGCGATTCGTGCAGGTCATCATTGCTGCCAACCGCTAATGCGTTGGTTAAATGTATCGGCAACGGCAAGAGCAAGCTTTTATTTATATAATACTGAAGATGAAATTGACCGCTTAGCCGATGCCTTACTACAAACAAAGGAGTTCTTCGGTCATGCAATTGGATGATTTATATCGTAGAGTTATTATGGATCATTATAAAAACCCTCGAAATCGCGGCACCATGGATGAAGAGTCCGTTACCATTAACCTGAATAACCCTACCTGCGGTGATCGGATATCGCTGCAGCTGCAGGTCGTAGACGGCCAAGTGGCCAACGCGAAATTCAGCGGTGAAGGCTGTTCAATCAGCATGAGCTCTGCATCGATGATGACAGAGGCGATAAAAGGAAAAACATTTGATGAGGCGCTTGCCATGGCTGAGAAATTCTCAGCATTAATGAAAGGTGAACCGGTTGAATTTGATGAATATGAGGAATTGGATGCACTTTCGGGTGTAAACAAATTTCCAGCAAGAATCAAGTGCGCGACACTTGCGTGGAACGCCTTGCGTAAAGGGATCGAGCAGCAAGAATCACATTAAACTAGATTTATAAGGAGCGTGAATGACCATGGCTAAATCAATGCCGGAAATGGAAGATTATAAGTATGGTTTCCGTGACGAGCACAAAGCCGTATTCGAATCAGGCAAAGGTTTAACAGAAGAAGTCGTTCGTACGATTTCGGAAATTAAAGGCGAGCCGGAGTGGATGCTGGATTTCCGCTTGAAATCACTTGAGCAGTTTTTCAAAATGCCAATGCCTAAATGGGGCGGCAACATGGATGAGCTTGATTTTGACGACATCCAATATTATGTTCGTGCTTCCGACAAACAAGGAAAAACATGGGAGGAAGTTCCTTCCGAAATTAAAGAAACGTTCGACAAACTGGGTATTCCTGAGGCTGAGCAAAAGTTTCTTGCCGGCGTATCGGCTCAATATGAGTCCGAGGTTGTTTACCACAGCATGCAAGAGGATCTAGAGAAGCAAGGTGTAATTTTCACGGATACGGATACAGCGCTTCGTGAGTACCCTGAGCTAATGAAAGAATATTTCGGAACGATTATTCCTCCGAATGACAATAAATTCGCAGCTTTGAACAGTGCAGTATGGTCAGGCGGAAGCTTCATCTACGTGCCAAAAGGCGTTAAATGTGAAGTGCCGTTGCAAGCATACTTCCGTATTAACTCCGAGAACATGGGGCAATTCGAGCGTACGCTTATCATTGCTGATGAAGACAGCTCCGTTCACTACGTTGAAGGCTGTACAGCTCCGGTATACAGCACGAACTCGTTGCATAGTGCGGTAGTTGAAATTTTGGTTAAGAAAAATGCTCGTGTTCGTTATACAACGATTCAAAACTGGGCACCGAATATTTACAACCTTGTTACTAAACGTGCGGTAGCGGACGAGAATGCAACGATGGAGTGGGTAGACGGAAACATCGGCTCTAAGCTGACGATGAAGTACCCAGCTGTTGTACTTCGTGGTCGCGGCGCGAAAGGCATGGTATTGTCCATTGCTGTTGCCGGTAAAGGCCAGCATCAGGATGCAGGGGCAAAAATGACTCACCTTGCACCGGATACGAGCTCCACAATCATTTCTAAGTCGATCAGTAAGCACGGCGGCAAAGTAACATACCGTGGTCTTGCATCCTTCGGACGCAACTCTGACGGCGCGAAAGCGAACATCAAATGTGATACGCTCATTCTCGATAACGAATCAACGTCAGATACGATTCCTTACAACGAGATTTTGAACGACAACATCACACTTGAGCATGAAGCAACCGTGTCGAAGGTTTCTGAAGATCAATTGTTCTACTTGATGAGTCGTGGTCTTAGCGAAGCGGAAGCAACGCAAATGATCGTAATGGGCTTCATCGAACCGTTCACAAAAGAGCTTCCGATGGAATATGCGGTAGAGATGAACCGTTTGATCAAGTTCGAGATGGAAGGTTCAATCGGTTAATAAAAGAAAGAATCCGTAGATATTTCTACGGATTCTTTTTTTGCCTTCAGGGATTGATCAATGCGGTTCAAGCACTCCTCGAAATTAGCAATCACAATCACAATGATGATCACGATGTTTACGATGCTTACGATGCTTACGATGATTGACTCCGATAACAAGAACTTTTTGACCAGGTTTTACAAACACAACAATGACTTTATTTTTTTTTCCACATCCCATTCAAATCACCTCCTCTACTAGAAGATAACCTATCATATTAATAATTTGATAAATTTGATTGGACACTTGATATTTTGGGTTTCTGTTGATTTTATAAATAGGGAAGAACATTGTTTGATCTATAAACAACACAAAATACCCATAGAATGGGTATTTTGTGTTGCTGCTATTTCAATGGTTTCTTCACAATTTGCAGGAGAAATATGAGGCTTAGCGATTACTTAGTAGCCTTTACCATATCCGCCGACTCCGCCGACACCACAACCGCCGAAAATACCGCAGCTGCATGCGATAATTACTAACAAAATAAACAATACCAAGATAATACCAATATTGTTACCGTGAACTAATCCACCCATCAAACATCCGCCTCCTAATGTTTAAAGTACTCTGTAGAATATGTGCGGAAGTCGCTTTAGGATTGGACGTTTGTACTGTAATGATATTAGCCTAGGTTGATACGGGAATAGGAAATATTCAAAACGCAAAAGACCCATAAGATGGGCCTATTGGTGTGAAAATTGTAGCAAGGTAATCATCTATATGATTAGTAACCTAAGCCGCATCGGCATCCGTTGTTGAAGCCGCCTACGTTACTTCTGTTTTGGTTTCTTTCATTACTATTTTCATCTTTTCTCTCGTCTTTTCTTTCATCATTTCTCACATTGCTGCCTAATACGCCGCAACTGCAAGCAATAATCACTAAAAGGATGAAAAGCACTAGAATCAGGCCAACATTATTTTTCATTTTTTAATTTCCCTCCATACGACTTAGGTGTACTGTGAAGTTATAAAGGGCAGCGAGGCATCCTGAATGAATAGAGTTATCCATTCAGGATGCCTGGGCACCTATGAGCGGCAGCTGCATGCGATAATCACCAGTAATATGAACAGCACCAAAATAACACCGATACTGTTATTATTATGATTACGAGAATCAGACATTAAGTATTCACCTCCCTGCTTTGTGACTACCATGCAGTTTATGAGCTGATAGAGCTAAGTGATTGGATGTTTGTTATGGTAGGATAATAGCCTTATATAAATAGAATGCTTTCAGTATCAGGAGGGGGAGAGAACGAGTCACTGTAAAAAAATAAAAGAACTAAAGGTTGATCTCAAATGATTGATGATCAACCTTTAGTTCTTTGAAAGAAAAACTTAAATATTTGAGCGCACACCAATTAGCTCTTTGAGCGCTTCAGCAAATCTCGAGATTCCAAGGCCGATTTCATCTGCCTTTGCTCTTGCAAAAGTAAACCTGACATATCCGGAATCTGAACCGTAAACACTTCCCGGAACGAAGACAACTCCTCGCTTGATGGATTCTTCAAGCAGCTTTCCATCATGGACTTCTGGAACAAGCTTGCACCACAAATGAAGCCCCCCTTGAGGGATCGTAAACTTGACCAGATCAGGGAGCTCCTTCTGCAAGGATTCAACAAGCAGGTCCCGTTTGAACTGCAGCTGCATTCGCAAGCGCTCCAAATGAGGTTTAAAGTGAGAAGACTTCAGAAACTGCGCGGCTACCTGCTGCGGGATAACGCTTAGTCCGTAATCCATCTGCTGCCTGGCATCAGCGAGTCTTTCCACAATAGATTTCGGGGCAACCATCCACCCTATACGAAGACCAGAAGCTGCGATCTTGGAGAAAGAACCGATATAAAGGACAGAGCCAATCGAATCAATTGATTTGAGCGGGAAGGGCGGTGCTCCCTCATAATCGGTCAAGCTGAAAGGATCATCCTCGACAATAGGCAATGCCAGTTCACTTGCAACGTCAAGCAGCTGCTTCCGTCGTTCTTCGCCTAGCACAGTGCCAGTCGGATTTTGATAATTAGGATTCATAAACACCATCTTAATACGGTGCTTTTTGTATAATGAACGAATGTCCTCAGGACGGACTCCATGGCTGTCAACGGGGAGTCGAAACAATCGAAGCCCAGCTGATTGAAACATAGGCAGTGAGTAGCAGTAGGAGGGATCTTCAATTGCAACTGCGTCTCCTGGTGACAATAAACACTGGGTAATCAGATACAATGATTGCTGAGATCCGGATGTGATCAAAATGGATGATTCAGTCGTTTGGATGTCCCGATGTTGATCGAGATACGAAACCAGTGCTTGTCTCAACGGAATCTGTCCTTGCGGATTGTCGTAGCCCAAATAAGATGTATATTTATTTTCACTCATGAGAGTCGTAATTTCATCGATTGGAGCCAGATCGGCGGCCAGCTCACCGCTCGCAAAATCAATCAAGGAAGAGTTCTGCGCGAGTGCTTCCCGAATTCGTCGCATAAATGGCAAGTTAGGTAAGAAACTCCCGCCTTCGGCATACCTACTCCAGTTTGGTGTATGCTTGGGTGTTGCACCCCATTTGGTCTTGCTCACAAGTGTTCCAATGCCTGTCCGGCTTTCGATGATACCCATCGACCGGAGTTCAGCGAAAGCTAAAACGACAGTACTTCGATTTACGCATAATTGTTCAGCTAGTTTTCTCTCAGATGGAAGTAAGCTGCCCGGTGGAAATTCACCATATGAAATTCGCTGCTCTAGATGGTCGGCAATTTGTTCATATAGAGGTTTTTTACTTTTTCGATCGAGCTTCCACATCATTTTCACTTCCTTCAGTTTGTAACTAAAACATATCTGTGACTTTTATCATACCACTGATTTCAAACATATAGACGCAGATTTCACTCTAACTATGGCAGATGTTTAAGAATTTATAGAACATAGACACGGAACAAATAGTTTTTACAAGTGGATGGCTCTAAATCATCTGTCGCTGGATGGTCTTTTTTTTTACTTTTTCTTTTATTATTATGATTAATCCTGAATTCAGTGAGAAGATGGAAAGCTTGCTTCTTTATAAATAAAAAGGGGGAAATAATATGGAAGTACCTGTAGTGGTGTGGGTCGCCTCATTTATTATCGTAGTCATTCTTTCATGGATTACATTTTGGATTACGAATAAGGCTTATTCAAGACGTTGGGAAGACCATGACGATGGCAACAAAAATATATAGTGGAATAAAATAAGTAAGCCCGCAGGCAGGAGATCCTCGGGCTTGCTTTTGTTTGTAAATATGAATTTTAAAAATTTTGAATAATTTGATCCTGCTGAATTTCATCATCTTTAATAATGCCTGCTCCTGCATACAAAATATAAATGATGCCTCCAACGAAGCATGCACATAAGACCAAGAAGGAAATCAATCTTATCATCCTTTCTGTTTGTGTATACTTATATCGTACAGCGGCATGCATTTGATGTAACCCTCCAATAATGCTGCACATTTCCCATCCAATATCACATAATGTTCATCTATTTATTTTGCCGCTAGAAGCTCAGCTGCGTTATCGAAATAGGTGCCCAGCTTTGCTGGTTCATCCATATTGCCATGTGCCCAATAAAAAATCATCGCGTTATTGAGCTTATAGATACGAGGATTTTGAATATGTTGCGATCACGCGGGCATAAAAAATAACCCTCAATCGCATAAATATCGGCGTCGAGAGTTATTATGATGCTGCTTATAGATATACGTGCTGAATTTCATAATCACGCTCGATAGTCATATCGATGAATTGTTCACCAATTTGAATGAGCGGACTAAAAAACTCGGTGGGGTGGGTCATGACGATTAAGCCGCTTTCACCGCCTACAAGCTCGATTCTTTTGCCAATGAAATTAGGTATCATGTGCTTAATGAACGTATGAGTGGTATGCGGATCAAGCTCTTTGAAGCTGAGCTGGTATAATTCCTTCAATACGAAAAGTAAATCACGCTTCTGCTGATAGACGCGCTCTGAGATCATCGCACTGTAAATATCGGCAACGGCAATAATTTTTGAAACGGGATGAATCTCGTCACCTTTCAAGCCATGAGGATATCCGGTGCCGTCATTACGTTCATGATGCTGAAGCGCTCCGATGGCTATAAACGGTTCATCCAGTGAGTTAGCAATAATATCATGGCCATAAATGGTGTGATTTTTCACTTCCTCGAACTCTTCATCGGAAAGTTTATCGGGTTTATTCAAAATACTTTCTTCGATTCGACATTTTCCGATATCATGCAGGAAGCCAGCCTTACCGATTTGAACAGCCTCTTCATTAGCGTATCCAATCCAAGTAGCGAGATAGTAAGATAACATCCCCACTTGGACGGAATGCTGATAGGTATAGTCATCTTTTGAATTTAGCAATAGAAGCATGGATACGACATCGCGCTCCAACTGGAGGTTGTTAAGAAGCGGCTGGAGGATGGAGGAAACCTCTTCTGCGTCGATTGTACCTTGTTCATTTGCCTTGGTGAATAGGCCTTCAAAGCGTTTGACAGCGTTTTCGTAAAGAGGCTTTACGGTAGGCAGCCAATTCGGATTGATGGTCGATTCAATTGTCCTGCCTTCCGTCTCATCACTTACTCTATCATCTATATCAATATAATCCATTTGATGTTGAAATAATCTTGATATATCTTCGTTGTTGAGTATCGTACCTTTGGAGAGCACATGAAGACCGTAATTATTGAATGCATCATTACTTAAACGGTCTCCACTTATTAATTCTGTAACATGAACCCTCATCAAGACACCTCTATTGATTTTAGTAGAGAATATATACCTAGCATAGTAGCAATGATTAATTGTAATGGCAATATGAGGGCATGATAAACACGACTATATACCTAATAATTCGGCATAAATCGACCTTGCTTTGGTTAATTGGTCGGTGCCTTGCACGATGGCGCGACCATCGCGAAATAGGACTAAAGTAAGGTTGTCCTCCAGCTCGATACGCAGTAAAAAGCGATTACTCGTTATTTTACCTGCCAGCTTTAATCGTTCAGATAACTCTTCCAAATGAAGGTTAACCTTTTGACTTGGTGAGATTTGCACGGAATGACGTCCGCAAAGGGCAGCAGCTGATCCTGATCCTTGTTCATCCAAGAACTCGAAGCTTTGCTCTACACAGCAGCGGCAATCGCTGCGCTTTGAATGGGCAATCGATATAGGAAGCCATGCGTGATTCCACAGATCCACTTGAAATAATGTTCCGTGAAGTGATTTCTCATTGCCGGAGAGCAGCTTGATTGCTTCTGTAGCTTGAACTGAACCAATAATGTCTACAACAGGAGAAATAACGCCTGCCGTTTCACAAGTATCGGTTGTTCCTGGCAGAGGCGGTTCATTAAATAAGCAGCGATAGCAAGGGGATTTACCAGGCAAAATCGTCATCGTCATGCCAGATGCGCCGACAGCACCGCCATAAATCCATGGAACGTTGTACTTTGTACTATAATCATTAATTAGATATCTCACAGAAAAATTATCACTGCCATCTAGAATAAGATCAACGTCCCCGAGTAATTCCTCCGCATTCAAGGCAGTCAAATCAGCGACAAACGGTTCAACAACAACAGAGCTGTTCAATGCACGCAAATGAGAGGCTGCGGCCTGCGCTTTTGGAAGCAGCGACTGCACATCCTCTTCGGTATACAACATTTGGCGCTGTAGATTGCTCCATTCAATAATGTCTCGGTCAATAATACGTACATACCCAACACCAGATCTAACAAGATGTTGAGCGATGACTGAACCGAGTGCGCCCATACCGACGACTGCTGCACGGCTGCCGGAAAGAATCTTCTGGCCGTTCTCACCTATTGGAGTGAAACGCATTTGTCTAGCATAGCGTGATTGATGAGGGGGAGCCTGTACTGGAGCAGCGTTAATTTCCGTGCTTAGTTTGTCCATATTTAATAATCTCCTTAAGAGCATTCGTGATGTAGCATTTGCCGGAGCGGCAGTATCAAAAATCGCTTAGCTGTGCAGTGGGATTCCAAGGTCCGAGCTGATGACCTTTCCATTCTGAGCCGTCCTCCCAGATTTCTTTCTTCCAGATGGGAACGATTTGCTTGAGACGTTCAATGGCATATCGGCTCGCCTCGTAACAGCTGTCACGATGGGGTGAAGACACCGCGATAACGACGCTTGTCTCTGCCAGACCAACGACACCTATGCGATGACTAATGGCACATAAAGCGCCTTGCCAGCGCTCAGCGATTTCATTGCCAATTTGCTGCATCGTTGCTATAGCCATTGGGGCATATGCCTCATATTCCAGCCTGACTGTACGCTGGCCTTGTGTCCATTCACGTGTTGTTCCAACAAAGGCAATGGCGGCGCCATGCTCTGGTACGATTACCTTAGCAAGTACATTGTCAGAGTTAATGACATCGGATGTAACAACATAAAAGTCCATAGACTCTTTGCCAGAGATGGATTGTTCTTCGCCTCCCGAGACGGGAGGAAGCAGTGCCAGCTCATCTGAGACGGATAAAATCGTGTCCTCAGCAGCATAAACGTGGTTGCGAGCGATAAAAGATATTTGAATTAAAGCATGATGCTCTGAGTATAAGGAAGAAATAGCTGCCTTTAATTCAGCTACGCTCATTTGCTCAACATCGGATTTCAAATGTATAGAAGGGGACCCAAGGCGCTCGGGAAGCCCTGCAAAAAGTTTAATTGACCAGTCATATTTCATGATACATAACCTCTCATCATATAGGCTTGAAGCTGTTTATATAATATCATAATTCAAGAAAAAATGTTATGCTTGTAGTCGAGCAGAAAGGGAGTGAAGGTCATGCCGATATTGACGGATCGTTTTGGACGGGTACACGATTACTTACGAATTTCCGTAACGGATCGTTGTAATTTGCGATGCTTATATTGCATGCCAGAAGAAGGGATGGAATTCACGGAATCTGAACATTTATTATCCTATGATCAAATTGTAGAGGTCGTCGAGGCTGGCGCAGCGCTTGGTATTACGAAGCTGCGTATTACAGGCGGCGAGCCGTTGATTCGTCCAGGTCTCGATGGTTTAATAAGCCGATTATCTGCCATTGACGGCATTCAAGATATAGCATTAACGACAAATGGTATTTTTTTAGCCAAACAAGCGGAATCGCTTCGAGCAGCTGGCTTGAACCGAGTGAATATAAGCTTAGACACATTAGATTCAGCGAGATTTCGTTTCATCGCACGGAACGGGGAATTGAAGCGTGTAATGG
Organism: Paenibacillus sp. J22P15; assembly: GCF_056269345.1. Lineage (NCBI taxonomy): Bacteria > Bacillati > Bacillota > Bacilli > Caryophanales > Paenibacillaceae > Paenibacillus > Paenibacillus sp. J22P15. The sequence continues at coordinate 38,019 of NZ_JBWDNT010000005.1, forward strand.
AAGGTATTGAGGCAGCTGCAGCTGTAGGCTTTGCTCCGATTAAGTTGAATTGTGTACTCCTTAAAGAAGTAAATGAAGATGAAATTGCAGCATTTCTAAAGCTGGCATTCGAACAGCCGATGCATGTCAGATTTATTGAATATATGCCGATTGGTCATGCCGATGAGAATTGGAAAAAACATTATTTGCCTCTTTCCCGTGTACTGGAAGTAGCGGAGCAAGAGGGTTACGAGATTAGCAGAGGACTAAATGTTCACGGAAATGGACCCTCAGACGACTGGCAAATGAAGGGCGGCCGCGGTTCATTTGGGCTCATACACCCGATAAGTGATCACTTCTGCAGCTCTTGCAATCGTCTGCGTCTAACAGCGGACGGTTCGATTAAGCCTTGCTTATATTGGGTAGATGAATTGAATGTGAGAGCGGCTTTCGGGCATCCGGAAGAAATGAAGCAACTGCTGCTGAGATCGATGGACATTAAGCCGGAAAATCATGAGATGGCAGCTAAGCTTGCGGACAGCGCTCAAAATCACATCCCTACAGATCGACGTATGTCGCAAATTGGAGGCTGATGAGTACTGATGCATGAGATCAAGATCGAGCACTTTGAGCTTGGAAATTTATTTACGAGTGCTGAAGAAATGGCTATGCTAGCGGGAGCAAGCTTCCCTATATCTGAGAGAGTGCCGGATGCAATCGGTTCAGCATTTGATTGGCATGCTTGGTATGCGGCGTGGATGAAGCAAAGCAGCCAAGCTGAAACATTCATAACACCATCATATTTGAGTGTAGAAGCAGCAGATTCGTTCGAGGCTTCGATCCCTTGGGAGCAGCTTGAGCAGGCAGCAGTACTGTACGCCCTTGATGGTTCGCCCTTGATGAAGGCAGGCCCTATCCGACTATATGTGCCTAATGGGAGCAGTAAATGCTTAAATGTGAAAAGTATCGTCAAACTCAAAATCGGTCATCATACAGAAAATGAGCAAGCGGAGGCCACATACGGCTTTAAGCATACATTTTCGTATGATGATTTGCGTATGAACAAGTAAGTTGCTTAGGCGGCGCTGAGAAAAGGTCATAAGGAGGCGAGCATGAATTTGACGGACAGTTTTCGTACACGAGTAGTGCTTCTTCATAGCAATGATATACATAGTCGTCTAGAGCATGCCGCCAAGATCTCTTCCTACATTGCGGAGGAAAGACGGATCTATGGCAGTGAACGCGTGCTAGCTGTAGACTGCGGCGATCACATGGATCGTATGAGGGTAGAGACAGAAGGCAGCGATGGGATCGTTAACGTAGAGCTGTTAAATCAAGCTGGCTATGAAGTGATCACACTAGGCAATAATGAGGGACTTACATATACCGCTCAAACGATTTCGGACGCTTATAGGAATCGAGCGAAATTCGCGGTCGTGTGCGCCAATATGCATGATTCTGCGACAGGGGAACAGCCCGAGTGGCTGCTGCCCAGCACAATCATTGATAAAAATGGGCTTCAGATCGGCATCATCGCTGTTACGGCGGCATTTTCGAATTTTTATTGTTTGCTTGGATGGGAAGTAAGCGATCCATTGGAAGCAGTACGAGAACAAGCAGCTCAAATGAGAGAAAAGGTCGATGTGCTCGTAGTGATGTCCCATCTTGGTCTCTTCTTGGATAAGCAAATGGCGGAGAAGCTGGAAGGCATTGATCTTATTCTGGGCGCTCATACCCATCATTTATTGGAGGAACCGATTGTCATCGGTGAAACGACGATTTGTGCAGCCGGAAAATTCGGAGAGTACATTGGGCGAGTCGAAATCGGAATCGACAACGTTACTGGACGCCCTCTGTTCCGCGCAGCCTGCGTGCCTACGGCCGCAATGGCGGAGCACCCTGAAGCTGCCGCCATCATCGGCAGCTTCCTGTTGGCGGGACAGCAGCGCCTAAGCCGGGTCATTGCCCGGCTCGCCACGCCGCTGCCCGCCAGAGCCGAGCGGGAATCACCGCTCGGCAACCTGCTGGCCGCGGGCTTGCGCCGCTGGACCGATGCCGAGATCGGCATCGTCAACGCTGGGCAGCTGCTCGGCGGCCTCGCGCAAGGGGACGTGACAGCGGGCGAATTGCACGCCCTCTGTCCGTCGCCGATTAATCCGTGCCTGATGATCATTGCAGGCACGAATATAAGGGCAGCACTGGAGCAAGCGCTGCTGCCCGAATTCATTCATAAGCCGATCAAGGGTTACGGCTTTCGCGGGGAAGTGCTTGGTACGCTTGCGATAGACGGCTTGTCCGTTACCTATGATTCCACAAGACCGCCAATGAATAGGCTCATTAAGGTAGAAGTAAATGGAGAGATCCTCGAAGATGAACGGAATTATAGACTGGGAACAATCGATATGTTCAGCTTCAAGGCTGGTTATGAGTCGCTGGCTAATGCCGTTCAAGTAAGCTATTATTTACCTGAGTTTATACGAGACGTCATCGAGGCTCAGTTGCAAAATTCGGATGAAATTGCAGGATGTTGTCAATTTCGCTGGAATAATGTTTCATACTGACAATAAATATGAAAAGTTTCGACAGAATATGTCGAAAAAAATAGAATAAAATGGTTGCGGTTTTCTCGCATTTCCCGTACATTAACATTACGAACGGTTTTTTCCGATGTAATAGTTAGCTAATCTTTAATGGGGAAGGATCGAGAAAATGCGGTTAGTGTCAATAGGGAAATGCAGGGCAGGCATGAAGCTAGCCAAAAAAATATTTTCTCAAGAGGGCATCGTTCTTCTTGGTGAAAACATGGAACTGACAGAGAGACTAATTTCCCGCTTGGATCAATGCGGGATTCAATATGTGTATGTTGCAGATCCGATGACAGAGGATATTGTACCTCCCTCTTTAATTAGAGAGGAAACAATGCAGTTCGCTCTGAAGGAAATACGAACGAATTTCCGTGAAATGATGGATCGCCCGAAACGTAAAAAGGGTGTATCCTACCCTTATATTGCTGAGCCATTTAAAAATACAATGAACATGATTATCGATGATCTCTCCTGTCATAAGGATGCTATGATCATGCTGATGGACATGAGCTCCGTTGATCACTACTTATTTCAGCATTCCTTAAACGTATGTGTTTACTCCACGCTTCTAGGTATGTCGAACGGCTACTCGAAGAATGAGCTTACGACGCTAGGCATGGGTGCTCTTCTTCATGACGTCGGCAAAACTCAAATTGCAATTGATGTGCTAAGAAAGCCGGGCCCTCTCTCGAAAGAGGAGTTCGAAGCGATGAAGCAGCATGCTAGAATCGGTTATGAAATGCTGAAGGATGAGCCGAATTTGCCGCTGCTCGTTGCACACTGTGCGTTCCAGCATCATGAACGTATTGATGGTAGCGGGTATCCGCGCGGCATCAAGGGAAATGAGATTCACGATTACGCCAAGCTGATTGGCATGGTTGATTCGTATGATGCCATGACAACAAACCGAGTCTATAGTGCTCCGATGCTTCCGCATCACGCGATTGAGCGTCTATATGCTGGAGCTGGCACGCTATACGAGCAGCGAATGCTTCAATTATTCCGCGATAAGGTTGCTATTTACCCCATCGGAATAACGGTGAAGCTGCACACGGGAGAGTCGGGTATTGTAGCAGACCTCAATCGCTCTTACCCGCATCGGCCTATTATCCGGATATTAATGAATGAAGCGGGCGAGGAACTGAAGACGCCATATGAAGTTGACTTATCGAAGCAATTAACGATGATGATTGTCAGCGTAAATGATGACGCAAGTGATGTGCAATTTGCATCGGGTAGTTAATCGATTTAGAGAGCAGGAGCCGATGAGGCTCCTTTTTGCTTTTTTTCGCCGTTTTATTTGCTTACTTCGCAGTCGCGCATTACAATAAATAAAGAATGATTCATTCCAGAACATAAGTCAGGTGCTGAAAAAAATGAACACAATACAATTGCAACAATCAAGTAGAGCATTACCTAAACTTTCACCAACGAATGATCCGTGGGACCCGATTCGTTCGTTGCAGCAATATGGAAGACATCGATTGACAAGCGTCGAAATGACCGTGTCCAACCTTTGCAATATGCGCTGTGAGCATTGCGCTGTTGGAGACACACTCGTAATGACAGAACCCGCCAAGCTGCCGCTTAAGCAGATGCTGGACCGACTGGACGAGGTTGAGCATCTCGAAACGATTAGTATTACAGGCGGAGAGCCCTCCTTCTCTGATCGCACGGTCCGTGAGTATATGGTCCCGTTACTTCAATACGCGCGCAGCCGCGGTATTCGCTCCCAGATCAATTCGAACGTGACTCTGCCTTATAGCCGCTATGAGCAGCTTGCTCCTTATCTTGATGTAATGCATATCTCGTTTAACTACACTTCTGCGGAAGATTTCCATCAGATTGGGTTTGCGAAGGCTAATCATCATGTTTCCCTTGAAGCAGCAACGAAGCTATATGAACGAATGATAGAAAATACGCGCCGCCTTAGTGAGACAGGTGTCCTTGTTTCCGCGGAGTCTATGATTAATTATAAAACGTATAACAAAATTGATGAGATTCATAAGCTGATCGTTGAAATGGGTTGTCAGCGTCATGAGGTGCATCCGATGTATCCAAGCTCCTTTGCAAAGGATTTGCCGGTACTCTCGCGTGAACAAATGCTAGAAGCTATTGAACGTTTGTTGAAGGCACGAGACCAATCCGTATGGATGCTGTTCGGCACACTTCCTTTTTATCCATGCAGTGATAACTCGTCAGAGCGTGAGCTTCTAAGAAGATTAGCGAATGAGCCAAATGTTACGGTTCGTAATGATCCTGATGGCCGCAATCGATTAAACGTCAACTTGTTTACGGGCGATGTGTTCGTAACGGATTTCTCAGATGTACCCGCTTTTGGTAACATCGGTGAATCAAAACTGGAAGATTTATTCGATAAATGGCTGGACCATTCTCTAGCACAAAGCGTGAATTGTCACTGCCCGGTTGCCTCATGCTGTGGACCGAACCTCCTTGTCAAGGATATGTACTATAAGGATGTAAACTTCCATGAACGCAGCGCGGTGCTTGATTAGTATATAGATCCAGGTTTAAGAGTGGAATAAAGCGCATATAAAAGAATAGAAAGGAGGAGAAGCTGTGTCGATTAAGACAATCGTATTTATCGCATTAGGGTTGCTGTTGCTCTATTTGTTTTTTACGGTAGGTGCTCCTTTCTTATTAGCGCTTGTTGTAGCTATTTTTCTAGAGCCGGTAAACCTGCTGTTTATGAAGAAGTTTCGCATGAATCGACTGCTAGCAGCTACGATAACCAGCAGCTTATTTACAATTATACTCATTGGCCTAATCGCTTTGCTAGGCGTGAAGATTGTAGCTGAGTTAATAGCTTTCTTCAAAAAAGTACCCCATTATTTCGAAAATGCCAGTGGCATGATCGACGATCTCATGCTCCAGGCACAATCGTTATATCAGAACTTTCCGCCTGATACGATTCAAACGTTAGAAAATTGGCTGAAGGAACTAACGAGTGCTTTGGCAAAAATGGTTGGTACATTATCGAACTCAGTCATCGCTTTCGCTTCGAGCATTCCTGGAATGTTTATCTTCTTTATCGTCTTTTTGGTGGCGGTATACATGATGAGCTTCAGTCTGAATACGATGAGGGCAACGGTACTATCACTGTTTGATGAGAAGTCGCAGTCAAAGGTTGATAATTTGCTGATTAATCTCAAAAAATCGATCTTTGGTTTTTTGCGTTCGCAGTTTATTTTGAGTGCTCTTACCTATATTATTTCCTTAGTCGGTTTGCTGGTACTTGACATTAAGTATCCTCTTGCCATCGCGCTGCTTATTATTATCGTTGATATTATGCCGATTCTGGGAACGGGCTCTGTTCTTGTTCCATGGGGAAGCTATTTAATATTAACGGGTGATCTTTACGCTGGTGTAGGTCTTATCATTTTGTTCCTCGTGATCACCGTATTCCGCCGCATCGTAGAGCCCAAAATTCTCGGTGATTCTGTAGGTATCGGCTCATTGTCCGCGCTTGTGAGTTTATATGTAGGTTTCAAGCTGGTCGGCGTCATTGGTGTATTCATCGGGCCGCTGGTCGTTATTATCTATATGGCAGCTCGCAAGGCAGGGTTGTTCCAAGTGAAGTTTAAGATATAGCGTGTGTAACAGACGTTCACATGGCGCCATACGGCTGATCTTTGGGTGAAGCTGCTGAAGGAGTAGTTAGCTTACTTTTGCAGTGGATGGAAAAAAGAGGGTTGACACTCTTCTTTATTAAACGTTATAGTCAAACAAGGAAATCCACTAGGGGCGCCGTCATGGCTGAGATAAAGCGAAACGCTTTGGTCCCTTTGAACCTGATCTGGGTTATGCCAGCGTAGGAAAGTGGGATTGTGCGTTTATGCAATGCGTGTGACATGGTATGCCGAAATCAACGGATGCGTCAGTTGAATTAGGTATGACTTAATCTGCTGAGGGAGACCTCGGCGAGATTACACTCGCATAACGACACTCTTCGACCGCTCCTTCACTGGAGCGGTTTTTTTTGTTTGGCTGATAGTGAAGCGTATCGTAATGAGAGGCTTCGCTATTAACCAAACACGCTTCAGTGATTGCAGCTCATGTAGCCAGCTTGCTACGTGTATTTCAGCGGTGCTTTATACTTTCTAATATGCTTGCGTTAACCTCCAGGAGAAATTCAATTCATTCTATTGGGAGGTTTTTGTTATGTCCATAATTACAACTCCGCTTCCGGGCAGCCGTAAAGTATATGTCTCAGGCTCGAAGGAAAACATCCAAGTTCCGATGCGGGAAATTGCACTCGAGGCTAGTACAGGTAGAAACGGCGAAGAGACGCCGAATGAAGCAGTAAGAGTATATGATGCGAGCGGTCCTTATACCGATGAAGAATATGAAGTAGATGTGAGACGCGGCTTGCCAGCCATTCGCAACGAATGGATTGTGGAGCGCGGCGACGTGGAAAATTATGAGGGCCGAGAAATAAAGCCAGAGGACAATGGATTTAAAACGTTAGACAGGGTGGAGGAGCGAGGTGCTGAACGCTTTCCAGGTTTAGCTAGAAGGCCGCTCCGGGCAAAGGCGGGACAAAATGTTACGCAGCTTCATTATGCCCGCAAAGGAATCATCACCTCGGAGATGGAGTATATCGCCATCCGCGAAGGGATGAGCGCCGAATTTGTTCGCAGCGAAATCGCAGCTGGTCGCGCCATTATTCCGACGAACATCAATCATCCTGAAAGTGAGCCGATGATTATTGGACGTCAGTTTCATGTGAAAATCAATGCGAATATTGGAAATTCCGCTGTCGCCTCTTCGATTGAAGAGGAAGTTGAGAAGATGACTTGGGCGACTCGCTGGGGAGCCGATACCATTATGGACTTGTCCACGGGAAAAAACATCCATACGACACGAGAGTGGATTGTACGCAATTCACCAGTGCCGGTCGGTACAGTGCCGATTTATCAAGCGCTAGAGAAAGTAAATGGCAAAGCAGAAGACCTCAGCTGGGAAGTGTTCCGCGATACGCTAATCGAGCAGGCCGAGCAGGGCGTTGACTATTTTACGATTCATGCGGGCGTGCTGCTGCGTTACATACCTCTAACGGCTAAGCGTGTTACCGGAATTGTCTCAAGGGGCGGATCGATTATGGCAGCATGGTGCCTTGCGCACCATAGAGAAAACTTCCTTTATACGCATTTTGAAGAGATCTGTGAAATTATGAAGGCATATGACGTGTCATTCTCGCTTGGCGACGGGCTGAGACCAGGCTCAATTGCCGATGCGAATGATGCTGCTCAGTTTGCAGAGCTGGATACACTCGGCGAGCTTACAAAGATCGCGTGGAAACATGATGTTCAAGTGATGATCGAAGGTCCAGGGCATGTCCCAATGCATTTGATCAAAGAAAATATGGATCGTCAGCTGGCGGTTTGCGATGAGGCGCCCTTCTATACACTAGGTCCGCTAACTACGGATATCGCACCGGGGTATGATCATATTACTTCAGCAATCGGGGCGGCGATGATTGGTTGGTTCGGAACGGCTATGCTATGTTACGTAACACCAAAGGAGCATCTCGGTCTTCCGAATAAGGAGGATGTGAAGGAAGGCGTTATTACTTATAAAATTGCAGCACATGCGGCAGATTTGGCGAAAGGACATCGCGGGGCGAAGCTGCGTGACGATGCGTTGTCCAAAGCAAGGTTTGAATTCCGTTGGCGTGATCAATTCCATCTGTCGCTTGATCCAGAACGTGCGATGGCCTATCACGATGAGACGCTGCCAGCGGATGCAGCCAAATCTGCTCATTTCTGCTCGATGTGCGGACCGAAGTTTTGCAGTATGCGAATTACTCAAGATATAAGGGAGTATGCTGCGCAAAACGGAATGGAAACGACGGAGGCAATTGAAGCGGGTATGAAGGAAAAGGCGGATGCATTCAAAGCGGCTGGAAGCATGATTTATGGTTAATACAGCTCAGTCGGCATTTGCTAATCGTTATTCCAGGCAAACGAGATTTGCTCAAATCGGAGAAGAAGGCCAGCGTAAGCTGGCCGATGCTTCGGTGCTCATCGTCGGTGTAGGCGCGTTAGGGGCATCGCTTGCGCAGCATATGGTTCGAGCTGGGGTGGGAGAAGTGAGGCTGGTCGATAGGGATTTTGTCGAGCCCAGCAACTTACAGCGCCAAATGCTATTTGACGAAGCGGATGCGCTTGCTGTACTGCCCAAGGCGATTGCTGCTGCAAATAAGCTTCGCGAGATCAACAGCAGCGTTAAAATAATAGCCACAGTAGCGGATGTGAACACATCGAATATCGGCCTTTTTGCTGGAGGTGTGGGGCTCGTGCTTGACGGGACGGACAATGCTGCGACAAGGCTGCTGCTAAGCGATCTATGCTTTAATCAGCGGATTCCATTTGTCTATGGCGGTGTAGCTGGGGCGCAAGGGATGCAAGCCACACTTATCCCGGGGGAGACGTCTTGCTTACGCTGCTTAATCGGCGCTGCCGATTCGGAGAACGAGGTAGATACTTGCGATACAGTAGGGGTACTCGCACCAGCGGTTGAATTTGTTGCTTCGCTGCAGGCGGGCGAAGCGATCAAATTGCTCACGGGTAATCAACGGGCCATACGTAAAACATGGTTAAGCGCTGATTTATGGTCATTCCGAGTGCGAGAATCGGAGCTGCCGCTTGGTAGAACGGAATGTCCTTATTGCGGTCAAAGGCAGAAGTCAGCCATTGACGATAGAACTATTTTGGATCATAGAATAGCAGAAGCTTCTCCCATTAGCACGACTGTCCTATGCGGAAGAGATACGGTGCAGGTGACATTAGGCATGCCGCTTCCTATGACGGGGTTAGAGCAATCATTGAAGGAGCTTGGCTGTCAGCTTACGGTTAATCGGTATTTAGTGAAGGCCTTGCTGCAAAGCGGCGAGCAGCTGATTCTATTTCCAGATGGGCGTGTGCTCGTGCAGGGGACGGCAGATGCTGAGCACGCCATTAACCTTTGCAGGAGCTACTTACTAAATGAAAAATGATTGATTATACCGATAGAAGGATGTGTGAGTAACGATGAGTAGAGCAGAATGGCGAAACTTTCAATTGTATGCCATCACAGCGGAATCCAATCACCCTGGAAAATCGGTCGTTGAAGTGATCGAACAAGCATTGATTGGCGGAGCGCAAATAGTACAGCTTCGTAATAAGACAGGCACGAGGGACGAGGTGCTGGAGCAAGCGAAAGCACTGCGTATACTAACGAGAAAGTATAACGTTCCATTCATTATCAATGATTACCCAGAAATCGTTCTAGAAACAGATGCTGACGGTGTTCATTTGGGGCAAGATGATATGCCTATTGCCGTAGCGAGAGGATTGCTTGGGCCAGACCGCATTATCGGTATTTCCACGCATAGCCTGGAGCAAGCGTTGGCAGCCGAGAAGGATGGTGCTGATTATATCGGTGTTGGACCTGTGTATCCAACGAATACGAAGCCGGGACGCACCGCTGTTACAACAAGCTATGTGACAGATGCAGCTCGTCATGTATCTATACCTTTTGTAGCAATAGGCGGCATTACTTTAGATAATGTCGATGCCGTGCTTGCGGCTGGAGCTACGCGGATTTGTGCGGTTTCAGCAATTGTTGGCGATGCTGATCCTGCTAGCGTATGCCGCGCTTTCATAGAACGAATAGATGCGTCGCGATATGAGCGGGAACTTTCATCAAAGACGCTGAAAATAAACGGTCGCGAGGAGCGGACTAACGCAGCGACGATAGAGGAGCTGGTTATCCAGCTGGGACAGCAAAATAAGAAGCTCGTTATTGAGCTTGACGGGATGCTTGTACAGCGGGCGTCATGGGCAGAAACCGAATTGCCCAGCGGCAGTTCCATAGAGCTTATACATTTTGTTGGTGGGGGTTGAATGGCATGCAGAATTGGAAAAACGATGACCCGCTTATAATAGGAGGCCATGCGCTGCGCTCACGTTTCTTGTTCGGAACCGGAAGATTTCCAAGTCCGGCAGTGCTGCAGCAAGCGCTTGAAGCATCGGGTTCTGAAGTAATTACATTTGCAGTTAGAAGAGTTAATTTGGATAGTGTGGAGGACGATTCAGTACTCCAGCATTTTGAGGATCGATCGATTATTTATTTACCGAATACATCTGGAGCGAGAACGGCAGAGGAGGCTGTGCGGATTGCGCGGCTGGCGCGAGAAGCAGGGCTGGGAAATTGGATAAAGGTCGAGATCAGCGGTGATCACCGCACGCTGCTGCCCGATCCAATAGAAACGCTTCGTGCTACGGAGCAGCTCGCGAACGAAGGTTTTATTGTACTCCCTTATACCTCAGATGATCCTATTCTTTGCCGAAGGCTGGAGCAAGCGGGTGCAGCAGCAATTATGCCGGGCGGTTCGCCAATCGGGTCAGGACTCGGTTTGCTCAATCCCTATAATCTCGGACTGATTGCTGAGCAGTCGACTGTTCCTGTTATCATTGATGCTGGAATTGGATCGGCCAAGGACGCTGCAGAAGCGATGGAGCTCGGTGCGGACGGCATATTGGCGAATACACCAATTGCTAAGGCACAAGACCCAATTATGATGGCTCGTGCTTTCCGATTAGCGATTGAAGCAGGACGATTAGCTAGGTTGGCTGGCCGTATACCGAAGAAACGTTATGCATCTGCCAGCAGTGATTGGGCAGGTTCTTTGTTTGAATCAGGGGTCGGCGCAGGAGGCGAGCAGTAATGTCGCAGTCGGTCATTATACTCGGAGGCGGAATCATCGGTTTGTCCTGTGCTTTCGAGGCGGCGCGAAGAGGAATGAGTGTGACGCTCATTGAGCCAAGCGAGCTGGGTGGGCAAGCATCCGGTGCAGCAGCCGGCATGTTAGCGCCATATTCTGAAAATACGGAGCAGCCGGATGAATTTTTTCATCTGTGCTTAAACAGCCACCACAACTATCCGGAGTGGATAAGGGCTGTCGAGGAGCATTCCGGCATGTCGACGGAGTGGGTTCAAAGCGGGAGTATTAACGTATTCATGCACGAAGCGGACGCGCTCCCAATACAGTCTAGATTGCAATGGCAAAATGAACGGGGCGCGGAGGCGCAGCTTATTGATGCGGCTCAGCTCCGGCAGCTTGAGCCGATGATCTCACACTCGGCAGTTGCCGGTGTGTTTACACCGAAGGAGAGCCATGTATACGCACCAAAGCTCGTTAAGGCATTGGAAGAAGCATGCCGTAAACTTGGGGTCGCCATTCTAGCGCATGCCGGACAGATTGAAGATGTGATTGTTCACTCCAGCGGAGGCGTATCCGTAAGTGCAGAAGCTGTCGTGAAGCCTATTCACGCAGATCGGCTGGTCGTATGTGCTGGCGCCTGGTCAGGTGTATACGAAAGATGGTTTGGACTGTCGATTCCGATTCATCCGATTCGCGGACAAATATGTTCTTATGAGCATGAGGCTGCTGAGGTGCGTCATATGATATTTTCCAGTCAAGCTTATTGGGTAGGCAAAAAAAATGCCCGGCTCGTGTGCGGAGCATCGGAAGATGTTGCAGGTTTCGAGACAAGCGTTACCGAGCGAGGGATTGGCCGTTTAATTCGCAGCAGCAATCAGCTCTTTCCGTTTCTCGTAGGAAAACAGACTGCGTCTCGGTGGGCTGGCTTGCGGCCTGCAACACGTGATGGTCTGCCGCTGCTTGGAGAAGTGGAGGGTATGCCGACTGTAATTATGGCAGCAGGACATTATCGCAACGGTATATTGTTAAGTCCGATAACAGCACTCATTGTTGCGGATTTGTTAGAGGAGAAGAAGGAGAGGCACTCGATCAGCAGGTTTTCTCCAAATCGCTTTACGACGATAGTTAATAGGGGAAGTCTTTCTATTAGATAGGTGCAGTTTAATATCAGTATGAATTGCCTTAATAATTACATTGAAAATGAATGAAAAATCTGCTATATTGAAAACGAGAATCGTTATCAGTGGAGCGGGTTTTTTTTATGTCTTAAATTAGTAATACGTTCGTGAAGCATAGCCTAACGTAAAGGTATTACTCTTATTTTCAACCAAAGAATACATACAGAAGGGTAGTTTGAAGATGGCTTCTTCATCAAACACGAAAGAGCTGGCAGGCACGAAGCTGCGCACTCGGCCATTGATGGCCACGATTATTTTATTTGGCGGAATAGCAGCATTATTATTATCGTTGGCATTATCGATCTCGGTCGGAGCAGCAGATATTAGTCTCTCTACGGTGTGGGGGAGCGTATTCCACTTCAATGAGGAAAATATTCAGCATCAGATTATTAAGGAGCTTCGCATGCCGCGTGCACTCGCAGCCGCTTTGGTAGGTGCTGCATTTGCTGTCGCAGGTTCAGTCATGCAAGGGATGACTAGAAACCCGCTAGCAGATTCGAGTTTGCTTGGCATCAATGCGGGAGCAGGCTTTATGTTGGCTTTATGCTTTGCTTTTTTTCCATCGATATCGTATTTAGGGCTCATGTTTGTTTGTTTTGCAGGGGCGGCTGTTGCTATGGGACTCGTATATGGAATCGGCTCATTAGCGAAGGGCGGTTTAACACCTGTTCGTCTTACGTTAGCGGGTGCCGCTGTCGGAGCGTTGCTGCTAGCGCTAACCGAAGGTGTAGCGATTTATTATAAAATTGGACAAGATATGGCATTCTGGTACGCTGGGGGGGTAGCCGGAACGAAATGGGAGCAAATTCAGATTGTATCCCCTTGGGTCATCGGCGGTCTCCTTGGCGCTCTAGTTCTATCTCGTTCTATTACACTCTTAAGCTTAGGTGATGATGTTGCTGCAGGGCTTGGTCAACGAACAGGCTTAGTGAAGGCGGCAGGCGTCCTTATTGTTTTGTTGCTGGCAGGAACAGCGGTTTCAGCTGTAGGCTCGATTGGTTTTGTCGGTTTGATCATTCCTCATATCTCACGCTTTCTCGTCGGTGTAGATTATAGATGGATCATTCCTTGCTCAGCTGTGCTCGGAAGCTTACTTATGGTGCTGGCGGACATAGGCGGGCGAATGATTAATCCGCCACAGGAAGTAGCCATCGGCATCATTATCGCGGTAATTGGTGTTCCCTTCTTCCTCTATCTTATTACAAAGATGAAGGGGGAATAGTGTTGAATAATTACTTTATTACAGCAACGGAGCAGCGTAGAATAAAACGCGCTATTCTAGTGATGTCGGTGCTTGGTGCACTTATTATCCTATCGATTATCATTAGTATGAATACAGGCTACATCCGTTTAGCGCCCATCGATGTTTTGAAAACTTTAATTGGAGAAGGTACGAAAAAGCAGGAGCTTATTTTATTTGATTTTCGTCTGCCTCGTATCGTCATCTCTATTCTTATTGGTGCAGGCTTTGCCGTTTCTGGCTGCATTATTCAAGGATTGTCACGTAATCCGCTGTCTGATCCAGGGCTGCTTGGTATAAACGCAGGTGCTGGTTTAGCTGTAATTTTGTTTATTTCGTTTTACCCTTCGACGGAGAAGGGCTCTATCTTTCTGATGCCTTTTCTTGCTCTGATCGGTGCGGCACTTACGGCATTGCTTATATTCGTACTTTCATATAAAAGGCATCGCGGGCTATTGCCTACTCGGATGATATTGGTAGGTATCGCCGTAGCGGCGGGTATTAGCGCTGCGATGCAGCTGTTAATATTACGTTTAACACCGGAAAAGTATCAATTTTTTGCTGTTTGGATGGCAGGCAGCATATGGGGAACGAACTGGAAATATGTATTAGCGCTTCTGCCGTGGTTAATCATTATTTTACCGTTCGTGCAATTTAAGGCGAAAGCTTTGAATGCTTTGAATCTAGGCGATCAATTGGCGGTAGGACTCGGAGCTCAGGTGAACAAGGAAAGAGCATGGCTTCTTGCAGCAGCCGTAGGATTAGCTGGATCTTGTGTCGCTGTCGGCGGTGGCATTGGTTTCGTTGGGCTCATTGCTCCGCATCTGGCAAGAAGACTTGTCGGTCCGCAGCATCAAGTGTTATTGCCAGCGTCGGCATTCGTCGGGGGATTACTCGTAATTGTGGCGGATACGCTTGCCAGATGGGCGTTCCAGCCGCACGAGATACCAACAGGCATCGTAGTTGCTGTTATCGGGGCCCCTTATTTCTTATATTTGTTGTCCAGATCGAAATAATCGGCGAAAGCCACTCTAAACCGCGGAGAGCGTCATGCTCCCGCGGTTTTTGTTTGTGGAAAATCGTACATGGATATTTGTCTTCACTCCTAGTAGCCAGCCCATGGGTATCTGCATATATTACCTATGACATTTCAGGTGGAAGAAGGAGAGGACTATGACAAAAAACAGAAAAGGGAAAAGCCCGAAGGGGCGAAAGCCGCTTTTTTATGTTGATAATCCGAATGCTTCCGAGTTAAAGTGGCTAGACGATTTGAACAGGAAGAAGGTGGCTGCACAAGATTCGGTAGTCAAACGACCGGTAAAAGAAGCGGATGAAAAACAACCGATTTTGAATATTAATGCAGTTAGTACTGTTTTGGAATTAGAAACGGAAATCATTGAAGATGAAGTGTTAGACGAAGAACAGCCGGATTTGATCGAGATTGAAGAGTCTGATCTAATAGAAATATTTGAAGTGATTGAAGATAATGATGAAATTAGCCGGGAACAGAAGTTGGAGAAGCTTGTGGAAAAGAAAAGCCCGGAATCGTCTGTGCCGTTTATTTATACGGATGATTTGGTCGACTTCGCAGTTACCGCCGAAAAAATTGCATCAGGCGCAATCGAAAACAGTAAGCTCGGAGCGGGAAGTGTCGATTCAGACGTAATTGCAGATTACGCGGTAGATAGTATCCATATTGCGGACGGTGCCATAAAATCTTCTAAAATCGCGTTGGAGTCGATAACGGGGAACCATTTGACTAACAATTCGATATCCGGCGATAAAATTTTGGATCACTCCATCTACGGAAGCAAGCTGAAGGACGGGAGCATTTCGTCAGAGAAGTTAGCAGATCGGACGATAAGCTCACACAAATTAGCTGAAGGCTCGATCGAATCCAGACATTTAAAATCGTTTATTATTAATTCAGAGCTGCTGGCAGACCAGTCGATTACGTCGGATAAAATAAAAAGCGGAGCGATCCGTACTGATAATTTGTCTAATGAGATCATTAACAACTCCAAACTGGGTGAAGGTGCCGTTACTCGCTCCAAGCTGCGCGATGAGGCTGTAACAGGAGAGAAGATTGCGCCGGAAGCGATTAACGCTGTTCATTTGAGACCTGGCTTAATACTTGCAGAGCACGTTGCGCTTGGTGCCATTCAAGGAAATCATTTGTCCCCGGGCGAAATTACAGCCGAGCATCTGGTTGAGGGAGCAATAGGTACTAGAGAACTGCAAGCCGACGCCGTCAAAGCCAAGCATTTAACGGCAGGGTCGGTAACTTCGGAACACCTGCAAGCGGGAGCCGTTAGAAGCGGCCATGTCGGAGCGGAACAAATCCAAAGCGGAAATCTTGCTGATCAGTCAGTTACATCCGCGAAGCTTGCTGATCAATCGGTATCGACGATCAAAATTGTCGATCATTCGATTACTTTATCAAAGTTGTCCGATCAAAGTGTGAACGCGCAAAAGCTGTCAAATGATGCAGTACTTACACGACATCTGGGACGTTTCAGCGTCACTTCAGACAAAATCGCCGAAGCTCAAGTGCTGCAGTGGCATCTGGCAGCCGATTCCGTATCGATGGAGCAGCTCGCGCCGAACGCAATTTTGAGAGAGCATGTGCAAGATGGAATTATTAATGAAGATAAGCTTGCTCTTCATGCTGTTAAGAAGGAACATATCAGTTATGGCGCTGTCGGCATGACGCAATTAGCCGATGAGTCCGTTACGAAGAGCAAGTTAACCGAAGGTGCGGTGACGGCGTCCATTTTGGCGAATGGATCAGTGGAGTCGAGACATTTGAAGGATGATAGTATTACTTTTCAGAAAATAGCTCCGGAAGCGCTAAGAGCGTATCATTTTTCGGCTGGTGCTGTAACGGAGGAGTCCATTTCGCCGAAAGCCGTGAGCGGGGAGCACCTTCAGCTTGGTCTCATAGACAATCGCCATCTGGCGAATGATGCGGTTGATACGGAGAAGCTGCAGGACGGATCGGTAACGAGCAGTAAGCTGGCTTATGGTTCAGTGACGGAGCGTTATATCGCACCAGGAGTCATATTCTCACATCATTTGGCCGATCATATCGTCAATTCACTCAAGCTGTCCCCAGAATCTGTAACTTCAGATAAGCTGGCTGATTTAAGTGTATTAGCTTCGAAGCTTGCTGACGGAAGCGTAATAAGCACAAAAATTGCGCCGAATACGGTTCAATCTGAGCATCTTTCGGATGGGGCTGTGCTGAATCGGCATATCGGGCTTGGTGCGATTGATTCATCGCATTTACAGAATCGTATCATTGGAGCGAATCATCTGATTGCCCACTCGATTGGAACAGATGCGCTGCAGGATGGATTGATAAAGGTTGAAAAGTTATCAGCCGGCTCTGTCCAGTCCAAACAAATTGGGGATGAAGCCGTGCGGAGCCGTCATTTGGCCGATGCTTCGGTGCTCGGCATTCATTTAAGTGACAATAGTGTGCACAGTAGCCATATTGTGGATGATTCAATCACAGAAGAGAAGCTATCTCTAGACAGTGTAGGAAAAAAACAGCTGCAGATCGGATCAGTCGGGGCTGCGGCATTGCAGCCAGGCGCTGTAAACACAGCGCATGTGGCAGATGGTGCGATTACCTCTGATAAAATAGCGGAACTGTCAATCAGCTCGAAGCAGTTACAGCCAGCTGCTGTGAAGGCGGCGAATTTGGATACGGCGAGCGTAAGTGAGTCGGCCCTGCAGGATGGTGCGGTAACTGGAGTGAAGATTGATTTCGGGGCAGTGTCGGCAGAGCATGTGCAGCTGGAATCGTTAGCGGGTAAACATTTTAAAGCCGATACGATTCAAGGGTATCACATTCGTAAGGGCACGATTACGCTTGGGCATCTTTCAGACGAAGTGCTTGAGTTCGAAAAAATATCGGATAATACGATTCCCGGCAGCAAAGTTAGGCAAGGAACGGTTAGCCAGAAACAATTAGCCGAAAACAGTGTAGGCGAGGAGCAGTTGTCCGCAGGTAGTGTAACGGAGGAAAAGCTAGCACCAGGAAGCGTGTCTGTAGAGAAACTAGCGCTGGGAAGCGTAAGTACGGAGAAGCTGTCAGCAGGCAGCGTAACGACAGAAAAGCTGGCTTTTGAAAGCGTAGGTTCTGATCAGCTTGCTGCAAGCAGCGTAACGACGGAGAAGCTTGCAATGGGAAGCGTGGGCGAAGAGCAGCTGCTAGAAGGCAGCGTAACGACGGAGAAGCTTGCGCTCGGAAGCGTAGGGACAGAGCAATTGTCGGCAGGCAGTGTAACGACGGAAAAGCTCGCATTCGGAAGTGTTAAAGCAGAGCAATTGTCGACGGGCAGTGTGACCTCGGAGAAGCTGGCGCCCCAAAGCGTAGGTGAGGAGCAGCTGGCGTCAGGCAGTGTAACGACGGAGAAGCTGGCACACCAAAGCGTAGGCGAGGAGCAGCTGTCAGACGGCAGTGTAACTGGAGTGAAGATTGATTTCGGGGCAGTGTCGGCAGAGCACGTGCAGCTGGAATCGTTAGCGGGTAAACATTTTAAGGCTGATACGATTCATGGGTATCACATTCGTAAGGGTACGATTACGCTTGGGCATCTTTCAGACGAAGTGCTTGCGTTCGAGAAAATATCGGATGATACGATTCCCGGCAGCAAGGTCAGGCAAGGAACGATTAGCCGGAAGCAACTAGCTGATAACAGTGTAGGAGAGGAGCAGCTGGCTTTAGGTGCTGTAACGCGTGAGAAGTTGTTCGCGGCTGCGGTCGGCAGTGAGCAAATCGAATCGGGTGCAATCGGAACTGAACAGTTGGCGGTAGACAGCGTAACGAAGGAGAAGCTCGCGCTGGGGAGCGTAGGAGAAGAGCAGCTGGAAGCTTGCAGCGTAACGACCGAGAAGCTGGCAATCGGCAGCGTAGGTACAGAGCAGCTCTCGACAGGCAGTGTAACGACGGATAAGCTGGCGCTCGATAGCGTTGGAACTGAACAATTGGAAGCTGGCAGCGTAACGATGGAGAAGCTGGCTCTCAGAAGCGTAGGTGAGGAACAGCTAACGGCAGGCAGCATAACGACGGAGAAGTTGGCGCTAAGAAGCGTAGGCGAGGAGCAGCTGTCCGCAGATAGTGTAACGGAGGAGAAGCTAGCACCCGGTAGCGTGAGTGTAGAGAAACTGGCGTCCCAAAGTGTAAGTACGGAGAAGTTGTTATCAGGCAGCGTAACGACAGAAAAGCTGGCTTTGGAAAGTGTAGGTTCGGATCAGCTTGCTGCTAGCAGCGTAACGACGGAGAAGCTTGCACTTGGCTGTATAAGTGAGGAAAAGCTGGCAACAGGCAGCGTAACGACGGAGAAGTTGGCGCATCAAAGCGTAGGGGAAGAGCAGCTCTCGGCAGGCAGTGTAACGACGGAAAAGCTGGCATTCGGAAGTGTTAAAGCAGAGCAATTGTCGACGGGCAGTGTGACTTCGGAGAAGCTGGCGCCCCAAAGCGTAGGCGAGGAGCAGCTGTCGACAGGAAGTGTAACGACGGAGAAGCTGGCACCTGGAAGCGTAGGCGAAGAGCAACTGTCAGCCGGCAGTGTAACGATGGAGAAATTGGCACAGGGAAGCGTGGGAAATGAGCAGCTCTCGGCAGGCAGTATTACGACGGATAAGCTAGCGCTGGGAAGTGTGAAAGCCGAACAAATAGATCATGGAAGCGTGGGTACGGAGCAGTTGTCGGCAGGCAGCGTAACGACGGAGAAGCTTGCGCATGGAAGCATTGGATCGAAACAGCTCTCGGCAGGCAGCGTAACATCTGATAAGCTAACGTTCGGAAGCGTTGGAACGAAGCAATTGTCGGCAGGCAGCGTAACGATGGAGAAGCTGGCATTCGGAAGCGTGGGATCGAAGCAACTCTCAGCGGGCAGTGTAACAACGGAAAATCTTGCTCTGGGAAGCGTGGGTACGGAGCAGTTGTCGGCGGGCAGCGTAACGACGGAGAAGCTGGCGCCTCAAAGCGTAGGGGAAGAACAACTGTCGGCAGGCAGCGTAACGACGGAAAAGCTTGCTTTGGGTAGCGTAGGAACGGAGCAGCTGACGGAAGGCAGCGTAACGACGGAGAAGCTGGCACTGGGAAGCGTGGGCGAAGAGCAGTTGTTAGAAGGCAGCGTAACGAGTATGAAGTTAGCGCCCCAAAGTGTGGGTTCGGAGCAGTTATCAGACGGCAGTGTAACGACAGAAAAACTGTCGATTGGAAGTATAGGCTCTGAGCAACTAGACGCAGGCAGCGTAACGACGGAGAAGCTGGCGCTCGGAAGCGTGGGAGAAGAGCAGCTGTCGGCAGGCAGTGTAACGACGGAGAAGCTGGCGCCCCAAAGCGTGGGAGAAGAGCAGCTGTCGGCAGGCAGTGTAACGACGGAGAAGCTGGCGCTCCAAAGCGTGGGAGAAGAGCAGCTGTCGGCAGGCAGTGTAACGATGGAGAAACTGGCATTCGGAAGCGTGGGAGAAGAGCAGCTGTTAGAAGGCAGCGTAACGATAGAGAAGCTTGCGTTCGGAAGCGTGGGAGAAGAGCAGCTGTTAGAAGGCAGCGTAACGACAGAGAAGCTTGCGCTCGGAAGTGTAGGAACGGAGCAATTGTCGGCAGGCAGCGTAACCGCGTCTAAGCTGGAAGTTGGGAGTGTAGGAACGGAGCATCTGAATGCTGGCAGCGTAACGACGGAGAAGCTGGGGCTCGGAAGCGTGGGAGAAGAGCAGCTGTCGGCAGGCAGTGTAACGACGGAAAAGCTGGCGCCCCAAAGCGTAGGAACGGAGCAACTAGACGCAGGCAGCGTAACGACGGAGAAGCTTGCGCTCGGAAGCGTGGGAGAGGAGCAGCTGTCGGCAGGCAGTGTAACGACGGAAAAGCTGGCGCCCCAAAGCGTAGGAACGGAGCAACTAGACGCAGGCAGCGTAACGATGGAGAAGCTTGCGCTCGGAAGCGTGGGAGAGGAGCAGCTATCGGCAGGCAGTGTAACGACTGAAAAGCTTTCGTTTGGAAGCGTAGGCGAAGAGCAGCTGTCGGCAGGCAGCGTAACGACGGAGAAGCTGGCGCTCAGAAGCGTGGGCGAAGAGCAGCTGTTAGAAGGCAGCGTAACGACAGAGAAGCTTGCGCTCGGAAGCGTAGGGACGGAGCAATTGTCGGCAGGTAGTGTAACGACTGAAAAGCTGGCGCCCCAAAGCGTAGGAACGGAGCAACTAGACGCAGGCAGCGTAACGACGGAGAAGCTGGCGCTCGGAAGCGTGGGAGAAGAGCAGCTGTCAGCAGGCAGCGTAACGGCGGAGAAGCTGGCGCACGGAAGCGTAGGAACGGAGCAACTAGACGCAGACAGCGTAACGACAGAGAAGCTAGCGCTCGGAAGCGTGGGAGAAGAGCAGCTGTCGGCAGGCAGTGTAACGAGTGAAAAGCTGGCGCCCCGAAGCGTAGGAACGGAGCAACTAGACGCAGGCAGCGTAACGACGGAGAAGCTGGCGCTCGGAAGCGTGGGAGAAGAGCAGCTGTCGGCAGGCAGTGTAACGACTGTAAAGCTGGCGTTTGGAAGCGTAGGAACGGAGCAACTAGACGCAGGCAGCGTAACGACGGAGAAGCTGGCGCTCGGAAGCGTGGGAGAAGAGCAGCTGTCGGCAGGCAGCGTAACGGCGGAGAAGCTAGCGCTTGGTAGCGTAGGAGAAGAGCAGCTGTCGGAAGGCAGCGTAACGACGGAGAAGCTTGCGCTTGGAAGCGTAGGAGAAGAGCAGCTGTCAGCAGGCAGCGTAACGACGGAGAAGCTTGCGCTCGGAAGCGTGGGAGAAGAGCAGCTGTCGGAAGGCAGCGTAACGACGGAGAAGCTTGCGCTTGGAAGCGTAGGAGAAGAGCAGCTGTCGGCAGGCAGCGTAACGACGGAGAAGCTTGCGCTCGGAAGCGTGGGAGAAGAGCAGCTGTCGGAAGGCAGCGTAACGACAGAGAAGCTGGCACTGGGAAGCGTGGGAGAAGAGCAGCTGTCGGCAGGCAGCGTAACGGCGGAGAAGCTGGCGCTCGGAAGCGTGGGAGAAGAGCAGCTATCGGAAGGCAGCGTAACGACGGAGAAGCTTGCGCTTGGAAGCGTAGGAGAAGAGCACCTGTCGGCAGGCAGCGTAACGACGGAGAAGCTGGCGCTCGGAAGCGTGGGAGAAGAGCAGCTGTCGGAAGGCAGCGTAACGACAGAGAAGCTGGCAATGGGAAGCATAGGCTCCGAACAATTGGCTCATGGTAGCGTAGGGTCAGAGCAACTAGCCACGGGCAGCGTGACAGCCGATAAACTCGCGCCAGGCCTGCTGCATGAGTATAAGTTTGACCAAGGAACGATCCAGCCACTGGAGCAAAAGCCGATTGAACTTTCTGCATTAAGTTTTGCTCCTGTAATATCGACTTCAAGGAGCGGAGTCGCTAAGCAACAGTTCGGATTGTCGCCCTTTAGCTTCACTTCTCAAGAAGAGCAGATCCAAGTCGTCATTTCTTTCGAAGAGCCATTCACGGATGATCGTTATGTATTGACAGCGACGATTGATAATCCCGCTTGTTATGCAGTCATACAATCCAAAACGGCCGAACAAGCAACTATTACCGTTATTCGTACGCGCATTAGTCATGATCCCAGAGGAGACATTAACTGGATTGCAATCGGCAGGGCATAGAAACAAAAAGAGGATTTTGTGCGCGAAATGCGTCAAAATCCTCTTTTTTCATGGAGCAGGTTATTGGAGAAATCTCTTGTTTGGCATAATCCGTGTCTATTATTTAGTCTAGCATTAAATAATCCCCATCCTCTCAGATGATTACATGACTATTGCTAGAATGTTGGATTAACACATCGCAAGCAATGATAAAATGGGCTTTTATTAATGGATATTTATCTATACCGACTATTGTCCCTCCTCATATATCTACTTAGGAGGAGGAAGTTAAATGAATGTGCTGAACCAAAACTGTACTCATTAGGGAATTTAGTTTCAAGTGACTCTTTAGACCCGATAATTGATAATGGCTTGTTTGTACTCGGCATTAATCCGAAAGGACGGTTAAACGTATCTGGAGGAACGCCTTCCAGGTGAGAATCCAAGTTGGGAATGCAGTAGGTTTATTGTAGGTACCAGTTCTCCAATTTGGATTGTGATTGAAATAACAAATCCTCCTACAAAGGAAGGTATGTTGGATGGAACGAGGAATCTCTTGTCCCATTTGCCTCGGCACATGCCGAGAAGCTATTGACATTTCAGGAGGAAGAAGGGGAAAAAATGGAAAAAAGAAGAAAAGGGAACAGCCCGAAGGGGCGGAAGCCGCTTTTTTATGTTGAAAATTCGAATCATTCCGAATTAAAGTGGCTTGATGATTTGAACAAAAGGAAAAGAACGGCAGCCATACGAATGACTAAAGAATCGCATCCGAATTTGCTTGAATTTGAAGATCTTGAGGGCCTTAAAGCTTCTGAGAATCCAGGGGAGCCTCAGAAAATGGTTAAAGGAGTAATAAAACCTAACTTGGATGAGAAGCTGGAAAGAGTTAAGGGAATGAAAAGTCTGGATGCGCCAATCCCTTTTATTTATACGGACGATTTGGTTGACTTTGCGGTTTCCGCAGACAAAATTGCTCCCGGTGCAATCATCAGCAGTAAGCTCGGAGCAGGAAGCGTTCAAGCGGGTGCCATTGCCGATTATGCAGTTGAAAGTATTCATATTGCGGATGGCGCCGTTTACTCTTCTAAAATTGCGAAACAGACGATTACCGGGGACCATTTGACGAACAACGCGATATCCGGAGATAAAATTATGAACCTCTCCATCAATGGAAGCAAGCTGCAGAATGGAAGCATTACGTCGGAGAAGCTCGCTGACCGTACGATTAGCGCGCACAAAATAGCAGAGGGCTCAATTGACGCCAAGCATTTAAAGCCATTTGTGATTACTTCGGAGCTGTTGGCCGAACACTCGATTACATCGGGAAAAATAAGAAGCGGAGCGATCCGCCCGGAAAATTTAGCCAATGATTCCATTAACAGTTCGAAGCTCGCAGATGGCGCTGTTACGCAGTCGAAGCTGCGCGATGGAGCCGTTACAGGCGATAAGATTGCTAAGGAAGCGTTAGATGCTGTTCATTTGAAGCCGGGCGCAGTCGAATCAGATAAATTAGCAATCGGCTCGGTTTCTTCATCCCACCTGCAGGAAGAGGCCGTTCAAAGCGTGCATCTAGCTGATCAGTCGGTAACGTCGGCGAAGCTTTCCGACCAAAGCGTGAATGCGCAGAAGCTGTCAAACGATGCGGTGCTAAACCGCCATCTTAGTCGTTTCAGCGTCACTTCGGATAAAATCGCTGATGCGCAAGTACTCCAATCTCATTTGGCAGCAGACTCGGTATCTACGAAGCAGCTGGCGAAGAACGCCATTGAGAGCGAGCATTTGCAAGACGGAATTATTAATGAAGATAAGCTTGCGCCCCATGCGGTTCGAGAGGAACATATTGGTAATGGGGCAGTAGGGATGGCGCAGTTAGCCGATGAGTCGGTCTCAAGCAGTAAGCTGGCGGGTGGTTCTGTGCTTGGTATCCACTTGTGCGAGAATAGCATACGCAGCGTTCATTTGGTGGATGAATCCGTTACATCAGAGAAGCTGTCTGCAGACAGCGTAGGTGAAAAGCAGCTGCAGAACGGTGTTGTTGGGGCTGCGGCACTGAGGCTGGAAGCTGTAGGGACGGAGCATATAGCTGCAGGCGCGATTACGTCCGACAAAATCGCCGAGCTGTCAATTAGTGCGAAGCAGCTGCAGCCAAATGCCGTGCAAGCGGCAAACTTGGAAGCGGCGAGCGTAGGTGAATCAGCATTGCAGGACGGTGCAGTAACTGGAGTGAAGCTTGTTCACGGTGCGATAATTGGCGAGCATGTTCAGCTGGAGTCGTTAGCGGGCAAGCATTTGCAGGCAGATACAATTCAAGGGAATCACATTCGTAAGGGGACTATTACGTTAGAGCATCTTGCAGGCGAAGTGCTTGCGTTAATCTGCGCAGTTGTCAGCGAGGAGCGTATCAAGGAACGAGGAGCAGCTGTCAGCGACCAGCGTAACGAGGAAGAAGCTGTCGCTCAGAAGCGCAGGAGTAAAACAGCTGCCAGCAGGCTGCGAAACAAGGGAAAAGCTGGTGCTCGAAAGCATCGGATCTAACAAGTTGGCCGAACAGGTAACAAATAGCGTTAGAAGACATGAACTGGTTTAATCGGTAGGGCATAGAAACAAGACGAGGATTTTGTGCGCGAAAAGCGTCAAAATCCTCTGTTAAACTGATCGATCATTTGACAGAAATGGAGTGATCGTCGATGAGACGAGTTAAAAAGAAAGCCAAACGTCTCAAAAACAAAAGTGTGTTGCAAACAAATGTGATCAAACGTATTGAGCATTACAAACGAGGTTTGGAAGAAGGCTATCAACACGGATTAGATGTGGGTTGTAAAGGCTTCGAATCACATTTTGAAGGAACAAGTATTATTATTCCGAGCTATAACGAGCTCGAAAACGTTAAGCAATGCATTGAAAGTATTATCAAATATACAAATTTGTTCTATGAAATCATCGTCGTCGACAACAACTCATCAGATGGAATCGAGCAGTATTTGAAGCAGCAGGGCGGAATGGTGAGATATCATATTTTATCACATAATCATGGGTTTGCAGGAGCGGCGAACAGGGGCTTAATGATGGCCAAAGGAACGACGATGCTGCTGCTAAGTAACAATGTAGTCTGTACCGATAATTGGCTCGACAATATGCTTATATCTTTGCAAAGTAATCTTGGTATCGGCATGGTAGGAGCGGTATCGAATGGAATGAACGGCGATCAACGGATCGAGACAAGTTACAGCGGCATGGAAGATATGCAGAAATTTGCGACAATAAACAATATAAGTGATCCTTCCAGATGGGGAATTGCAGACAATTTGTCCAAAAAATGCTTGTTGTTTCGGCGCGAGCTGCTAGAGAAGGTCGGTTATTTGGATGAAGGCTGCCTTGAAGGACCATACGATGAAAATGACTATTGCATGAGAGTAAGGCTTCAAGGACTTTCGCTGGTTTATGCCAGAGATGCTTTCGTTCATCTCATTTCGAGAGATGAGGGGATTTCAAACAGTGAAGCGCAGGCAGCAAAAGAGGAAGCCCAGCTCTACTATATGGGTAAATGGATTATACCGAACAAGGTTTTGTCTGACATTTCAAACAACAACTTATTAAATCAGACAGACGTTAGTCGATCGAATAGATTGCATGAACGAAGGTTCGGTGAAACAGCGTTTTATCCGCAAGCGATTGCGGTAAAAGGATTAACTGAAAAGATTTATTGGATAGAGGACTATGCTCGAAGGCCCATTAAAGGGAAATGGGAAGGACCTGTTATTCAGTTGTCTCAAATCACTTTAAGGCAATGGACGATTGGACCTGTATTGAATGAGGAGGAAGCGCTGCTTAAATTGGATCTTGTTCGAGGGGGCGCAAACAACGCTATTCTTCATGGATCTATTTGCGTAAAGGCGGATGGCGATATGTATTATATGGAAAATGGTATGAAGCGAGCAATCGTTAGTCCATTAGCAGTTGAAGCATGGCACATGAATATGCGTCCGAAAGTCAGCTTGTCAGAGTCAGAGCTTCTTGTTATTCCCGATGGTCTACCCATAATAGTACCGATCAATCTGCGGCAAGCATTGTAATCTACAATACGTCAATGGCTTGGAGGCAAAACTGATGGCATTGAGAAAAAAAAAGACGTTACAGCGCAGAAAAAAAGTACAAAGGAAACGCCATAGAAAGAAGAATAACGAGTACGAAATATTAGATCAGGTTTTCAACAATGGTTATAATGAAGGGTTTGCAAAAGGCTTTGAAAATGGACATCAATTGGCCTATGAGCAGCAGCATTAAAAGGGAGGTCAGGGAACAGCCTTATATTCTATTATGTTTCGTCAGGAGCATAATAGGATATAAGGCTGTTCGCCATCCTTATAATGACCAGCGGATAACGACGCCGGCTTGTGTTAAGCCGCCTCCAAACCCATAAAGAAGCATGAGCTGATCTTGCTTTAATGAACCTGCTTTGACCGCTTCGTCTATGGCGAGCGGAATAGAAGCGGCGGAAGTATTTCCAAACCGTTTGATGCTGGACAAAGTTTGGTCAAGTGAGAAGCCGGTCCTCTCACAAAGGGCTTCAATAATTCGCATATTCGCGCTGTGAGGGATGAACCAGTCAATGTCCTCTGGTGGTAGGTTGCTTCTTGCCATGAGCTGCTTTACGCCTTCTGCTACATGACTTACAGCCCAACGGTATACTTCACGGCCATTTTGCACGATCATGCCATTCCTATGAATATCATGATCTCCTATGGCAGAAGCTAAACCGCTGCGATAAAGCAGATGCCCGCGCGCGCCATCTGTTTTGGAATACATAGACACCACATCGCCTGTACCATCATCCGATGATTCCATAAGGAAGGCTCCGGCTCCGTCTCCAAATAATATACATGTGGAACGGTCTGAATAATCGGTAATTTTGGATAATGTCTCCGCTCCAATTACCAACACCTTGCGATATGCACCTGAAAGCAATAATCCGTTAGCTAGTTGAAGGGCAGCGGCAAAACCAGCGCAAGCGGCTTGCAGGTCTACTGCTCCGCAGTTTTCAATGCCAAAATGAGCCTGAACTTGCGAAGCTACGCTTGGAAATACGGCATCAGGCGTGGACGTAGCCACAATGATATAATCGACATCGTTTACGGCCTTGTTGTAGCGTACAACCATATCGTTGACAGCTGCGATACAAAGATGGCTCGTGAACTGATCATCGGCTGCAATATGGCGCTCTTGTATGCCGGTACGCTGCACGATCCACTCGTCATTCGTATCAACCAGCTTCTCTAAATCGGCATTTGTTAAAATTCGTTCTGGAACATAAGTGCCGATAGCGGTAATTGCGGCATTCGAGCTAATAACGGATTGAATGCTATCGTTTATCATCCTCAATACCTCCTCCGAATTAGTACCAAGTACTAGTATCTGATCCTAATTTACTTCATAGCTGCCATCTTGTCAATGTCATGAATAGTCCGAAAGCGATTGGCTAACGCTAAGATTGAATCTGAAGCCTAATCAAACGTAAATGGAGGATGGCTAAATGCGCAAACGAATCATTGCTTTGTCCGCGGGCGTGCTGCTCAGCACGATGCTTGCGGGATGCATGGAAAAACAGGGGGATTTAGGAAATAAAAACATCCGTTCAAACAGCATTAGGTATGATGCGAATGGTAATTTAATGAAGGACAAGCGCTTTGCTGATGATCAGATGAACGAAAAGAACCGTGTAAACGGCCGCAGGCTAAACAGCAATAATATAATTGGATCGCATAAAAATTATCGTATGGAAATGAGCGAAAAAATTGCTGAGAGTATAACAAAAATGGGTACGGTTAAATCATCATATGTTATGCTGACCGACCATAATGCGTATGTCGCAGTATCATTAGATGAAGAAAAACCTACAGGCGACCAGAAAATGATGAGTCGTACAAATAGCAGCTACATGGGCAAAGAGGGCGTCCGAATGAGTAGACAAATGAGCACCTTATCAACGGGACATTATATGCTTACAGCTCAAATAAAAGATGAGATCGCTGGTGAAGTTAAGCGTTTAAGACCTAGCGTGGAGCATGTGTATGTATCTGCCAATCCGGATTTTGTCGGACGCATGAATGCATATTTGAACGATGTGAAGCTTGGACATCCAATCCAGGGCTTTATTGCTGAATTTAATTCCATGGTCGAGCGAGTATTTCCGGCGAAGTCCGGCGACAAGGAACTTAAGAGCCTAAGCATCAAAGATAGACGTATGATTTACGACTGATTTGATAAATAAGCGAAATGGAAACCGGTTCCGGGAAATGACACTCCTTGAACTGGTTTTTTAATGTAAATCTATAAAAAATATGCGGAAGAGGAAAATACAATCTATTGGAAGCTGATATGAAAGTAATAAGCCCTTTTGACACAGCCCGACGAAATCGTCGTCCACCATTTAGTGACATGTCTCCGGTGTGCTTCTTCATTAGCAAATGCAACGGGCATGGACTATGAGAAGCGACAAGTCTACGACCTTCCCGCCCCTGCTATCCGAGTAACCGAGCATCGCGCAGAAAAGAAATGCTGTCAGGCATGAGGACTAAAGCAGAGAGCCGCGTTTCCAAAACATGTAAATGCCCCGACGCAGTATGGTGACGGAATAACCGCGTAGGCGGCTTATCTGCACGCCTATCGGATGCTTCCGCTTGAGCGAATTGCCCAGCTTTTTGGAGATCTTACCGGCTTTCGCCCATGTGAGGCGACGCTTCTCTCCCAACTTGGACGGATGCACCATGCTCTGGAGGAGTCCGAACAACAGATTAAAACGGCATTATTTAACGAGCCAGTCGTTCATGCAGACGAGACCGGATTCCGAGTCGGGGAAAAGACCAAGTGGATGCATACGGTATCCAATGGCAACTGGACGATGCTTAACGTCCACGACAAACGCGGTAGTCAAGCCATGGATGAGCTCGGCTTCTTCCCCTTCTATCTGGGAACTGTCGTTCACGACTGCCTTTCAGCCTACTTCAAGGCTCATTACTATTTCTCTCACGTACTATGCAACGCCCATTTACTGCGGGAGTGCCAGGGGATTACCGAGCATGACGGGCAAACATGGTCACAGCAAATGGTCGAATTGCTGCAAGAGAGCTGGAGGCTTGCAAAGTCCTTTAGAGCAGAGCAAATGGCCATTCCCGAAGATGTTCTTGGCGCTATTCGGGACCATTACGATGACATTCTAGCTGAAGGGCAGCATGAGTGGAAGGACAGTAATGCCAGCGTTCCTAGCCATGCACGAGGTCGAAAAAAGAAAAGCAAAGCCGAAAATCTGGGGGCACGCATGGTGCTGCACAAAGATGCTATCCTCCGGTTTCTTTGGGACGATTACATTCCGTTTGATAATAACCAAGCGGAACTTCCCTTCTATATTAATGTATGAAAGTATACTGCCATTGGAATGGATGGGCGTCCTTTAGGGTATCAATATTCTTCAGCATTTTTCAAGCGGCTTATACAGAAGAAGAGCATGATACGGGGTCTGGCACCGTTTGCCAAAATGGAGCGGTGGAATGCACAGATGTCCAATCTTTTAACATTACCGGATCATACAATAGCATGAGATCGTTTAACAAGGGGTGAAATTCGTTGGAAAATAGATATCCTTTTCGTATCTCCCAAGTTGAACCGGATGAGGACGACCAGAATCGAAACACATTAGACGGTACAATAATGGATGAACCTTTGTTTACTGTCGTTATTCCCTGTTATAACAGAGAAAAAACGATCAGTAAATCCATCGAGAGTGTACTTGATCAAACTTTCCCATACTGGAAATTGTTAATTATCGATGATGCTTCGAAGGATCGGTCTATAGAACAAATAGAACCTTTTTTGCAGGATGAGCGTGTTAAACTAATTCCATTGCAAAAAAATGTGGGAATATCGAAGGTAATGAACACCGCTTTGAAAAATATTGATACCCCCTATTTTATTCAACTTGATTCGGATGACTGGTTGTCACTAAAGGCCTTGGAATATTTTGCACTGCACATTGACAAAGCTGCACCTGAAACAGCTCTGTTCTATGGCAATATTATTATGGTGCAAAGGAAAAAAGGGAAATGGAAAAGAATCAGGTATATACGGCATCGAAATTTTAAAAACAAATATGATTTTTTGCAATATCTTACTTTTATGCTCCATCCCAGGTGCTATGGAACAGAAGCCGTACTCAGTGTAGGGGGATGGGAAACCGATGATCCGTATGAAGGAAGAATTATGGAAGATAGACGAATGTGTTTGAAATTAATAGAAAAATATTCATTCTACTGGATTAATAAATATATGTATTACCGCCGAAGACATAAGAACCAATTAACGAACCGCCTTTGGAGAATGAAGCGGAATTTATTGCGGAAAAATTCTATTGAAAGATATTTAAACAGATGGGGAAATGAATATAAACCCGTTTACGGTTATAGAAAAGGATATTTAATCATAAAAAAGCTGATGAAAATAAAAAGTAGAAAGATGTGATCACTATGAAAAATGTCCTTATCACTGGTTGCGCTGGTTTTATCGGCTCTACACTAACAGAAGAAATATTAAAACGAGGTTATTTCGTTACCGGTGTCGATTGTTTTTCAACAAATTATGATAAATGGATAAAAAATAAAAACATGAAAAATTTTATAAATAATCCCTATTTTACTTGGATTAATTCCGATATTAACGACCTCCCATTACAATCATTAATCGCGAAGCAGGATTATGTATTTCACCAAGCTGCATTACCCGGAGTCCGGACCAGTTGGGGAAATGATTTTGAAATATATATAAGAAATAATATATTAGCAACCCAGAAATTATTGGAGGCTCTCAAAAACAGTAATGTAAAAAAAGTAATTTATGCCTCTTCTTCATCGGTTTACGGATTGACTTCAGGCCAGACTTCCGAAAGCCATCTGCCTACCCCGTATTCGCCTTACGGAGTTTCGAAGTTGTCGGGCGAGCATTTATGCAGGCTGTATTATATGAACTATGGTATACCTGTGGTATCATTACGTTATTTTACAGTATATGGTCCCAGACAAAGACCAGATATGGCCTTTCATAGATTTATCAAGAATATACTGTCCGGCAATCCTATTACCGTTTATGGCGACGGAAAACAGACAAGAGATTTCACATACATTGAAGATGCTGTGCAAGCCAATATTTTGGCAATGGAAAAGGGCGCTGCGGGAGAAGTGTATAACGTAGGCGGTAATTCAAGAATAGAGTTACTTGAAGTAATCAAGCTGATAGGAAAATTGACGGGGAAAAAACCGGATTTGATATTTGTTGATGAAATGCTCGGTGATCCCAAACATACGTGGGCAGATATAAATAAAGCCCAATCCGAATTGGGGTATATGCCTTCTTATCCTCTGGAAAAAGGTTTAAATGAACAAATACAATACATCAAACAACTTTACAAAATTTAACCGTAAAGTCTTTACCTTCCGGATGTTTTCCTCCCGTAACGATTAAAAAAGTGTAGGATCAGGGCCTCCATATGATCTGCATGCTGAAATCGATGCATCGGGTTTATTATCCGCCTCTTTTTCATGTCTTAGGAGTCTGTCCGACGATACAGCAGTTCACCCGAATCGTCGCGAAATATTAAGTAAATGGTAATGAACGTGTAAAGGATGTGCGAGGCATGGCCAAATTCAAACCTTACTCCACGGAACAAGGAGAACTCATCCCGATGTACCTGAGCGAATGGGTGCCAGAGGATCACTTTGCTCGCCTAATCAGCGACATCGTCGATCAGTTGGATCTCTCTGCCCCAAAGAAGGAAAGCAATCGAAAAACGCTCGAAATATCCTTGATGTCGGCTGGATCATAGACCACCAGCACGGTGCGCCCGATGAACAGGATGCCCACTTCATATTTCTTGCCCTTAAAGCTGATACAGCCGGCTTTGTCGACTTTGCGTTCCTCCGCATGCAGGAAGGCATTGGCGAGAGAGGATGGCTCCACAAACCGGAGGGCTGCCGGATCCGACCGGTAGGTCACCTCCGGACTCGCTCCATCTCTTAGTGCCGAATGCGGCTTCACCTGGTTGGCGAATACGGTTTGGTAAAGAGAAGGTAAATGCCAAGCATAGCACAGGCCCGACTCATCCACTTCCAGATATTTTCCTCCGGTAATTTGATATTTGTAATATATTGGCTGTCGATCCACTGTTGAATAGAAGACAGATCCTTGCGGTCGATAACCGGTAGATGGGTATCCAATGCTATTTCCTTGGCCCTATTGTCGACAGAAAGGATAAGTGTTCTTTTTTTATGCTGTAATGCCCGAATCCCTTCCTGCAAATGGGTGCCTACATAATCAACATCCATTGTCTGCAGAAATTGATCGTAAGCCTTAAGTTTGGAAGCAAGTAAACCAGTTTGCCTCCAAGGGATTTCATATATTCATAATCGTTGACTCCTTGGGGCCAAAAATATATTTTGTTATAGTTTTTTTGAGCAATTTCAGTAAAAGTTTGTCAAATTCCTTTTTATTCCTCCCGTTGATGGACAAAAGTTCATTATCATGATAATTTGATCGCCTAAATTCGGACTGGCAACGGACGTATCAAAAAGTGCGGCTTTTTTCATAATATCACCTACTTGATTGTTTATTTCATAATATGTACCCCCTATTGATGAGACATAGCTATATACCATGATTATAAAGCACAATTATTACTGCTTAGGATGAGAATACAATCGCATTTGTATAACTTGACATAGATTAAATAAAGGAAATGGGGGTGGTCCCGATGTTCATCGTAGCAGCATCAAACGATAATTACGCTCAGCATTTAGGAGTAATGTTGACTTCTTTATTGGAAAATAATCAAAAAAACTATGATATTCACATTTTTATAATGGACGGAGGAATCTCTAGAAATAACAAAACTAAACTTCATAAGATTGTAGAAAGATATAATCAACAAATTACCTTTCTTAGCACAGAGAGGGAAATGTTTGAATCCTTTGCATTGAATTCCCGGAAAAAACATATAACAAAAGAAACGTATTATCGCATTATGATCCCTGAATTTTTAGATAAAGATATTCCTAAAGCATTGTATCTGGATAGTGACCTTATCATAGAATCAGACCTGAGTGAATTATGGAATACTGATATAAGCAAGCACTATGTAGCTGCAGTGGACATAGCGTACCTCTATAAAAAGAGTAAGAGGGAGAAAAAAAATAAATCTTTATCCCTACCTAAAGATTCTTATTATTTTAATGCCGGTGTATTGTTAATGAATTTGGATAGATGGAGGAAGAATAAGATTTCCAATAGGTTAATCAAATTCATAATAGATGATGGGGAAAAATTGAAGTTTATGGATCAGGATGCGCTGAATGTAGTTCTGCACAAAAAATGGCTGCATCTTGATCCCAAATGGAATTATACCCGTCAACATTATAAATATAAACCATTAAAGAAACCGGCTATTATCCATTTTACCGGACGTAAGAAGCCTTGGAATACGGATAATGATCCCTTTAAGGACAAATATTTGAAGTATTTAAGATCCTCTTCATGGCAAGATTTTTAAGAATATAGCCTCTCGGAATTAATTGGAGCAAATCGGGGACTGAATTGAACGAAGGTGGTTCAAGGAAGTCCTTGTCCCATCTGCCTCGGCGAATGCCGAGAGGCTATGAAAAAGTTAGGAGGAATAATAGTGGATATAATGCAACGTATTAAGAAAGCAAACTTAACTTATTTGAGTTATTCAGCTCTAAATGATTTAAAAGAGGCGGTACTATTAATTGAAAGGGAAGGAAGGGAAGGGATTTTGATTGAAGCTGGTTGTGCCTTAGGAGGATCAGCATTAGTTATTACTCATTCAAAAAAAATAAATAGACCATTATATGTATATGATGTTTTTGGCATGATCCCCCCACCTTCCTCTAAAGACGGAAATGATGTAAAGAAGCGATATAAAGTCATAAAATCTGGAATATCTAATGGAATAGGGGGTGAAAATTATTATGGGTATATAAAAAATCTATATAACGTTGTTAATAAAAATTTTGATTTATTTGGATACCCAATTGAGGACAATAATGTGTTTTTAATGAAGGGACTCTTTAAAGATACATTATTAATAAATAAACCAGTTGCCTTGGCCCATATCGATTGTGACTGGTATGATTCTGTATTAATTTGTTTAGAACGAATTGTCCCATTTCTAGTTAATGGTGGTTTACTAATTATCGATGACTATACTACTTGGTCAGGCTGTTACAAAGCTGTTAATGAATACTTCTCCGATAAAAAAGAAAAGTATGTATATATTGAGGGTAAATCTAGACTACACATTCAACGTGTAAAATAATGATAGATTCACTCGGAACCCTCGTGGTTTCTAGTGTGAATCTCGCAACGAGTGTATAAGAGACCACGAACCATTTCGCCATGGGTTTGGCTCTGATCACTCGTTTTTTTTGTTTACTTGCTATAGAGCATAAGTAAGTAGTGTTTCCGCAGCCTATGCGGAAACACATCTCAATGCGCCAGCGTTTCCAGTACACGATAAAGTTCACTATGAAAAGACATCGTTTGTTGTTTGCTAAGGTCCACATCCGTTTCCCTCAGCATTCAAGATACCTGCAAAATATTGCATTAATGCGGTGATTTAATGAAGAAAACACCTAAAAAATAACCGATAGAATGCTTTAACGGTTATTTCAAGAAACAATAAACGAATTTCAGAGCTCTCCCAAAAGAACTTCTGGAAAGGTCTTTTTTTCTAACACCATTTCCTTAATCCCTTCGCTTCCGCGGCTTGCATGCACACCGAGCAACGTCAATGCTGGATTCGGGATCACATGCAGCCAATGCCCTTTGCCTTCCACGCGAAAACCTGTTTCATCTGCATGTACAACCTAACTCTTCCACAACTGTTCTCGAATCTCGTCTTCGACAGGCTTAAGCGCATCAGACATCGTTTGAATGGTAGAAAGCAAGGTCGCTTCACTAGGGCGATAACCGGTTAAATCATAAAAAAGCTGAGCGATACGCTCCAGCGGCAGTAGTTGATAGACATTCAGATAAGAGGTCATGGCTGCAAAGCTTGTGCCGTACTGGACAGGTACCTTCACTTCTTCCGGGAAACAAGCCTGCTGGATGGTCTGACAATCCGGGCAGCATTTCTTCTGTGTTCGATGTTCTGTCACCACAACACGAGGTGCTGGCAGATCAAATACTTGGCGATTTTCATAGTCTAGGCTAGGAACATCTTCAAGTGAACGGAAACATTGCTTGCATGTGAACACAGGATGTTCGATGACTTCATCGGGTGTGTCCACGAAACGCAGCGTATGACCTTCATGCCCTTTAGGTGCGCCTTTTTTACCACCGGGCTTGCGCAGATTCGTTGGATTACGTAAGCCATCGCTTGATGGGGGCTTGCTGCTGTTTTTTGAATTTTGACCGAGTTGTCTTTCCAAATCCTTTACTCGGTCTTCTAGTTACTCGATTCGCTGGGTCAACATCGTGATAAAAGCGGCTATTTCCGTATCCCCTTTACTGATTCCCAAGATTTGCTCTGGAGTTAGCTTCACGATGCAACCTCTTTTCCGTTCATGGGAAGCCATCACCAGCCACAACGGGAAATGCTTGCTCTAGAGACGGCGACGCTGCTCCGCAAAAGAGGAATTCCTGTCAAATTGACAATCGGAGGTAGGCTGATTTGGAATTCCAAAGCAGTGAATGACGTAAAAAACGTATAGCAGAATTAGGTTTGAATAAAGATGTATTTATTACAGGAAGCTATTTGCAGAAGGATGCCCCTTCTTTATATCGTTCATCTCATATCCTACTTCATATTAAATATAATGACCCTTGTCCTACTGTACCGATAGAAGCTATGTATGTGGAGTTCCAGTTCTTGCTTCCAATAGTGGCGGGATGCCCGAGTTGTTGGAGGAAAAAGGTGGTATGGTTCTTGAAGTTCATTATAGTTGGGATCAAGCCTCTTATCTATCAGCAGAAACCGCAGCAGAGACTGTATTAAGTCTAATGGAAAATTGGGAAAGTAGTAGTCGAAATGCGGCAAAATATGCCTCGAAAAAGTTTGGTCATAAGAAATGGTTGCAAGATCATAAGGATATTTTCACTCGATTGCTTTAATTAGTTACCCCTAAAGAATTCTAGTGTTTGATGCGAATTTAAATTCTTTGGTAAGAGACGGCGGCACTGACTCGGGTGAGTACCTTCAACCACCCCGATGCCGCTGGCTCTTTTTTCGTTTACTTAAACTGTGCTTTCCAC
The DNA here is from genome assembly GCF_056269345.1 of Paenibacillus sp. J22P15. Classification (NCBI taxonomy): domain Bacteria; kingdom Bacillati; phylum Bacillota; class Bacilli; order Caryophanales; family Paenibacillaceae; genus Paenibacillus; species Paenibacillus sp. J22P15. The sequence goes on from NZ_JBWDNT010000005.1 coordinate 74,688, forward strand.
ATCCGGATGTTTTCCTCCGGTAATTTGATATTTGTAATATATTGGCTGTCGATCCATTGTTGAATAGAAAACAGATCCTTGCGGTCGATAACCGGTAGATGGGTATCCAATGCTATTTCCGTGGCCCTATTGTCGACAGAAAGGATAAGTGTTCTTTTTTTATGCTGTAATGCCCGAATCCCTCCATGCAAACGGGTGCCTACATAATCAACATCCATTGTCTGCAGAAATTGATCGTAAGCCTTAAGCGTTGGATGCAAGTAAACCACACGTTTGCCTCCAAGGGATTTCATATATTCATAATCTTTGACTCCTTGAGGCCAAAAATATATTTTGTTATAGTTTGTTTCGAGCAATTTCAGTAAAAGTTTGTCAAATTCCTTTTTATTCCTCCCGTTGATGGTCAAAAGTACATTATCTGCTTTTTGTTTTGGTATTTCCCGGCAATGCTGGGGAGTGAGTACCCACATTGTAGGACATGCAGTATTGAGTATATTCTTTATTCCAATAGATTTTAGTTTTTTTTCAGAATAGGAATCCCTGACTGAATGCAAGTACGTTTTCGATAATATTTTTCGGTACAATTTGGTTGTGTATGAATTGGGATTATATTGATACTTGTTCCAACCTACACCCACAAGAATAACCCTTTTAATATGCTCAATATCATTTTTACCGATTTTCCACAGTGATTTTGAGTCCATTGCAGAGGATAATATATTGGTACCTCCCACAAATTTATAGTCACTTGAACTGATTAATTTATGGGAATTTTTTGATATGACATCATGGGTTTGAAACTTGATTAGATACATATCTGGTAAAATTTTCGTGATAGTATCTTCCACTGCTTCCATGATAATTTGATCGCCTAAATTCGGACTGGCAACGGACGTATCAAAAAGTGCGGCTTTTTTCATAATATCACCTACTTGATTGTTTATTTCATAATATGTACCCCCTACTGATTTGAACTAGCCATATACCGTGATTAAAAAGCACATTTATTATTGGTATGGATGAAAATACAATCTTACTTGCATTACTTCACATAGATTAAAAAAAGGAAATGGAGGTGACCCCAATGTTCATTGTAGCAGCATCAAATAACAATTACGCCCAACATTTGGGAGTAATGTTGACTTCTTTGTTGGAAAGTAATACAAAAAACAGTAGTATTCACATTTTTATTATTGATGGAGATATCTCCGATATGAATAAATTTAAACTGCAATCAATTGTAAAGAGATATAACAAACAAATTTCATTTCTAAAAATAGATAAGAAGATTTTTGAATCCTTTAAAATGAATCCCCAATTAGACTATATTTCAAAAGAAACCTATTATCGCATAATGATCCCCGATCTGTTGAGTAATGATATTTCCAAAGCGTTGTATCTTGATTGTGATCTTATCGTAGAATCTGATTTGTCTAAATTATGGAATACCGATATTGGCAAACATTATTTGGCCGCAGTGGATGAAGCGTATCTCCATAAAAAAAGAAAAAGACAAAAACATAATAATACTTTATCTATACCCCGAAATTCTTGTTATTTTAATGCCGGTGTGTTGTTAATGAATCTGAAAAAATGGAGGAAGGAAAATATTTCCAAACAATTGATTTATTATATAAGTAATAATGCTGAAAAAGTGAATTATTTAGATCAAGATACGTTAAATGCGGTTCTATACAATAAATGGCTGGAGCTTGATCCCAAATGGAATTATACCCACAAACACCATAAAAAAAGACCATTAAGCCATCCGGCCATTATTCATTTTACCGGACCCAAGAAACCATGGAATTCTGATAATCATCCGTTTAAGGAAAAGTACTTGAAATATTTAACGGCCTCTTTATGGCAAGATTTTTAAGAATCAAAGAAAGAGGGAATCTAATGATGAATTTATAAAGACCCTTAATAAATATTACGGGTTTAAAGTTGCTAATTTGAATGTGTTAAAAGATGAAAAATCGGTATATATTGCAAAAGCTGAAACAGATAACGGGGATAATCAAAAGCCTTTTTCTTGATAAAAAAGAACAGAATTTTATAGCAACAACAGAAGCACTATTACTTAAACAGGGAGTTTCTGTCGCTTCCCCAATTATTACCAATAAAAATGAATTGTAATTTAAACATGATGGTCGTTATTTTGTTTTATATGAATGGATTAATGGAAAGCCGCATTCTTTAAAAAACGTGGATGACCTGAAAAATCTCATAAAAATTATGGGGATTCTCCACAATACATCTCTTTCTTTGCAATACCCCTCTAAAATATATATTCGCAGAAAGACGGAGAAATTAACTTCTATATATGATCAAATTTTAAAAAAGATGAAAAAGTGGGAACAACAAAATGAAAATAATTCCGATCTAAACACCATGAAAGCATTGGAGTATTTACCCTTTTTTTATGAAGCTGCCTATACAGCGAAAAAATTGGTTCAAAACATTAATACTGAAAACTATCAAACCATTGTGCACGGAGATTTTCATTGCCAACATATCTTGATGGAAAATGATAAATATAAACTTATTGATTTTGGAAATGCTTATTTTGATTTACCTTCAAAAGACTGGAAAACGATACTAAGGAAATATTACAAAACCTGCACCTACGAGGAGAATACCATGAACGATCTCCTGAAAATCTACGAACAATACCACCCTATTTCTCCAAATGTTAAACATATCATTTTAATAGACTTATTATTTCCTTATAACATAGAACGGATCCTGAAAAATCCGAAAAAATATAAAAAAATATCTGTTGAAAAACTGGAACATTACTTGGAACAAGAGAAAAAAAGAACTGAATATATAAAAAAAAATCTGGATATATGAAACTATACTTCCTGTAAGCACATTTTTGCTTTCTCAAACTTTGGACGGACAAATACCGTTGCCTTTATTTCTTGGGATTCATACTCTATACAAATCGCATGGATATTGAGGTGGACTATGAAAATTGCCATTATTAGCCCAGGACCTTTTTCAGTGCCCCCAGTCATTGGAACAAGTGTGGAACATGATATTCACATGGTTGCCGAACAGATGGAGCAGAACTATGAGGTAACGGTATATACGCGAAAGTGTCCGGAATACCCTCGTTCGAAACAGGAAGGGAATCTTTACTATAAACGCTTTAATTATTCCAGCTCCAACCGTTATCTGGGAAAAGTAATCCGTCATATCAAGAAGCATATGCCGGATATTATCATGGTTGAGAATCGTCCGTTGTACGTACTCCGCATAAAAGAACAATTTCCGGATATCCCGACAGTACTCAACATGCATTCCATGCTTTTTTTTTCACGACCCTATATTAACCGCAAACAAATGAATCAAGTTGCAGAAAAGGCAGATGCTTTGATCACCAACAGCCAATATTTGCTAAGTCAATATGTCCGCCAATTTCCCCGATTCAACGGGAAGGCACATGCTGTTTATTTGGGAATAAATCAGGAACCTTTTGAACAAGCGGGGGATCAGAAAGAGGAGATTGAAAAACTGAAAAAGAAATATCGTATGCAAGAAGGAGATTTAACATTATTGTTTGTCGGCCGCCTCAAGAAGGATAAAGGAATACACCTCGTTTTAAAAGTGATGCCAAAGCTGATAAAGAAATATCCGAATCTGAAACTGGTGATAACCGGGGCATCCCGTTACGGCAAAAATGTGATGACCCCTTATGTACGAAGGATCTATCGCCAGACGGCGAAGTTTCATAAGCATGTGGTTTTCACCAAATTCATTCCTCCTTACAAAATACCCTACATCTATCGGCTTGCTGATATTGTAGTGATCCCCTCATTATGGCAAGAACCGTTCGGGAGAGTCAACCTGGAGGCCATGGCATCATCCAGGGCTATAGTCGCCTCCAATCAAGGCGGGATCCCGGAAGTCGTTAGGCATGAAGAAAACGGATTGGTCTTCCCCATTCAAAATTACAATGAGGAGCTTTACGATTCCCTTTCAAAGTTATTGGATTCAAAGGAGCTTTGCGAGAAATACGGCCAAAAAGGGTTGACAAGTATCAAGGAATTTACCTGGTCCAAAACTGCGGAACAATACCTTGGAATCTATGAGGAATTGCTAAATAAAGAAAAACAGTAAGAATGGGTGGGATGCGAAGCGAAAATTTGGTTATGGGAGTGATATTGCGATGAAAGGACTTATTCTATGTGCCGGAAAAGGAACAAGACTCCAGCCTTTTTCTTATTCCCAGCCGAAGACATTGCTGCCGGTTGCGAATAAACCGGTGTTGGAGTACTGTGTGGAAAACCTGGTCAATAATGGAATCCGGGAGATCGGGATTGTCATGAATCCTGAGCAAAAGGCAATCCCCGAATTGATAGGAAATGGCTCCCGTTACGGGGCCCGGATTGAATATATATACCAAATTGAACAAAAGGGAATTTCCCATGCAGTGAAGCTGGCGGAGACCTTTATAGGAGAAAAATCATTTATTCTCCTGCTTGGAGACAATCTGATTGCTGAAGATCTTAAGATCCTGATAGAATCATACGAGCAGAACAAGAGTAACGGCTCCATTCTCCTTTCTCCGGTTCCGAATCCGCAAGACTTCGGAATTGCTGAAATCAAAGGGAATGATATTATCGCTTTGGAGGAAAAACCGCAAAAACCCAAAAGCAACTTGGCGGTCATCGGAGCTTACTTGTTCGATACGAACATTTTCCGAGCGGTTAACAGAATCTCCCCATCGGCAAGGGGAGAATATGAAATTACCGATGCGATCCACTGGCTCATCCGGCAGGATTTCATTATTTCTTATACGATTACGAGAGAATTGTACTCTGATGTCGGAACCGTCAACCGCTGGCTCGAAGCCAACAAATGGATGTTGGAACGGAATCTGGAAGATCAGATCGTGCTAGGAGAGCAAACCGTGGTGGAAAATTGTACGTTCAGGGGACCGGTGATTATTGGGGAAAATTGTGTCCTGAGAAACGCCGTGATCGGCCCTTATGTATCTATCCAAAACGGCTGTCGTGTTGATAACTGTCATATTGAACAGAGCATTTTATTGGAAAAAGCGGTCGTATGCAACCTGCCTGCCCGTGTAAGCTACAGCGTTTTCGGCCGGGAAGTGCAATTTAAAGGGGTGGACAAAGGCAAGACAACAACCTTGCACTTCCATCTGGGAGATAAATCGAAAATGGAAATGATGCGGGATCCTGAGGATGATGACGAATAAATTCCAAATATGATCACGTTGGATTACAGACCATTCCACTTAGAAACGGGTGGAATAAAGTAATAAGAAATGAAAGAAGGTGAGACTATGAAAATTGCAGTCATAGGAACCGGTTATGTCGGAATTACTACTGCTGCTTCCCTTTGTGAATTGGGCCACCATGTCATCGGTGTAGATATAGACAGTGAAAAGATTTCCAAATTGAAAAAAGGTATTCTCCCTATATATGAACCATTGGTCGAGCCGCTTATTCAAGAAAAGCTGCAACAAGGCATACTATCTTTTACCACCGATATCGAGGAAGCGGTAGAACCTGCGGAAATCATTTTCATTGCTGTCGGTACACCGTCATTGCCTGATGGTCGGCCTAATTTAACGTTCGTGAAAGATGTGGCCAGAGAAATCGGCAAGCATATAAATGAGTACAAAATTATCGTGAACAAAAGCACCGTGCCGGTCGGAACGGCTGACCTCGTAGAGGAGCTGATCTTGCAAGAAGCAAGCAAAAGGGAAAAAACCATCCCTGTAGACATTGTATCCAACCCTGAATTTCTGCAGGAAGGCAAAGCTCTTCAGGACGCGCGAAATCCGGATCGTATCATCATCGGTTGCCAATCAAATCAAGCTGCAGAAATGATGATGAAACTCTATGAAAAGGTAGATGCTCCTGTTTTAGTCACCACTCCTCGCAACGCAGAAATGATCAAGTATGCATCCAATGCCTTCCTAGCGACCAAAATCTCCTTCATTAATGATATTGCCAAATTATGCGATGCACTCGACGTCGATGTGACTGAAGTAGCCAAAGGTATGGGTATGGATCATCGTATTGGCAAACACTTTCTCCATGCCGGAATCGGATATGGCGGATCCTGTTTTCCCAAAGATGTAGCCGCACTCTATCAAATGGGAAAAAGCGCACGAATGGAAATGACGATCCTACGCGATGTTGAAATTATCAACCAAAATCAGCCATCCTGGATCGTAGAGCGAATGGCCGAAAAAATGAATGGGTTACAGGGCAAAAGAATCGCTGTATTAGGGCTGGCTTTTAAGCCGGAGACCGACGATATCCGTGAAGCGCCATCGCTCAAACTGATTCCTCTGCTTCTCCAAGAAGGGGCATACGTAACAGTATATGACCCCATTGTTAATATAACCGTTAAAGAACGCTTCCCGGAAATCATTCTTGGCAAAGATGCTTATCAGAATGTCAACGATGCCCATGGCGTCTTGTTATGTACGGAGTGGAGTGAATTTTTGGAAATCGATTGGCTGGAAGTAAAGAAGAGAATGAAAGAAGATTTCGTATTCGATGCCAGAAATGCGTTGGATCCCCGGGATATTAAACAATGCGGGTTGAAATATTGGGGTGTGGGTCGAAATAATAATAGCGTGAAATAGCTTAAATAGGTGGTGAAATCGTTGAAAATTTGTTTTTCTTTTCGTTTCTTCGAGTATAGACCGAAAGGTGATGTACTGCAATTTCTTTCTACAATTAAGGCTTTTGACCAAAAAGTCAAAAGTCTATCTAAGAAAGAAAGGGAAAAATGTGTAATTGACTGTGTTGTGCCCTTTAAATTTGAAAATGGCAAGGATGGCTTCAAGTTTGATCACACCCGCTTTCATAAAGGACATGAAAAAAAGATCATTGAGCTAGATAACAAGAAAAACTATGATTTCATTTTTATCCGTGACCGTAAAGGCTGCTTTAAGCTGTTAAAAAAGAATCCGAAATTGGCGAAGAAACTTCTTTTCCTGTCTATTCATTATAATTTGGATGACAATAATATCATGAAAGAAATGAATACATTGTTTCAAAAGTCTCGCATCACTCTTTTACAGGCCCGTCCAAATGCAGAGCGTTACAAAAAATATTTATTAAAGAAGGGGGTTGAACCTAAGGTAGTTAATCGGAAGGTGAAGGTGCTTCCCCAGTTTATTGAATTGCCGTCCTCCCAAAAATTGGCCGAACTCAAGCCTTCCAAGCCATTGCAATTAATTAACGTTGGGATGATTCGACCGCGTTACGGACTTCCTATTGCCATCGAAGCTACCCGTTTCATTCGGGAGAAATTCCCGGATGTGTCACTCCACGTTCTATACCCTGGATTTAAAAAGGAATATGAACCGACTGCCAGAAAATTGCTAAAATCTCCCGAGGTAGTGGACCACGGCAAAAAGCCATTTTGGGAAACTAAAGAAATGATACTAAAAGCAGGAATTGGTCTAGCGCTCATTTACGATAACAGCAAGGATCAAAATCCCAGTCACTCTTATTTGTCAAGAATTTTGGAATATTGCGCCCTTGGTGTACCGGTTATTACTACAAGAGTAATTGCTAATGAGGATCTATTCGGCACGGATTACCCTTTATTTGTTCATGATGCCCAGGATATCGCACAATGTTACGAAAAGTTGAACGATCAGAAATTTTATCAAAAAATGAGCAACTACTGTAAAGGTGTAGGGAGCAGATTTCTCGCCGAAGTAGTCATTGAAGATTTCTGGTCCACATTAAATAGAGAAAAAAATAATGAGAAAAAGTAAATAAAGATATGAAAGAAGGATAGCTCTTCTCTTAAAAGAAAGCTATCCTTTTACAATTCTTATTCTGTTTATTGTTGTCCTGCAATATCACAATTTGTTTAGCATCCAGTCATAATAAGACTCCTGCATTTTGATTTGCTTATATTGATCAAATTGAGCTTCTACCTTTTTTCGTCCCTCTGCAGAGAACTTTGGCCATAATTTCGGTTTTTTGATTAATTGAATCAAAGCGGAAGCGAGTTCCTTGGGATCTTTTTCCGCAACTAACAAACCGGATTTTCCATGGTCTATCAGTTCGGGAATCCCTGCATGCCTAGTGGATACTACCGGTAATCCGCAGGCCATTGCTTCCTTCAATACATTGGGGATACCCTCCATATTGCCGTCTCCAGTTGTATAACTGGCCAAACTGAATATATCGGCTTTCTTCATTTCTTTTGCCACTTTTTTATTATTCATCTCTTTTTTTATAATGACCGAATCCTTTAGTTTCAATTTTTCTATTAACTTTAGTAAAGCTTTTCGTTGTTTGTTATTACCCTTTCCAATGATGACCAATTCACTTCTCGGGTAATGTTTATGGACGCTGGAAAAAGCCTCTATTAATATGGGAAAACCTTTCTTACCCACCAATCGTCCTACGGAAAGAATCCGTATCTTTGATTTTTTCTTTGGAAATTTCCGCAGATGGAATGGAAATTTTTTGAGTTCGATTCCGCCGTAAAGTACTTTTAGTTTCTCCTCCGGAAAACCGACTTTCATCATCTGCTGTTTGAAAAATTCGCATACAGGCAAATACATGCTTCCATACTGTATTAATTCCTGGTATTTGCGTTTGTTTTTTTCATATCTTTTGTTTGTTGCTGAGGCGTCTTTCCCGCGGAAACTAGTAATAAGGGGAATTCGATATTTGGAGGCAAGCGGCAGTATACTTCTGGCGAATGGGCCTTTATGAGCATGAATCGCTTTGATATTTTTATCCCGGATAAATTGGGGCCAATTCTTGATCTCATTTATATAATAATACTCCGGGAAGGGAAAAGACTTGGCATTTTCTCTTTTGGGAAAATTGCCGATGACTATGGAACGGTATTTTTTCGTAGCAGTAATTTGATTATAAATAAATCCTTGATTAATATTAATGTCCTCGCCCAGGTAATGAGCAATGGTATCCATCTTGATTCCCCCTGATCTGCGGTGTATACCATAAAATATGCTGTTTGCTCAAAAGCTGTTCAGCCAACTGTCTTCATCCCTGAAAAATGGGGGGATATCTCAAACATTCATCCATACAATCCGGAAACCAGGAACATAGAATAATATTAGGGAGGCGAACATCAAGCCTGTTTAAAGGGGGTGATCCGAATCGAAGATTTCAGACGAATATCCGTTACCAAGAATAAACAGCAAGCAAAAGGAGAGCCCAAGCTTATAGTCGTAAATCCGACTTCATTTCCATTAATCGGACTGGGGGAACAGGGTGCTGTTTTCCGGCTATCGCCCGATCGCTGTGTAAAAATCTATGTCAGCCGTAAAAATGCAAATAATGAAAGCCGGGCGATGAAAGCCGGACAAGGAGTCTCTTTCATGCCCAAAATCTATGAAGTTGGATCCAAATATATTGTTATGGAATACTTGAAAGGAACTGATTTGTACACATAATTAAAAAGTGAGCAAGAACTATCCCACAATATTACAATGCAATTGTATAACATATTAAAAGAAATGGAACGGCTGAAATTCATCAGGATCGAGTTGAAAATGCGGCATGTTTTTGTTACGGATGAAAAGGTGTTGAAAATCATTGATTATGGAAATTTATACAGAATAAAATCCACCAAGCCTTTCCGCCTGTTGAGAGAATTGAAGAAGTTGGATTTGGCGGATTCGTTTCTTGAACAAATCAAGAAAATGGATGAAACCCTCTATAAGGAATGGAAATAGTATATTCCCCGGCGATCCGAAAAAGTACAACCGTCCATACGGATTCAATGGCTTTTGAATATTGTAATTTAAGGAATTGTAAGGGAGAGGAACTGCCATGAATACAAGAACGGCATTTGTCAGAAATTATTACTTGCAGCCGTCCGAAACTTTCATATATGAAGAATTAAAAAATATAAACAAATTCAAGCCGATTGTTTATACCCGAAAGAAAATGAATCTTGACCGTTTTCCCTATAAACCGGTCTATTTTTTATCAGATGATCCTCATAAATTGGCAAAGCATTGGAAACGTCAAAAAATCAAACTGATACATGCCCGTTTTGGTAACGCCGGTGTACGGATTCTTCGTGCTAAAAAAATGACAGGATTACCGATGATCACTTCTTTTCACGGGATGGATCTACCGGCATGGAAAAATCATAAACAACCTTATCAGCAGAAACTGCCTCGTCTTTTTCAGGAGGGTGAAATATTCACTGTTCCTTCAAATTCCATGAAAGAGCAATTAATTGAATGGGGATGCCCTTCTGAAAAGATTAAAGTCTTATACAGTGGTATTGACCTGAAGAAATTTGCTTATTGCGATAGGGAGACCAATAAAGAACAAGTAAATATTTTGTCTGTAGGCAGAATGGTAGGGAAGAAAGGGTTTCCATATTTAATAAGGGCTTTCAAAAAAGTACTAGAGATTCACCCTGCGACTCAGTTAACGGTTATTGGCGAGGGACCGGAACGCCGGAAATTAAAGCAGATGATTCAGCAGTTTAATATACAGAAATCGGTAAAGTTAAAAGGCGGAATTTCTCATAAGAAAGTAGCCAAGAAGCTGAAAAAAGCCGATATCTTCTGTTTGCCCAGCATTACCACAAAAGATGGTAACCATGAAGGCATTCCCAATGCTCTTAAGGAGGCGATGGCAACCGGCTTACCTGTCGTTTCTACATGGCATGCCGGCATTCCTGAATTAGTCAGCGATAATGTGAACGGGTTTCTCGTGCCGGAAAAAAATGTTGAGCTGCTTGCAGAACGGATAATCAAACTAATAGAAGATCCACAACTTCGCATAGAATTTGGGAAAAAAGGACATGAAAAGGTCAAATCACAATTTAATTCGGCTATCCAAATAAAACAACTCGAAAGTTATTACGAGGAACTCTTAGAAAGGAGCGGATCATAATGTTTATTCTACCGGATACGGAGAATGAGAAAAAGGAAGAGGGAAAAGAAAAAAAAGAAACGGAAAAAACGAAGCCGCTTGTGACCGTGATCATTCCTACTTTTAACAGAGGGGAATTCATACATCGTGCCATAAAAAGTGTATTAAAACAGAGCTATCAAGGATGGAAGTTACTTATTATTGATGACGGATCAACGGATAATACCAAAAAGAAAATAAAAATATTTTTGAACGATCCTCGTATCACTTATGTTAAACAGAGGGAAAACCGGGGGGTATCAGCTTCATTGCAACAAGCTCTATTACGGGTTGACACCAAATATTACTCTCAATTGGATGCCGATGATTGGTATGAAAAAAAAACATTGCAAAAATGTGTAGAGAGAATGGAAAAATCCGGCGATAAAGTAGCAATGGTATATGGAAATAACAAAACTTGGGAATTGAACAAAAGAGGAAAAAAGAAATTACTGAAAAAAAGCAGAAAAAGAAAAATTAAAGACAATTATGATTTTATCACCTTTCATCCGATGGTTTATCCCAGATTTTACAGGACCGATGCACTACGTGCTGTCGGCGGATGGAGTACGAATGTTCCACTTGGAGGCCGTTACGCCGAAGACCGTCAAATTTTATTGAAGCTTGCCGGAAAATATGCGTTTAAATGGATTGACATAACGTTATATAATCGCCTTCAGCATACAAAAAATAATTCGCGGAGTTCAAATAATGACAAATATGCAAAAGTAACAAAGTATTTGTACAAAAATGCATTGAAAATGTGGGGCAACAAGTATAAACCTGTTTTCAAGAAGAAAAATGGTCGTTTAAAAGTTTGGAAACTAAAGAAAAGATAATGGGAACTATGGTCCAACGTACAGGAAGGGCTGTCGTTCATTACCCGATTGCCCGATACATTCAGTCTGAGCAGCGAACTGAAAGAAGAAGCCAACTGGCGCGATCAATGGCAGGACGTCCAGGTCACGAACGAGGAGGACGGTCGCTCCTGTTATCGGTTGCAGTCGTTCGAGAGGGAACTCTACGGCCAGCCGCTGCGATTCGTCGTCGCTCACTCCAGCCATTTCGAAGCCAAGCAGCAAGAAACACTGGAGCGCCAGATGAACAAAGAGCGCGAGAAAATGGCCAAAGCGCTGCGGACGCTGAGCGCTGCACGGTATGCGTGAGAGCATGACGCCCAGCAGGGGATCGCCGCTTTCCGGAAACAGCAGAAGCAGAAATTTCATGAGGTGACACTTACGTCCGAACCGGAAACATACACGCTGCGTCGTACCAGCCGCGGACGCCCCAAGTAAGGCGAAAAGCCGGAGACGGCGGTGCGCTGGCGCATTGTAGCAAGCGACATCGGCCCGCAGGAGGAAGCGCTGCTGGCGCTCACAACCAAGCAAGGTGAGCTTGAATAAACCGGCCACATGGTCATAGAGAGATTCTTAAGAGCTTGCAAAACGGCGTACCTCTATGTCAAAATCGATGTAGATTCGCTTTAAACACTTGTTGTTTCTTGTGCGAACCTGGCAACGAGTGTGAAAGAGACCGCGAACCATTTCGCCGTGGGTGTGGCTCTCATCACTCGTTTTTTCTTTGTTTACTTGCCATAAAGCATAGGCAAGTAGCGTTTCCGCAGCAAGAAGCATTTCCATATGTGCGTGCTGGTGCGCTTCGGATGTAGAGTGGCACTTTTCAAAACTAACTAAGCTCTTGTTTGGCTGTGCGGAAAAACACTTCAATACGCTAGCGCTTTCCGTACACTTCTAGTGCTTTCATTGGCGTATCATGTCGGTTGCCGGGTCATCTTGGGCACCTTCTCTTACTTCACATAATTCCTCGTCTTCTTTAAGACGCATGGCGACAACGGCAGCGATTGGAACGAATCGTTGTTTCGTTACAGGTTGTCCCTTCTAAATAGCTACGGCAGACAGACCCTTTCCCGATGCGGTTAAACACTTGTATGCATCCTATGCTCTTGCAAGAAAACGAAAAAGTCTTTGTATAAATACCATCGGTCCATCGCTACCCAGAGGCGGCAAGTGACCGACTCACGCAGCATGAGAAGCATTTGTCTGGCTAGATCAAACTTGGTTAAACCAGCCTCATCGTCAGAGACTTTGCGCCAGGCGCTATGCGTATCGTCGAGATTAATAACATCGCCTTCCTAAAGCGCAGTTTCTAGTTCTTCTTGGAGCCTTGCAACGCGCTTTTTCCCAAACGTTCGCCAAGCATGAGGGACTGTGAAGAACCGGCTGAGCGTGTATTGTGCGAGTTAGTAAGGTTTAAACATGAGTTCAAGTAGAGAATTTTTCCAGCCAGTTCGCTCATTTGTACAACCGATGAGCATCCAGAGATCAATCCGATGATGTACATAAAGCAAAGCATCCATGACGGAGCACCGCTTCGTTTGAATATCCCGGATTGTGTCAAGAGTAATGAAAAATCGACCTTTTCCCAAAGCGATCGTAAGATTGGCGCTCCCGCACATTCGCCTTGTGAAAGCTTACGAAATCGTGGATTTTCAAGGGTTTGTTTCATCAAAACCACCTATTATCTCGAGAGGTATACCCGTTAAAAAAGGTATTCTTCGCGATTATTGGGATGATTTCCAAAAGTCAAGGGTTTTCCGGTTTTTAGCTTACATTTCTATGACTATTAAACGGTTTCCATTGCTTGGAAGGAACTGCATAAGTCATGTCATTTAGATTCAAGGAAAGTATTATGGATCGGCTTGTCCGTGCCGCATTCGCCTAACCACTATCGAGCTTGGGACTGGCACTATTGTCATTCCTGGCATCCGTATTGGAATCGGCTGTGTCATCGGAGCGCGAACAGTGGTTACCCGAGATATTCCTGACTATAGCAAAGCAGTCGGCGTACTCGCGCGCATAATCGGAGCACTACCGTCTATTGCAGATTAAGTGAACTAAAAGTGAAAAAGGGTTGAGCAGAAATAGCATGCTGCTCAACCCTTTGTTTCTTATTAAATGGATCCCATTAACGTATTAATATTGTTTTTTGCGTTCATGCTGCCGCTGTAAGCGCCAAGAAGGTATTTCTGCTGCTTATTCATCATAAGCCGTCGATAGGAGCTTCTTTTCATGAATATCGACACAATCGTCCGAAGCTGCTTTTGTCCCTTCGCAGATGTTAGCAGTCTGCTTGAAGCATAATAAGAGTATTCGTGTTTATTCGTATTGGGGAAGAAGGCCAGCGCAATGACGGGCTTATGGAACAGCATGGCTTCGAGGCCAGTAGTGGAAAACTGGACAAATACACAGTCCGCGCCGCTCAGCAGATCGTAAAGACGGATTGCGCGGTGACGAATAAGCTTAGCAAATGGGTATTTGCGCATCATGCCAGGAGACAATCCGCTTCCTTTCTGACGAGGATGCTTCTTCACGAGGAGCGCAACTTTATTGCGGAATGGCAGCAGAGCTTGAATGATCCGCTGCATGACGATTCGATTGTGATGCTGTTTTAAAGGCTGCTCGGGATAAACGAAGAACGTTCTGTTCCCGTTAATGCCCAATTTGTTCGAGAGTTGTGATTTGTTCATCCATTTACTATGAAAGATGGGATCGAACCGTGCGTTCCCAAGCAGATGAAACTTATTTTGCGGAGTCCCATAGCGTGTAAGCCGCTTCCGATGCTGATCGCCCCAGGCAACGTAATGATCAACGTTGGTAGATAAAATCTGATACGTGTCGATCAGTCCATATTGAATGTTCATCGTAGGAATACGACGCTGCTTGCCCATATGCACGAGCAAATATCCCATCGGATTTACGGATGAGGACTGGATGATAGCTTTGATGTTATTTTTTGAAAACAACTGATCGAGACCGTCAATTTTCCGCATAACTGAGCGAAGCTGGTACGTGATCCAATTCATGAAACCTTTTCGCTTGAAGTAAGGATGTACGCCTTTCTTGTTCACGATCGATTTGATTTGAAGCAATAAAGAGTTGTAGTGGGTCGTTTGGAGACGACCGAACGCTTCCGGATTGTAATAGGGAGCCTTTAAACTCCGTCCATTCTTCTTTTCGATACAAATGATATTTTGATTTCTATTAATGCCTAATCCATCTATAACCTTAGAACTAAATATCGTTTTAGCTTTTCCAAGCTCGCTCGGTTTATAAGGCACTGCTGTTACTCTATCATTTGCGATCAACTTGTCGTACATTTGGCGGGGGTTACGTATCCACTGCAGGCCTGCCCGTTTGGAGCCTTTGAAAGATTTAACGGCACGAAGATGGAAGGGATAAGCCATTGCTCTAACGACAGGAACGTGCTTGTACCTGACGCTGCGAAATGTATGAAAGAAATTTGCAGTCAGGTCAAATGCCCGAAGCTGCGAGTTTATCATCTATATATACCTCCCTTAAATCTGCGGTAAATCCATTTATGTATCGTATGTGAGAGAGAGGCCGAATGCCATGGGGCAATCAACCAATTTTGGCTTATATATATATACATTGAAACAGTTGTCTAGATCATATTTCACATGCTTGTCATAGAATATATGAGCATTGCGATGGAGTGTAACTGAAGAGAAGGGGCCATAATTAAGGAGGATCATGCTATGAAAATCGGCGTACTGATTACGGCTAGATTGAAATCAACAAGACTCCCTCTTAAACTTTTGCTTCCTATTGGGAGAAAGCCGGTTATTGATCATGTCATTGAAAGGGCTAAGCTGGTAAGCCGGGTAGATCAAATTGTGCTGTGCACCTCGACCAATCCACAGGACGCGCCGTTAGTCGAAGCCGCGCATGCCCAGCGCATACATTATTTTATGGGGCATCCGGATGATGTGCTTCTTCGTCTACACGATGCTGCTACATTTTATAGATTGGATTATGTGCTTTCGATTACGGCGGATAATCCTTTTTTTGCGGTCGAATATGCGAATCTATTAACCAATGAAGCGCTGCTGCGCAAACCTGACTTTATGTATGTGGAAGGACTGCCGTTAGGAGCTTCTATTTATGGCATTCGTTACGAGGCTTTGAAAACCGTGGTTGCATTTAAGGAGAATACGGATTCGGACACCGAAATATGGGGGTACTGGTTAAATCAGCCCCATATATTCGACGTTCGCGTCATACAGGCTCGTAAGGAGGAATACCGTGATGTAAGGCTTACTCTGGATACCTACGAGGATCTGCAGTATTTGCAGCAGCTAGGTGAAATGCTGGGTGAACGGTCTAGCTTCGGCTCTGTCTTAAGCGCAATAGATAGGCTGCCCTATGCCGCTGTATTCAATCGCGACGTTGTGCAAAAACAGCTTGCTTCGGATAAAAAGACGGAAATCGAGCGATTGTATCATGATCAAATGGAAAGGTTGCAGCTGATGAAGGAACAAATCTATAAGAGCTAAAGGGTGAATAACGAATGAATCAATTGGAAACGTATTTCCGTGAGGATAAGGAAAAGCCTTCCTCTATTTACAGAATTGCAGAAACGGCCTACAACCATGAAGGCAGTATCTCCTATCTGCTCGACGTAATCGATTCTTTGAAAGCATCAGGGGCGGATGCGGTGAAGCTTCATATTATGCTGGAATTGGATGCATACATGGCATCGAATCATTCTTTATTTGTGCGATTGCAAAAGTGGTTGCTCAGTCGCGAACAATGGAAGGAGGTATTCGCTCGCTGCCGCATGAACAAGCTCGCAATCGTCGGATTGGCCGATGAGCTGCCGGGACTTGAATTTCTGATCGATGAGAAAGTTGATGCTTTGGCAATCCATGCAGCAAGCATGCATGATGCCTACATGCTTAGGAAGCTGTCTCAAGCGGAGCAGCCGTTATTCGTCGGTGTGGGAGGAGCGACATTGCTCGATATCGAATATACGGTCCGCATGCTGTCGCCCAAGAAAAATATCGTCTTCATGTATGGGATACAGCAGTATCCGACGCCTCCGTCATCGCTGCATCTGCAAAAGATACCCATGTATGAAAAATTATTCGATTTTCCAGTCGGGTATGCCGATCATACCGCAGCATATTCCGAACAAGAGAGGTATGTCGCCTATGCAGCAGCATATGGACTCGGAGCGCGCGTATTTGAACAGCATGTCACGTTGGATTTTGTGAGCAAACGGATAGACGACGAATCCGCCATTGAAGCAAATACGTTTATTCAATTTACAGAAAACACGAATATGATTTCGCAAATGAGCGGGCCTTCGAAATTCGAGCTGAAAGAGGATGAGAAAAAGTATGTACATTCTCGCAAGCAAATGGTAGCCGCGCGAGATTTACCGATCGGCGAGGTTTTGACGGAGAGGGATATTCAGTTTAAGCGTACAGAAAATTGGTCGGATATGGCCCCGGACGATTTCGACAAACTATTAGGACGGACGTTGCTGCAATCGGTGGGTGAGGAGCAGGCGTTTTCATGGAAATCTATTAATGGGGATGATTCTATATAAAGTAACGGAAAGAGGAATGACTATCTTATTGTCTTCAGGGTTTGTTACTTTTGCAAAAAAACCAAGGACCTTATGCCCTTGGTTTTCCGTCTGTTTCGCATTCTAAAGTTCTCCTGCTTCTTCTAGGAAAACCCAGCAAGAGATTTAGCATACTCAAATGGTCGCCTCATCATTTTTCTATACATTCTCCGATTACCTGAAATATATAAGGTAAATTGGTTTGGCAGATTGAAACCTATCCGTAGTTGCTCGCAAAAGTCCAACAGCATTGCCTACATGGATTCTCACCCATTCATTAAAGGTAGTAGGTGGAATATCCCAGTCCATCACTCGACAGTAGCGCAGGTCTCCAATCGGTACCATCCCGATATTTCTAATGCTTGCTCAACAATAACTCCGATGCTTATGCATCGGAGTTATTGTTGAGCAAGTATTTGGCGTAACCGATTGGATTATCATAGGTAGCCGTCCACACGTCCATCATGCCGGCATCGCGAAAGCTGTAACGCTGGTCTCTGCCGTTGCATTCGATGAACATCGGATGCCCGTCAGTCGTAATACCTATGTCGAGCCCTAAATCGGCCATATGGGGAAGTTGTTTGGATAGCTGGGAAGCGATTCGCATGGAAAGGTTGTAGATGCGCTTTTCTATATCATCTATATCTAAATTCGCATACTCTTTTTGAAGTATTTTGCGCAACTGACACGTACTTCCGCCTTGAGCTACGTTCGTCACGAACGTGTGCTTCGGGGCCACTTTCGCTACGATACCGGTCATACCCCATTTACCGTCCGCAGTTCGCTGCACGGAGACGCGCAGATCGAAGGGACTCCCTTTGAAAGTTGCGAGAGGCAAGAGCTGCTGCACGATGTAGAACGTGCTTCGAATGCGTTTCTGAAGTACTGGGGGAAGATGCTTTCCTTTCCATTCGATGGAGCGCCACTTTTGTTTCAAATAACTGAGCGATACCGGGTACGTCAGCTTCCAACCCGCTTTCGTTCGGTCTATACGCATGATGCCACGCCCGACACTGCTGCTGTTCGGCTTGACGATCAGAGAGTCGGACTGCATCATCATCCTTTGAATTGCGGCCGCTGTGGCCCGATCGGTCGTTGGCATATGCGGGCGCAACTTCGCGTCTTGCCATAGCAAGCGGTGAACATGAAGCTTGCCGTAACGATTTCGGCGGTTAAATAGAATTCGTCCGCTATGCAGGAACGAAGACAATCGACGAATTTGACTTTTGCTTGAAAAGATTGCCCGATTGTGTATGACCGAGGGAGCAGGGACATTCTTCCGAACGTAACCCTTGTTTAGTTTTACGTAAGCCTTCACAGTCGATTGTCCTGTCCGAAGATCGCACAGTCGGAAGAAACAGGGGGTAATGCCGTATTTTTCACCTGCCTTTACGTAAAGGTCTACGTTTTCATAGTCCGATGCGCCGGAGGAAATCTTGCGATGCAAGTTATTGTTTACTAGAATACCCACATAGGGAGGATGCAAGGATACCACTCCTTTATCTAATTTTATGATATAAGATATGAAGGTGATCAGGTGAAGGTATGGTCATATGCCATTGAATACGGAATGCTCCGCTTTTATCGCTTGTTTAGAAGCTGCGGATGTTCCGCCAGCTGCTTCAGCATGTGCACGATTTCCTGCTCCGGGCAGTCGCACAGGTCATATGGATTTTCTACGATCGTCCCTCTGCTTGCTTCCAGTGAAGCGGTGACCGCCTCCATAATATTCGTTTCTTCATAATCAACATGAATGACATTGGCCGCATGCGTGCGGTTTCGTTGTCTTGCGCCGATATTGACGAATGGCAGCTGGAAGAATGGCGCTTCAATGATGCCGCTGCTGCTGTTTCCGACGAGCAGGTCGGCTTGAGATAAGAGGAACAAATAATCGCTCGAAGGCACTGAAGCATAGTAGCGACGAAGAGAACTCTCTTGGACGAAGCTGCTCAGCCTTTCCTTGAATATTTCCCCGCCCGCGTCGCTGTTCGGACCGATGACAATATACTGCGTCTGCTTCATGCTGCGCAGCGCTTGCAGCACCGGTTCAATTTGCGCATCAAACGAAATCGGATCCTTCGAATCGGGGTGCATGGCCACGAGCACTTTGGGATACGCCGTCGCAAGCTCATAATGGGTCATGAGCCGCTCGCGTTCCGAAGCCTTGAGATCGTATACTCTCTGCACTTCCGTTTTTCTAAGCGAACCTACCGGAATAACCCGCCAATGCGCTTCGCCGCGGTTAACGAGGAAATGCTGAGCTTCTACACTCGATACGAAGTGCAGGTGAGCAAACGTCGAAATCGCGTGGCGTACCGTATCGTCCGCCGACCCGCTGCACTCTCCGCCATGAAGATGGACAATGCCGATATTTTGATAATGCGCTGCAATTGCTGCTGCGAGCATTTCGCCTCGGTCGCCTAACAGCAGAATGAAGTCAGGTTTGATATATTGGAAAATATCGGAGAAATAAATGATCCCGAGTCCGACCGACTGGGACATCGCATAGGTGGAATCGCCTTTTACTAATATGGACGGCGTTCCCGCTACGGATAAACCATCCTTTTGAATTTGATCAATCGTGTTCCCGTATTCGTCCAGCACATGCATGCCGGTGGCGACCAGCTTTAGCTCTATATTAAGTTCACGCTGAAGCTCAAGAAGAAGAGGGCGGTAAATACCGTAATCCGCCCTCGTTCCCGTAATGCAAATAATGTTCATAATGGCCTCCTTACGCTAGCCCTAGCCAAGAGAGCGGTTCGCCCTTCTTGAACGAATGCGTAGTCTTTTTGCCGAGCAGCTGCTTATATTGTGCGGCGTCAATCTCTCCGAGAGGTCGTAATAGCTGCAGATCCGCCTCCAGTATTACGTGACCGGCAGGTAGGTCCTTCCCTGCATATACGCCCCGACGGACCAATTCCCTCGTCAGCTCTTCCACCTCAGTCACTCGTTTCTGCGTAATGCCAAGCGCCAGCTCGACATGCCGAATTGCTTCGATCATCCGTTTAAAGGGCTCTGGCTCCATCGAAGCTTGATGATCCGGTCCGGGCATGGTGCGGTCCAACGTAAAATGCTTCTCCAAAATCTTGTATCCGAGAGCAGTTGCAGCAATCGGTATTTCCATCCCAACCGAATGGTCGGAGTAGCCTATAATACCGCCGAAAGCCGACTTTAGCGTCTCGATGACACGCAGGTTAATACTGTTATAGGGAGCCGGATAAGCAGAGGTACAGTGCAGCAGCGCCACTTTCGGAGCTTGCTTCAGTACGGCAAGGGCTGTTTCTATCTCGCCTAGCGTCGTCATTCCGGTCGATAGGATGACCGGCTTGCAGAAGGAGCCGACGGCTGCAAGCAATTGTAAATTAGTGATGTCGCCGCTCCCGATCTTAAACGTCTCGATCCCCATTTGGTTGAGCGTGTAGGCGCTTTTCGTATCGAATGGGGTGGCAAGAAACGTTATGCCTAACGTATCACAGAAGCTTTTCAGCTCGAGAAACGCAGCTTCGTCCAGCTCCAGACGACGCAGCATCTCGAGCTGAGTCGAATCGGAAGTGGAAGCTTTCTGATACTCGACCAGCGCCGCCTGATCGGATACGAGGTCTTCACTGCGGAACATTTGAAATTTCACAGCGTCAGCGCCGCAATTGCGGGCGGAAACGATCATTTCTTTGGCCGTCTCAAGCGAGCCGTTATGGTTGACACCGATTTCCGCGATGACGTACATCGGGTGAGCATTCGAGATGGTATGTTTTCCGATCCTCAGCTCCACAGTAGTCATTCCTCCCCCTGTAACGCTTCGCTAAGACTCTTAACGACATGTGATTGCTCTTTGAACGTTATATTTGAATAGAAAGGGATAGCGATCGTCCGATCTGACGTGCTTTCGCTGATCGGGAAATCTCCGGGATGAAACCCGTACTGGCTTCGGTAGACTGGAAACAAGTGGATGGAGGGGAAATACGGTTTGCTTTGGACGCCATTTCGCGCCAGCCGCGCGATCACAAAATCGCGATTTGCGCCGTCTGGAAGCATAACGATAAAGACGAACCAACTCATTGTCGAATCAGGCAGCGGCTTTAAAATTTTCACTGGCAGCCCAGCTTTGAGAATCAAGTGAGTATAAAACGCTGCGGCTCGCTCGCGCTTGGACAAAATCGTCGTCAACCTTTCCATCTGGGCCAATCCGACGGCAGCCTGCAGATCGGACATTCGATAGTTGTAACCGATGCGATCGTGTGTCAGCCAGTCACTTCCCGGATCGCGTCCTTGGTTGCGGAGACTGCTTGCAAGTTTAAAGTAACGCTCGTTATTTGTAATCAGTATGCCGCCTTCCCCGGTCGTAATTTGTTTGTTTGGATAAAAAGCGAAGACGCCCATATCTCCGAGCGTACCGACCGGCTTGCCTTTCCAGGTCGCTCCTATTGCTTCGCATGCATCTTCAATAATAAAGAGCTTATGCTTATCCGCAATTCTCTGAATCTCATCCATATTACATGGCTGACCGAATACATGAACGACCAAGATCGCTTTCGTATTCGGCGTAATGGCCGGTTCGATAAGCGTAGTATCGATGTTAAACGTATCAGAGTCGATATCGACGAATACGGGTTTGATACCTTCGTAAAGCAAACAGTTGCCAGATGCGACAAAACTGTACGGCGTTGTGATCACTTCGTCGCCGGTGTGCAGCCCTAACGCTTTGACAGCAACATGAAGTGCACTTGTTCCGCTGTTCATCGCTGCTGCATAGGAGACATTAAACGTATTGCAAAAGCTTTGTTCAAACTGGTGAAGTGTTTCTCCGAAGCTGAGCTGCCCGGAGTTTAACACCTTCATCACGTATTTTTTTTCTAAACTAGTAATATCAGGCCTGGATAAAGGAACCTCCATTAATAATCGATCCTTTCCGATGCAGCTTTGATAAGAAGCAGTCTAGTATTAATATATTTATTCCGGTCAGTTGTTGCTCCTGATGGTTTGCCTATCTTCTCTTCTAAATCGCAAAGATAGATGAATGACCTATAACCGTACCTTCTCTCAAAACATAAAATAGAGTATTAGACAACCACTCCGCAGCTGTCTCTAATATGTCGCCCGCATCATGCAGAGCGCTTTACTTAAACGAGTCTAAATTGCAGCCATTCATCTCGAAGGAGGGGGAATGATGTCCATATCATCCCAACAGATATCTAGCTTTTTTAGAAATAAAAAAATTTTTGTAACGGGAGGTACCGGCTCCATTGGCGAACAAATCGTTTCAACGCTGCTCACATACGAGCCGGAGCAAATCGTCGTATTTAACCGAGACGATTCGAAGCAGTATTTAATGAAGCTGAAATATGCGAACGAAAAACGACTTCAATTCATACTGGGAGATATACGCGATTATGATTCCGTAAACTTTGCCGTGAGAGGGATGGATTACGTGTTTCATGCAGCAGCTTTGAAGCAGGTTCCCATCTGTGAGGAAAACCCGTTCGAAGCGGTGAAAACAAACAATTACGGCAGTGACAACGTCATTCGCGCCAGTATCTTGAATAAAGTTAAGAAGGTCATCAACATCAGTACCGACAAGGCAATCAACCCCAGCAACACAATGGGGGCCACCAAGCTGATTACTGAAAAATTGTTCAAGCAAGCGAACTACCGGCTTAATAATAATGACACGAAATTTTGCTCTGTACGTTTCGGTAATGTGATCGGCTCGAGGGGCTCGGTATTTCCCGTTCTGATGAATCAAGCTTTGACCGGAAAACCAATGACGATCACGGACCCCAGCATGACTCGTTTTTTTATGTCAATTCAAGAGGCGGCCAACTTGACAATTAAAGCAGCTTGCTATTGTGAAGGCGGAGAGACTTTTATTTTGAAGATGGAGTCATTGAAGCTTGAGGATTTGAGCATTGCGGTTCAGCAGTACTGCCTGAACAAAGGATTGCCTGTGCCAGCTGTGCAGATTGTCGGAGCTCGGCCGGGAGAAAAGTTTCATGAGGAATTGCTTACTGAAGACGAATTAGCGACTTTAGTTGAAGATGATGAATTGTATGTCGTTCTTCCTATATCCATAGAGGGGCTTAAATTTCGACACTTCCAGCCATCTGCAGTTACTATATACCGTTCAGATAAAGCTCCTAAGGTTTCAATCGAGCATTTGATTGCGATTTTATCGAGTTACGGGGGGGAATAGAGGTTCATATGCATAATAAAACTTGGACCATTTGGCGGTATAGTATAGAATTCTTAGAAGCTTTCAAGTCACTGCGTTACGACAATGTACCGCTGGGCATCTTGATACTGCGGGATTTTCAGAAATATGTGTTGCATCATTCCAAGGCTTTCGGAAATGCAAAGCTGAAAAAAAAGGGGCCAATTCGAAATTTGCAAGCTGCCTGCAGTCCTTATCTCGTGCCTGCTAAGCCTAATCTTAATAAATCCGGCTATACGATTGTCCGCGCTGAGCTATTTGGCATGACGAAAGACTCGGGAGGAGAAAAGATTTTGTATGTCGCCCATCACCCAGGCGAATACCGATCTATGTTGAAGATAAAGGAATGCCGTCCGCTCATTTTTTTGCATGGGCTTACACCGGCAGGTCTTTCTCCCACTATAGCCCAAAAGACAATGGGACAGCTGCGCACACTCTTATCCTCCGTCCATACGCCAGCCGCTTTCCGTAATTCTGCCTTTCGATCGTGGCTCACGGCGCGCGTCAAAAAGGCAATGCTGCATGTGCGCCGCGTGCATACTCTGTTCGACCGATATTCCATACGCCGTACAGTCTATGGATCGACTATCAATCATCACGGGGCATTGATGACTTCCTTTGCACAATCACGCAACGTGCACACAGTTAACATCCAGCACGGACTAATGGCCCCAATTGCACATTTCCCAGTCAATGCGGATCTTAACTTCGTATGGGGCAAGTCTCATGCGGATTTTCTTAAATCTTACGGGGCGCCACCTAGCAAAATTGTCGTCAGCGGACCATGTTTCTACCGTAATTTACCTACAGGTAATAAAGCCGCTGCAAAAATGGGCAGCGCTCAACTGAAGGTGCTTGTTGCTTTACAGCCGTTAGGAAATCAATACAATAAAACCCTTATTCGAACCATTGAGCTGGCATCCATACCTTTAAATGGAAAAATAGCGGTTTCATATAAATTGCATCCGGATCAAGGAAACAGTTCGTTTTTTCGCAAAAGTTTGAGATGCAGAAATTCTAAAGTTTTTAGACATGGCCTAGTGCCTCTCAATGAGATGATTGACCGATCAGACGTGGTGATTACACCGTACTCCTCTGTCGCATACGAGGCTCTTATCAGCGCTAAACCTGTTATTTTTTATCGTAAGCCTGGCTTTGTATATTACATTCGAAACGCTCCGGTCTGTTTCCATTCTGCAGCTGGACTAAAACAGATATTTTCCAAAGCGATTGCCAACCGGACATACCTGACCTCGCTGCATGCAAGAGTGGGAGTCATTGATAAGGTGAAACCAACAGGTAACAGCAATCAATTCATCTGGTCTTCACTGCGCCGTCTTACCGCGACCACAGCCTCTATACCGAAGAGGTTAGCGAAGCATCGTTAGCAAATTGAAAATTGAAATCCTATTCATGTTAGAAGCAGCCTGTTCTTCTTAGAAGACGGCTGCGTTTTTTTGTTGATTTCATTGACCATCGTACTATTATCTAATAAAGTTAAGTTGTATGTTACTGTAGAAGCTCGTACTAATGCCGATATGAGGTGGAAACTGGAACGATGATGAAAATGTCCATTCGCACTGTAATTACTATCCTACTCTTAACTTTTCTATGGCCTGCCGTAATCGGTCAAGCTGCGAATAATCTATTGAAAAATACTAGCTTCGAGAACGTATCGGACGTCATACCCAATGATTGGGGCTATGATGCCTATTTAAAGGAAGAGCAAATCACATCTTATACGATCAGCGACGAAGAGGCCCATACAGGAATCTATTCTGCGGTAATTGAGAATAAGCAAGCCAATCATTCACGTTGGGTACAAACGATAAATGTAAAACCAAAATCAATTTATAAGTTTTCTGGTTATGTGAAGACGGAGCAAGTTGGATTGGCAGCAACAGGAGCTCATTTTTTCGTAGACGGCATAGCAGTCTCGTATCCTGAAGTGAAGGATACAAACGGAAAATGGGCCTATGTTCATTTTTATGCGAAGACGGGTAAGGATCAGAAGAGTATTACGTTTGGCGCAAGTCTAGGCGGCTACGGGAGTATTAATACGGGGAAAGCGTATTTTGATGATGTCAGCGTAGAGAAGGTATCGAAGGCACCTGCTGGAGTAGAGGTGTTCAGCTTGGTGCCAGCAGAATCAAGTCAAGGTAATGAAGCGGCGGCTGGCGGCTCTGTACTTCCTCTTATTTTGTTCGGAGCACTGTTCAGCTTGATGTTTGCGATCATTTATAGGAAGCTGTTTCGAGAAAGAAACTGGCTGGACGAGAAGCGGCATGTACATAAAGCTACTCTTATAATCGTGTTTATCGGGGCGCTTATTCTACGATTAGGGATAGCTGTTTCAAGCAGTGGTTATGCGAATGATATTGC
The DNA here is from genome assembly GCF_056269345.1 of Paenibacillus sp. J22P15. NCBI lineage: Bacteria > Bacillati > Bacillota > Bacilli > Caryophanales > Paenibacillaceae > Paenibacillus > Paenibacillus sp. J22P15. The sequence continues at coordinate 100,647 of NZ_JBWDNT010000005.1, forward strand.
TTTGTTCATGGCTTGGGCCGACCATGCCGCGAAGCAAGGGCTGTCCGGCTTTTATCATACAGAAATGTTTGTGGATTATCCTCCGGGTTATATTTATATTCTGTATGTATTAGGTGTAGTGAAAGATATGCTGTCTCTAGGTTCAGGTTCTGATGGAGCAATGCTTTTATTTAAACTGCCTGCGATTATAGCTGATTTGGCAGCTGCTTATTTTGTTTTCCAAATTGGCAAGAAGAAAGCGGGTTATTCAGTTTCGTTAGGACTTGCACTGCTATTCTTATTCAATCCTGCCATAATTATAGACTCAGCGGCGTGGGGTCAAGTCGATTCGATCTTTGCTTTAGCACTCGTGCTGTCCATCCATGGATTGGTAGAAAATAAAATCGAGCGTGCATCCATACTGTTCGCAATTGCAGCGCTTATTAAGCCGCAAGCGTTCATCTTCATGCCGGTGCTGCTGTTATGGTTCGTTTATCGTAGAGCGTGGAAGAAAATTCCGGTCAGCGCTTTCTACGGATTTACAACATTTATTTTGCTCGCTCTTCCTTTCTTTTGGGGTAATGGCGGGATTTCAGGCCTTATGAAATTGTACTCGGGAACGTTATCTTCTTACCCTTATGCGACGCTAAACGCTTTTAACTTCTATGCGCTGAGCAATGCCAATTGGAAGCCGATTACCGATACGTGGCTGTTGTTCTCGTTCCAAACCTGGGGGACCATTTTTATTTTGGCCGCAGTAGCATTATCGATATTTTTTGCACTGAAAAAGCACGATAGTGAATCGTCAAAGCGCTCTTACTTTATAGCGATGGTGCTTATAGTTGTCGTGTTTATGGGCGTGACGAAGATGCATGAGCGTTACATGTTTCCTGTACTATTGCTCGGAATTTTCGCTTTCATACAAACGCTTGATCGAAGAATGCTCATGGTTTATTTTGGATTCAGCATCACGAACTTCATTAATATTGCTTATGTGCTTGACTATAGCAAAGTTACGACAAATGTACCCTTTAATGGGATTGTGCTATTGTGCTCGTTAGCTAATATTGGACTGCTGATTTATTTGCTTTATATCGGCTATGATAATTATGCAAGCGGCAGATTGAAGCTAATAAATCCTTTATTAGCGGAGGATCTTAAACAGTCGGATCATAAAATTTTGTCCGCATTTAAGGTTGAAGCTGCCTCAAGAATGAAGAAGGATAATTTACGACTCGTACGCAAAGATTGGTTATGGATGGGAGCGATAACGCTTATTTATGCGGTTGTCGCACTATTCCAGCTTGGTGAGATGAAGGGTCCAGCAACGGCTTGGCAGCCTGCGGCGGTTGGACAAAGCTTTTACGTTGATTTAGGTGATGTTAAGCAGCTTGATCGCGTGAATAGCTTTGGAGGAGTCGGTACAGGGAAATACAAATACGAATTCAGTCAAAATGGAACTGATTGGGACAACGTGATGGAAATCGACAGCACGCATGTTGCTGTGTTTACTTGGAACAGTCAACCAGCGGCGCTAGCAGCTCGTTATGTGAAGCTTACAACGGTTCAAACAGGATTCTCTATGCATGAGCTTGCGATCTATGAGCAAGGCAACCAGATCCCGCTCTCGATCATTGGAATAAATGATACGCAAGCGAAGGATGCCAAGAGAGGCAGCGTGTCACTGCTCTTTGACGAGCAGCAGCGTGCGAAATATGAAGCAACTTATATGAATGGCTCCTATTTCGATGAGATTTATCATGCCCGTACGGCATATGAGCATTTGGAGCAAATTGTTGCCTACGAGAATACACATCCGCCGCTTGGCAAAATCATTATTGCGATTGGCATCAAGTTGTTTGGTCTTAATCCGTTCGGCTGGCGTATTGCCGGCACGCTGTTTGGGATTGCGATGCTTCCACTCATGTATGTATTCGCTAGAAGGCTGTTTAAAAGCAGTATCTATGCTGGCGTGGCTACGGCTTTATTAGCAGCAGACTTTATGCATTTTACGCAAACAAGAATTGCAACGATTGACGTTTACGGTGTGTTCTTTATTATGCTGATGTTTTATTTCATGCACAAATATTATTCGTTAAGTTTCTATCGGGTTAAGCTAGGCGTAACGCTGCTTCCGTTGTTTCTTGCCGGTTTGTTTTTTGGAATCGGAGTTGCATCTAAGTGGATTGTGCTTTATGGGGGCGCAGGTTTAGCTATTATGCTCGGTATTTCATTATTTGATCGATATAGGGAGTATGCAGCAGCCAAACGGGTTCTAAATCAGAGCAAGAAAGAGGCTGTCTTTAGTCAGGACAAGCTGCAGCATATTATTAATGTATTCCCGCGTTATACGATCATAACGCTAGCTGTTTGTCTCGTGTTTTATATCGTTATTCCACTTGCCATCTATGCGTTATCCTATATTCCAGTACTGACGGTGATGGATGAAGGATATACCTTAAAGAGCTTAGTTAATTATCAGAAGCATATGTTCAGTTATCATAGCAAGCTTGTATCGACACATCCATTCGCATCCTCATGGTGGGAATGGCCGTTCATGAAGAGGCCGGTATGGTATTATTCAGGTGACAACATGGCTGCTGGCTTAAAGTCTACCATTGTGGCGATGGGTAATCCGCTCATTTGGTGGGCAGGTATTTTTGCAATGACAGCGTCGATTTGGATCAGTATTAAACGGAAAGACCGAGCGATGTATACCATATGGATCGCTTTCCTTGCACAGTATGTGCCTTGGATGCTGGTGACGCGCCTCACGTTCCTTTATCACTATTTTGCAATGGTGCCGTTCATCATTCTGAGCTTGGTTTATATGTTCAAGGTGATTGAAGAGAAAAGGCCGAGCTTCAAGGTTGTACGAAATGTGTTTGTTGCTGCTGCCATTTTGTTATTTATTGTTTATTACCCTGCACTTTCCGGTATGACAGTGAAAAGCTGGTATGTCGAGCATGTACTGCGTTGGTTTCCAAGCTGGTTATTTTAATAGAAAGGGGTCATATGGATGAAGCAATCGGCTGTAAAATACAGTGTTATCGTTCCTATGTACAACGAAGAAGAGGTTATCGAGCATACGTATGAGCGGCTGAAGCGGGTCATGGACGACGCAGACGAATCATATGAGCTTATTTTCGTCAACGATGGAAGTAAAGATCGTACGGTCGAATTAATATCCATGATTTGCGATTTCGATCCAAATGTCCGCTTGATTAATTTCTCGCGAAATTTTGGACATCAAATCGCCATTTCGGCTGGAATGGACTACGCGCAGGGAGATGCAATTGTCGTTATTGATGCGGATCTTCAAGACCCTCCTGAGGTCATTATCGATATGATCGCAAAGTGGAAGGAAGGGTATGAGGTCGTATATGGCAAACGCCTTAAGCGCAAGGGCGAGACAATGTTCAAGAAACTGACCGCGAAGCTATTTTATCGCACGCTGCGAAGCTTAACGAATGTCGACATCCCCGTGGATACAGGAGACTTTCGCTTAATAGACCGGAAGGTTTGTGATGTGCTGCGCGGTTTAAAAGAAAAAAATAGGTTCGTACGCGGCTTGGTCAGCTGGATAGGCTTCCGCCAGACAATGGTAGAGTATGAGCGGGAGGAACGTTTTGCAGGCGAAACGAAGTATCCGCTTAAGAAAATGATTGCTTTTGCGATTGATGGAATCACTTCGTTCTCCTACAAGCCGCTGAAAATTGCTACTTATATTGGCTTTACTTTGTCAATTACGAGTTTTCTGTATCTGTTAGTCGTTATATTTCAAAAGCTTTTCACGGGAACTACCATTACAGGCTGGGCTTCCATCGTTGCGGTAAATCTTTTGTTTAACGGAATTATTCTCATGCTCCTTGGTATAATCGGGGAATATATTGGCCGGATTTATGATGAATCGAAAAATCGCCCTTTGTATATCGTTCGTGAGGTACAAGGTTTTTCTGAGCAAGATAATAAAACTGAGGATTCGGCTGAACAGGATCGAGTAAAAAAATATGTCTAAAGAAACATCCAAAGGAACCTTTGTACAATTTATAACGTTTAATTTAGTAGGTCTGCTTAATACGTTGATCGACTTCCTTGTGTTCACCCTTTTTATTTGGTTTGGCGCATACTACTTATTTGCGCAGGTAGTTGCTTATGGCGCAGGAATGATAAACAGCTATGTGCTAAATAGCCGATATACTTTTGGTAAGAAAGAGAATCCAGCGTCTAAGCCGCAGCAGCTCAACACGAGTGTGAGATTCATCGTTTGGAACGGCATTTTACTCGGGATTACATTGCTGCTGCTCATGGTTTTTAAGGAGTGGTGGGGATTGCACGAGGTTGTTTCTAAGGTGCTGGTAACGGGGGTAACCGTTGTACTAAATTTTTACGGAAGTAAAAAATGGGTTTTTGCAGTGAAAGGACCACAGTCTGAGAGCGGATAGCGGAAGGCGGGAAAAATGAAAAGAATACTATCGTATACATTAGTTATCGTTGGGATACTCATCTTAATGTATCCAAAAGCAAATGAATGGTATGAGAACCGTCAGCAAGATAAGCTGATGGCTTCTTGGGAAGAGGCTAGCTTCGATGTTACAGCGGAGCAGCAAGCGCAGCAGCAATTTGAGGAACTGACAGACCTGTTCTACGAGCAATCAGAGGCAACTGAGGAACCAAGTGATACACCGACAGACGCTTCGACGAACACACCGACAGACACACCGACAACGGCCCCTACAGAGGCTCCAGCAGCACAGAAGATTACGCCGATCGCAACGATTAAGATTGATAAAATAAAGCTTAAGCTGCCTGTCGTCGAGGGTGCAACCCAGAAAAACCTGAAATCGGCTACAGCGCATTTAACGGAAACGACAGCAATTGGTCAAGTTGGCAACGCTGCTATAGCCGGTCACCGGATGCGTTCCAAAGGAAGGTTGTTTAATCGGCTTGGAGAAGTAGAGGTTGGAGATAAAATCGTCGTAGATACGAAAGGCGAAACCTTTACATACACCGTGTATAAAGTATCCATTGTCGAACCGACAGATGTATCTGTACTTAATTACAATAAGAAAGATAAGCTGTTGACTTTAATAACCTGTGATCCAATTGTGAACCCCACGCACCGGCTCATCATTCATGCAAAAATGTAAATGGAAGTTTAGCCCATTTTCACTCCGCAACAGCACCAATGGTATCGCCCCTTCATAGTATAATTTGACTGTATCCCTTAACCTTGTTAAACCATAAAAACCCGCGCAAGGAGGGGTGACAAACATTGAAGGGTAGCGACCATAAGAGCAAGTTTCTATTAACGCATCGTGAACGCGAGGTATTCGAGCTGTTAGTACAGGATAAGACAACGAGAGATATTGCACAACAACTATTCATCAGCGAGAAGACCGTCCGCAACCATATTTCTAATGTCATGCAAAAGTTGAACGTCAAAGGTCGTTCACAAGCGGTTGTCGAGCTTATCAAGCTTGGTGAATTACAAATCTAACATAGCAATATTATCGGACGGCGCCTCGACATAGGGTGCTGTCTTATTTTTTTGCTTTGATCCAACTGAATGACTTAGGTCGATTTCCCGTATTGGCCGGGAGAAATGCAGGTAAGATTTTTAAATGTACGAATAAAATTGGCATAGTCATTAAAACCTGACAAATGGCAGGCGTCGGAGACTGAATGTCCCGTGGATAATAACTGTTTAGCCTGAGCTACTCGTTTTAATAAAATATAACGATAAACTGTTCCGCCAGTTTGATGCTTGAACGTACGACTTAGATGAAACTTGTCCACGGATAACTCTTTGGCTATTTGATCCAAGGTTAATTCTTTAAGCAGATTAGTGTCGATGTAGTGCATAACAGATTGAATCAATGGCGAAGTGTTACTCGGTATATGAGCATTTGTTTCTCGGAAAGCATCATTGGTAAATACAAGAATTTGTGTCAAATAGGAGAAGGAAAGAACGTCTCTTCCATATTCATTTTGATTAAGGACTTCTATTAATTTCGACACAAGCGAACAATAGGCTTCTATTTGCATATCGTTGAGTTGGACAATGTTGTTATGACCAGGCTTGCGATTTTGAAAGCAGGAAAGCAAATTCGTTTCGGATGAGCAAAAGGGTAGGACAATTCGCGGCTTAAAATGAACCGTTATTCGCTCGTAGGGTTGTGACGTAAGATTGCGAATTTTATGGATCTCATGATTGTTGATCACAATGAGACTGCCTTTTTGCAACGGATAGCAGAATTGATCGATAAAGAAATGGATATCACCTTTCAAAAATAAAAAAATCTCGTAATTTTCATGAAAGTGGAAGTCTTTATTGGGAAAGAAAGTAGAATTGCTATAATGCGCCATTAAATCTTCTTCTAAATATTGAAAATATTTTGAATCCGTCATAATCGTGTTCCTTTCCGGGAACTACCGCATTATTTTTCTTATAATCACAATAATATTGCTCCGAATCAATAATCGCAATATATTTCCCAATAATCGCAAAGAAATTGCTCGGAATTCATAATAAACTGAAAAGGAAAACGAAGGAGAAAGGCAGCCTGTTATCCCTATACAGACTGCCTTTCGGTTGATTCTGAGTTTTTTATTCAACAATACCTACCATCGCCAATCGATGACTCTCCGTTTCTCAAGTTCCGCGCAACAGTCAAAACTTTAAAGCTAGCGATTCAATCAAATGGTTTCACCAGTTTGGGAAAAGGACTTTAGTGAGATTTATTAGGAATAAATACATCTATTAACACAGATGTGCGGATGAAGCTTGTTTTAAAATGATGCAACGGGGTGTGAGAGCTTGTTATTTGATAAAGCGCTGTCAATTAAAACGAAGCTGATACTCCTTATTCTTTTCTTTCTATGTGTTCCACTGATGGTCTTTGGCACGATATGGTTTGAGAAGGCTTCTGAAGGCATTGAACATAATGCAATCCAGTATAGCGAGCAGCTTCTAGGCCAGATCAATTCGCAATTGGACGGATACTTTTCTGATCTGGAAAGGATAACTTATCCGCTGCTGCTGAATCCGCAAATCCAGTCATTCATGAAGCTGGTGCATGAGGATCAATACGACCGATTTCTTATAAACAAAAAAATATCGGATGAGCTGTTTCCAAGTATTATTTTTGGGCGTCCTGATATTTATGGGTTATCCATCGTTTCGAAGAACGGGATTGCAATTGCAAGCTATAGCGCCACATTAGGAAAGGAAAACTATGAACAATATAAAGATGCGCTTCTCGGGGAATTTAATTACCGGATTGTAGGCATGGAATATTTGGATACTACCCCTGTTCTGACGATCGCCCGTAAGTTTTTGGATACGGTGTCGTATGAATCGAGCGGGATGTTAATTGCTCATGTCCGACTTAATGAAATTATTAAAATATGCGAGAAAATAAAGTTAGGTGAAACCGGATTCGTTTGGATTATGGATGCAGAGGGCAGGGTTGTTTACCACCCCCATGAGGATAGATGGGGGATGCAGGTGTTGACGCCGGAGCTCCGCAGCAGACTGGAGATTCCGAACGGTTACTATGTGGAGAAGGGACAGGAAGACAACCGTCTTATAATTTACGAACGTTCTCAAATGACCGGCTGGACTTTGATTTCAGAAGTTTCACTGAAGGAATTGAACAAGGATATGATCAGCTTAAGGAATATTACGGTTTGGGTGGTTCTGTTGTTGGTGAGCTTCGCTCTAATTCTAATTGGAGGTTTTTCACTTTACTTAACGCAATCGTTGTTCCATCTGCAGCGTCTTATGCGCCGCGCCGAAGAAGGAGATCTGAACGTTAAGGCGCCTGAAAATAGAAACGATGAGCTAGGAGCTTTAAACCGCGGATTTAATCGAATGGTCGGTGAAATCAGCCGCCTTCTCGATGAAGTGCAAACCTCCCGAATGAAAGAGCAGGAGATGCAGATTAGACAGCGGGAATCGGCGCTACAAGCGATGCAATCCCAGATCAATCCGCATTTTCTTTATAATACGTTAGAAATCATTAACTCGTATGCGATCATCGAAGATGTTAAACCTGTTAGCCGTATGGCTACCTCGCTGGCTGATATTTTTCGATATAGCGTTGGGAATCCGGGTCGAGAAGTCACGTTGTTAGAGGAAATATGTTATATACGCACCTATTTGGGCATTCATCAGGAACGATTTAATAGTTTGCAGGTAGAAATACGTACGGATGACGGACTGCTTAACAACGTGCATGCTGTACGGCTGATGATTCAGCCGCTTGTGGAAAATGCGTTTAAGCACGGTTATCAGGCCCATAAGCAGAAGCCGAGCTATATCGGGATTATCGGAGTGCGGCACGAAGGGGAATTTACGCTGTATATTGAAGACCGTGGACAAGGGATGAGCTGCAGGCTCAGGGATCGTTATAATACAGCGTTTGCGGTAGATGATAGTCAAACACTGCCCGAGGGACTCGATGTTGGCGGAGCGTTTGATACGATCGGTCTGTGGAATGTACACCAACGCCTAAGAATTAAGTTCGGTACGCCTTACGGTTTGTTTATCAAGAAATCTGACGAGACGGGGACTATTATCGGGATGAGGTTAAAATACATTGACTGAAAGAGGGGTAGATCTATGTATAAAGTGCTTATTGTTGATGATGAAGTGATGATTAAAAGAAGTTTATCGAAGTTGATCAACGGAAGTCCTTACGGTTTTCGTGTGGAAGGGATAGCGGAAAACGGCAGTGAGGCGATAATGCTTTGGGAGCGACTTAAACCGGACTTAATCATTACTGATATTAGCATGCCGGAAATAGATGGTCTGGAATTGATCGAGGCAATCCGGAGTCGGGAGCAGGTGACGGAAATTGTCATATTATCCGGATATGATGATTTCGGGTATGTGCGGCAAGCGCTGCGTTACGGGATTATGGACTATCTACTGAAGCCCGTACGTCAAGAGCATTTGGAAGAGCTGTTGGGTAAAGTAGCGGCTAAACTGGACATTAAAGTGAGGAACCGCCTGGAACGGGGGCAACGACTGTGGGAGTGCAGAAGTGTGGCTGCTGCCTTAGCTGAACGTTTGTGGATACTCAGTGAGCAGGAAGCTTTGGAGCAACTTGAAGGTTACTATCAACAATTATTGGAAAGAGGATTAACCCCTCCGCAGTGTACGGAGCAGTTGGAGGATGCGCTTATTTTAGCAGAAGCGGGGCTTGTCACTCAAAGCAGCGGGAAATTTCGGGAGCTTCCGAAACCGTTGTTGTCTACTGTTTCGTCTACCTGCGAGCTCGTATTTCAGGCCGAGAAGATTGTTGCAGTTTACGCTAAACAGATCCGTCAGATGCGCAATTGGGGACATCATCAGTGTATTCAAAAAGCTTTGGACTACATTGCGATTCATTATTCCAACGAGCGTTTATCACTCGCAGTTGCTGCTAATGAAGCTGGGATGTCGGACTCATATTTCAGTAGGTGCTTTAAGGAGGAGTTGGGGTTGAGCTTTATAGATCACATCATCAAGCTGAGAATGGAGAAGGCAAAGGAGCTTCTGGAGGCTGCCGGCAGCAAAACGTACGAGGTTGCCTTTGCGGTAGGATACAGCGACTATCCACATTTTTCTAAATCATTCAAAAAATATTGCGGGTTATCACCAAACGATTATAAGAAAAGGTTAAAAACCTAACAATGAATTTTTGTTAGTTTTTTTTCAACGTAGCATTGAAGGAAGCCTGTTAGTCAAAAAAGCACAACAGAAGGCGGCTAAACACATGGCTATTGAAAATGATAGAGAATACAATTAAAAAATAGAAAAGGGAAGGAGAGAGAAAATGGAGATTAGAGGCAAAGGTAAACCACCGGAACAACACGTCGCCATGATGGTCTCAGTAACGAATCGGCCGCATTATTGGTTAAAATATTGGCAGATTTATTCGATGATACTTCCGGGAGTGATCTATTTTATTTTATTTAAGTACATACCGCTCACCGGCATGGTTATTGCTTTCCAGGATTACAATGTTTTTAAAGGGTTTATGGGCAGCGAGTTTGTAGGACTCAAACATTTTTACAACTTGTTCACCTATCCTGAATTTTCTCGAGTGCTGAAAAATACGCTGCTGATCAGCATTTACCAAATCGCACTTGGATTTCCGGCTCCTATTGCGCTGGCTCTCTTGATGAATGAAGTGCGCAGGTTGTTTTTTAAACGTGCGGTACAGACGGTTTTGTACCTTCCCCATTTTTTATCTTGGGTCATTGTCGGCGGTCTTGTTATTAATTTCTTGTCCCCGAGTTCGGGAATGGTCAATGACGTTATTCGTTTGCTGGGCAAGGATCCGGTATTTTTCATTCAGGAGCCCGCCTACTTCCGATCAATCGTTGTTGTCTCAGGTATATGGAAGGAAGTTGGCTGGGGGACGATTATCTATTTAGCGGCATTGTCCGGTATCAATCCAGAGCTGTACGAAGCAGCCGAGATGGATGGAGCGGGGAGGTTGAAGCAAGTATTCCGTATTACTTTGCCTGCAATTTTACCGACAATTATGGTCCTGCTTCTGCTGCGTATCGGGAATGTGCTTGAACTCGGCTTTGAACAAATCTATATGCTTCTAAACCCACTTGTTGCCGAAACTGGTGAGATTATCGACACTTATATATATCGTATCGGCCTTTTAGGCGGACAATACAGCTATACGACGGCAATTGGATTATTCAAATCGCTGGTCGGGGTAATTCTGGTCGTCGGTGCGAATCAGTTAAGCAAGAAGACAACCGGAAGCTCGATCTATTGAGTATTGACTCTACTGTGAATGGGAGAGTGAGGTAGGAATGAGAGAAAGGAGACGTGCTTATGATCAGGGAAAACACTTCGCAACGTTTGTTTAAGTATACCAATTATTTATTTCTTACCGTTATAAGTCTTACGATGCTGTTGCCGTTTTTGCATATTTTAGCAGGATCTCTAAGCAGCGGCAACGCAATATCCCAAGGACATGTCGGTATTTTCCCTGTTGAATGGACGACAATTAATTATGAAGCTGTTATCCAAAATATAGCAATATGGAAATCGTTTGGTGTTACCGTTTTTTTGACTGTAGCCGGTACCTTGTTCAATATGTTCATTACCTCGTTAATGGCTTACGGTTTATCCAAAAATGAGTTGAGGGGTCGCTCATTAATCCTAATGCTGGTTGTATTCACGATGATCTTTCAAGTGCCTTTAATACCTGGCTATTTGTTAGTGAAATCGCTCGGCATGCTAAATTCGTTATGGGCGCTCATTATTCCTGGATCGGTAAGCGCTTTCAATTTAATCATTATGGTGTCCTTCTTCCGGGAAATTCCCAAAGGACTTGTGGAGGCGGCAAATATTGACGGCTGCGGAGAATACCGTACCTGGTGGAGCATAGTGCTTCCGCTGTCCCTTCCGTCTCTTAGTACAATCGGACTGTTCTACGCAGTCGGTCATTGGAACGGCTACTTTAACGCCATTATGTATCTCCGGGACCCCGCGCTGTTTCCGCTTCAGGTTAAGCTGCGACAGCTGCTCGTGGATAGTGACACGGAAGCATTGATGCAAAGTGTCAATGCGACATTGCAATCGATGGAAGGAATTAAAATGGCAACCATTATGGTTGCAACAGTACCGATCTTGTTCGTTTACCCGCTGATCCAGAAGCATTTTATGAAAGGGGCGATGTTGGGATCGGTAAAAGGTTAATTTATACTTTTGATGAAGGAGAGGGTCATATGAGAAAAAAGATAGCAGTGCTTGCAGTATCGGTCGCTTTGGTTGGAGGGAATTTGGTCGGTTGTTCAACGGAAGAGGGAAAGCAAGGTAAAGTCGATTCCCAAGAAAGCTCAGATAATAAACCAGTGAAGCTAAGGATTGGCATTAGTACACAAGGAAGTCAATATGTTGAAGCCTCTCCTAATATTAACGAAGATAAATATACGAAGAAGTTGCGAGAATTTTCCAAGACGGATGTAACATTGGATTTAATCCCCCACCGCGAGTTTGACCAGAAGCTTACGCTGTTGTTTGCCGGGGGTGAGTTGCCTGATTTGCTGCAAACTCGCGGGATTAACAGTCCCCAGGTAGATCCGGCCGTTGATACGGGAGTGTTAATACCGTTGAATGAATTGATCGAAAAATACGGTCCAAATTTAAAAAAGAACATTTCGAAGGAAATGTGGGAAGATTCCACTGTCAGCAAGGGTGGTAAAATATACGGTATTCCTACAGAAAACCCTACGCCTAATGGAAATGTTATGTTTGTCCGCAAAGATTGGATGGACAAGCTCGGCTTAAAGCCTCCTAAGACGGTAGATGAATATATCGAGATGTTGAAAGCGTTTAAAGAGAAGGACCCGAACGGCAACGGGAAGCCGGATGAGATTCCATTTTCCGGGCGGGAAAAGTTGGATCTCACAGAAGCGTTTTTCGGTGCTTATGATGTGCTTACGCGAGACTGGAAGTTTGAGAATGGACAGCTCATTCCGAACATTATCCGTCCTGACATGAAGAATGCGTTAGCCATATACCGGAAGCTTTATGAGCAAAAGCTGTTGGATAATGAAGTTTTCGTGCAAAAAGCAAAGGATTGGGATGCGAAAATTAAAGGGCAAGGCGTTGTCGGCTTATGGACTCATGCATCAAGAATTGCCCATAAGTGGGTGACTGAAGTCAAAACAGGGACGCACTCAGCCGAAGTGGAGGTCATTCCAGCTCCTATCGGTCCGGATGGAAAGGGCGGTATGAGCATTAGCTCATCTGTAGGGGGATACGTATGGGTCATTCCAAAAACTACAAAAAATCCCGAAAATGCGATTAAATTTTTGGATTGGTTCTATTCGGACGAAGCCCAGAAGTTCCTAACCTACGGTATAGAAGGTGAGGATTACATAACAGAAGGCGACAAAATAATATATAAATATCCGGTGAAGCAGGAGGACATCTATAAAGAAGAAATGCATTTGATTTGGCTCCGTATGGTAGGACCTTCCTTGCTGAGCAACACGGAATTTGTAAAAAACCGTCCTTCCGGCGACATTGATCTGAGAGCACTTGAAATAGGAGCCAAAGAAGGGCGTAAAAACGACGGTTTAGGTATGCCGGCGCTACCGACCCTGCTGGCGCGTCCGGAGTTGGCAAGAGACGGTCTCTGGCTGGAGCTGGCCGCCAAAATTGTTACAGGGAAGGAATCACTGGACGCCTTCGACAAATTCGTAGTGGATTGGAAAAAACGCGGAGGTGATCAAGTTATTAAAGAAGCTACGGATTGGTACAAAAGCACTCATAAATAAAAAGGATTCAGGAATTAAATAAAGGAGTGAACACAATGGTTCGAAAAATGTCAGTACCGCCTCTGGAACTTACAGACGAGACGGGACCGAACACCCAAATGTGTGCGGTGGTAGAACAAGTTGGCAATATTTCTGTGCGCAGAGCTTTTATTCCAGAGCCTACCGAATATGAAGTTCGCGTGAAGGTCAAATGGGTAGGCATATGCGGTAGCGACGTCGAGGTGTTTCGTGGTGCACGTGAGCCAGAGTTTGTAACCTATCCGACCAGACTCGGTCACGAAGTGGCAGGGGTAATTGATAAGATTGGATCAGGTGTCATTGGACTGCAGGAAGGCGATCATGTTGCTTTGCGCTATGTATGGGGGGCATTTGCAGAATATGTCTGCTGTAGTCCGTTTTCTGTGAAAGTATTGCCTCATAGGCTGCCACTGTTGGAAGGATCACTAATCGAGGTGCTTCCAGGCATCCTTCATGCTGCCGAACTTTGTGAGATTTCGCCGAATAAAAATGTTTTGATCATGGGGCAGGGAGTAAGCGGCCTGGTTATGACACAGGTCATATCCCTATTTAGCCCTCGTAATTTAGTGGTGACCGATTTGTTAGAAGAAAAACTGGAGTTGGCTCGAAAATATGGAGCAACTCATACATATCAGTTGCCTTCATCTGAGTCGAGAACAATGGAATTATTACGTAAAGATTTTCCTGACGGGTTTGATGTTGTAATACCATGTTTGCTTGAAGGTGACGGCATGGTTGATGCGATTGATGCCGCTGCTCAGAACGGTCGCATCGTCATGTACGGTTGTATTGGAACATGCCATAAGCCGTTCGATTTTTTTAAGATCCACAAAAAAAGACTCGATATATATTCGACTGAACCAAAACGGGATATAGACAATCGCCGCTTTTTTGAAGAAGGGTTGCGGCTTGTGTTAGACGGGCTTGTGAATACGAAAGAGATGATTACGCATATCGTTTCTTTGTCCGAAGTGGATAAAGCCTTCGATATCCGTAACTCTCATCAAGGCAACACCATTCACGTAATGATAGATTGCGAGAAATAATAGAATCATTTTCAAAGCGGGAATAAACCTACCTTTAATTATTTGAATATTCAATCAATTAATTAAGCGGCAACCTACATTTACCTTTGAGTAGAGTGATGCGCATCATTAATTTCATGGAGGAGGAAACAAAATGGGTATTAGCAGCACCTATAAAAGGAAAGAGGAAAAGCCTGTGTCGGTTGTCATTGTAGGTGCAGGTCATCGTAGTCTGATGTATGCATCATATGCACTGCAATATCCCGAGCAACTGAAGATTGCAGGCGTTGTGGATCCAGACAGTGAACGTAGGAAGTTGACAAAAGAGCGTTTTGGACTGTCCAATGATTGTTGTTTTGAATCCGTCGAGGATTTTATTAGCAAACCAAAAATGGCAGATGCTGTATTTAACGGTACGATGGATCATCAGCATGTTTCTACATCGATTCCATTGCTCAGAGCCGGATATGACATTCTGTTGGAGAAACCGATTGGCATAAGCAAGGATGAAGTCTTTGAGCTATATGGAGAAGCTAGGCGTAACGGGCGAAAGTCCATGATTTGTCACGTGCTGCGATATGCGCCTTTCTACGCAGAAATACGCCGCAAAGTCGCTGAAGGTGCAATCGGCAATATTATTAGTATAACAACTCAAGAAAACGTAGCATATCACCATATGGCGATGGCGTATGTCAGAGGAAAGTGGGGGCGACAAGATACAGGAGGGTCCTCGATGCTCATGGCAAAAAGCTGCCACGACTTGGACATTCTGAGCTGGATGATGGGAGATATTCGGCCGGTTAAAGTGAGCAGCTTTGGGGGTTTGCTGCAATTCCAGCCGGAAAATGCTCCTGAAGGAGCAGGTACTCGGTGTTTGGTCGATTGCTCTATAGAAGATACCTGCCCCTATTCCGCACGGAAAAACTATATCGAGCAACGTCTATGGAGAGGATATGTATCTTACAATCATCATTTAGGCGTAATGGAAAGCGATCAGGACCTAACGGAATCACTAAGGACAGACAACCCTTACGGTCGTTGTGTGTGGCATTGTGATAATGACGTGGTCGATCATCAGACGGTTATTGTGGAATTTGCGGACGGTAGTACAGGGACGCACATTATGACGGGAGGCGTTTCAAAGCCAGGGCGATCTATTCATATAATAGGGACAAGTGGAGAAATTCAAGGTGACATGGAGGAGGGTTCCTTTGTCATCAGGCATCCAGACGCCCGAAAAGACCACACCTATTCTGAGCAACTTGTCAAACTTGGAGTTTCCAAGGATATGCATGGAGGAGGAGATTTACGCCTTGTCGAGGATTTTGTCAAAGTGATGAGAGGCGCAGAACCTTCCATTTCCTCAACCTCATTGGAGAAATCTATTGACGGACATTTAATTGGTTTTTCTGCCGATCAATCGCGATTGGAGCAAAGGGTTGTGAAGATCGAACAAGTGTAACTATTCGTAGGCAAGGAGGTACTAAAGAATGGAAACGATTGAAATACGGCCAATTAACTCAAGGATGGAATTAGAAAAAACGTATGATGTTTGGAACGCTGTCTTTCCGCGAGGGAGAAGCTTTTTCCAAGAACGATTGGATTATGATAAGGCTTATTCAATGGACACAACGTGGATTGCGGTTGTAGATGGCGTAATAGTTGCAGCAATTCAGCTTTTTACATTCCGTGTAAGATACGGTTCCTTGGAATTAAAGCTAGGTGGGATAGGTAACGTGGCCACATTATCAGAATATAGAAAACGAGGACTAGCACAGCGTATTCTTCGTAGGCAAACCGAATTTATGAAACAAAATGGCTACGATTTATCGCTTCTTCATACTAACATTCAATCTTTTTATGAGCAGTTGGGGTGGTTTCCTTATCCTAAAATAGTATGGAACGCCGAAGTCCAACATATCTTGCAGCTTCGTATTTCTCCTTCTTACACCATAAGAAATTGTGAAGAATCTGATTTGGAACAGGTTATGGCGTTGTATGAAGAAACGAACAGCGAGATGTATTGCACAACGATTCGCTCGAAATCATATTGGCTTGGCCAGCAACAATGGAAAACAGTCGAACCGAATCAGTTTATTGTAGCAGAAAGCATGGGGAATATTGTGGCTTATTTGCGATATAAGAGCAGGGATGAAAAGCAAATGCAGCTAGCCGATTGCTGCTGCAAGCCCGGGCATGAAGAGGCAGCGTGTTCGTTACTGCTAAAAGCGGTGGCGGCAAAACCAGAAGTTTCGAGCATTAAAGCGTATCTGCCTGATCGCCATGCCCTGCAGGAAACTTTCCGCCAGTACGGCAATAGTAAGATAGAAATAAATGCAATGTGGAAGATTCTTGACATTAGTCGATTGCTTATAAAGCTCGCTCCTGAATTATCAAGGCGGATGCGCGAATCCACTTCGAAAGAAAGTTTGAATCTTCCTGCGGCGCTCTTGATGGGACTCAACGATCAAGAAATGGTTTTGCGCATTCGAGAGGAGGAGGTGGAAGCAGTCGAAGCTTCCGCATCCGCACCCTACAATATTTCGTTGCAACTCAGCGAGGCTCAATGGGTTTTGTTGCTATTGAACGGTTATAGCACTTTGGAAGACCAATCGTCCCCAGCAATACCATATCTCAAAATACTTTTTCCTGAAATTTCTTCGGTATTTTGGAACGCGGACAATTTCTAATAACGCTAATATATAATTTTGAGGAGTGATTTTTGTTGAACATTAGCAAGCTATTTCCTAGGTACTACGATTTTAATCCGCTAGTCCCTGTGTGGTGTATAACTCCACGAACAGGTGGCTGTTTTCACCGATTTTTCGATACATCGCCGGTCAGTCCGTCTGGGCGTTATGTCGCTTTGCTGCAAATGCCTCAGGAGCATCGTCTTCCTGATCCAGGTGAATCAGCCAACATTGTACTCATCGACCTACATACAGCGGAAGAGCGGGTTGTCGCGCAAACATGCGGCTGGGAGCCGCAACTGGGCGCTAACATCAACTGGGGTGCGGATGACAATTCCATTTTTTACAACGATGTGAATACGGAAACGTGGGAAGCTCAATGCGTGCGATTAAACCCGCATACTGGCGAAAAACGATTTATGCCCGGAAGTATATACCGAATCTCTCCAGACGGTAGAACGATTATTTCCGCTTGTCCGAAAAGGATGCGGCGAACGCAGTTAGGATACGGCGTTATCGTTCCGGATGAGCATGTTCCACGCAACTTTGGCTTTCGAGAAGACGATGGTCTCTATGCACTGGATACGGAAACCGGAGAGAGCAAGCTGCTAATATCGATTAAGGATGTATTTGACCGTGCTGAGCCGTCTATCGATAAGGCTCTGTATGAACATGGTGAATGCTATGGTTTTCATTGCAAATTTAACCCTCTGGGCGATCGGATCCTGTTTACCATGAGATGGTTTCATACGGAACAGGAACAACCGTGGAATATGATTAAGGAGGGATTGAAGTACTGGGTTGTCACAATGAATGCCGATGGCAGCGATATCCGAGTTGCAGTCGGACCGGAACAATGGGATAAAGGTGGTCACCATATTAACTGGTACCCCGACGGACAACAGCTTTCGATGAATTTGTGCCTCGATGGCGACAAACAGCTGTATTTGGTTCAAGTCAATAAGGATGGTACGAATATTGGCAAAATCATCGACTCGATTCCAGGATCCGGACACCCGACTGTCCATCCTAACGGAAGACATATCGTTACCGATTCCTATGAGCACGAAAAGGTAGCTTTCGGTGACGGTACAGTTCCGCTGCGGCTCATCGATCTTCAAGAAAGAAGCGAGGCGACAATCGTACGAATCAATATTGGAAATCCAGGAACAAAAGTATCAGGCGTGCTTCGAGTCGATCCTCACCCTGCTTGGGCGCCAGACAATAAGCATCTTGTCTTTAATGGATATACGGGCAATACACGACGCGTATATATCGCAGACTTGTCCGGTTTGGTGTGAGTTTGATAACAGAGAAGAGAAGCAGGTTGGAGGCGTTTCAAAACCAGGACGTACTGGAGGATATGCAATGAGAAAAGAAAAGCCGAATGTCATCCTTATTATGGCGGACCAATTGAGGCTGGATGCCATCGGCGTCCATACTCCAAACATCAATCGGTTAAAGGAAAACAGCATCGTATTCGAAAAAACGTATTGCGCTTCACCCATTTGTGTTCCTGCACGTGGATCGTTCTTTACTGGCATGTATCCTAACGAAACAGGTTGTTTAATTAATCGGGGAGAGGACATGCACTCCCTAGTAAGGCCAGACATCGACCATCTATACGGGCTTACGGATAATATCTGGGATGTCTGGCATACAGGTAAACATCATTTTCAGATGAAGCCAAGTCTGGATAAATCCCCTGATAGCAAAACGAACTGGAGAAGACTTGAGGGCAGATACGAAGCGTATTTGAAGGAGAATCATAAGCGTGTGCCTGGCGGACCGAATTTTCGTGGGATCGTACCGGAAATGGCTCATGGAATGATAACGCGTACAAAATCGTATTCAATACCCGCAGTTGGCTGTTACGAAGAAGGTCAGGAGTTCTTCATTGACGAGTTTATAACGAGAGACTCTGTGGATGCGATTAGGGAGCGGGATCGCAGCAAACCGTTTCTGCTCAATGTAATGTTCCATGCACCTCACCCTCCCCTTGAAATTCCCGACCCTTGGTTTAATTTGGTCGAATCGATTGACTTACCAGAGAATGTCGGGGAGTGGTGCCAGAATCAGTCGCCGCTACAGTTATACAATTTGACCGGCGCCATAGGAACCCGTTACTCGAGGGAAGATTGGAGACAAATATGGAAAGTCTATCTGGGATTGGTCTCGTTACTTGATAATTGTGTGGGAAAAATTATCGACGAATTAAAGAAAGAAAATCTATATGACAATAGCCTTATTATTTTTACGAGTGATCACGGTGAAATGCTTGGCTCACACGGATTATGGCAAAAAATGTGTATGTATGAAGAATCTGTACGTACTCCGCTGTTTATGAAGTTTCCGTCTGATTTCAAACCCGCTGTAAATTCCTGCAGCTCGTTAGTCAGCAGTATCGATGTACTGCCGACGCTATGCGATTATACGCAGATCCAGCCGAAGTACCCGATCACCGGCAGATCACTCATGCCATTAATAGCTGGTAATACAATAGGACGCGAGAGAATCTTTATTCAATACGATGGCAATGGAGGAAGAGGTAACTTTGGGCGATGTATCGTCGATGGCAATTACAAGCTGATCGTCGATATGTTTAAGAATGAGACGTATATCGAGCTATACAACTTAATCAGCGACCCTCAGGAAAGGGAGAATCTTGCATTTAAAGAACAGACTTATCGCGCTCGCATTGAACAGATGCTGCAACATTTGCGTGAGCATATGCAAGCTACAAAAGATCTGCTGGAATTGCCAAATCACATCTACGACCGTTTTTTACAAGACTACACGGAGTTTATATCTTAAACGGTCCAAATCAGGGCCCCGATGGATGACCGGATTTGGATTTTAACGCTGAAGTTCTTACTTGAGAGTATTGATGGGGAGGTACGGTATCATGAAAGCTCAAAGTGAACTGCATATTGGTAATCCCCAAAAGTTCGAACCGCAGAGCAAGTGGAGACATGTGATGCTCGGACTTAGACGGAACAAATTTTTATATTTGTTGATTGCTCCCGGTCTACTTTTTTTTCTAATATTCAAATACGTTCCAATGTGGGGAGTGATCATAGCTTTTCAGGATTACTCTCCCTTTTTAGGAGTATCGGAAAGTCGATGGGTGGGATTTGAACATTTTATCCGCTTTTTTTCAAATCAAGATTTTTTTATGCTGTTTCGAAATACGATGGCTATCAGTTTGTTGAGTCTCGTTTTCTTTTTTCCATTGCCGATTTTACTTTCACTCTTACTGAATGAACTGCGCAACGAAATGTACAAAAAATGGGTTCAAACTATCGTTTATATTCCGCACTTTCTTTCATGGGTCATTATTGCAGGAATTACATTTTTGCTGTTGTCACAGTCATCGGGAATAATAAATAAAATGCTGGTTAGTTTAGGGTTTTCTAAATTTGATTTTTTAACTAATGAAAGTATTTTTTGGGTGTTACTGACGGTGCAGAACATTTGGAAAGAAGCCGGATGGGGTACGATTATTTTTCTTGCTGCTATTGCAGGCGTAGACCCTCAACTCTATGAAGCGGCTAAAATTGATGGTGCCAATCGGATTCGTCAAGTATGGCATATAACGCTACCAGCGATCAGGAGCGTCATCGTCGTTTTGTTTATTTTAAGGCTGGGGCATATTATGGACGTTGGATTCGAACAGGTTTTTCTGATGATGAACAGCGCTGTATCCAATGTCGCAGATGTATTTGAAACCTATATTTACCGGATAGGTATTCAGCAGGGACAATTCAGCTTCAGTACCACCGTCGGATTGTTTAAATCCGTGGTCGGATTGATTCTGGTTATTGCAGCAAATAAGCTGGCTAAACGATTTGGTGAAGAAGGCGTATATTAATCGCTAAATACAGGTAAAGAGGTGAAAATAATGAAACAAAGTTTAGGCGATCGAATCTTTGATACAGCTAATATTGTTGTACTGGCTTTCGTCTCAATCATTACACTTTTTCCACTTTACTATGTTTTTGTTGTTTCATTTACTGATCCGACAGAGTATATCCGGAAGCAAGGATATATTTTGTTTCCGCAACATTGGACATTGGATTCGTACAAATACTTATTGTCTACGTCCACATTTAAAAGCGCAACGTTTGTAAGTGGTTTTCTCGCTACCGTTGGAACCGGATTAAGCTTGGTAGTAACGGCCGCGATGGCTTACGGTTTATCACGTAAGCGATTACATGGCAGGAGAATTATTATGCTGATGATCCTGATCACACTTTTGTTCAGTCCAGGAATAATCCCTCCGTATTTGTTGGTTCGTGACTTGGGATTAATCAACAGCGTATGGTCATTGATTTTGCCTGTATTGACAAGCGGATGGTACGTCATATTGATGAAAAGCTTTTTCGACAGCATTCCCGTTGAACTGGAGGAATCAGCTGTTATTGACGGATCAACTGATATTGGAATTTTTTTTCGAATCGTTCTTCCGCTGTCACTTCCCGCGCTTGCCGCATTCGGATTGTTTTACGCTGTAGCTTATTGGAATACTTTTTTTAGTGCTGTTTTATACATCAATGATTATGACAAGTGGCCGCTTCAGCTTGTGCTGCGCAACATGCTAATCGACTCGTCCACGCAAGCCGGAGGTTCGGCTGCTGCGGAATTGATGGCGGAACAAAATATTCCGACAGAAACCTTGAAAATGGCAGCTGTCGTCATAGCTACAGTTCCGATTATGTGTGTTTATCCGTTCCTCCAAAAGCATTTTGCCAAAGGTGTAATGCTAGGTTCAGTGAAAGGATAATTTTTGTATTCATATTGGAAAAAATCTGAGAGGCAATTTACTTATGAGGAGGGTTCACATGAAAAAAACAGTGAGCTTTATGAAACGGAAAGCGTTACCGGAATTTTTGGTCATTATTATGGTCGCATCCGCTTTGTCTGCTTGTTCAGGTAATGATAAGCCAAACTCGACCACAAACACTGAACCAATGGAAATCAGCATTTTCACCGAATTCAACACACCTGAAGCGCCGGCGAACGATAACCCGGTTAAGAAAGAGTTTGAGAAACGAACCAATACGAAGCTGAATATTATGTGGGCCTCTCCTAACGCAGTGGAAGAGAAGCAGAACGTTCTGTTAGCTTCAGGCGATATGCCCGATCTGATGAAGATTTCAAGTATGAAGCAAACACAAGCAATCAGTATGATTAAACAAGGCGCTTTTTGGGATTTGACACCTTATCTGAAGGAATACAAGAACTTGTCGGCTTATCCGAAAGAAACTATGGATAGTGTAAAGATAAACGGAAAACAATACATTTTGCCTTCAGTTCGTCCGCTTCATGGACATACCTTCTTCAATATCCGACAAGACTGGTTGGACAACGTGGGTCTGAAAATGCCACAAACCATGGATGATTTCTATACTGCTTTGAAGGCATTTGCGGAGAGAGACCCAGATAAAAACGGCAATGCCGACACTTATGGTTGGAACGGGAATAACTGGTCAGGGATCATCGATATTTTCAATCACTCTAACGGTAAATGGAAAGCTGTTGACGGCAAGTTGATAGATACCGATTTGGAACCAAGTACAAGAGAAGGACTCATTTATTTGAATAAAATTTATAAGGAAAAGCTTATTCCAGAAGATTTTTTTATTATGAAAACGACCGATCATGAAAATATGGCAAAATCAGGTAAAGTCGGGGTTCAGAGTTCTACAATCGAAGGTGTTTACCGCGCAACGGAAAGCGCGCGGAAGCTAGATCCTAAAGCTGATTTCGTAGGGATGGCTTTTCTTGAAAGTGCTGCAGGTAAAATGGTTCATACAGGTTATGGATTTTCTGGATTGTATTTGATTCCAAAAAAAGTACCAGAAGCTAAAATGAAGAAAATATTATCCTTATTAGATTTCGGAGCATCTGAACAAGGTTTTGAGTTGGCTTGCTACGGGATTAAGGATATTCATTTTAAGGTAGAAGACGGATTCAAAATTACTACTGAACAAGCGGTTAAGGATAGTGTATCGCAAAGCACGTTCGGTAAAATTTTCACAAGATATGATCCTTACTTGTGGGCTTACCGTGTGGGGATGCCAAAGGAGATGTTTGAACGTAATAAAAAAATTGTTGACGAACGCTTCAAGTACGGAATACCGGATGTTTCTATCGGTTTGTTGTCTGACGTCGATTTGAAAATGGGTCCGGATTTCAAGAAAAAAATGGATGATATGAAAATTAAAATTATCACAGGAAAAGAATCGATAGAATCTTGGGACGCGATGGTCAAAGCATATAAGGCGGATGCCAATTACATGAAAATGATAGATGAGTTCAACAAAGCTTATCAGGAAAAAAAAGCGCTGGATAAATAGAGAGCTGTGGAACAGCCAATCGTCGTATTGTCGAGCTTATCAAGCTTGGTGAATTACAAATCTAACATAGCAATATTATCGGACGGCGCCTCGACATAGGGTGCTGTCTTATTTTTTGTTTAATAAGATGAGTGAGTGTAAGGTGACTACCATTGAAGGATAGCAATACAAATACTTTCTTGTTATGATAATAATCAAAAATATATTGAAATCATGATTATATTTGAATTATAACAGGAGGGATTTTCGATGAAATGGCAGCAAGTCAGAGAATTGTTTCCCGACCAATTTGTTCTGGTTTCCATCATTGATGTTCACGAGGAAGACGATAAGAAAATTATTACAGAAGTAGCACCTATTCGTGCAATTGCCGAGAAGGATGCCAACAGGGATTTTTTCGATGCGGAGACAGGCTGCATCGTTTACCATACCTCCAATGAAGAGTGCATCGTTCATCTGCGAAGAGACCCTCTAATGAGAGTGAGACGGAGATCATGAAGATAGCTTTTGACGGACAACTCCTGACTGCTTCAGTTACGGTATGCTATCGAGGTAGAATCCTGAAATTAACAGATATAATTATTGATACGGGTTCGTCACATACGGTTTTCAGTCCTGATGTATTGGAAGAAATCGGGGTGACGTATGAAAATGGAGATTCTGTTTACGAAGCGTATGGCATTGGTGGATCGATGCCTTTCTATACTAAAGTGATGGATGAAATCGTGATTGATACGTTAAGGATGAATTACAAATCTAACATAGCAACATTATCGGACGGCACCTGAGCATAGGTTGCTGTCTTATTTTTGTTTAAAATCCAGCTATACAGATGAAGCAAACTAAATTTGGAAGAGGGATTTGTCGAAAATAGTCGAAATATTATTTAGAAACAGTTATGATTGATACATGATGTGTGATGAAAAGGATTAGACTAATGAAACCAGACCTCGTTGATACTAAGAAAAGAATGATCTATTTTATTGTTATATCTATTGCTATAATGTGCTTGCTTACCGGAGTGAAGCTGTATTCCTCTTTCTATTTCATAGGCAAATCATCGGAAATCACATTGGCGAAGCAGTATACAGAAATAGCATCGGAAATAGCCAAAGGTTTGGATCAATCCGTTTATAAGCAATTTCTGTTGACCAAGGCGGATGACGATAATCGGGAAAAAGTGAAGCAATATTTGGAAGAGTATCGCAAAGGTTTAGATGCACTCTATATTTATATTCTTTTATTGGATGATAGTGATGTGTCCAAAGTGATGGTCACAGCATTAGCGCCTCATGCCAAAGATATCCCGATTGGGTATCCTTGTACAGTTCCTCCTGCTCATGTGAATAAGGCCAAGCAAGGTATGAACTATTTCACAGGCATTTTACACGATGAATTATCCGAATCCTATATGTCGGTTGGAGTTCCAATCTTTGATGAGGACGGTAAAATGCTTGGCGTGCTGGGGATTGATATTGCTGCTAAGCATTTAGGTTACATAAGCAAGCAGGTTGTCAAAAATAATATGATTGTTTTTGGCGTGGATTTATTATTTGCTGTTGTACTGCTCGCAGGTGTTTATATGTTGAATAAATGGTACAAAACTCGGCTTAAGCAGGATTTGCAGGAATCGGAGAAAATCTATATTTCCGAGCTGGGGAAAGTGGTAGAAACTATCAAATCCAGCAGGCATGATCTTATGAATCATCTTCAGGTTTTGAACGGATTAATGGATATCAGGCGGTATGATAAAGCACATGATTATTTGAAACAGCTAACCAAGGAGTCCACAACGTTAAATTTATCGCTGCATCTTAAAAATCCAATCTTAATAGTACTGTTCCAGAGCAAGAGGGAGCTGGCTCATTCGAAAAATATACAAATCAGCTACGATACAGACTATGATGCATTCGATAAAATAGAGTCTATGGATTTAGTGAAACTATTCTCAAATTTATTAGATAATGCGATTGAAGCAGTTGAATCTTTGTCGAGCGAGCTGACGCAAGAAATTCAGGTTCAATGTAAAGTGGAAAAAGGGAAATATATATTTACAATCGAGAACCCTGCTGAGCTTACAGAAGAGGAGCAAAGAAGCTTCTTTCAATATGGATTTACAACGAAAGCAAAGGGTTCAGAACTACGTGGGAACGGCCTCGCTATTGTAAAGAGAACTGTAGATAAATACAAGGGCGAACTTCAATTTCAATATGATGAGGGCAAGGTTCTAATTCGAATTAAGTTATAGATATATAAAAACAGGCCTGGAAAGCAATTTCTAGGCCTGTTTCTCATTTATTTTAACGCAGGAACATGTTCCTCTACATACGCTCTAACCTCTTCGGCGGAGTTCAGCTCAAGGACAGCTTGCGCCACCTGCTTCATATCCTGCTGTGACAGCTTCGCCAGCAAAGCGCGAGCAGGCAGGATAGCGCTGGCGCTCATACTGAACTCATCTAATCCAAGGCCTAGCAGAATAGGGAGTGCATGCTTCTGTCCAGCCATTTCACCGCACATTCCTGCCCATTTGCCATGAGCATGTGCGGCAGTGATGACACGATCAATGAGCTGTAAAATTGCAGGATGGAGCGGATCATTTAAGTATCCAAGCTTCGGATTCATTCGATCAGCAGCAAATGTGTATTGAACTAAATCATTCGTTCCAATACTGAAGAAATCAACTTCATTTGCGAATTTGTCTGCTAATAAAGCTGCCGCTGGAATTTCGATCATGATGCCAGCCTCAATGCTGGAATTGAAGGAAACTCCTGCTTCGGCAAGCTCCTGTTTTGTTTCCTCCAGCATAGCTTTGGCAAGCCGCCATTCGCTAAGCGTCGCAATCATAGGAAACATGATTTTCAAATTACCGAATGCGCTGGCCCGCAAAATCGCACGAAGCTGCGTCTTGAACATTTCTGGACGATCCAGACAAATTCGGATTGCCCGGTAGCCAAGGAAGGGGTTGTCCTCCTTGGGTAGATTAAGATAAGCAATTTCCTTATCTCCGCCAATATCTATCGTGCGAATGACGATTGGAGCATCGCTTCCGTACGCCTCCGCTACTTTGCGATATGCCTCAAACTGTTTATCCTCGGAAGGCAGCTCACCTGAATCCATATACAGAAATTCAGTACGGAACAACCCAATGCCTTCAGCACCGGCAGCGGCGGCTATCTCGGCATCTTTAACTAGTCCGATATTAGCAACCAGCTCGACCTGCACACCATCACTGCTTATGGATGGTTGATTCAAAAACGTCTGATAATACTGTTTGTTTTCAAGCTGTTCCTGCTGTAATTGAGTATAACGAGCAAGCATTTCTTGATCTGGATCTACATAAATCTGCCCATTCATTCCGTCGATAATGACCGATTGGCCATTATTTACAGCTTGTTCCACCTTGCTCCCGATCCCCACGATTGCAGGAATACCGATTGAACGTGCGATAATGGCGGAATGAGATGTGCGCCCGCCAGCTTGCGTAACGAAGCCAATAATTTTGCTCGGATCGAGCTGGGCGGTATCCGATGGCGTTAAATCTTCAGCAAACAATATAATTTGCCCTGTTCCTTCATTCAAATTTGAAGTAGAGATTCCTTGCAGCTTGTTCAATATTCGGTGGCTTACATCTCGAATATCCGCGGCACGCTCTTTCAAATAAGGGTCATCGAGTGCGCCAATCATCTCAGCGATCTCTTCAGAGGTCGTATAGAAAGCATACTCAGCATTGATTTTCTCGGATCTAATGATTTCTTTCGAACGATCAATGAGCTCCTCATCTTCCATAAGCATCAGATGTGCTTCGAAAATTTCAGCTTCATGCTCTTTTTTCTGATCAATTAGCTGAGCATGTACCGCTTCAAGCTCTGAATGGGCCTCAGCAATTGATGCCTCGAAGCGTTTGACTTCATCATCCAATTGCGCTGCTTCTAATGAGATCTTCTCAATTTGAACGGCTTTTGTCGACAATACTTTTGCTACGCCGATCGCATACCCAGGTGATGCGGCAATTCCTTGAAGCATCATCCTTTATTACCCCTTTTCTGTATGCGTTTCTACAGAGACCAGAACTTCTCCGATAGCAGCAATAACGACTTCTGCCTGCTCACCCTCAGCTGAAACAGTAATGCTGTCGCCAAGCTTTGCACCGACGGAAATAACATGAACGAGGCTCTTTGCATTAAAGCTTTTGCCATCCTTCTCTAGTGTAACGGCGCCTGTGAACCCTTTAGCAGCCTCGACAATTTTACGTGCGGGTCTTGCATGAATACCGAAAGGATTTTGTATAACAAAGCTGTTATTCATTCGTTTTCCACTCCTATGTTGTATGAAATTAAATTAGTTTTTTGATATCGTCTTTAAGCTGCTCGGATTGTGTGCCAAAAATAACCTGAACGGCACCTTTGCCTAAACGGATAATGCCGGCTGCTCCCATGCTTTTGAGCTTAGTGTCGTTAACCATGGTTTCATCTTGAACGACTAAGCGCAGACGAGTGATACAAGCGTCAAGACCTACAATATTAGAAGATCCGCCAAGTGCATTCAGCACGTTCTCAGCTTTGCTGCCAACACTCGCTGCTGATTTTTCTTTGTCATCTGCTTCTTTTTCTTCCGTATCATCCTCACGTCCAGGCGTCTTGATATTGAATTTGAGAATGATGAACCGAAATAAGAAATAGTAAACAACTGCAAATACAAGACCAACGGGAATGATGAGTAATGGATTCGTCGCGAGCTGGTAGTTAACCGCGTAATCGATAAAGCCAGCAGAGAACCCAAATCCATGCTTAACATCCAGCTCGTAAAGGATTAAACCGGATAATCCAGTTAAGACAGCATGGATAACGAATAGAAACGGTGCTGCAAACATAAAGGCAAATTCAAGCGGCTCTGTAATACCAGTCAGGAAGGAGGCGAAGGCCGTACCAATAAATATGGATGCGACCATCTTGCGCTTCTCTTTGCGAGCGGTATGGATAATCGCTAGTGCGCCAGCAGGCAATGCAAACATCATAATTGGGAAGAATCCAGTCATGAATAAGCCGGCCGTTTTGTCTCCAGCGAAGAAACGTGTCAAATCACCATGGACTACTTTGCCTGTCGCATCTGTGAAATCGCCAATTTGGAACCAAGCGATCGAATTGATGACATGATGTAGCCCAGTAGGGATCAACAACCGATTCGCAGTAAGGAAGACGAACGAGCCAATCCCGCCGAATCCAACTACCCAACGACCGAAATTGTCTAATGCTACTTGAACAGGGCCCCATACAAGTCCGAGCAGTAGAGCCACAATAACCATTACCAGTGAGGTTATGATCGGGACAAATCGTTTGCCGCTGAAGAAACCAAGCCAATCCGGAAGCTTAATGGTATGGAATCTTTTGTAAAGATAAGCTGAAATCAAGCCGGCGATAATACCGCCCAATACGCCCATATTGAGAACAACGTCTTCACCAACAATGTTGCTAAAGACGAGCGGTACTTTAATTTGGACAGTGACAAGCACCTGATAAGCAATGACAGCCGCTAATGCTGCAACTGCATCTCCAGCTAATCCGATAGCTACACCGACAGCAAATATAAGCGGTAAATGGTCGAAAATGGCGGAACCGCCAGCAGCTAGAAACGGTGCGATGTATTGGTTGATAAACTCTCCAGCGCTTCCCATATGGAAGTCCTTTACGTAATCGATATTACCGAATCGCAGCAGGATAGACGCCGCGGGAAGTGCGGCAACCGGAAGCATTAAAGCTTTACCTATTTTTTGTAGGAAGGCCAGCATATTCAATCGTCCTCTTTTCATATCCAATGAGTGTGTAGGTACTAACTAGGGTACTAGCCGTTCATAACCGCTTTAAACAAGATCTCTTTCCCAGCAGAAACATTGCCGCTAGCAGTCTCATGCTCAAGCTGCTTCACATCATCCTCGTTCGCAACGACAATAGGGGTGACAGCCGAATAGCCGGCTGCTTCGATTTTGGCACGATCAAACTCGATGAGTGTGTCACCAGCTTGGAAGGTGTCGCCAGAGGCTACATGTGCTTTGAAACCATCGCCATTTAGAGCAACGGTATTAATTCCAATATGAATGAGCAGTTGTAAACCTGATGCATGCTCAATAATGATGGCATGATTCGTATGAATCAGATGGGATACCGTACCTTCGAAAGGAGCGATTATTTTTCCCTCTGATGGTTCGATGGCAATTCCATCTCCCATATGTTTGCCTGCGAAAGCTTCATCCGGCACTGCGGACAGCGGTACGATCTTTCCAGATAACGGGGCGGATACTTCAATAGTTTTGGACTTGGACTTTCCGAATAGTTTCGATAACATGATGATGTCCTCCTAAGTTTGATCTGCTTGTTTAATAAGTTGTCCCACAGGGACATTGTGAATGCCGGAATAGATATGAAACGATAAAAAACCAATTTCATCCTCTGGGATGTTAATGGAGAACTGTTCGCCTATCCATCCGGCTAATTGAGCAGCAATTTCGAACTCCAACGGAAAGTTCTGTTTCGTCTCATTTAGTAAGGGATTTACAATATCCATGCCATTACGAAGCCTATAAACAGCAAATTGGATATGGCTCGGCAAAGCGAAATATAGTTTCGGATGTACATCAACGCCTGTTTTTTGTTTGATGTGATCGGCAATTCGCTCTGTCATATCAATGATGGCAGGATCGATTTCTTCAAGGTAAGTATGATATTCCTTCATTTGCTCGGTATCGTCTAAACGAAATCGCTTTTCAATTCGGGTGTCTGTTCGATTGATTAGTTGACCGGCTTTA
Organism: Paenibacillus sp. J22P15; assembly: GCF_056269345.1. NCBI lineage: Bacteria > Bacillati > Bacillota > Bacilli > Caryophanales > Paenibacillaceae > Paenibacillus > Paenibacillus sp. J22P15. The sequence goes on from NZ_JBWDNT010000005.1 coordinate 130,819, forward strand.
AGTGAGAAGCCGAGACCTTTTCCGAAAATGACGTATTCTTTCTTGGTTTGAACATCGACAGTTAATAACACATTGTTGCCAATTGCACGCTCAACCCGAAATGCACGAGCCATTATTGAAATCCCTCCTTTGTCATTAAGATGCCCAAATGGCAAAAAAAAAGAGCCAAGAAAAGACGACCTTTCTAATTAATAATTAGAAGGTAATCTTGTCTTGGCTCATGCCTCATTTGGTGAGTAACACGCCAATTTCATATGTTTGATCATTTATATCAAACGAATGATGTTTAACGTCATTGATTTGAATATTAACATCATATTGATGTAAAGCGCTTTCGTCAAGTGGGGATTAACTTGAAAAATTAAACTTTCATTATTTTCAATAACCGTCGGTGGATTGTCCTAGCTCTGAGGATAGCTCCATTCCTTCGTTTGCCGGCGTAGTGCCGACATGTTTTGTACTGTTACCAAGTGAATCTGCTTTCTTCAGTCCTTCTTCCACACGTTTTCCATAATTTGCATCTGCTTCTGTGAAATGACGAATCATCTGATCACGAATTACAGTGCTGCATGTACTAAGTGCATCGACAAGATTTTCAACGAGCTCGTCACGTTCCCACTGTTCGAATTTACGATAAGTTTCACCAGCTTGCTTGAAATTGTTCTGGCGATCAATCGGCTGCTTCACCAGTTTGGCCGAATATGAGGGTTCATGCGGTTCTCCAGATCGAGCGGCTTCCTTTAAACCGCCCATTGTTGAAGGCTCATAATTCACATGCGGGTTTTGGCCAGGGGCAATATCGATATAGAAAGCCATTTGACCATCACGCTGATTAGTAGCAACTTTTTTCTTCGGCGCGTTTATTGGCAGTTGAAGATAGTTTGATCCTACGCGGTATCGTTGTGTATCGGAGTAGGAGAATGTTCGTCCTTGCAGCATTTTATCATCTGAGAAATCAAGACCATCCACTAATACACCCGTTCCAAACGCCGCTTGCTCTACTTCAGCAAAGAAGTTTTCTGGGTTTTTATTCAAAATCATCTTGCCAACAGGCAGCATGGGGAACAGTTCTGGGTCCCATAGCTTTGTATCGTCAAGCGGGTCGAAATCGAGCTCTTCATGCTCGTCATCGCTCATCCACTGCACTTGAAGTTCCCAGGCTGGATAGTCACCGCGCTCAATTGCCTCATACAAATCTTGCGTACCGTGATTGAAGTTTTTTCCTTGGATTTGCTCTGCTTCAGTTTGTGTCAGATTGTGAATGCCTTGGAGCGGTTCCCAATGATATTTGACAAGTACACCTTCGCCCGCAGCATTAACCCATTTATATGTATTGACACCTGAGCCTTGCATTTGCCTATAATTTGCCGGTATTCCCCATGGTGAGAATAAAAACGTAATCATATGGGTAGCTTCAGGAGATTGTGAAACAAAATCAAAAAAGCGCTCCATGCTCTGTACATTGGTAACAGGATCAGGCTTGAAGGCGTGCACCATATCAGGAAATTTCATAGCATCGCGAATAAAAAATATTTTTAGATTGTTGCCTACGAGATCCCAGTTGCCATCCTCTGTATAAAACTTTGTAGCAAAGCCGCGAGGATCACGAAGTGTCTCAGGTGAATGGCCTCCGTGAATTACACTAGAGAAACGCACAAAAACGGGTGTTTGCTTCCCAGCCTCCTGAAATAGCTTCGCCCTCGTATACTTGGCAATAGGCTCGTCTCCGAGCTTGCCATAAGCCTCGAAATAGCCATGTGCACCAGCCCCTCGGCCATGTACGACACGTTCAGGTATACGCTCGCGGTCAAAATGAGATATTTTCTCGATGAAATGATAGTTCTCTAAAGTGGAAGGCCCGCGATTGCCAATGGTTCGAATGTTTTGATTGTCCGAAATTGGATGACCTTGCCTGTCTGTAAGTGTCGAATCTGGCGTTTCATTGGTTGTCATGCGGATGATATCCTCCATTTTTATGTAATCGATGGTTCTAGCGAGTAGTTTAAGTCATACAACATTGTATTATTCATATAATAGAAATAGGGACGATTTGCTATTTTGGATCAAAAACGTGAAGATTATGGTATAATAGAACCATATTTGTACATTAATTGATCAATTAACTTGCGAAATATTCAATCTTTGACAAACGGTGCAGGGGGATAAAATGTTAAAATTCAGTCTTTTTATATTTCTAATATGGTTGTTTGGCAATCCGTTTATAGCGATTCTTGTGATGCTTATCCTGCTATATGCGCTTGATCGTCGCTTCGTTGGGTTGACGCCAAGCTTATTTAAACCGTTAAAAAGATTATCTCGAATAAAAAAGCTGAAACAGCAAATCGATCGTTCACCAAATGATGTGTCCTCCAAGCATGAACTCGCCAGGCTCCTGATTGAGAGAAAGAAGTATAATGAAGCATTGTTTTGGCTTGAGCCATTGCAGCATATGTTAGAGGAATCAGCTGAGTACTGGGACGATCTGGGAACCAGCTATTTAAATAGCGGGAATGAGGAAAAAGGAGTCGCAAGCACGCTTCGTGGTCTAGAGCTTAACCCGCGTGTTAAATATGGTGCGCCATATTTGCGTCTTGCTGCCCATTATTCGAATGGACGTACAGAAGAAGCACTGAGGTATGTAAGATCCTTTCAAGAAATAAACTCTTCATCTTGTGAAGCATATGATCAATTAACTTCAATTTATAAGAAGCTGGGAAATTCAGCGGAAGCGAGTAGAGCGATCGAGGAAGGTCTTCGTATATTTCGCATGCTTCCGCGTTACAAGAAACGTCAGGAACGTAAATGGGCCGTTCGCTTATTTTTTAAGAAATGGTCCGTTTGATGTTGAACATTTTACAGGTTCCAGCTTCTAATGTTCGTGTATTTGTGATGATTAGTTATTATTTGTTATATTGTTGTTTCGTAAACGATGTTACATAATGAAAGCTATAATATTATAGAAGGGCAAGATGCATGAGATGCAACGCAATATTTGGCTTGTGGCGATTAGTGTAATCGTCGTTTTGGTGTTACTAAATAATACGGCATATTATTTTCTTACCAAAAAAACATTAGAAGATTCCTTTAATGAAGAGCTATTAACGCACGCTAAACGGTTGGAGATTTCTTTGGAGCAATCTCGCATAGGATCGGAGCAGTTTCAAAATCAGATCGGACGCGAACTGCGGGCTGCTTCAATTGCTATTCAGTATGCCCTTGATCCAGATGTCGAGAAGGTAACGACTGAACAGCTGATGGAGCTTCGCGATAAGCTGGACTTAAGTCATATTACACTCCTCAAAAAACAACCTGATGACATTATTTTGTACAAGTCATCTAATGAAAAGCAGATTAATACGAGTACGAAGGAATGGAAACCGTGGTATGAGGTGTTCAATCAGTTATTTGAGAATAAAAATGCTTCTGTGAACTGGCTTGGTCAATCGCTGCCGAATTTCTGGAGCGGACCATTCGAGGTATCTACGACGAATGTAGATAAGCTGAACAAATGGGGCTACTACTACGACGGAGCAACAAATTATATCATTGATCCTTATGTGGATTATGAACGACAACAAAAATATGAAGACGCGACAGGCGTTCATCGTATGATCGAGAATTCGATTCAAAGCAGCGACTCATTGTTAGAGATCGGATTCATCAATCCGGAGACTTTCCCTGACGGGAAGGATACAATTAATAAGCATGGAGAGATACAAGGACATAAGGTGCAGGAGCCAATCTTTTACGGCACTTATAATATCAAATCCGAAAAGGATACCCAATTGGTTCGTGAAGCTTATTTCTCCAAGAAAATGACTACCTTAAGAGAAAATATAGGCGGACAAGAAATTTATAAAATGTACATTCCGGTATTTGTAAATGAGAATGGCATTAATATTACTGATCGTGACGGACAGCCTATGAATAGTTATGTGCTGATGATGACCTCTGATTATCATGTTATTCAAGAGAAGTTGGATTCACAGTTTTTGAATTTAGGCATTATTATTTTGAGCGTTACCTTTTTTAGTTTATTAATAGCGGTGTTTGCAATGCGATATTACAGGTTTTCTCGTGATAAGGCCGTACGGGTAACGCAGGAAACATATGTGGATGAAATCAATCAAATGTTTCATTCGATCAGAGGTCAGAGGCATGATTTCTTAAACCATGTCCAGACGATTCACTCTCTTGCAGAGCTGAACAAATCGCAGGAGCTCGTAGCGTATACAAAGGAGCTGACTGGTGATATTCGTTTGATGAACGATATTATTAATATTGGTAATCCAGCTATTGCTGCTTTAGTACGTTCGAAAATTTCACAGGCAGAGGGTAATAGAATTCAGTTTAGCTGCTCCTTTAACGGTTTGAATATGCAGGAAATGGGTGTTAAAACGCTGGATGTCAATCGCATACTCGGAAATTTAATCGATAATGCGTTTGATGAAGTGCTTAAATATTCGGAAGATCGGCGTCATGTCACGCTCGTAGGCGTTCAGACAGCGGATTTACTTGAATTTACAGTAACGAACACCTGCGAGGATGCTGCAATTGCGGTAACGATGCCTATTTTTGAAGCGGGATATTCGACCAAACAGGAGGATCATCAAGGGCTAGGACTTTCTATTGTAAAAACCATTGCAAAGCAATATAAAGGTGACGTATATATGAGTGCGGAGACAGCTGGGAAAATGACGTTTACAGTGAAAATGCCATTATAATCTAAATTAAAGCCTTACCGTTGAATGTTGATCGACGGTAAGGCTTTTTTATGTTGTTCATTCATTCATTTGTAATCGTAATCGAGCTTTTACCGTCAAATGATGGCAACAGCCTTATGGGATTGGTATAATAGTAAGAATGCAAGTGAACGGAAAGGAAGCAGGTGAATGTCTATGATAAGCCTCAATGAAAAGCTGCACGCGCTGATTGAACAACAGCTGAACGTCCATGTTGAGACAACGATTATGAAGCGTGGCTGGCATTACTACATGGAAGGTAAAGTGAACAGCGCCAATGAAGGAAGCCATGATCATTTATATGGCGTCGTGCAAGGATCGGATCTTTATGCGGTCATTCTTGATGCTGGTCAGTTGCGTTATAGCTCATGTACTTGTCCATATACAGGATTTTGCAAGCATATGGCTGCCGTTTATTTTCAATATTGCAGTCAACAGGAGGGGGGACATACGCTAGCTGAGCGATCTTATTTTCGATTGCTGGGACTGTCTTCTGCAAGTGCATTGCTTAAGAATACACCAGTTGCTCAGACTGCACCTCCGCAAGTGCCTGATTTACCGCCTCGTGATCCGGGTGAGCTAGCGACAGCTGAAGAATGGCTGGCGTGGATGGAAGAGACGCATGGCGAAGTATTTCGGAAATGCCGTCATTCCCTTCATGCTCTTCAACCTTTGTTGTCATCATTAAAGGGGCTGGCTAAAGATTGGGAGAAGCCGATGCAGCGCTTGCATTGGTCAACAGCTATTATCTTTGTGCTTGAGCAAGCGGAACGTGCCATCAATACGGTCGATTCGTTTAGTCGATATTATCATGAAATGTCGTTCATCCGTATGGCTGAGCCTTGGGTTGAGCATTTATATACACTAGTATCTGAGCTATCTCCAGAAGAGATGGGAATGCAGGAAGAAGCATGGGCGGATGCTTTAATCGCTCGCGTGAAAGTATGGTCCTCCAGCACGGAGAAGCAGCTTTTTGACTGGGAGAATATGTACATGGTTTTATGCGAGAAGCTTTCAGAGAACCGCAGTTGGTTCGAGCGAGAGCTGGCATCGATGGTTGAGCTTTCTCAGAAAGAGCAATTAGAAGAAGTTAATGAGACATTTTTGCATACCGCGATCGGAATGATGTACTTTTTCGACAAGCAGGATGAGCTTGCAATTAAACATTTTGCATTAACAAGCTTCGACCGCTCTCAGAAGGTCATGTATCCGTGTGCGGCACAACGAATGGAAGAAGGCAAGTGGCAGCTCGTAGATCAGTGGATGAGCTTCTTATTCGAGCGAATTAATAAAACAAAAAACGGCCGTTCGGTCGGACCATTTGTTACTTTATGCCGGAGAGCCGACCTTGACCGTCCTGAGCTGCCAATATGGACCGAGTATATGAAGCAATTGCTGCCTCATTCCTATTCAGAATTATCTGACCATTGGTTAGATCAGAAACGTTATGAGGAATGGGCTGATTTACAGATGCTCGTAGGCTCCCATCCAGAGGATGTTGGTGCCAACGCGCTTAGAGAAATGGCAAAGCACGCACCGAGGGCATTAATGCCCCTATATCACCAATCGGTCGAGGCGTCTATACAGTCCCGGAATCGTCAAGGCTACCGAATTGCAGTCAAGCAGCTGAAGAAGCTCGAGCGGTTATATAAAGCTGATAAAGATGCAGTCAGATGGGATCAATATATTAGCGGACTTGTACGAAAACATCAGCGCTTGAGAGCGTTTCAGGAAGAGCTGTGGAAAGGGAAAATTGTTACATGAGAACTTACATTGGCGCGCGGACGCTAACGATAGACGGGTTTTGGAACGAGGAAGAAGAAGGTGCGTCCATTTGGTTAAGCGCAGTCGATCGGAAGGATGCAGCGGATGGCAAACTGCGAGCCTTATTATTCGCATGGCATAAGGCATCGTGGTATGGAGCAGATGTTGAGGAAGTTAATGTGGGTGATCGGAAAATGTTAAAGATCCCACCGCTACTTGCTGTTGATTATTTATCGTCGCCTCAGCATGTGCGTCTGCTTCAAGTCGAGTGGACGGAACGATTGTCTATTCTAATGAAATTGGCCGAGCAGATAAGGAGTGCTCTTCTTAATGGTTGGTTTATGCCCAATTGGCAGCTTTGGACGGAAGAGAAGCGCAGCTGGAAAATGGCCATTCCAGAGCAGGAGATTGATTTGCAGCGTTACTGGAACGAAAACTTGGATGCTGCAACTCAGAATGGTGATAAAGGAATAGAGCACTGGATTAGCGGAGCAATCGAGCAAATGATTGAACAAAACGAACAGGCTGAACAGGCTTGGAAGGACATAGGCAATGCTTCTGGTGAAGCGGTACTGAGAAGAAAAGCTGCCGATGAGGAAGATTGGCTAATCGCAGTGGGGCTAAGGAAGGATGTTCTTCCATTCCGAATTGCGCTTCAGCTTGTTGAACCGCAGGAGTCGTCCATCTGGATATTACGCCCCGCGCTTCAAAATCGTGACGGAGGTCCGTGGTTTCCTATCCGTATGAACGATTCTCAGGAGTTTTGGGAAGCAGATTCGGATGACGAGCAAATGATTCCGGATGAATGGCTGCCGCTCCTTGAAGGGAAGCTTGCTAAAGAGCAGCAGAAATGGGCGAATGCACTTCCAGAGCTGACGGAAGCGAATGATGAGAGCAAGCTTAGGTACAGGTTAACCGATAATGAAGCTTGGAAATTTCTAGAGCATGCAAGCGTTCGTCTTCTGGAGGCCGGTTGTCCTGTACTTTTGCCTAGTTGGTGGGAAGCCGTGCGATCACGCAAGCTTCGTTTGAAAGCCAAGATGAAATCATCTGTCGGCTCCGCTGCTCAGCCGATGTTCGGACTGGATCAAATCGTGCAATTTGATTGGAAGCTTGCTCTTGGCGATGTCAATCTAACCGAGGCGGAGTTTCTTCATCTTGCAGAGCAGAATCGTCGCCTGTTCCACATTGGCGGTGAATGGGTTCATTTGGACCCGCAGGATGTAACTCAAATTAAACAATGGCTGAAGCGGATGGGGAAACGGAAGGGACTCTCATTCCGTGATGTGCTGGAAATGCATTTAAGAGGGGGCATTCCGCTGGATGACAGCGGTGAGCTTGACTCTGCAATGGAAGCGGAAGTAGAACTGAATGATCACTTAACGTCATGGCTGGCACAGCTGCAGCAAATTACACAAATTCCACCCGCTGAAATTCCTGATGCGTTTCTTGGCGAGCTTCGACCTTACCAGCACGAGGGTGTGTCGTGGCTGCTGTTTCTTAGACAGTTCGGGCTTGGCGGTGTCCTTGCAGATGATATGGGTCTTGGAAAAACCATTCAGTTCATGGCTTATCTTGTATATATTAAGGAAAAGAAGCTGCAGACGGGAGGACCTTCGCTGCTGATCTGTCCAACGTCGGTTATTGGCAACTGGGAGAAGGAGCTCGAGCGTTTTGCACCTTCGCTTAATGTCATGCTTCATTACGGAAATAAGCGGGAAAAGGGTGAACAATTCCGAGATTCCGTAGCTGGGGCGGATTTGGTTATTACGTCCTATTCACTAGCTCAGCTGGATGAAGAGGATTTGTGTCTAGTTGACTGGGATGCGCTTTGCCTCGACGAGGCACAAAATATAAAAAATGTGTATACGAAACAATCAGCCGCCATAAGACGTTTCCCTTCCGGACATCGCTTGGCATTAACCGGAACTCCGATGGAGAATCGTCTGACCGAGTTATGGTCAATCTATGATTTTATTAATCCAGGTTATCTCGGCAGTATGAATGAGTTCCGCAAGGAGGTCGTCACACCGATTGAGAAAACACGCGATGAGAAGCTTATTTCGGGGCTTCAGCGCTGGGTGAAACCATTTATGCTCCGCAGAATTAAGAAGGACCCTTCGATTCAGCTGTCTCTGCCGGATAAGAACGAGACTAAGCTTTATATGACGTTAACAGCCGAACAAGGCGTGATGTATGAAAACTTAGTTTCAGAACTGCTAGAGAATCTAGATAAGCTGGGACCTATGCAGCGGAGAGGACTAATTCTCGCAGCTCTAACTAAGCTGAAACAATTATGTGATCATCCTTCACTGCTTCATAATGAGGATAAATCAGCTGTATGGGAAATTGAACGTTCAAATAAAGTAGCGCGGCTGCTTGAGATGTGCGAGGAAATTGCAGCCGAAGGGGAACGGTGTCTCATCTTCACCCAATATATCGATATGGGGCATCAGCTCAAGCAGCTGCTTGAGGAGAAGATCGGTTTACAAGTGCCTTATTTGCATGGCGGAGTGCCGAAGGCGAAGCGGGATCAAATGATCGAACAGTTTCAAAATACGGAGGAGCCATGCTCTGCTTTCGTACTCTCGCTAAAAGCGGGAGGAACTGGACTTAATTTGACAGCTGCGAATCACGTGTTCCACTTTGACCGCTGGTGGAATCCTGCTGTAGAGAATCAAGCGACTGACCGTGCATTCCGGATTGGACAGACGAAGAAGGTTCAAGTACACAAGTTTATAACACTCGGAACGCTCGAAGAGAAGATCGATGAGATGATTGAGCGGAAACAGTCGCTTAACGATCAAGTCGTTGGACAGTCGGAGCAATGGATTACCGAAATGTCTACCGAAGATCTTAGGGAGCTTTTTGCATTACGAAAAGGCTGGTTAAAGGGATGAGGGATATAATTGTCTGATGGAAGTTTGCATGCGAAGCAGCAAAAATTACAGCTTGAGGTTGAAAAAAAGATTATCGATGATAAAACTTCACATGCTGAAGAGGGGCAATTGCCCGATAATCGCCAGAATGACAGTGCAATACCAGAGTGGAAGCGATTTTATGAGGTTGTCAAAGAAATAACGAGTGATATGCGATACTAACTCGGTAGATAAAATCCTATAGCCCGTCGGGAATAATAACCCGACGGGCTATAAGATTTTATCCCTCTTTTTAAAAATGAGAGAATTGTATCCCTAACTCATCGTATTTTGGACCTCCTTTCTTCTGAGCCATGAGAACTATAATAAGGGTGCGAGGCAAACAAGCAACACCATAAACGAGGAGGTCTTCCCAAATGAAAAAGAGATCTACACTAGTTGCCACCACTTTGCTTTCAGCTATGATTGTCGTAACGGCATGTGGCGGGAACAATGCAGAAACGAATAAAAATGCAGGAACAGCAACAAACGATGCAACTAACACACCTGTAGAAGCAACTGAAGCACCAGTAGAAGCGAAAGACGTAACATTGTCCCTTCGCCACACACAAATTAAAGAAACAAGCAAAAAACGTTTGCAAATTCTTGAAGATGTAGTTAAGAAAACACAAGATGAAAATAAAGGTCTTACTTTCAAGCTTGAAGGTATTGATGAGATCGTTAACCGCGATCAAAAGCTGAAGGCTGAAATGGCTGCTGGAAACCCTCCTGATATCTTCGAAGTGTTCGGCGGAGCAGACCTTAACCTTTATGTAAAAGCTAACCGCATGCTTGACCTGACTCCAATTATTGAAGAGCTTGGTCTTACAGGTAAATTTGCAAGCTTAGACGAGTTTACTGTAGATGGCAAAGTATACGGCCTTCCTTTCGGCGGCTATAGTGAAGCCATCTTCTACAACAAGAAAATTTTTACTGAGCTAGGTTTGGAAATTCCGACTACATGGGCTCAATTGATTGATATCTCTGAAAAAATCAAAACAGCTGGCTACACACCATTTGGTTTGGCTGCAAAAGACGGCTGGGTTAACGGTATGCTTTGGAACACAGTTATGGAACGCAACGTTGGTATTCAAGCGTTCAGCGATGTTGTAGCTGGTACAGCGAAATGGACAGATGCCAACTTTGTTAAAGGACTATCTTCATACGCTGAGCTTGTTAACAATGATCTCTTCACTAAAGGTGCTCTAGGTCTTGCTTATGCTGATCAAGGCGCGCAATTGCTTTCCGGTAAAGCAGCAATGGTATTCACAGGAACTTGGGATGCTAACCGCTTCTCAGGTGACGAAGCAGGCGATCTTAAAGGCCAAATCGGTTACTTTGGCTTCCCGTCAATCGAAGGCGGCGCTGGCGACCAAACTTCAATCAACGCATCATACTCAAACGGCTTTGGTTTCTCCGCTACGCTAACTGAAGATCAAATTGCAGCAGTTAAGAAATTTATTACTAACTTCTACAATGAAGAAGTTCAAAAACGTACTTTGGTTGAAGACAAATTGCTTCCTTCTATGAAATTAAGCGATCTGTCTGGTGTTGATCCGCTTACAACTGAGATCTTGACGGTTATGGCTAATGCTTCCAGCTCATGGAAAGCATATGATGCAATCGTTCAACCAGCAGTAGGTGCTGACATTAACGTTGGTATCCAAGAGCTTATCGGTAAAGTAAGCACACCAGAAAAAGTAGCTGCAAAAATTCAAGCTTCGCAAGAAAAAGCAAACGCAGCTAAATAATCCAAAGACATTACATTCGTTCCTGTTAGCAAGAGGGTGTGCTTCCTTCCTGGAGGGCACCCTCTTGCCACGCCAGGACCAAAGGAGGACATTATGAACAGAGCGCTCAAAAACCCTATTACTTATGTGGCGTTCATTATTCCGACGCTTGCTTTATATGCTTTGTTTTTTGTTTATCCCGTTATCGTATCTTTTTTTTACGGTTTCTTTCGTTGGGATGGCATTACGGAGAAAGTGTTTATCGGATTTGATAACTTTACGAGGTTGTTTCAGGATGAAATTTTTGTTAAAGCACTTATAAACAACTTTTATTTTATGATATTTTCCCTAATCGTGAACATACCGCTCGTCTTCTTGATTTCAATCATAATCAGTAAAGTTAGACGTATGCGTGACTTTTACAAATCGGCTGTATTTGTGCCGGTTGTTATATCGACAGCAACAGTTGCGATTTTATTCGGCGTTTTGTACAACTATGATTCAGGTTTGATCAACCAGTTTATTCGCCTTGTCGCTCCAGAGAGCTGGGCGCGTGAATGGTTGTCAGATCCTAAGCTTGCAATGCTTTCGATTCTAATTGCAAATGCATGGCAAAATATCGGCTTCTTCATTGTATTGTGTTTGGCTGCGATTCTAAACATTCCGAAAGAAATTGTCGAGGCTTCTAAGCTGGATGGCGTTAACGGCTGGCAAGAAACATGGATGATTACATTGCCGCTCGTAAGACCGATCCTATTTGTAATGCTGCTTCTAAGTGTTTCGGGAACGATGAAGGTGCTTGATATCGTACAAATTATGACGAACGGCGGTCCTTTCCAATCTACAGAAGTAATGGCGACTTATATGCTGAAAGTTGGATTCCGCTCACTTGAGCTTGGATATGGCAGCGCGATCGGCGTAGCGATGTTTATCATTATTTTGATTCTTACTGGTATATTACAGCGCGTGACAAAAAGCGAGGAGGTGCAATACTAATGGAACGTTCCCGAAGCTCACAATGGTGGATGCATACATTTTTAATTGGGTATGTTGCAGTAGTGCTCTTCCCTCTGTTATGGCTATTTATGTCATCTTTCAAAACGAACCGAGAAATTACAGTTAATACATGGTCATTGCCAACTAGCTTCAACTTCGATAACTATATTGCTGCTTGGGAAACGGCCAATATAGGAAAGTATGCATTAAATAGTACATTTGTAACAGTTACGGCTTGTGTGTTAACGCTCCTTTTTGCAGCGATGACCTCATTTGCGATCGCACGGATGAAATACACCAAGATGAATAGAGCCGTTTATAATTTCATTTTAATCGGTTTAATCGTCCCAGCAGGTGCATTGTTTATCCCGTTGTACCGTTTGATTCAGAAGATCGAGTTGTTTGGTCAGCCATTATATGATACTCATTGGTCTTTAATTTTGGTATACTCCACATATGCATTGCCTATTACCGTATTTATCCTTTACGCTTTTATGCTATCGATCCCGAATGAGCTGGAGGAAGCTGGTATTATGGACGGGCTGGGCGCAAGCGGTCTGTTCTTCAGAGTCATCATTCCGATATCAATGCCAGCACTTGTTACTGTTTTTATATTAAATTTCATTGGCAACTGGAACGAGTATATTTTATCCCAGCTATTTATAACAACTGAATCACTCAAAACGCTTCCTAATGGTATGGCAACCTTTAATGACGGCTACCGCACAAACTTTGCATCGCTTTCTGCTGCGGTAATTATAAGCATTATTCCGGTGCTCGTCGTGTATGTGTTCTTGCAGCGTCAAATTATTGAAGGTATGACAGCAGGAAGCGTGAAGGGTTAATAAAGAAGGGAGCCTCCTAGATGAACTTGAGACCGAAATTGATGCTTGCTTTCATATTTCTGATCGTCATTCCGATGATTGGCCTCGGCATATTCTCATTTATTAATTCAGAGACGCTGCTTGAGAAAAAGTATAGTGAGCAAACAGAAATTTCACTCAGGGCAGTAGGAGGCAATATTCATTATTTCTTCCGAGAGCTTGATCAGCTCTCTGACGGTAATCTAACGAGCACTGAGGTACAGGACACACTGAGATACAGCAATTATAATTCAATAGATCCTGGTACGCTCATTCAGGTTAACCAAGCGGAGAAAGAAATGAAACGGATTTTGTTTCAACATCCAGCTGTTAGCTTTGTCGTGTTATATGCGAAGGATGGAACGATGTTTCGCTCGTACCGAAATGATCCGACTACGTTCAAGCCTATTTCCTTCGATATGCTCAAGCAGCATTCCGTTTACAAAGAGGTTATAAAGCTTGGGGGTCGTCCACTTTGGATTGGGCCTTATGAACAGCGTGAGTTGACAGGTGTTGTACCGCCTCTATTTACACAAATACGCGTTGTCAAAGATATTGAGACATTTAATGATCTAGGCGTTATGATTACGCAGTATAAAACAGAAGAAATATCGAGTATGCTCAAAACATTTCAAAACCCTCAATCCAACGTAGGTGAAACGAGATATCTGATCGTCAACAATTCAGGTCTTATTATGCTCGACAGCAAAAAAAAGATGGATGGTCGTAACATAAATGAGCAAACCAATTCATTGCCTCAGCTCACGAATAACTATAGCAGCGCTAGAGTAAAGTTCGAAGATGTAGACAGCCTAGTGTCTTCCTACCAATTGGATCGTAATGGATGGATTCTGGTGTCAATAAAGCCTTGGGACTCACTTACTAACGAAAATGTTCGGTTCGTGCAATGGATTGGCATGATTACAATACTTGGTTTGCTTTCGGCGGTGCTGTTCAACGTCTTTTTTGTGAATAGAGTAGCCAAAACGATCATTAAGGTTGTTCGTAAAATGCGATTGTTCGAGCAAGGCTTACTCGATATACGTGTAACTGCTCAAGGCAAGGACGAAACGGTGCTTCTAGCCAATAGCTTTAACAGTATGGTTGAAAGAATAGGCAATTTGCTTAATGAAGTACGCAGAGAGCAGGCGCGCAAGCAACATGCGGAAATGATGCTGATGCAGGCGCAGATTAAGCCGCATTTTCTGTTTAATACTCTCGAATCGATTAATGCGCTCGCCGCACAAAATGAAGGGGCAAAGATTATGCTTATGGTACGCAGGTTAAGCAATCTGCTCCGTACCAGCATGCATCAATCGGAAGAAATCAGGATAAGCCAAGAAATCGAGCATGTTCGAAGCTATTTGGAAATTCAAAAATATCGCTTCGAGGAGCTTTTCTCCTATGAAATAAATGTTCCTGAGGAAGCGCTTGATTTTACAATTTTAAAGCTTTCACTTCAACCGCTTGTAGAGAACAGCATTCAACACGGCTTTGACGGTTATGCGGATGGACAAGGTAAGATATCGATCGTTGTTATTGCTGAGCTTCATCAAATCGTCATCATAGTTAGTGACAATGGACTTGGCATGAATGCAAAGGTGCTAAGTAAGTTGACTGCAGAATCAGACCCGTACAACAAGGACTTTAATATTGCAGAAATAGGGGAAAGAAGAGGACTTGGACTCCGAAATGTTGCAGATCGTTTACGAATACATTATGGAGCAGCATTCGGTATGTGGATATGTAGTCAAGAGGGCAGCGGGACCGTGATTCGCTGTGTAATTCCGAAAAGCAGAGGTGATCAGCTATGACGGGGAGAGTGCTCCTAGTTGACGATGAGGCACATATTACGAGAAATTTAGAAAAGGTTATTCCCTGGGAAATGCTTGGACTTACTGTTGGAGGAACAGCTAAAAATGGTGTAGAAGCATTGGAGCTCATGGAGCAGCAAACATTTGATTTATTGCTTTGTGATATCCGTATGCCAGTTATGGATGGTCTGGAGCTCGTGCGCCATATTCGTGATAAAGAGATGACCTGCGATATTATTATGCTGTCGGGTTACCAAGATTTTGCTTATACGCGAACAGCGATTCAATTTGGTGTCAACGATTATATACTGAAGCCGATTCCTTATGATGAATTGACTGGCGTAATTGCAAGGATCATGTCCAGTCAGCGCAGTAAGCAGAAGCTGTTGCAGGAAGAGAAGCAGAAGCTGGGCCGTATGATCGATCTAGCCAGTGAGAAGATTTTGTACGATATTATTATGGACTATACCGATGTTACAGCAGACAATTGGCTGTTGACCGGAGACGAACAGCAGCTCAAGCGGCAGCAGTTCGTCTTAATTGTGCTCGATCTCGATGTAAGCTCGGAGAAAACGAAGGATTGGCGAGATTGGTCTGACAAAGAAAGAAAGCTATGGAACTTTGCTGTATGCAATGTGCTGCGTGAGAAGCTGCAGCAGAACGGGCTCCACCATGCGGTTATTCAAATTCGTGACGGCGAATGGTGTGTACTCATCGAAACGGAAAAAACGGCTGTTTTTGACATAGCATTTATTAAGAATTGGGCAGATATGCTGTTATCCGCGATCAAAAGCCATGTAAAGCTGAGCTTATTTGCTGGTATTTATCACGAGTTTGCTGCGGTAGCCGATTTATCCCAAGCTTATAAGCAAGTTCAGCAAGGGATGCAGCTTACGCCGGTCCATGATGTTATCGCTATTTATCCATCAGCTCTGCAAAATCCATCACAAGCGGATCAAGCGTTTTGGGATACAGCGGAAAAAATAATTGGAGCGGTTAAGCGTGGAGATACGATAAGCGTAGATAGCGAGCTTCAAAGCATTACGCTTCTCTTACAGCGAATGAACGAGCCATCTTTGAATCGTGTAAAGCCATTGCTTCATTTCTTTGTCCTGCATCTTATGCGGGAGATGAAAGAAATGGGTGTTTTCTCGCGCGAGCAAGAGGATATGCTTTGGCGCAGATTAGATCGGCGTTTTGGCATTAAGGATTTGTTATCTGTTATTCGTCAGGTAACGAATACGGTCTCAGAGAAATCAATGGATAAGAAAAAACAGTCGGAGCGTTCGATGACCGAAGCGAAAGCTTTTTTGGATCGCAATTTATATCGTGATCTGAGTGTAGAGGAGACGGCAACCCATGTCGGATTAAGCACCTCTTACTTTAGTTTATTGTTCAAGCAAACTTTCGGAGAAACATTCATTGAATATGTAACGCGGCAGCGGATGGAGAAAGCGAAGGCGATGTTGGGGGAATCACATAAAAGCGTTGCACAAATCGCGAAGGAAGTCGGGTATGCGGAGCGGCGTTATTTTACAAAAGTTTTCATGAAATATACGGGTGAGAATCCTACCGATTACCGCAGCAGGCGGCAAGAGGACGGTCAAAACGGTGAGCAAATGATTGATTAATTGCAATAAGCTTGATTAATGAAAGGATGTAGAAGAGAATGACGACAAAGCGTGAGTGGCAGAATTGGAGCCTAAAGAAGAAAATTGGACAATTATTTGTATTTGGTTTTCATGGCTATGAGCCAACAGAGCAAATACAACAATTAATTGAAGCGAACGGCATTGGCGGCACGATCTATTTTTCTCGCAATGTAAAGGATGCTAAGCAGGTGCATAAGCTAAGCGGCGAACTTCAAATCATAGCAAAGAAAGCGGGCAATCCTCCTTTATTCGTAGCTATTGACCAAGAGGGCGGTATGGTTGCGAGATTGGTTGATGGCGTCACGCTTATGCCTGGCAATATGGCTCTTGGTGCAACAGGGCAAGTAGAGAGTGCTAGGGAAACTGCACGCGTTTGCGGTGAGGAACTGCGTCAATTGGGTATTACGATGAACTATGCTCCTTGTATTGACGTGAATAACAATCCGGATAATCCGGTTATTAATGTTCGTTCATACAGCGATCGATCGGATGTGGTTGCTGAGCTTGGCGCAGCAGCCGTTGCTGGTTATCAGTCTGCACGAGTAGCAGCGACAGTCAAGCACTTCCCGGGACACGGTGATACGGCGGTTGATTCCCATCATGCACTGCCGATTTTGCTTCATGGCCGTGATCGCTTAGAGGCGATTGAGTTAAAGCCATTCCGTGCTGCTATTGAAGCGGGTACAGATTGTATTATGACGGCTCATGTTTGCTTGCCTGCACTCGATCCTTCTGGCGTACCATCGACTTTGTCAGAGCCTGTGATTACAGGTTTGCTGCGTAATGAGCTGAACTATAACGGCATCGTTGTAACGGATTGCTTAGAAATGGACGCGATTGATAAAAACTACGGCCCTGAGCAGGGAGCTATTCAAGCACTGCAAGCCGGAGCGGACATGGTGCTGATCAGTCATACATTTGAGAAGCAATGGGCTGCACTGGAAGCTGTTGCTATAGCTGTCGAGAATGGTGAGCTTCCCGAAGCTCGCATTAACGAGGCTCTTGATCGTATTATGACCCTGAAGGAGAAGCTTGAGCTTGATGAGCCTTTGCAGCCGTGGTCACAGGTCCAATGGGCAATCGGTACGGAAGTTAACAAAGCAGTGGCGATCAAATGGAGCGAGGCTTCCGTTACATTGGTCAAAGATGAAGGTTCCTTGCTGCCGTTAAGCCGTACGGAAAGCACACTTGTGCTATGGCCGGAAATTGTTCCAGTATCGGTTGCGGACGAAATGTTATCAGGAGACGGATCCTTAGGACATTTCCTTGGGGAGTATGGTGCTAACATTGTCGAACGCCAAATGAACGATGAGAACCCGTTAGCTGACTTGGAAAGTTTTAAACAAATCGTCGTTGTAACCTATGATGCTTCAAAGCATCCGGTGGAGCGGGATATCGCGCGTGAGGTTGTAAGGTTGGCGCCTGAGCGTACGATTGCTGTCTCCGTTCGGAATCCGCTAGATCTATTGCTGTACCCAGAAGTGAAGACTTACATGGCTGTATATGAGTGCCGTCCGCTGGCGCTTGCTGCAGCTGCGAGAGCATTGCTTGGTGACTTAAAGCCAATCGGGAAGCTGCCGCTCGAGATTTCTGCTGCATATCCGTACGGCTGGAGTGCTGCTGTTGACAACTAATATATGAATGTTATCATGCTGGGCCGCGAGTTATACTCGCGGTCCTTTTTGATAGCTAGCGGCGCTGAGAGTCAGCGGCTTGTGAGAATAAGCTAGCTACCCTAGGTTGTACGTTGCACAATCTACAATAGAAACCTCACATGATACGGAGTAAGTAGAGCTACATTGCAGATATGCAATAGAAAGAAGATAAAGATCGATAGATGCGATGAAAATGATGTTTTCTGCTGTAAAAACTACAATGTAGCTGTACACTACACGTTTTGAGGAGAAGTCTATTGCATAAAGTACAACGTAGCGGAGGGCAGTTACTGAGCTAAGGATGTACTAAATGAAAATGATGACGTAATCGCGTACGTTCTATGCTAGTTACAACCTTTATAAGGTTACTAGCGTTAGCGACAGATGAAACTATTGACCAATTAAATTGGAATAGGTTAAATCATGCAAAATATAAGCAAGGAAAAAGATGACACAGGGATTCTCATACCGATGCTGCACCTTCACAAGCTGTTGATAATAGGTTTCCGCATAATGAGGGTTGTTTCGCATCTCAAGGCTCGCTTTGATTAAAGCGTCCAGCTTGTCAGAAATATCGACGAGTTCACCGATTTCATCATCTGACTTACTGTGTACAATGAAATTTATCATATCCTCATGAAAAAATTGAGGCAGCTTATTAATCATAAATTGAGCTGTCTCTTTCTCATACTGCTCGAAGGCATGTTTGATGTCAGCGTTATTGTGCTTGAAATTCGATACGACATCACCCGATAATGCCTCGGGCAAATCATGAAGAGTAGCCTTAGCAAGCAGCTTATATAAATCGATATTTTGGTTGCCGAAGCGCTCGATTTCGAGTAATCCGTTAAATAAAGCTAATGAAGCTACGCGGAAGGAATGTGTGGCGTCATTGTCGGGAACGAGATTATAGCTTCCGTTCCATCTTTTTACCGTATCGAGGTTCATGATGTACTGTATAAATTCATATAAGCCCTCTTGCTTATTATATTCATCGAGCAGCCACCGAATGGATTGGAGCTCCGTGCCCATAAGGATTTGTTCGAGTTCTAGATGTTTGGCATGAAAGAAGGGGTTCGTATCGTAACGTGATTCTCTATGACAATATAAATAAGCGTCTAAAGTATCGATAGCGTCAACTAACCGGCCGATATGAGAATCATCCTGCGCATTAACGATGAAATCGAATGCTTGTCGCTGCAACGACTTGGAGAGATAGGAGACAATTTCTTTACTGAGTTCCATCTCGAAGTCTCGGATATGATTGATAACGAGTGATTCTTTTTTGGTAACATGCTTAATCGAGCCGGTTCCGGTGTTTTTGAGATCGCCCCATAAGCATCTGCCTAAAAGTTTTAGTTTGTCTAACGGATGGTGAAATACCTTTTCTTCAATGATTCCAATCAGGATGGACAAAGCAGCGCATCTAAAGCTGTGAGCAGAGGCATTGTCTTCAAATCGCGGAGCGTATTCGCTCCATCTAGGCACATATTGCATACGGATGATTGTATTGGTGAATTTACCGTTTTTCATAAATCGGGCTCCTTTTTTTGTGTAAGTTCAAGAGATTCCGTTCATGTGCGGAGTGTCTATGTTATTATATAGCTTATGTACAAAAACGACTAGAAGAGGTAAATGAGGGAAAGATCATGCGTGAATGGGGATTAGCTTTTAATCGGTTATTTGAAAAATGGATGTTTATTATTATTCCAGGTTCGTTAATACTTGGATTTCTATTTGCATCACAGCTTCAATCCTTTATAGGATGGGTGCCCTACTTATTTGCATATGTCACGCTGACGATGGCCATTGGCTGCGGTGTAGGTCAATTGAGAGCGGTCATGAAGCGCCCAGGCGTTATGGGCCTGACCTTCATAATTGCACATGTATTATCTCCGCTGGTCGCTTATGGTCTTGGCACTCTGGCATTCGGAGCCGATTCTCCATATGTGGTTGGTCTCGTATTGTTTACTCTTATTCCAATCGGAGTATCGACGGTGCTTTGGGTTGGGATGTCTGGGGGAAGTGTCCCGCTTATGCTAGCGATGGTCGTCCTGGATTCAGCGCTTAGTCCGCTAGTTGTGCCAGCAGGCATTCATCTGTTCTTTGACTCGGCTGTTGATGTGAAGGCAGGGCCTATCATTATTGATTTGCTCGTCATTATTGTGCTTCCTACTATTATAGGAGTTGCACTCCATCAGATGAGCCGAGGACGTATTCAAAGTGTCGTTCATCCTTATACGTCGCCGCTGTCCAAGCTTTGCTTTGTTGGCGTCGTCTCCTTAAATGCATCGGCTATCGCGCCTCATTTGGGGGAGCTGAAGCAGGACATGCTGCTGCTCGTGCCTATTGTTGTACTGCTGGTTAGCGCATGCTACGCTTTTGGCTACATAGGAACGGCACCGCTGCGTAATAGCGAGGAGCAGGTAACCGTATCGTATGCAACAGGGATGCGCAACATTTCTCTGGGCATCGTGCTGGCGCTCGGTTATTTTAGTCCGCTGGCGGCTGTGCCTGTCGTGTTGTCGATTCTAATTCAGCAGCCGCTTGCGACAGTGTATCATTACATTTTACAAAAACTTAACATGAACAAGACTAGCGAAAGCACAGCGACGCATGTACGATAAACGTTATGTGCAACATAAAAGTAGGGAGTGAAGCAGATGAACAGCTTTCGCACTAGGCTGACGCTCATCATGATTGCGATGATCGCATTATCGGTCAGTGCAGCAGGATTATTTATGGTAAAGACGTTTAAAGAAAACCATATAAACGCGCTTGAAGACAATATGGTGCGCGAGATGCAGATCATTTCGGCGAAAATGAATTGGAAGTCAGGTGAAATATCTACCTTATATGACTATTATACGAATGAAGCGAAGGAACTCGAGCGTTATACGGGTGCCCGCGTAACGTTTATTCGTAATGATGGTGTTGTCATTGGCGATTCGGATGTGGATCCAAGAGATATGGATAATCATCTTAACCGTACAGAAGTGATGAAAGCACTGGATTCGGGGGTCGGGAGAGCTATTCGGGCCAGTGAGACAGTTAAGCAAAATATGATGTACGTAGCCATTCCTGTAAAGGTTGTACCGAATCAAGCGCCTGATGTGATTCGTCTCTCGATGAGTTTGAAGGAAGTGGATGAAAGTATTCGCCAATTGGCGATGTTGCTATTCGCTGGCTTATTGGTACTTTTCCTCATTGCTGCATTTATTAGCTACCGCCTTGCACTCGGCCTGACAAGACCACTGGAGCAAATTACGAAGGTTGCTAAGCGGATCAAAAACATGGATTACCTAGCAAGGGTAAAGGTAACCAAGCAGGATGAGATCGGTGAGCTTGGCCATGCGATTAATTCAATGGCTGACGGCTTGCAAATTCAAATGTCACGAATTCAGCAAAACGAAAACCAGCTTGAGAGCGTCCTCGATAATATGATTAACGGAATTGTAATGATTGACCGTGACGGAAAAATTGTCCTGTTAAACAGACGTGCGGAGGAAGTGCTTGGTTTCTCTGCTCGCGAGCTGGTCGGACGCCATTATGCAGAAGCAAAACAGCAGTATGAGCTGTTGCAAATGATCCAAGAAGGTCTAAAGAGCAGGCAGCATTTGCGCGAGGAAATAACGTTCTACTTCCCAGAGGAGAGGCTGCTTGAGCTCAATTTGGTACCTATTCATCCGGAAGGAAATGATTTCTCCGGTGTCCTGCTCGTATTGCAGGACGTTTCAGCTATTCGCAGATTGGAGAGAATGCGGAGCGAATTTGTCGCCAACGTCTCTCATGAGTTGAAGACACCGATTACAGCAGTGAAAGGATTCGCGGAGACGCTGCTTGGCGGCGCAGTGAACGATGAAGAAACAGCCCGCTCGTTTTTGCAAATCATATTTGATGAGAGCGACCGACTTAATCGATTGCTCGGTGATATATTAGAATTGTCGAAAATCGAGTCTCGACGCGTACCACTCATATTCTCTCCTGTAGAAGTGGATACATTCGTGCACAAATCGATCAAGCTTATGGAGTCGGAGGCTGCTCGCAAAAAAATTGAACTCAGCATGAGTGTTGAGCCGGGTTTATATGTCGAGGCCGATGAGGATCGCTTGCGTCAGATTATTATGAACCTGCTGTCGAATGGTATTAACTACACACCTGAGGGCGGCCGGGTTTCGTTAAAGGTTGAGGGGCTAGGCGAAGATCATATTATTATCCAAATTACGGATTCCGGCATCGGCATCCCGAAGAAGGATTTGCCGCGTATTTTTGAACGTTTTTATCGTGTAGATAAAGCAAGGTCACGCAGCTCAGGCGGTACGGGGCTTGGATTATCGATTGTCAAGCATCTCATTGAACTGCATAAAGGTACGATAGCGGTAACGAGTGAGGTAGGGGGCGGTTCAACGTTTACAATCGAGCTGCCAGTACTGCAATAGAAAAAGTTTTACCTATTCTTCACGAAACCATGATAAACTATGTTTAAAAGTTTTAAATTTGCGGATGCGGCGTCTATGGCGCCGCTATTCGCGAGGTTGGAGGTAACATGTCGCATAAAGTGCTTGTCATTGAAGATGAACCGACATTAGCAAGACTTTTGTCGTACAACTTGACCCAAGAGGGCTATGAGACGACCGTTATTGATCATGGCGGGGAAGGCTTGCAAACCGCTTTGCAGCGCAATTTCGATTTGGTCATCCTTGATATCATGCTTCCAGGCATGAATGGCTTCGAGATTTTGAACCGTCTTCGTCAAAACGGCGTCAGAACACCGGTTATCATTTTAACAGCTCGGAATGCAGAGGAAGAGGTTGTACAAGGACTGAAGCACGGTGCTGATGATTATATTACGAAGCCGTTTGGCGTAGCCGAACTTCTTGCACGTGTATCAGCGGTGCTGCGTCGTACTCAGCTAGATGATAGCAAGCCGATTGAATCAACAGAGAAAGTCATTACAGCAGGAGATCTTTCTATTTATCCAGAGAAGTATGAGGTTATATTGAACGGAGATACGATTCCGCTTAGACCAAAGGAGTTCGAGGTTCTGCTTTATCTCGTGCAGCGTCCAGGCATGGTCATTACGCGTGATGATCTAATGAACGTTGTATGGGGATTTGATTATATTGGTGGTCAGCGTACGGTCGATGTTCATGTAAGTTCACTTCGGAAGAAGCTCGAGCTCGGTCAGCAATCCGTCCAAATCGAATCCATCCGTGGTGTAGGTTATAAGCTCGTAATGCCAAAAAAGCTCGTTACCCCGAAATTGTAGGGTGGACGAGCTTTTTCTAATGGTTAGATTATTGCCGATTCCACACAAGCATTTTTCGCTGGAATTGCTTTGGTGAGCAGTCGTTATATTTTTTAAACATTTTATAGAAATGTGCCATATTTGGCATCCCGATTAACTCGCCAACCTCTGAAATGCTTAAATCCTTCGTCAGCAATATTCGTTCGGCCCATTTCACCTTACGATAATTCACGTATTCCGTGAACGATAAACCGATCGTTTTTTTGAAATATTTAACAAAGTAGTAATAGCTCATATTGGCTATTTTGCAAACCTCTTCGACCTGAATACGATCAGTCAAATGATTCTCAATATAATCAAGTACAGGCTTAAGGCGAATTCGTTCAAAATTATCTTGTTCAATCAGCACTTTTCGGCTGTCGTTGCGGAGCAGAAGTAACAATATTTGTTTGACTAAAACGCTGACTGCCAGCTCGTAGCCCGTTTCCTTATGTGTAGTTTCATGCAATAACTGCTGAATGCAGGAGACCGTTTGCTGCTTTACTTCACTATTTTCTTCGAAAATGTAATTCGCTTTGCTAAGCGGTGTTTGAGTCTCTGTAAAATAACGCATATAAGGAATAGTACTTTGATCAAAAAAAGACTCGAGATCAAACTGAAGCACGATATAATCGAGTGTGTTGTGGCTGCGATCGGAATGGAGCTCGGATGCTCCGATGAGTACGATGTCTCCAGATGTAAGATGGAAGCTTTCCTCATCTACGAATACGTCCAGATCGCCCTCAATAATAAGCAAAAGCTCAACCTGCTTATGATAATGCCAGTTCGTATACCCGCCCAGAGCGCGAATGGATCGAAAAATTCGCAGCGACAGCAGCGGGTTCTCATAGGCGACTTTCTCATTTACGGCTTCCAATCTAAAAGTACCCCCTTGGTGCTGCATAACAATATCCTTATTGTAGTGAAAGCCTATATTATTAGCAATAAGGAGGAAGCATATCTTGTGTAAAAATGAACAACAAGCAAGAGAGGGCTGGACGACATATGGAACTCGATTCAATTAAAGATTTGAAATTAAACAATATACTGCTGCTCGATCGAATGAATGCGTTGGATGAATCGGATGTGTTATATTCTTTCGCGCTTGATGAGCTGTTATGCAGAAAAACAGGGCAAGGCGGACCTGCAATCTGTCATATATGGCGTCATCCGAGAGCTTTTGTCATGGGTTTGCGAGACAGCCGATTGCCAGGAGCAGCTGATGCTGCGCATCTCATGGAATCGGAGGGCTGGTCTACTGCGGTGCGTAATTCGGGCGGTGCGGCTGTACCGCTTGATTTAGGCGTCATTAATATATCACTGATTATGCCGAAACCGACGCTTGATTCTTTTCACTTTCATGATGATTTTGAACGAATGTACGGACTAATTCGACTTGCGTTGAAGGAGACAGGCTGTCAGGTAGATAAGGGGGAAATAAAAGGAGCGTATTGTCCCGGAGAATTTGATTTGAGCATTGATGGATTCAAATTTTGCGGGATTGCTCAGCGTCGGCAGACACATGCTTTTATCGTACAGGCCTTTATTGTGGCGGATGGTTCTGGGCAGGAACGTGCAAGTTTCGTACGATCCTTTTACGATAGAGCAGCAATAGGGGAGTTCGATAGTGATTATCCAGTGGTGACGGATGAAAGCACTGCGAGTTTGGAGCAATTGACTCCGCTCGGCCTTGGGGCTGGGCAAGCTTTTGCAGAGGCAATAAAAGGAGTAATAGCATCGCAGCAAACGGAAGCGGGTATGAGAGAAGCGGAGTCGAATCTGCTCATGCCGTCTAGAGAGCAGATTTTGGAAATGGCTGCGGTAATGCGTGCGAGGTATGCGATACAAGTGCAGCCATAGCATATTAACGTTCCGTTTTGCGAATGATTTGATTGATAACTTCCGAGAATACGAGTCCAATCGCAATAGCACCAGAGATCATGAACGCCTCAACAGCAAGCTGTACGGCAATATCATATTGATCTTCAACGACGTTTCTCATCGCATCATAAGCAAGTCCGCCAGGCACTAAAGGGATGATGCCAGACACACTGAAGACGATGATGGGTGTTTTGTATAATTTAGAAAATAGCTGACTAATTACGGTTACGACAAAAGACGCGATGAGTGTAGCAGGAATTGTATCGAGTTCAAGTTCTAAACAAGAAATATAAATGAGCCAGCCAATCATGCCGACCGCTCCGCAATGGGCAAGCGTGCGCTTCGGTACGTTGAAGATGAGACCGAAAGCCGCTGAAGCAATAAAGCTTGTGAATAACTGTTCGAGAATCATCAACGAGATACACCTCCGAATGGTTAGGGTTAATAAAAAGAGAGTACTGCAGCTATACCTGCCCCGACAGCGAATGCAGTAAGAAAAGCTTCCGCTCCCTTTGAAAGTCCTGATACGAGATGTCCCGCCATCAGGTCCCTGACCGCTGCTGTAATATGCAGGCCTGGTACGAGCGGCATGACGGAGCCGATGATGATTTTATCAAGGTCAAATCCTATGCCATTATGTACGGACAGCACAGATAAAGTGCCGATCAGTAAAGCGGTTATAAACTCAGAGAAAAATTTGATCGGCACGAATCGGTGCAGCTTTACCAGAAATCCGAAGCTAATACCGCCGATCAGTGTGACGGGAATGAAATCGTTCCAGCTGCCTTGGAACATGATAAGAAAGCAGCCGCTTGCAAGCGCAGCTGCTAACATCTTCAACCAAGCGGGGTAAATAAACGCATTGGAGTCTATTTCTTGCAGCATTCGGTGTGCATCGCCAGCGGCGAGCTCACCCGTGCTTATTTTTCTGGAAATATCGTTTACTAACGATACTTTAAGTAAATTTGTCGAACGCTCGGAAATGCGGATGAGCTTCGTCATTTGGGCTGAACCGTCGATGGCAAAAATAATACCGGTCGGCGTCACGAAGCTGTGGGAATTCTCGATCCCGAAGGCAGCAGCAATGCGGACCATCGTATCTTCAACACGGTAGGTTTCGCCGCCGTTTTGTAAGATGATTTTACCGGCCAATAAACAAATTTGTGTGATCTCATGGCTATTGATGATGTTTTTATCCATTGTGGCCTGCCCCATTTCCGAGCGAA
The DNA here is from genome assembly GCF_056269345.1 of Paenibacillus sp. J22P15. Classification (NCBI taxonomy): domain Bacteria; kingdom Bacillati; phylum Bacillota; class Bacilli; order Caryophanales; family Paenibacillaceae; genus Paenibacillus; species Paenibacillus sp. J22P15. The sequence continues at coordinate 157,347 of NZ_JBWDNT010000005.1, forward strand.
GTAGATGTCAGTTTATTTTAATCTGAACCGCTGATCTTCATTTGATATTCGAATTCTGAACGAATCCGGGCGAGCAGAGCAGGATCAGCAAATACGTCGAACGCGGTTGCGGCAAGCATTTTGGCTCCAAAAATCATACCATCCAGCGCGTATTCGGTCATAGCAGCATCTCTAAATGCTTTAGTATGAAGCAGCAGCCGATCCTGAACGACCTTGACGTAAGGATGGATTGCGGGGCAGCGAACAGAAACATTGCCTAAATCGAGCGAGCCATGATCTTTGCCGATCTCGATTTGCTCAGGGCGAATGCCTGCTTCAATAAGATTCACATTGAATTGCTCAGATAATGCTTCATTCGTAAGAAGCTCGTCGTAAGAGAACTCGAAATTGTTTGTTGTTAGTGTGCAGCCGGTTTGCAATGCTGCGCCTTCCGCACAGCGTAGCACCTTGGCTGTAAGCTCGTTCGTATAGGTGCGGGTAGCCGAGCGGACATAAAATTTGGCTGACGCGTAGTCCGGAATGATGTTCGGTGCTTTACCGCCGTTGTCGATAATTCCATGAATACGTGCGTCGCTGCGTGTCTGCTGACGAAGAGCATTCACGCTATTAAACAGCTGAAGCACAGCATCCAGCGCGTTAATTCCTTCATAGGGGCTTGCGGCTGCATGAGCAGCTAGACCCTTAAATTCAAACTGCAAGGCATCGAGTGCCAGTGATTCGCCCGAGCGCTCGAACGTATGATAAGGATGAGCCATTAACGCAAAATCGCAGTCATCGAATAAGCCAGCTTCTGCCATAGGCACTTTAGCGCCGCGTGTTTCCTCTGCTGGCGTGCCGTAAATACGGATTTTTCCGCCTATGCCGCTGCTAAGAAGAGCAGCTTTAAGACCGACCGCAGCAGCGACGCTCATCGAGCAGATAAGGTGATGTCCGCAAGCGTGTCCGATTTCCGGCAGTGCATCATATTCACATAAGAAACCAACCGTCGGTCCAGCATTGCCGGTATCAAAAACGGCGATAAACGATGTTTCGATGCCAAGTATGCCGCGCTCCACCTCAAATCCGTATTTTCTGAGCTCAGTACATAGCAGCTCGGATGCGAAAAATTCCTCATGTCCAAGCTCAGGGCGACTGCCCACTGCTCGTGATATCGTTCGAAACTCTTCCGCATATTGATCAATCTCATTAAAAATGAGTTTTTTGTCGTTCATGGCGTCATTAGCCTCCTAATAATATATGAATGGACGCTGTAAGCACGCATGTGCTCTTACAGCACTTAAAGTAACATAGCAGAACGTCTGTAAGAACGTATACGTTCTTATGTAGTTATATTGGCATGCTGCCGACGTCGATATGATGGCTGTAAGCACGCATGTGCTCTTACAGCACTTAAAGTAACATAGCAGAACGTCTGTAAGAACGTATACGTTCTTACGTAGTTAGATTGACATGCTGCAGACGTCGATATGATGGCTGTAAGCACGCATGTGTTCTTACAGCACTTAAAGCAACATAGCAGAACGTCTGTAAGAACGTATACGTTCTTATGTAGTTATATTGGCATGCTGCCGACGTCGATATGATGGCTGTAAGCACGCATGTGTTCTTACAGCACTTAAAGTAACATAGCAGAACGTCTGTAAGAACGTATACGTTCTTACGAAGCCCGTCCGGCAACCTGCCGACTTCAGAATGATGGATGTAAGCACGCATGTGTTCTTACAACTCATAAAGTAACATAGCAGAACGTCTGTAAGAACGTATACGTTCTTATGAAGCCCGACCAGCATGCTGCCGCAGTCGATATGATGGCTGTAAGCACGCATGTGCTCTTACAGCTCATAAAGTAACATAGCAGAACGTCTGTAAGAACGTATACGTTCTTACGAAGCCCGTCCGGCAACCTGCCGAAGTCGATATGATGGATGTAAGCACGCATGTGTTCTTCCAGATCATAAAGTAACATAGCAGAGCGTCTGTAAGAACATATATGTTCTTACGAAGCCAGTCCGGCAACCTGCCGACGTCAGAATGCTGGCTGTAAGCACGCATGTGCTCTTACAGCACTTAAAGCAACATAGCAGAACGTCTGTAAGAACGTATACGTTCTTATGTAGTTATATTGGCATGCTAGCGACGTCGATATGCTGGCTGTAAGCACGCATGTGTTCTTACAGCACTTAAAGTAAAATAGCAGAGCGTCTGTAAGAACATATATGTTCTTACTAAGCCCGCCTAGTGACCTCCGCCGTCGATATGATGACTGTAAGCACGCATGTGCTTTTACAGCCCCGTCACCCGCCTCCACCGAGCTAACGCATACCGTGTATTTTCTTGAACTGTTCCGGGCTAAGCCCTTCTAGCCGTTTGAATACGGAGCTGTAGTAGCTGGGGGAGTCGAAGCCGACGCGTTGGGCGATTTCATGCATTTTGATATCGCTCTCGCGGAACATGAGCTCTTTGCTGCGATTGACGCGCTCCCGATTGACGTATGCCATAGGCCTCATTTTTAGCGCTTTCTTGAAGAGCAAGCAGAGATACTGCGGCGTTACATTGATACAGCCTGCTAATTCCTTGATCGTAATGAGCTTATTGTAATGGGCTTCAATATAATCGAGAACAGGCTGCAGCTTCAGGTAGTTTTGCTCCACGGAATGTGAGCTTACAAGAATAACCTTCATCAAATCGAGTAAAAACATGTAAACAAGCTTCGAGCATTCTAAACCAAGAAAGGATCGGCCGGATTGCGTCATCGCGTAAATGTTTTTCATGTGGGTAATAATCATATCTTGATCGGCAGTTGAATAAACACCGGATTGTGTAATTCCAGCATACCGGAAAAGCGTTTCGATTAAATCGCCTCTGAAGCTCATCCAAATAATCTCCCAAGGCTCCTCTGTCGAATAATACTGATGCTGCTCATTCGGGAACAGACAGAATCCTTGTCCAGCTCGGACGGTCATTTCCTGATCGCCAACATGGAGAACGCCCGAACCACTTATAACCTGCAGCCATTGAAAATAAGGATATCCGTTCGGACGGTCAGTGGATTCTTGATTGCTCCAATGTCCGATACTCGTGAGATAAACCGGCAGAGTCTTGTCTGTCTCTGTCAAAATCGGAAAAACCATCGTATCGATAGCGCAAGCCTCCAGTTTCATATTTTTAAATACATGCGAAATTACTTTTATATAGTTAGTCTAATGAACAAGATATAATATGAATATCATTATAGTATAACCAATGCTAACTACAATCAAGACGATAATGGACGCATTCCGCGGCTGGCTGAAAAATAAATACGGTACATTAGAAGCGCTTAACGATGCTTGGTGGACGACGTTCTGGAGTCATACTTATACCGATTGGAGTTCGAGTCTCCAACTGACCGCGGGGAGAAGGCTGCCGAATCTTGAAACGGACCTCCGAATCATAAAATAATGAAACAAGAGCTGTGTGAAGTGTACAAGAAATTGTATGCGGAGCACAGCTTTTTTTGTTGTACCTAGTCAAAAAGACACACTATTCAAATGAACACAGCAAACATACATTTATAAAATTCCTAAAAAATAATGTCGAATTTAACATTCCGATAACATTTCTAGTTATTTGATTTGATGCTTACGACCTATAGTGAGTGCAGAAGGTAATAGTAGGAAGGGTGAGGGTGAGTGACAACGACTGTTCTAGAAAAAGAGAAACACTCTGTAGTTGAGCAAAAAGAGATTACTGCTCTAAACACACCACTTATCGGACATAAACAACAGGTAGAACAACAGAGAGAAACAACAAGACAGGCTGCGGAGAAAGAGAAGCTGCCTGTTGTTGCAAAGGCAATAAAGCCTACAAAACCTGAAGAGCCAATAAAGAAAGAAGCGGCTCACACAGCGAGCTTGCAGCTTTTTTTGCGAAAGGCACCAACTATAGGTGCAGAGCAAACTTGCCGTGAGACGATTGCTGTATTTAAGAAGCACCCGGAAAGCGAGTGCATCATCGTAACCGAAGAGCATGGGGCTCCGATTGGTCTGATGATGCGCAATGTTTTTTTCTTGAAGCTGGGTCATCGTTTTAGCGCAGATTTGTACGATGACAAGCCCATTAAGAAGCTTATGGATGCGAGTCCTCTCGTAGTGGATTATGATTATGCGCCGCAGCAGTTAATAGATAGTGCTTTAAGCCGACATGACAGCGTGCTTTATGATTGTGTCATCGTAACGTTAAAAAACAAACTTGCGGGCATTTTGACCGTGTCGGACTTGCTTAAGCTATCCCGAATGCTGCAGCAGGAAGCGGTAGATGCGCAAATGAGCACTATTCGCTCAGCGGAGCAGCGAGTGCGGGAAATCGAACAAGCGGTTAGCAGTGTACGCGAGTCTACTGCGAATGGCGAGTCTTTATCGGTAGATATGGTAGATTTAACTCTCTCCGGTAAAAACGAGCTTGATAAAGTAACGAAGGTTTTTCACGCCATTACAGTGAACTCAGAGCTTCAGGAAAAGCAGATGAATGAGCTTCAATTAGAAGCCGGCTCAATAAGCAAAGTCTCGTTATTAATTAAAGAGCTGGCTGAAATGAGTAATCTACTCGCACTTAATGCTTCTATAGAAGCAGCACGTGCAGGCGAGCATGGACGGGGCTTTGCGGTAGTAGCTGGTGAAGTGATGAAGCTTGCTGGCCAAACGAAGCAATTTGCGAATGAAATAACAACCTTGACGACTACAATTGTGAATGCCATATCACATACGACTTACCTTGCACATACTGGTCGAATGGAGACAATCTCTAGTGAAGCAAATATCAATGAGGCTGTAGAAGCATTTAATCATCTGTTCAGAGCTGCAGCAGACAACCGAAACAGTGCGAAGAAAATTGGGGATCTATCCGAACAGGCACATCAGCAAGCTGTTCATGTAGCGGGCGAAATGAAAAAATTGCAGCAATCGTATTTTTAACATGGAGTTTACAAAAACAGAATACGAGGTTTACAAACGGCTAGTAGTATAAGAGGCACAGGGGCGAACCCTTAGAGACATAATAAGAGGAGTGGTAGAGTTGTTGAAGAAAAAGAGCTTTAAAGGAATTATGATGTTATCGATGGTGGCGCTGCTTGCATTTGGATCTGCATGTGGCAATGATACAAAAGGCGGAAATAATGGATCAGAAAATACAGGGTCTGCAACTAATGCAGCAACAAACGCACCAGCTGGTGAAAATGTGAAATTGTCAGGCGAAATTAAAATCGACGGATCAAGCACCGTATTCCCGCTTACTGAAGCTGCTGCTGAAGAATTCAACAAAGAGCACAGCGACGTACGCGTTCCAGTAGGCGTATCCGGTACAGGCGGCGGATTCAAACAATTTTGCGCTGGCGAGATTGCCATTGCCGATGCTTCCCGTCCCATCAAGGATGAAGAAGCAACAGCTTGTAAAGATGCTGGCATCGAGTTTACAGAATTATCTGTAGCGTTTGACGGTTTGTCTGTTGTCGTAAGCAAAGAAAATGATTTCATCGATCACCTAACGGTTGAAGAATTGAACAAGATTTTTGAAACGGGCAGCACAGTTACTACTTGGAAAGATGTTCGTGATACATTCCCTGCTGAGCCAATCCTTATGTTCTCGCCAGGCGCTGACTCCGGAACTTATGACTATTTTAATGAAGCTATTCTAGATAAAAAAGGCATTCGCAATGATAAAGCAATCAGCTTCTCCGAAGATGACAACGCACTTGTGCAAGGTGTAGCAGGCAGCAAATATGGTATTGGTTATTTCGGCTTTGCTTACTTTGAAGAAAACCAAGATAAATTGAAAGTTGTTCCTGTAGATGGCGGCAAAGGCGCTGTTACACCTACGTATGACACAATTAAAGACGGATCATATGCACCATTGTCCCGTCCGCTATTTATCTACACAAACAATAAAGAGCTCGAGCGTCCAGAAGTGAACGCATTCGTTAAATACTATATCAACAACATCGGAAAATTCGCTGGCGAAGTTGGTTATGTTTCACTTCCAGATGAGCAATATGCAGCAGAAGCAGCAAAAATTCAATAAGAAGTATTCAGACCGGATGAAAATGTGTGATGTCTCGCGGGACATCACCTTTTTATCGGCACAAATGTAAACGAATTGTAAAGGCAAGAAGGAGGACGCTGCAATGCCAAGCCAAGGGCTGAAAACGGTCAGTAAGGCTCAAACCAGGAGCAAGGAAGTATATGATTTCAAAAACGAACGCATCAGCATCATGAATAAAGTGATGCCAATCCTATTGTTCTTATGCGCTTCCGTATCCGTTCTAACTACAATAGGTATTGTCGTCACACTCATCACAGAGACCTATCAGTTTTTCCAAAAAATACCGATCTTTGATTTCTTGTTTGGGACCAAATGGTCACCGTTAATTGCACCCAAAAGCTTTGGCGTTTTGCCTCTCTTGTCAGGTACGCTTATGATCACGTTTATCGCGTGTTTAGTCGCTATACCGCTAGGCCTAGCAAGTGCTATATACCTGTCTGAATATGCGCCGAAGCGGGTTAGAAAAATTATTAAACCGATTCTAGAGGTTCTCGCAGGAGTACCGACAATCGTATATGGTTACTTTGCTCTAAGTCTGGTTACGCCTCTTATTCAAAGCGTTTTTAAAAGCGCAGGCGTGTTCAACGCATTAAGTGCCGGAATTGTCGTCGGCATCATGATTATTCCGATGGTTTGCTCGCTCAGTGAGGATGCGATGTCCTCTGTACCTCGCAGCCTGCGGGACGGCGCTTATGCGCTTGGAGCTACACGGTTTGAGGTTGCTTTGAAAATCGTCGTGCCGGCAGCTTTCTCCGGTATTGTGGCTTCAGCCGTACTTGCTTTCTCAAGGGCGATCGGGGAGACGATGATCGTAACGGTAGCAGCCGGCTCTACGCCTAATATGACGGCTAATCCGCTCGAGAGTATCCAGACAATGACTGCCTATATCGTTCAGGTAAGCCTTGGGGATACACCGCATGGAACGATTGAGTATGGTTCGATCTTCGCGGTCGGCATGACGTTGTTCGTCATTACTTTCCTGCTCAATATTCTTGCCCAGTTCATTGCAAGAAAATTCAGAGAGGAGTACTAAGATGAACATATTTCTAGATGCGAACCGCAAGCAAATTGCCAATCGACGAAAGAAGGATTGGATGCTTCATATCCTATTCGTCGCTGCTACTTCAATCGGCGTTCTCGCGCTATGCGCGCTGATTATAGATATTTTGATCGATGGTGTTGCGAGGCTTCAGCCGGATCTATTCACGAACTTCCCTTCACGCAAGGCGGATGGAGCCGGAATGAAATCTGCGCTGGTCGGGACGATTTACATGCTGCTTATTATGGCGCCGATTTCCTTTGTTTTTGGAGTAGGAGCTGCGATTTACCTAGAGGAATATGCGAAGAAGGGCAGAATTACTCGGATCATTCAGCTTAATATCAGTACACTAGCGGGCGTTCCGTCTATCGTATACGGTATCTTGGGCTTAACCTTGTTCGTTCGTCTTCTCTCGCTTGACCGCAGTCTTATTGCAGGGGCGCTTACAATGACGCTGCTTGTGCTTCCGATTATTATCGTATCCGCTCAAGAAGCGATTCGCGCTGTTCCGAAATCACGTCGTGATGCCTCGTTCGCGCTAGGCGCAACGAAATGGCAAACCGTATCTCGTTCCGTTATGCCCTCGGCACTTCCGGGTGTGTTAACCGGCGTTATTCTCGCCATGTCGCGGGCAATAGGAGAGACGGCACCGCTTGTTATGATCGGAGCACTTACTTACGTAGCCTTTTTACCTGATGGTCTTATGGATTCGTTTACGGTTATTCCAATTCAAGTGTACAACTGGTTGTCTAAGCCTCAGCTTGAATTCAAGGAGCTTGCGGCCAGCGGTATTATCGTTTTGCTAGCGCTGTTGTTGCTTATGAACTTCTCGGCTATTTTACTTCGGAACAAGTATCAGAAGAACATTTAGGAGGAAAACGATATGGAAGCACTTATTAATATTAACAAGCTGAATTTATTTTACGGCGCTTTCCACGCTTTGAAGGATGTAACACTTACGATTCCAGAGAAGGCAATCACAGCTTTCATTGGGCCATCAGGCTGCGGCAAATCAACCTTGCTTCGCACATTAAACCGTATGAACGACATGATTCCGGGCACTCGCATCGAGGGCGGAATCGCGATTGGCGGTACAGAAATTTATTCGAACGAGGTTGATGTAGAAACGTTGCGCAAAAAGGTAGGCATGGTATTCCAGCAGCCGAACCCTTTCCCGAAATCGATCTACGATAATGTGGCGTATGGTCCTCGCCTGCATGGCATTACGAGCAAGCGCGAGCTCGATGAAATTGTTGAGACGAGCTTGAAATCGGCTGTATTGTGGGATGAGGTTAAGGATCATTTGAAGCGCTCCGCATTCGGTCTATCCGGCGGACAGCAGCAGCGGCTTTGTATCGCTCGCGCCCTTGCAGTGAATCCGAATATTTTGCTGATGGACGAGGCGACTTCTGCACTTGATCCTATTTCAACGCTTAAAATCGAAGAGCTTGCTCAAGAATTGAAGGATAAATATACGATTGTAATGGTTACACATAACATGCATCAAGCAGCACGTGTATCTAATCAAACGGTATTTTTCCTAAATGGCGAGGTTATTGAATATTCGGAAACGGAGAAACTGTTCTCCAATCCAACGGATCAGCGCACAGAGGATTATATTAGCGGAAGATTCGGCTAAGCGGAACGCGTTAGCAGTAATAGCGGATATTCCAGCAGCTACGAGCATCATGTTTAGGCTTGCAATGTAAGATGTTTTACACACCTATTTAGGAGGAATGCCGTTCATGATGGCCACACGTAAAGAGTTTGACCAAGGACTTGAGCATCTTCATAATTTGTTGATCGATATGGGTACTTTTGTGGAAAAAGCACTCGTTGAATCGATGGAAGCGTTGAAATCCGTTGATGTTGCCCGTGCGCAGCAGGTAATAAAGCTGGACCCGTCACTCAACCAAATGGAAGAGAAGATTACGGAAATCGGCTCGAAGCTTATTGCCACGCAGCAACCAGTTGCCAAGGATTTGCGGCGCATTTTGTCCGCGTTCAAAATCGCGAGTGATTTGGAGCGTATGGGCGATTTGGCTGTTGATATCGCAAAGGTTGTGTTGCGTTTAGAGGGGCAAGCGCTTATTAAACCGTTAATCGATCTGCCGCGTATGGCAGAAATTGTTCAGCTGATGACCTATGAGTCTATTCAATCATTTATTCAGGAAAACGTGGATCTAGCTTATAAAATGGCTAAGGATGACGATCAAGTCGATGCCCTTTACGGACAGATTACTCGTGAGCTTTATTCACTAATGATGGAAAACCCTCGCAACATTACACAGTCATCGCTTCTGAGCTTTGTCGGTCGCTATCTCGAAAGATTCGGCGATCATGCAACGAACATCGGTGAGAGCGTCGTATATCTCGTAACGGGCAGTCGTCCGGATTTGAACGTATAGTTAATTTCAAACCATGCTGAAACCGTCGAAGCCTAGTTGCTGGACGGTTTTTTTATAAAGTAAGACGTAATGGATCAAATATACGGGATGCTATGGAGAGGAACGGAACGGATATTGAGACAACTTCGTGACAGATGAGCATTACCGAAGCCAAGGTTATCAGATCGCAATTGATGATGTAGGAACGGGTTGAGTAACAATTGTAATAAAAAGGGCTCTCTCTTGCTGCGATGCTTGGGAAAAGCCCTTTTTGTGTTATACTTACAGGTATGAATGTTACATAAAGAAGGTGTTGATCCCTTATGGAAAAATGGATGCTAATTGACGGAAATAGTATAATCTACCGAGCTTTTTTTGCAATACCGCCACTGACTAACTCATCTGGCAAACATACGAATGCGATTTTTGGATTCACGACGATGCTGCTTAAGCTGCTTGAGCAAGAAAAGCCAACGCATGTCCTTGTTGCATTTGATGCCGGCAAGATCACGTTCCGCCATGAAGGCTATGCAGAATATAAAGGCGGAAGACAAAAGACACCGCCGGAACTATCCGAACAATTCCCGGTGCTTAAAGAGCTGCTTCAAGCTTTTAGCATTTCGCAATTTGAGCTGTCGGGCTATGAAGCGGATGACATTATCGGCACGTTAACGAAAGCAGCCGATGAGAAGGGTATCGAAACCTTTGTCGTGACCGGAGATAAGGATATGCTTCAGCTTGCCTCAGAGAAGGTTACGATCGCTGTTACTCGTAAAGGTGTCAGTGAAGTGGATCTATATACGCCTGAAACGATTCAAGAAAAATACGGCCTGGTACCGATGCAAATTATTGATCTCAAAGGACTTATGGGTGATACCTCCGATAATATCCCGGGAGTGCCGGGTGTAGGCGAGAAGACCGCGCTTAAGCTGCTGCATGAGCATGGCTCAGTGGAAAGTGTCCTTGATAACTTGGACAAGCTGAAAGGCAAATTGAAGGAAAATATTGAGAATCACAAGGACGACGCCACGATGAGCAAAAAATTGGCGACGATTTACCGTGAAGTGCCATTTGAAAAGTCCATCGATGATATTCGTTATGCTGGGTATGATGGCCGGGAGCTGGCTGAGGCGTTCCGTAAGCTCGAATTCAAATCGCTAATTGAGCGGTTGCAATTGGGTGCGGAAGCGGGCGATATGGAGAAGGAAGCCGAAGAAGCGGCTGCTGATCTGAATATTCATATCATCGAGTCGGATAAAGATGCTGAAGCGCTGGATAATCTGATTCAGCATCTTGAGAAGACGGATAAGAATGGCTTGTATATTGAAGCGATAGGTGAAAATCCGCATCATGCAGAGCTGATTGGATTAGCGATTGCGACTGAAGAGGCCGTGTACGCGATGCCTTACTCTGTCCTCAAGCAGCCGTTTGCAGCGAAGCTTCGTGACTGGCTTGAGCAAGCGGACAAGCCGAAGTACGGTTTTGATTTGCATAAGATCGAGCTCGCGCTCAAGTGGAGCGGGATTAAATTTGAGGGTTCTGCTTTTGATGTGCAGCTGGCTGCTTACTTGCTTGATCCTACCGAGGCCAGCCAGACGCTCAGCGGCATTAATGAGAAGCAAGGACTATCGACTTTGCCGCCGGATGAGGCAGTTTACGGCAAAGGTGCGAAGTTCAAAGTGCCGGATGCAGAGACGCTGTATCGTCATTTGTCATTGAAGGCGGAAGCGGTTCGGAAGCTGGTGCCTCTGTTAACCGAAGAGCTTAGCAACACGGGGATGAGCAAGCTTTATTTTGACATGGAGCATCCGTTGTCACGTATTCTCGCTGGAATGGAGTTTTTGGGCATTAAGGTGAAGTCCGAGGAGCTGGAGTCGCTTGGACGCCATTTGGAAGGTCAGCTGACAACGATCATAAGCAGCGTATACAAGCTTGCCGGTCTGGAATTCAATATCGGCTCACCTAAGCAGCTTGGCGAGGTATTGTTCGAGAAGCTTGGCCTGCCGGCTAAGAAAAAGACAAAAACGGGCTATTCAACTGATGCTGAGGTGCTGGAGGAGTTGGCGCCGTATCACGAGATCATCCCGCTCATTTTGCATTATCGCCAGCTCTCGAAGCTTCAGTCCACTTATGTGGAAGGTTTGCTTAAAGAGGTACGTAAGGAAACGGGCAAAATCCACACGTATTACCGCCAGACGATTGCGGCTACGGGCCGACTAAGCAGTCAGTTCCCTAACTTGCAGAACATTCCGATCCGGCTGGAGGAAGGACGCCAAATCCGTAAAGCTTTTGTGCCGTCTGAGCCGGGCTGGTCCATTGTAGCTGCCGATTATTCACAGATTGAGCTTCGGGTGCTTGCTCATATCGCAGATGATGAGAATATGAAAGAAGCTTTCATCAAGGATATGGATATTCATACGAAGACCGCGATGGACGTATTCGGCGTTACGGCCGAAGAGGTCGATTCCAATATGCGCCGCTCGGCCAAGGCGGTCAACTTCGGTATTGTGTATGGCATCAGTGACTTTGGATTATCGCAGAACCTTGGTATTTCTCGTAATGAAGCAGGAAAGTTTATTGCCGATTACAAGGAAGTATTCAAAGGTGTTCGCCAATATATGCACGATATCGTTCAGCAAGCTAAGCGCGACGGTTATGTTGCGACGCTGCTAGAGCGGAGAAGGTACCTAAATGATATTAACGCCTCAAATTTCAATCTGCGTTCCTTCGCAGAGCGAACGGCCATGAATACACCTATTCAGGGTACCGCGGCAGATATTATTAAGCTGGCAATGGTGCATATGGATGCAGCGCTGCGTGAACGCAAGCTGAAGAGCCGCATGCTTCTGCAAGTACACGATGAGCTCGTATTCGAAGTGCCGCAGGAGGAGTTGGAGCTCATGAAGACGCTTGTACCTGAAGTGATGGCGGGAGCGCTCAAGCTTGATGTTCCGCTGAAGGCAGATATGAGTTTCGGTGACAATTGGTATGAGGCAAAGTAACCCGCTGGCGGGCAGTTTCGGGTATAATGGTAGTTGAGGTGAAGAGAAATGCCTGAATTGCCAGAGGTAGAAACAGTAAGACGAACATTAATTGAACTTGTAGCGGGAAAACAAATCCAATCTGTAACCGTTAGACTCCCGCGTATTATACAGCGTCCTGCAGAGCCCGAACAGTTTGCAGATGCACTTGTCGGACATACGATCCAAACCGTTGAACGCCGCGGTAAGTTTTTGCGTATCATTCTGGACGGACTCGTTCTTGTGTCGCACTTGCGTATGGAAGGTCGATACGGGGTATTCCCGTCCGAAGAACCGCTTGAGCTGCATACGCATGTCATTTTTCATTTTGAAGATGGAACGGACTTGCGTTATAAGGATGTCAGGCAGTTCGGCACGATGCATCTATTCAAGGAAGGACAAGAGCTTGAGCTTCCACCGCTTAACAAACTCGGCATAGAACCGCTGGAGCAAGCATTTACGCTGGAAGCACTGCGAGGGAAGCTGGAGAAACGCGCGACAAAGATTAAGCCGCTGCTGCTCAACCAAGAACATGTTGTCGGTTTGGGCAACATTTATGTAGATGAAGCTTTGTTCCAGGCACGTATACATCCTGAACGAACGCCTAATACGCTTACGCCTGCTGAATGGAAACGGCTATACGAAGCTATCCGTTCCACGCTGGCGCATGCGGTGGAAGCAGGCGGGTCATCGATCAAATCATACGTAAACGGGCAAGGCGAGATGGGAATGTTCCAGCATCAATTGCTTGTGTATGGTAAGAAGGATGAGCCGTGTCCATCCTGTGCAAAGCCGATCGAAAAATTTGTTGTTGGTGGTCGAGGTACGCATATTTGCAGTAAATGTCAGACGCTAACTAAATCAGGAAAAGAGTAAGAAAAGCAGCAAATGCTCATCGACATGCACAGTCAAATCCTCCCCGCATATGATGATTGTGTTACGAACAATAGGCGAATGTCTACTCACAGCTTTATGTGAGCAAGATAGCCGTTGTGCGGGGAGGGACTATAACATTGTTCGCGCATGTTGTTTCGCTGTTAGTTCTTGCTTTTGCAGTAAGTTTAGACGGATTCGGTGTTGGTGTTACTTATGGCTTGCGGAGAATTCGCATCCCATTGCTGTCGGTATTGATCATTGCTTGCTGCTCGGGTCTTATTATTTACTTGTCGATGCAGGTTGGCGGATTTCTAACTGGATTTCTGTCAGAATTCGTCGCGCGTCTTATCGGAGCATGCGTGCTAATGCTGATTGGAGCCTGGGCGCTGCTGCAGCTTAGGCGAGGGAAGCAAAATAATGAGATGAACGATTCTGTTGAGGCTACCTTGCAACAAAGTGCAGCAACATCGGAAGCTGTTACAAAAACGAATGCTGGAGAAATTGCGAGTGCAGCACTCGTCGTTATGGTGGAGCTGAAGCGTCTTGGGCTGGTCATTCAGATTTTGCGAACGCCTCAATCGGCGGATGTCGACAAATCAGGAACGATCTCTGCATCGGAAGCTGTTATGCTCGGCGTTGCATTATCACTTGATGCCTTCGGAGCAGGGCTTGGCGCTGCATTGATCGGATTGCCTTCATTACTTACGGCTTTAACTATAGCGGCGGCTAGTGCGCTTTTTCTAGTCGGAGGCATACGTTTTGGCTTTCGTTTCTCAGCTTGGAAGGGCATGCAAACATTATCTTTGTTGCCAGGCATATTATTAATCATGATGGGAATCATGAAGTTGTTATAATTTGAGGTGAAATGGATGATAATCGGATTAACCGGCGGTATTGCCAGCGGTAAAAGCACTATTGCGAATATGCTCGTGGAACGCGGTGCACTGCTGGTCGATGCCGATCAAGTCGCAAGGGAGGTTGTCCTTCCGGGAGAATCAGCATTAGAGGCAATTGCCTCTACGTTCGGACAAGCTGTCCTCGAAACGGACGGTTCTCTTAACAGGAAGGCTCTCGGCGAAATCGTGTTTCGCGATAAAGAATCACTAGCAAGACTCGAAGCGATAACCCACCCAGCTATTCGCTCGAGAATGCAGCAAAAAATACATACCTATGCGGAACAATTTCCTGAACGATTAGTCGTTGCGGATGTGCCGCTCCTGTATGAAACCAAGCAGGAACAGTTATACGAAGGCATATTGGTGGTCTACGTACCCGCTGAAGTTCAGAAAAAGCGATTAATGGAAAGAAACAGCATGTCAGAGGAAGAAGCAAGCAGGCGAGTAGCTCTGCAAATGGATATCGAACAGAAGAGACAGCGTGCGGATTGGGTCATTGATAACAGCGGGTCGCTGGAGGAGACGAAACGTCAGCTGGATCAATTTTGGAAAAGTAAGTGCTCGTCATGAGAATACTCCAAAAGAAAAGAGTGCTGCTCGTACTATTGCTCGGTTTAATGACAATCTTATTTCTCAAATCAGATTGGCTTGCGGAGTTGATGTATCCGATACATTATAAAGAGGACATTCGAGCGAGTGCTTCTAACTATGAGGTTGAGCCGCATTTGGTTGCTGCGATCATTCGCAGTGAATCCAATTATGAGACAGGCCGGGAATCGAAGAAAGGCGCATTGGGTTTAATGCAAATTATGCCTGATACAGCAGCGTGGGTCGTTCAAAAAGCAGGATTTAAGGAAGTTACGGAAGATATGCTTATGCATCGTGCGGACGTTAGCATTGAGGTAGGCGCGTGGTACTTGAGGTCTCTAACGCAACAATTTGACCAAAATAAAATTGCCGCAATCGCTGCTTATAACGCAGGTCCAGGCAATGTTCGGAAATGGCTTGACTCGGGAAAATGGGACGGGACTATCAAATCGGTTAATGAAATACCGTTTGGTGAAACTAGGCACTATGTGCAAAGGGTCTTTTACTATTATAATAAGTACAAGGACTTATATCCAAGTTTTTAAAGGATGTTCCTTGACCATAATGAAAATACAATGAAGCCTTGGAGGCTCGTCACTTCATGGACGAGCCCAGCCAAAGCTTCGGTTATTCATACAACTCTAAATGAATCATTATTTGAATTGACCAGCAAGGGATTGCTCGGCAATTTGCACTAGGCGACGGGTAATGGATCCCCCGATGGAGCCTGCGTCTCTTGTAGCCATGTTGCCGTAGTATCCGTCTTGCGGAATAGCGATGCCTAGCTCTTGAGCAACTTCATATTTCATTTGGTCAAGTGCTGCTGTCGCTTGTGGTACTACCAATTGGTTACTGCTGCGGGATGCGCTCATGTATGTTCACCTCCTTGCGGTTGGTAAAAGTATTATGTGCAAAAATCAGAACTTCATTACAGGAATTACATGGAAATAAAAATATTTTGTAAAGAGTCCAGATTATGAGGCTCTTGCAACCAAGAAAGGAGGCAATACGCATCATGAAATGCCCATACTGTGACTATGCCGGAACAAAAGTATTAGATTCCAGACCGGCCAACGAAAACAAATCCATTCGTCGCCGCCGTGAATGCGAAAAGTGCAGCCGCCGCTTCACGACCTTCGAAATGATTGAAGAGACGCCTCTAATCGTCATCAAAAAAGATGGCAGCCGCGAAGAATTCAGTCGCGACAAAATATTGCGCGGCCTTATCCGCGCTTGCGAGAAGCGTCCAGTGCCGGTTGAGCGTCTAGAGGTTATCGTATCTGAGGTTGAGAAGGAGCTGCGCACAACAGCGCATGCTGAAGTAGACAGCAGCGATATCGGTGGAATCGTCATGAACGAGCTTTACCCCGTAGACGAGGTAGCCTACGTCCGCTTTGCATCTGTTTATCGTCAATTCAAGGACATTGATATGTTCATGAAGGAGCTTAATAACCTGTTGTCCAAACATCCGCTCAATGGTATGATAGATAAAGATTGACAGTTTTGACGACCCTGTGCTAAGATCAATCTTGTCGTCATTTGGGGCCTTAGCTCAGCTGGGAGAGCGCATCGCTGGCAGCGATGAGGTCAGGGGTTCGATCCCCCTAGGCTCCACCAAACATAAACGTCAACACGCCGATTCAGGCGTGTTTTTTTGTGTTTGGTGGAGCCCATAGGGGGCGAACCCCGGGGTTCAGTCCGCGCGGACGGAGCGAATGCGGAGGAGCACGGCGTCTGAATCTACCGCTAAAAGTCCTCGTCGAGTTGGCTTCGTCAGCCATTAGATCAGGATTCGGACATCCCATGACGGATAGACGAGCATGTGCGAGTCGTTACATCTAGGCTCCATATGATGAGAACGCCATCACAAATCGTGATGGCCAGGCTGTCGAGACTTTCTCGACAGCCTATTTTACGCCTAAATAGTTCTTCGTCTAGTCTTCGATATTCTATAACATGAAGAAAAGCCACTTCTACTGAAATGGCTTTTTTCTTTTTCGCTACTCTTCGAAAAGATCACGATTTTGTTCTATTAATTGGCAACAGATATGACCGAAATGCTGGCATGCTTAGCCTTGATTCACCGTAGAAGGCCAAATGTCCACAATTGTATATGGATTGTAAACACAAGTATATCGAAGAAACGAATGTCCCTATTTATAATAAAATTGCTGCAGCAGTTGAGCATGGAGGGTCATGCGGTAAGCTGGAGTAAAATTCGAGTTAATAAACAACGGGGGGATCTTAGTGCGTTTACGGTATAGGAATATTTTTTTAGTGTTTTTTGTTATCGCTTTCATCTTAGTTGCCGTTTCATCGGAGAAGTCTGAAGCCGCAACAGGGAACTTGGCTTTAGGAAAGACGGCTTATTCGTCGTCGAACGAAGTAGACTTTTTCGGACCTGAGAAAGCGGTCGACGGCGGCAATCGGGATGCAAGCCGCTGGTCTTCAGAAAGAACGGATAACCAGTGGTTCTACGTTGATCTGGGCGAGCCTGTAGAAATCGGAAGAGTCATCATCAACTGGCAGACTCCGGCGGAACAATATCAAGTTCTCGTGTCTGACGATGCGGTAATCTGGAGGAACGTATTCGCGGACAACCGCGTGCTCGTCGCCCGCGGATCAGTCGAGGATACGATCGATTTCGAGCCGACACTGGCGCAATACGTCAAGTTTCAAGGAGTAACGAGACGTCCAATTGAGGGTATCTATTACGGATACTCCTTCTGGGAATTCGAGGTATACAAAGGCAAACCGCTGTTGCCGCCTATGATGGACGCGGTCAAAAACAGCATCGTCGTCTCCGAAGGAGACACTCAGCTGAATCTGCCCGCTGTACCGGATGGTTATACGCTGTCGCTGGTGAACACAGACAGCTTGCCGGTGATCGATGCGCAGGGCACTATCCAAGCGCCGCTTGTCGATACTCAGGTTCAACTGCTGCTCCAAATCCAGAGCGACAACGATCCGACATATCTCTTAACGGATAATGCGCTAGTCACCGTGCCTGGTCTCTTTAAGCAGACGGGCGATCGGAACCCGGAGCCGCGCGTCATTCCTTCTTTGCGTGAGTGGCTGGGCGCAACAGGCGAGTTCCGCTTGACGGACAAGTCGAAAATCGTCATTCGCGCGGAGGATGAGGTGGCTCTGCAGGGAACGGCAGACATTTTGCAGCAGGACTTGCTTGATTTAACGAAGCTGCCGCTGACAGTAACGGTTGGCTCACCTCAAGCAGGGGACATCTACTTGGTGCTGGATGCTGCGCAAGCACTGTTGGGGACTGAGGGGTATGAACTGAATATAGGCGAATATGCTTCCGTCGCTGGCTCCGATCAGACGGGCGTCATGTTCGGTACGAGAACGATCTTGCAGCTGCTTGGCTACGCTGCCGATCATAAGAAGATGCCCAAGGGGCAATCGCGCGATTATCCGAAATACGCAGATCGAGGCTTCATGCTCGATGTGGGCCGCAAGTTTTATACGATCGAATTTTTGCGGGACTATGTCAAACTGATGTCCTACTATAAGATGAACCGGTTCCAGATTCACCTGAACGATGATGTCGGCGATGTCGGCTACTTCCGTCTGGAGAGCGAGAAATTCCCGGGAGTGACGAGCAAGGACGGCTTCTATACGAAGCAGCAATTCAGAGATCTGCAGCTGCTTGGGATGGAATACGGCGTAAACGTCGTGCCGGAAATCGATACGCCGGGCCATTCCGGCGCGTTCATCACTTACGACCCTAGGTTGGGCAGCAACAATCAGCTGGATATCAATCGTCCAGAGACGCTCGACTTCATTAAAGAACTCTTTGACGAGTATCTCGACGGCAGCAATCCGACCTTCGTCGGCCCGGAAGTGCACGTCGGCACGGATGAATATTTCGGCAACGACAAAGAGGCGTTCCGCAGATACATGGATATGTTGCTTAATCACATTAACAGCAAAGACAAGCGCGCTCGTCTGTGGGGCAGTCTGTCGGCATACGACGGCACAACGCCAGTCAGCAACAATGCGACGATGGACATCTGGTATGAGCCGTATGGAAGCGTCCTGCAGGCCATTGAGCTTGGCTACGACGTTGTCAATACCAACACGAACTTGCTCTATGTCGTTCCACAGTTGTACCGCAACTATTTGAATTACGATTTCATTTACAACGAATGGGAGCCTAACGATTGGCTGGAGACGAAGCTTCCTTATGCGCATCCGCAAGTAAAAGGCGGCATGTTCGCGCTCTGGAACGACGTGTCCGTAGAGAAGGGCGTCTCCATGGCGGACTCGCATCAGCGGATCTTGCCTTCCATGCAAGTGTTGGCGGAGAAGCTGTGGAGAGGCAACCGCATCGATCGGAACTTTGCTAGCTTCCAGGCGGATGCCGCAAAGTACGTGGACCCGCCGGGTGTTCATCAGTCGCACAAGCTTCAAGTCGACAATGAGCGCAATATCGTGCTCGATTATACTTTCGACGAAGGCTTCGCGGATCGTTCTGGCAATGGCTTTGACGGGAACGCGGTGAATGCAGGCACGGAGAAGGGAATCTTCGGGCAAGCAGTAAGGCTCAAAGGCGGAGCCAGCTACGTGGAAACGCCGCTGCGCACGCTTGGTTTCGGATGGACGATGTCCATGTGGCTTAAACCGGACGCTGACAACCCGCAAGGAGCTGTGCTGCTGGAATCTCCGGACGGACAGCTGAAATACAACATTGGGGGCAGCGGCAAACTCGCTATTACAAAAGAAAATTACGTCAGCGAATTCAATTATAAGCTGCCGACCGATCGCTGGACCCATGTCATTATGATCGGCGACGACACGGGGACCTCCATCTTCATTAACGGCAGTGAGTATACGGCTACTCTCAAAGACGGCTCCAAACTGGAAACGTTCGTATTGCCAGTAGCCAAAATCGGCAGTGAAACGAATGCTTTTAAAGGCCTGATTGACGAACTCATCGTAAGGAACACCTACGTGGACCTGCATGGAAATCTGGCTTTGCATAAGCAAGCCGAATCCTCGCAGCCGGAATCCTCGTCCTACACGGCGGACAAAGCGGTGGACGGCAGAGGGGACACCAGATGGTCCAGCGATTGGGTGGACGATACCTGGTTCATGGTGGATCTGGGTGAAGTGAAGAACATTGATGCTGTATCTATTTTGTGGCAAACGGCTTACGGTTCGAAGTACCGCATTCTCGTGTCCGAGGACAAGGAGAACTGGACGAACGTTGTGAAAGACAACAACGGCGAGATTGACGGTAAGCCGGGACGCGTCGTGACGACCTTCCAGAGCACGCCAGCCAGATACGTGAAGTTCGAAGGCGTGTCCAGAGCTACTATGTTCGGTTATTCCTTTGAGGAATTTGAAGTGTACGGCGAGGAATATAAGCTTGGCAATCTACGACCAATTATCGACTTGTTGACGGCTATCGAGGCCGACAAGCTCGTGGAGGACAATTACTCTCCTGAGGGCTGGGCACAGCTTCAACAGGCGATGGTACAAGCGACTGCGGCTATTCAAACCGCTCAGTTGTCCCGTCCTGAGGCCGAGCAGGCGTATGCCGGGCTGAGCGTTGCGCGCGATCGTCTAACGATCGAAGACGTCATGGGACTGATCGAGCTAAACGTGAAAGAGAGCATCGCCGCGAATCTCTATCTTCCGCAGAAAGGACAGCTCGGCACGCGTATCGTCTGGAGCAGCTCGAAGCCTGACTATCTGAATGCCAATGGACAGTTGTTTAGACGTCCGTCAAGCAGCGACATGGAAGTCGTGCTGACTGCGACGATCAGCAAGGGAGCTGCATCCGCGGAGAAAACGTTCAAGATCAAAATCAAAGCGTTGCCTAGCTCTGGTGGCGGAGGATGGGTTCCGACTCCAGTAACTCCAGATCCGGAAGAAGGCCAAAACGGCGGTTCGAATCCGGGCGGCGGAGATCCAGACAATGGCAATGGAGGGGAGTCCGGCGGATCGACAACGGTTCGGCTGAACGATATTGCGAGCCATTGGGCAGAAGCGTCGATCAAACGGGCCGTCGAGCTTGGATTCGTGGCGGGCTATACGGACGGGTCGTTCAAGCCGAATAAGACGGTCAGCAGAGACGAATTCGTCGTCATGCTGGTCAAAGCGTTGAAGCTGCAAGGTTCGGACAGTTCGCTGGACTTTGCGGACAACGGCTCGATTCAAGCTTGGGCTCAGCCTTATATTGCGCAAGCCTTGGAATCCGGCCTGATCAGCGGCTATGCGGATGGGACCTTCCGTCCGAAGGCTTCGATCAGCCGAGCGGAACTGGCAGCGATGATTATTCGCGGCTTGGGCCTGAAGACTGCGGAAGGGCAGGAGCTCTCTTACGCGGACGCGGATCAAATCCCGGCTTGGGCGAAGCCGTACGTGGCAGCAGCCCAGGAGGCGGGAGTCATGAATGGTCGCGGGGACAACCGGTTTGCCCCTGCAGCCTCGGCGACGCGTGCTGAAGCTGTAGCTGTCATTCTGAACATGCTCGATGCGCTTGCTGAATTGCAGGCGCAGGAGCAGAACTAATTATGCATAGAAAGAGAGCGTGAGCATAGGTGAAAACTAGACGAAGTTTGACTGCTTTGCTGCTTGTCCCGGTCATGCTGTTCTCGTTGATATCCTCCGTGTATGCGGAGGAGGCGGGCGGAGAAAACGCCAGCTTCTACAATGTGGCTCAAGGGAAAACGTATACTTGGTCGGAACAGCCGGAGGACGCTTTCCCGGATGACGGGACGAAGCTGACGGACGGCAATGCTGCCGATCTATCGCGTAACAGCGGCAACTGGGTGGGCCACCGCAACATGAAATCCCGTTCGGTTGTATTTGATCTAGGCGAGCAAAAGACAATCCAGGAGGTGAACGCTCGTTTCCTGCACGATTGGCCGAACAATGAAACGCTCGTACCGCTCACCGTTTCATTCTACGTGTCGGACGATGAGGTGAACTGGGGCGTATTGTCCCATAATGCGACCAAAATGTTATGGGGCGATCAGACCGACATCGAGACGTTTACGTGGGACGGCAGCGCAGAGACTGGAGCCGTCAAGCGTGGCGATTATACCGAAGGACTCGTGTACGCTCGGTATGTGAAAGTGGTGTTCTCCATGCATCCAAGGGCATGGAGCATGATCGACGAGGTGACGATTACCGGCGCGGACGGTTTGATCGACGGAGCTCAACCGGTGCAGCCTGAGCATTACGGTCTCCAGCAGTCTGGGGATGCTACTGGCGGGATTCAGAATCTGGGCTTGCTGTATAACGGGCATTACCCGGACGGCACAGGAACTTGGACAAAGGAACGGGTTATCCCAAATATCAGCTATGTGAACAAGCAAGGGGAGCCTGTTGATTGGTTGTTCGACGGCGTGCTGTATCTGGGTTTGACGTCGGAGAACGGCAGAGGCTTCGGAGCGACGGAAGCGCCCGGCAAAGCCAGAAAAGAGGAATGGGAATGGTATTTGAATAAAACGTTTAACGCCGGCGGGGATATGAGCGCGTTGAACGAGGCGACGGTCGAGGTAGGCGCGAAGCTTGGAGAGCCTGACCGTAAGACGAAGGTTGTGCTGATGATTCCCGATCCGGGCGAATATCAGTCCGATTTCGGCAGCATTAACGGTGAAAATCTGAACTTCAATCTAAGTGTGGTCGGTAATGTCGCATCGCTGGACAACCGGGCCAAAGCGATTCAGTGGTGGACCGATGAAGTCAAGTCCAGATGGTCGGCTGCGGGCTACTCGAACCTGGAGCTCGTCGGCATGTATTGGCTGGAGGAACAAATCAGCACGCATTCGACTGGCCCGGAGATGGTCAAGAATGCGAGCGACATCGTTCATAACGCTGGCCTGAAGATGTTCTGGATTCCTCATTTTATGGCCTATAAGGCATTCATGTGGAAGGATGTCGGCATTGATGCCATCTCTCTGCAGCCGAACTATTTCTTCGAGAAACTGGATCCTTCGCGTCTGGAAGATACAGCGGATATGGCGAAACGGTACGGAATGTCGCTGGAGCTGGAGTTCGATGACCGGATGATCAACGACGCCGTCTTCCGCGAGAGGTTCATCGATTACTTGAACAGCGGCGTGGATACAGGGCTGATGCAGCAAGGGTATAAAGCTTACTATCAAGGCAACAACGCCGTTTACAACGCGGCGAAAAGCGCGGACCCTGCTACCCGAGTCCTCTACGATTGGCTATATCAATTCGTGAAAGGCACTTATCAGAAGCAAGACGCCGCTCCGCCTGATGTTGTAGCGCTCATGAACGGGGAGCCGATCTCGGAGCATACGATTGTGCCTGATACGACACAGGCCGCTTTCACCTGGACTATTCCGGGAGATGACGGCAGCGGGATTGTTAAAGTAACGGCCAAGTATGACGGCAAGCCTTATACGGAAGGAACTGTTGTAGATCTGACGGGCAAGCCGGGCAAGCATGTGCTGGAGCTGACGGTGGCGGCCGCCAAATCCAAGACGGTTAAATTCGTAATAGAAGCACGTTTGGGCGCTGAAGGTCTATTGGCTCTTGTTGATAAATACGCGGACAACAAGCAGCTTAGCAATGCCGATACGGTCCGCGCTATGCGCAACGCCCTGATCATGATGGAGCGTACACAAGAGAGCGATCCTGAGCAAGCCATAGGCTATTTGCTGGCATTCAATGCGAAGCTGGAAGGGGCTAAAGGCCTTGAATTTGTAACGGAAGGCGCTTATACGGCGCTGAAGGAAGGCGTGTATTACGAGATCGGCAGCATCGCGCAAGACAAAGAAGCAGGGGCATCCTCGACGGAAGCCGCAGGTCTGGAGCCTTCGAAAGCGCTGGATGGCGCACCGGGCACGCGCTGGGCGAGCGAAGTGCGCGATACCGCTTGGTTCCAGATCGATCTGGACAGCAAGCAAACCTTCAATACGATCCGCATCGATTGGGAATATGCGCGCGCGGACCAATACCGTCTGAGCGTCTCGGATGATAAGCAGACGTGGGAGCCCTTGAAAGTCGGCAACAATGGCGTGGTTAAAGCGTCCGACGGCAAGAATACGCTGGTATTCCCGGCAACGACGGCAAGATACATCAAGTTTGAGGGACTGAATCGGGCAACGTTCTACGGTTATTCTTTCTATGAATTCGGCGTGTACGATCTTGCCCAGCAGCAAGAGCTGAAGACATTGGACGGCATACAAGCCGCAGTGGACGCCTCCACGAAGAAAGTCACGATCGACGGGTTGGTCATGAACGGCAAGAAAGAACATTTGTATGTCAAAGTGCTTGACCCAAAAGGCAACATTCAATATACCGGTCAGACGGGCACTGAGGATGACGGAAGCTTCCGCATCGCCTTTACGTTGACCGGAGAAGAGCAAGGACTGTATACGGTCGAGCTTGAAACGGATGACATGACGACTCCGGAGCAGGCCGCCTTCGAATATCGCAAGCCGCCTTCCACTGGCGGAGGCAATGGAGGCAGCATTGGAGGCGGTCCGGCGCAAGATCCGTATACGTTGCAAGCGGACGGTTCAGTCAAAGCCGTGCTTGTCCCGACATTGAAAGGCAATCAGGCTGCGGCTTCGGTCGGAGCAGCGGATCTGAAAGCCGCGATTCTCAAGGCAACAGCCGACAGCAACAGCAACAAGCATATTCGTCTTGAATTGAAGCCGTCGAACGCGGCTGGCAGCTATGCTTTGGAGCTTCCGGCAGCTAATCTGACGAACCAGTCTAATCTGATTCTGCATATCTCCACGCCGTATGCCCAGCTTGCTCTGACTGGCGACATGCTGGCTGGAGTCAAGGAGAATGCCGGAAAGCTGCTCGTTATCGTAAGCGACCATGCAGGCGAGTATCGCGGCAACGAAGCGGCTGGCCGGATCGGCAACAGGCCAATCGTGGAAATTGCATTGCAACTGGACGGTGAAGCTCTGTCTTGGAACAATGCGAAGGCACCGATTTCCATTGCGATTCCATATTCGCTTCAAGCGGAAGAGCAAGCAACTGATCTGCAAGCTTTTGAGCTGACGGGCAACAGCGCGGCGGCAATTGATGGCGCGTCTTATGACAAAGACAAGGGCGTACTGCGATTCTCCATCGACCAAGTCGGCGTCTATACTGTCGGCGGCAAGAAACCGGCTGCTTTCACTGACCTTGGCAAGCATGAATGGGCGCGCGAGGCGATCGAGAAGCTGGCCGAAAGGGGCATCGTCAAAGGCACCTCGATCGAAAATGGCACTTTCAGCCCCGCAAATCAAGTAACGCGAGCTGATTTTATCCTGATGCTGGTGAACATGCTTGACCTGCGCGCCGAGATTACCTCGACGTTCGCCGATGTGAAGCCGAATGATTATTACTACGATGCGGTGTCCATCGCCAAGCAATTGGGAATCGTTTCGGGAGTGAACGAAGTTAACTTTGCTCCTCGTGACTCAATCAGTCGCCAGGACGCTATGGTTATGCTGACCCGAGCGCTGCAAACGACAGGGGCAATCAAGCCGTCCGCATCCGGTTCAACACTTGAGGGCTTTCGTGATGCGAGCCAGATTGCGCCATATGCTACGGACAGCGTGGCAACGATGTTCGAGCATGGGCTGGTTACGGGCTCCAACGGCTATATGAAGCCGAAGAGTACGACCAGCAGAGCGGAAGCGGCGACGTTCTTGTATCGCGTTCTTCAATTAATCGAGGGGCAGCAGCAGGAGTAGACTCGGGAACAATTGATTTAAGCACATTCCGATTAGCGCGGCAACGCGCCCGGGATGTGCTTTTTCGACGATACAGAATAAAACTTCCTGAATGGACGGATGAAGCCGGTAAGCCGTCCCGCGCTTCCGCGATGAACTGCGGGCGCGTGATGGCGCCTCCGGCCCCCACGTAAGACGCCCCAGCGCGCATGGCCGACGCCGCTTCCTCGGGCGTCCCGATGCGCCCTTCCGCGACGAACGGTAACGCGCAGCGCTTCGCTCATCCACCGGACGAGCTCCAGGTCTGGGCCTTAGGACCGAGGGCCATGCGGCGTATAGCTGGATAACGTCGTCCCGACGAAATCCGCGACAATCCGCTCGGCGGCAAGCTATGCGAAGTCGTAGTTGCTAGGCTCCACCAGGGGTTAGTTAGCGCAGCGGTGGAGCACGACATGGATATCTACTGATAGGTTTTTTTACGTTAGATAACCATTGCCACAGGTTCATAGAATGGATTGCAAGCTGGCAGCCAACTGATTGATTGGCTTATCTACATGGCAGTGCAGCCGATATAAAAATGAAGGTCGCGGTTGTTCGATTAGCTGTTTATTCACTGCACCCAAGTCATGCAACTCACCCAAGCGAGATGCTAGCATGCGCGGCGTCACTCGCTCAAGGGCATGCCTTATATCTTGAAAGTGTTCGTAGTTGAAATGGAGAGCGAGCAAGACGGGCATGTTCCATGCTTTTGCGGGTGTCTTTGGTAGTGAAACCAACAACGGAGGGAGATCGCATCGCTGACAGCGAAGAGGTCATCTAGAGAAAATAGTGTTAGTATAAACGGATATTGGGGATCTTTTAAACCAAAGATGAAGTCGAAAAGCCGCATCAACAGGCATACTGTACATGTGGCTTTTATCGTTTGAAATTCAAGCAAGAAGGAGTATGGGGAATTAAGCTCAAATTGACGAAATCCTTATTGGACTGTCAGATTTAAAGCGAAGTGCAGCGAAAAATGCGCTCAGGCCGTCTAATAGGTGGAGGTGATGATTCAGTGATGCCGGCCGGCTCGAATAACAAGGAAAATTTCCCGAAAGATCCCACTCAAGCTCTAGAGCAGCTGATGGAAAGCTTTGGCTCGACGATCATGCGCACCGCTTATTTTTATACCAGCGATCGGCATTTTGCCGAGGATATCAGTCAGGAGGTATTTCTTCGCGCTTATCGCAACTGGAACTCGTTTCGTGGAGATAGCGCGGTTAAAACCTGGTTGACGACGATCGCTATCAACGTTTGCCGGGACAAGATGGGCGTGCGGATGTTTACGGAACAGCCGACCGATCCCAGCATGATGGAGCGGGGACGAATATTCAACGTGGAAGAAGAAGCGCTTAAAAGATTGCAGAAAAGCGAGATTTTGCGGCATATGCTGCGTCTGCCTCTGCCGTATCAGGAGGCTTTGTATTTATATTATTATCTGGACTTGGACACACGGGAAATTTCGAAAGCGACGTCGTCGCCCGAGGGTACCGTGAGAAACAGACTGCACCGGGCGCGCGAGGCGTTGGCTCGGGAAATGCGCAAGGAGGAGACAACCGATGACGGACATGGAGCGTAATTTACGTCAACATTTGCAAAAGGAGTCGGATGATATGTTGTTTTCTAGAATGGAATTGAGCGATAGCGTTAAACAGAAGATCAGGAAACAAGCCGCCGCGGAAGCGAGAGGCCGCCGCCGATTCGTTCTTCCGAGAGCCTGGCTCGCAGGAGCGGCAGCGCTGGTCGCGGCAGTCGTCATAGTGGCGGGATTGCCGATGCTGCAAGAGCCCGCCGCAGTCCCGACGCCAACGCATAATTCGTCGGAAATCGTGCTGCCCGGAAACGGAGGAGCCACAGGCTCGGAGTTGTCCCAATTGATTACAACTCCATTAGGAACGGCGGAGGCAGCGAAAGCAGCTTTCGGTTCCGGTGTGCTTGTTCCTCAAGTCGCCCCGGAAGGCTTCAAGTTGGCTGAGATCGTCGGCGTGGGAATGAAGGACCAACCGCTCAGAGATTTAAACTTCACATACGGCTCGGGTGATAAGACGGTGACGTTCAGCGCGAGCCGCATGCCTGCGTCGTTCCCGACGGACCTGTTCACACAGACCAAAGTGGGCGGAGCGGACGGCTTAATTTTCGAGCAAGCCGAGTTCACGGAGCTGTTTTGGGTAGTTGACGGCATTCAGTATGGCGTGTCCGGTCCGATTTCGGGCGACGAGGCCATGAAGGTAGCCGAATCGGTGGAGCCTTAATGAGTTGATGTGTGTATATCGTGAATGAATTGAACGCCCCACCCGTCGAATGCTAGATAAATTGGGGTAGTGTAATATCCCCATACGGGAGAGCGCATCGCTGGCAGCGATGAGGTCAGGGGTTCGATCCCCCTAGGCTCCACCAAACAATAAATTCAAACCACTTCTGATGAAGTGGTTTTTTTATTGTTTGGTGGAGCCCTATAGGGGGCGAACCCCGGGGTTCAGTCCGCGCGCACGTAATGAAGTGAGTGGACATCGAAGGAAATACATCTAATGTAGGAGCACGGCGTCTGAATCTACCGCTAAAAATCCTCGTCGAGTCGGCTTCGACAGCCACTAGATCAAGATTCATACACCCCAAGACGGATTGGCGAGTTAAACGAGTCATATCCCCCTAGGCTCCACCAAACACAAATTTTTAACACGCCTAATGATGGCGTGTTTTTTGTTTTGGTGGTTAGCCTAGGGGAGATGACCCCCTTATGGTTCGCCCGCGCGCAGCTTGACAAAACAAGGACTGAAATTGTAAGATACGAAATATAATATATAGACTAGTCGTTATAATTTGAAAGGGGAGAGGGAGATTTGAGCAAAAAAGATAATTCCCGTGATAAAATACTGGGAACAGCAGCTGAGCTTTTCTATCTTCAAGGATATCATGCTACTGGAATAAACCAAATTATTAAAGAAAGCGGCGCACCAAAAGGCTCTGTATACTACTATTTCCCCAATGGGAAAGAGCAATTAGTCATTGAAGCAATTAAGATGATGAGTGAACATATTCGCTTGACTATGAAGAAAGTAATGGATCAAAAGTCAGATCCGGTTGAGGCGATCCAAGATGTAATCATCATGATGGCAAAAGCTTTTGACAACAAGGAGATAGAAGGACTTCCTATTGGCTTATTGGTAGCAGAGGTATCCTTGATTAATGAAACTGCTCAAAAAGCATCTCAGGATGCTATTGCAGTCTGGGAAAATGTATATATAGAAAAATTGATTCAAAGCGGATACAGCGAACAAGAAGCAGCAGAGTATGCTCTGGTTCTAGTTGCCTTGGTTGAAGGGGCAGTTCTGCGTTCTTTGACGAATCAAAATGGAGCTGCATTAAGGACAATTGCTGCACATATTCCTGCATTGTTAACGAGGTAGCTGAGATCCTTATAAGCTATTTCTTTTGTTAAAATTATATAGACCGGTCTAGAGAGGAAGTGTTTCTTTGAACACAAAAAATCAAACTACATCATTGATGCAAAAAGAAATCCGCCCAATGCCAATCATGATCTCGCTAATTCTCGGTGCATTTATCGGATTATTCGGAGAAACGGCATTGAACTTGGCTTTACCCGATATCATGAATCAATTTGGGGTATCTCCCTCTCAGGTACAGTGGCTAATGACGGGATATTTACTTGTATTGGGAGTGCTTGTACCTGTATCTGCTCTATTAATACAGTGGTTTACGGCTAGACAGCTCATTATCGCTGCGCTTTTATTCTCCATTTTGGGAACGTTGATGGCAGCATTGGCACCTAACTTTATAATCTTACTGTTAGCACGAATCATTCATGCTGTGGGCACAGGGCTTCTACTACCCTTAATGTCAAATGTACTTTTAATTATATACCCACCACATAAACGTGGAATGATAATGGGCATGCTTGGTTTGGTCTTGATGTTTGCACCATCTATTGGTCCAACTGTCTCAGGGATTATTACAGAATCACTCGGCTGGGAGTGGATATTCTGGATTTGTTTGCCTCTATTGATTTTTTCTTTAGCATTTGGCTATTACTTTATGCAAAATGTTACGGAAATCAAGAAACCAAGAGTCGATCTATTATCGATTGTGTTATCAACGATTGGTTTTGGAGCAATTGTGTACGGATTCAGTAGTGCCGGTGAAGGATGGACAAGTCCAACCGTTCTATCTATGATACTGATCGGTTTCATCTCCCTTTTACTATTTGGTATACGCCAAAGTAAGATGAAGCAACCGATGATTAATCTTCGAGTGTTTAAATATCCCATGTTTTCTCTAGGGCTATTTTTAGTATTTGTAGCTATGATGCTGAATTTATCTTCAGCTATCCTGTTACCGATGTATTTGCAAGGCGGAATTCTTCTGACGGCATCAGTAGCAGGCTTCGTCTTATTACCGGGTGGAGTCATTAATGGTATATTATTGCCTATTACGGGGCGTCTATTTGATAAGTATGGTCCAAAATGGTTGGTCATTCCCGGGTTCTTTATTGCGACGATTGCCCTATTTATGTTCACGAATGTTACAACAACGACAACCGCTACTACAATTACTATTTTGCATACCATGTTGCTAATCGGTATCGTCATGATTATGATGCCAACACAAACAAACAGTCTCAATCAATTGCCACGTGAACTATACCCAGATGGAAATGCAGTAATGGGTACTCTTCAGCAAGTATCTGGAGCCGTTGGTTCAGCGATCGCGGTGAGTATCATGTCGTCAGGACAGAATGCTTATCTGTCTGGTTCAAGTAATCCCAGTGACAACCTAGTTATGTCGGAAGCTTTGACGGCTGGGATTCAAAATGCATTCTTGTTCGGTCTCATTATATCCGTGCTTGGGTTAGTGGCAGCTTTCTATATTAAAAGAGCTAAAGTTTAATTGTTTTTATTTGTTGCGAAACGAAAGTAAGCGAAATCGAGAAAATTTTGGGGCAGTGAAGTTGACCAATGCGGGAGAGCGCATCGCTGGCAGCGATGAGGTCAGGGGTTCGCCCGCGCGGACGTAATGAAGTGAAAGGCTTCGAAGCACTCTCGTCTAATGGAGGAGCACGGCGTCTGAATCTACCGCTAAAAGTCCCCTTCGAATATACTTCGACAGCCATTAGATCAAGATTCATACATCCCAAGACGGTTTGGCGAGTTAAACGAGTCATATCCCCCTAGGCTCCACCAAACTTAAAACGATAAAAACCCTTGCGTAGCAAGGGTTTTTTTGTTTTATTTTCGGATGATCATCAATCAGTCTCCTCCATATATTGGTGATGGGGACGAAGTTGGGGACGAAATTTCTATACTTTGTTTGGCGAGGAAAAAAGATAACTTCGGATAGCGATTAAAAATTAACAGTGGAACAATTAATTGTTCAATGGAAATGATCTAATTATCATTCGCGAAGTCAGGTGTAATGATTCTTAATGAATATCATGAAAGCAGACTAGACAATTACAGTAAACAATCCACCTGTAAAGGCTTCTCTAAACTGTAATTTACAAACTTCGAGCTGTAAGTCCATATCAGGCATGGGCCCGACAGCTTGGAACGGTTCGCGATATCACCGCGGGACTGCGGCTACCTATATATAAGATTTTTGTTGCGATTGAGTCTGTTTGAGCGGAGAACCGTTTTACTTCAAGAGGAGATTTTGGGGTATACGCAAACCGAACTCTACGAACTTTTCGGAATTCATAAAGACTTAATTTCTAAACTGATGGGACGCTTAAAAGAGAAGATGGGGTATAACGGTAGGCCTCCGAAAATCCGGAGTGTTTCTAAAGTTAATAATAATCAAATAGACGAAGGAGTAGTGTCATTCCTTTCGATATTAATGCGAGTTCCTTTAAGTTGGATATTGTATGAGAAACCTTTGTTGAAATGGACGAATGAGCAGTGGTCTTTAACCGATTGTATGACCCTTGATTTAGAAGGATTATATAACCTTCTCAAGTCGCATCAAGTTAATCTGAAGTGGAGCTTAGAAATAGATTGCGAGGCTCCTTTTTGCCTTCGCACCCATCACAGGGGCGTCACCTCTAAGGATGATCCAAAATTATTATACAAATCTTCCAAAGAATTTCCCTTATAGCAGTAGGTTGGAGCGTTTACAATAAAATTTGTAGCAGAATCCCCTAAACTGATGATCTTCAGACCCTTAAACTTTTGAGTCACAGCTATTTCTGGCTCATTGCCATATTTCTCATCCAGCCGTATACCATGTTGTTCTTGATCTTCAACTCACGGACTACCTCAGCCACCGCCTTCCTGCTTTCCTTGATATACTGAACTGTCTTCTTTTGTACGCTTCATCATAAAGTGTTTTTTTTCATCTCAACACAGTCCTCCAGTTTCTTTCATTTTATCAGTTTAATCTGTGTCTACTATTCAGTCTAGCACACTAGCGTTGCATTAATGTTCTCTGAATCTAATCTGAAGGCTGGTTCCCATGCGGATTACGTACTGATGGACAGCTGGTTTACTCAGATGCCGCTCATTCGAGGACTCGCGGCTGAAGGACTCGCCACGATTGGCATGGTCAAGGAAATGAAGCAGCGCTACGTTTACGAAGGACAACGTCTGACGCTGAGTGAACTTTACCGGATCCTGCCTAAGAACAAACAAACTTCGATTTGGAGTTCAGCAATTGTCCATTCTTCTTGCGACATGCCTGTTAAACTCGTCTTTGTTCAAAACCGTAACAAGCGGTGCGAATGGCTGGTCATTCTCTGCACGGTTCTTGTTTTAGAACCGAGTGAGATTGTCCGCATATATGGTATGCGGTGGAGCATTGAGACCTTCTTCAAAGTAACCAAAAGCTATTTGAAACTGGGAACCGAGTTCCAGGGCCGTTCCTTTGATATGCTGATCAGTCATACGAGCATCGTGTTTAGCCGTTACTTGTTGATGGAATTTGAACGACGGCAAAAAAGAGCTTGTTACGATAAGAAATGAGGTGAAGATGATTCAATTAAATGCGTTATAACGGCTTAAGCTCTATTTTGGCCAGCAATACGGATTAGCTTATGAGAGCATAATAATCAACTACTTTAAGACAATACTACATTGTCTGAATTATTCATTTGAATAATAATCAAGAGGAAACAGCTGGAAGATAGTTCATCAATGAATAAGTAGAGGGAAGGAGGATTATTAGAAAATAGAATAGAAAATTTGAGGAGGTTGTTTGATGTTTAAAAAGATTGCTTGTTCTGCGTTAGCAGTAACGATGGCCATCTCGGGAATCATTGCTAATCCAGTTTCTGCATCTGGAGAAATTCCATTTGTAGCCGCCAGTACAGTTCCGCTGAAGACATGGTATACAAAGGCTGCAACGAACTGGGAATCGGAAGCGCTTCCAATAGGGAATGGATTTATGGGCGCAATGGTATTTGGCGGTGCAGATAAGGATCAAATCCTAATCAACGAAGAATCGCTATGGTCTGGTGGTCCCGGTGCGAATCCCGATTATAACGGAGGGCATAAGGGCAGTGCAGAGGATAAACATAACATTCTACAACAAGCTAGAACGCAGTTGCAAGACTTGATGACGGAATATTCCAAAGGAACGCCCCCTTACATCGATGAGAAGGGCAAAGTTATCGCTCGAAATTACAATGTTCCTAGTTCGCTTACGAATCTGATCAACGGAGCAAATGGTCTAATTGGTACAAAGCAAAATTTCGGTTCCTATCAGGAATTGGGTTCTATATGGCTGCACGATTTGACTTTGGCGAAGCCCTTCGTTAGTCGTTCTTATACCGCTCAAGATAACATAAAAAATCAGAATGAGATTATTGGGATGCTATTTGATGGGAATAAGGACACTAAGTTTTTTGCCGATGGTCATGCCGGCGCGCCAGAATATGTGATTGATTGGGAATACAATGAAGCAATTCCAACCCATTCCTACTCGATTGCAACTGGTAATGATGTGCAGGGTAGGGATCCGAAGAACTGGACGCTTTCCGCCTCCAACGATGGAAAAACATTTACAATCATTGATACGGTAACGAATTTTGCACTCGCGGGGCGGAAGCAAG
This sequence comes from Paenibacillus sp. J22P15, assembly GCF_056269345.1. Taxonomy (NCBI): domain Bacteria; kingdom Bacillati; phylum Bacillota; class Bacilli; order Caryophanales; family Paenibacillaceae; genus Paenibacillus; species Paenibacillus sp. J22P15. The sequence goes on from NZ_JBWDNT010000005.1 coordinate 191,002, forward strand.
TCCAAGTTTTTGATCTGGATAAGCCAGGCTCCTACCAATATTTCAAGCTTACCGTAACCTCTTTGTACGGAAACAATCAAGCGCTGCAAATGTCCAATCTAGATGTTCTAATCGACGACAGTACTATTCCTGAGGAACTTGTTGTTACCAATTACAAACGGGAACTTGACTTGAATCATGCGGTTGCCAATGTCTCTTATCAACTGGGCAATGCAAAGATGAAAAAGGAATATTTCGTAAGTAATCCGGATAAAGTGATGGCTATACGCTTGAGTTCGACAGAATCTGGGAAGATTAATCAGTTCGTCAATGTAACATCTGCCCAAAGTATGAAGACAATCTCTTCAGCAGGGGACACCATAACGATGACCGGGTGGCCAAGCGACCATAATAAGGTCAATGCTGCAACGGACTTTGCCAATACGCTACATTTTGCTCAGAAAATCAAGGTCATTCCTACTGGTGGAACGATGGTTGCGAAGGATAATGGCATTCAGGTGGAAAATGCGGATTCTATCCTGATCCTGATGGCTGCAGGCACGAACTATTTGCAGTCCATGGATGATAGTTTCAACTATTTCACTAACCAAGATCCGCTTATCACTGTTAGTGCAAGGCTTCAAGCAGCGGCAAAGAAAGGCTTTGACAATTTGTATGAAGACCATATTGCCGATTATAAAGAACTGTTTGACCGTGTGGATCTAAACCTAATGAACGCACCATTTCCAAATAAGCCGACGGACCGATTGTTGGCCGGCTATGCAAGAACTAATACACAAATGGAAGACCTTTATTTGGAGCAGCTTTTCTATCAGTTTGGCAGGTATTTATTAATTGCATCTTCCAGAGAAGGGTCATTGCCAGCCAATTTGCAAGGAAAATGGGCGAACGGAACCAATCCGCCATGGAGCGCGGACTACCACGCCAATATCAATTTACAAATGAACTACTGGCTTGCAGAGCAAACCAATCTTTCGGAAAGTAATCTGCCTTTGATCGAATATATTAAAAGCTTAGTGCCGAGAGGGAAATTAAGCGCGCAGCATGGCTATGTCACGCCGTCAGGCGATCCAGTCAGAGGATGGACAACACACCACGAGAACAATATATGGGGAAATACCGCCCCTGCGATAAGTAGCGCCTTTTTCTCTCCTGAAGATGGGGCTTGGTTAGCTCAACACATCTGGGAGCGTTATCAATTCACGATGGATGAAGATTTCCTTCGGGAGTATTATGATGTACTACTAGGTGCTGCCTTGTTCTGGGTAGATACGTTATGGGTGGATACGCGCGACAACACGTTGGTTGCGAATCCGTCTTATTCTCCGGAACACGGCCCTTATTCTTTGGGTGCTACTGAAGTTCAAAGTGTAGTTTGGGGAATTTTCGATGAGGTGATCAAGGCAAGTAAGGTTCTGAACATCGAGAGCGCGGAACTGGATGAAATCGTGGATGCACAGTCTCGCCTTGCAGGACCAAAGATTGGACTTGGCGGGCAGTTCATGGAGTGGAAAGACGAAGTGGCCATGGATATTACAGGTGATAACGGCCATCGTCATGTGAATCATTTGTACGCACTACACCCCGGATCGCAAGTAGTTGCGGGACGCAGTGAACAGGATGACAAATTTGTCGAAGCTATGAAAGTAACCTTAAATACTAGAGGTGACGGCGGAACAGGCTGGAGTAAAGCGTGGAAGATTAACTTCTGGGCGCGCCTTCACGATGGCGATCGTGCCCAAAAGCTGCTCAAGGAGCAACTTTACAATTCAACGCTGAGCAATTTGTTTGATACGCATCCTCCATTCCAGATCGACGGGAATTTCGGTGCAACTTCCGGCATAACTGAGATGCTACTGCAAAGCCAAGGCGGGGAAATTCAATTACTTCCAGCACTTCCTTCCAAATGGAACCTAGGCAGCGTGTCTGGCTTGAAAGCCAGAGGGAATGTGGAGGTCGACATGGCTTGGGAGAAGTCGAAACTCACATCGGCGGTTTTAAAAACGGGCACTACAGGTTCAATAACGGTAAAAGGAAGTAATATCAGCACTGCTACTGTAGTGAATAGCGGCAAAGCGGTTGCTTACACCATCGTAGATAGCAATACCATTGTCATTGATGCTCAAAAAGGCGAAACTTATGAGATTAGCGATATTCAAGCCGTTAAGATTAACCCTTATGAAGTTATGCAAGCAGTAGATGCCAATTTCCTTTACGGCCAAGTTATCAAAGGTACTGCTGCGCTGCAAGGTGCTGCTGCCGGTGATTATGCGGTGTTTAAAAATGTTCAATTCGACAAAGGAGCAACTAAAGTTTTCATTCAGGCTGCCTCTGATAAGAAGGACCAAGGAGAGCTGGGGAAAATTGAGTTGCGACTGGATAAGCCAGACGGAGAAGTGATTGCGAATATCCTGGCTAATCATACAGGGGATTTAAATAGTTACAAAACGTTCTCCGCCAACTTGGCATACGAAGTAAGCGGAGCACACGATCTGTATGTTACCTTCGCCCAACCAGTCAACTTGAAATCCTTACAATTTTTCACGGATAAGGACAACGGACCAATAGATGGGATTACGATTGTGGGCAATACGCAAATCAGTTTGCCTGCAACGGGTAGTAAGGATGTGACCTACTTAGCAGGGGTCGACTATTCGGACGGTTCAACCGAAATAGGCAGCAACGATGTGAAGTGGAGCTTGAGCGGGAGCTACTCGGGCGTTAAAATTAGCAACGGCGGCGTGCTTTCGATAAAAGAAGGTGCCAAAAATCAAGAGATTATCATTGTGGCCACTTCCACCAAGGATCCGTTGATTTCTACAAGAATTCAAGTGAAATTGGGGATTCAATCCATCAAGCTTAGAGGGATAGATCGAAACGGGGAATCTGCTGGCAATGATAGCGAAGGTAAAATGAGGTTCAGCGAGGATTGGGTTGAGTATGCCGGTGATAATGGCTGGCTGAAATACAACAGCGTTGACCTGCAGAATGGTCTCGAAAGTATCGCTATCGGCTATGCAACACCGACAAACACAACGAGACAAATTCATATTCGCATTGCCGAGCCAGGCAAAGGTACAGTAGAAGAAGCTACAACGATTGCTACTTTGGATAGTTTCATTAATACGGGTGGTTATAAAAATCTCACTGAGGCAACTATAACTCCAAATGTGAATGTCACTGGGATAAAAGATGTTTATGTATTTTGGACGCGAGCCGACTTCAATTTTTCCTATGTTAAATTAGGCTTAATAGGAGCAGATGGGGGTTCTGCAGCTTACCGAGATGTCAAATTTAATGTTTCGCCTGTAGATGCTTCAATAGAAGTAAAGGATGCTGACGGGTACCTATACAATTCAGGTAGCGATGGTAGCACCTTCACACTACCGGAAAAAGGAGAATACACTTACACTGTAAGTAAGACTGGTTTTGTAACCCAAAGCGCTAGTTTTACAGCGAAAGAGGCTCACTCGATTGCAATTACATTGGATGCTGATGAAGAGATACCGTCGCTAGCGACTACATTAACAGGGCCGAATGCGATTCAGCATGGAAATCTGTTTACTATAAAATATGGGCTTAGCGATGTGACACAAACTATTTATGGCCAGTACATTAAACTGAATTATGATCCGAATCTGTTCGAATACGTTAAGGCAGACTCGTTAATTGCCGGAGTAAGTATTTTTGAACCAGAAACGAGTGTTCCTGGTGAGATTCGATTAGTGCTTGCTAGTCTTGGAGCTGATCAAGCGGTTACGGCGGATGCTGAAATCTTAGAGCTGACTTTCAAAGCAAAAGAGATTAGTGCCACAGCAACAGGAGTTATTGCTATTATTTCTGCTACGATTGGTACCGGGGTAGGTGCGGACGTAACAGCTGAGCTGTCTTCTTACACTGTGGAGGTTACTGTGAAAGCTCCTGGAATTCCGGGCGATATCAATCATGACGGAAAAGTAAGCATCGGTGATTTGGCTATGATCGCTGCTCACTATGGCAAAGATAACACAAGACCAGATTGGGATAGCATCAAACTATTTGATATTGTTCAAGATGGAATCATTGATATTTCAGATTTGGCTGCAATCTCTAGAATAATCATTGGATAGTGTTAATTTAAATTTGGGCTGTCCCGATCGTAGTTTTTAACTGCGATTGGGCAGCCCTGTTAGAGATAATCCTCCTCAGAAGCCAATCAGAGGAGGATTTTCAACTCGGAGAGGCAATCACTTACAGCCTTAAGTAGACAGCTTTTCGAACATTCTTTGATTTTTCTTGTAAAAACTCTTTCGGTGATTTTTGGTTATAACGTGCTTTTGTATACGTGGCGTCCACAATGATGGTTTTTCTTTTGATGATTTCTTTTATGATGAAGTTTAATATAGTGGTAGGGCTTTATGGGAGAAGTATATTGTACCCAAAATTGAAGAAAACAGATAGGGGGTTACCTGCAGTTGTTCGATCAGCATCGAGTGAGATAAACGGGGCAGCTTTTTATGCAAAAATAGTAATTGTTAAATTTCTAACTAGGAGAAATATCTATGAGACTATTGCATAAGCTTTTTCGCCTTATCGATTTTAGAAATCAACTCAAGAAGAAATTGATTTTTTCGTATCTCGTCCTCCTTATTCCGGCGCTCTTAGTTCCGGCTTATTTGTATTACGACAAATCGGTTGAAACTGTACAGACCGTGCTATCGCAAGACATGTTAGAAATGGTAGGCGTTATTAATGCGAATATCGAAAACTATATGGATGATGTAGAGAAGATTACCCTAACGCCTAACTATTCTATAGAAATGCAAGAAACACTGCAGAGTTTGAAGTATAAATACGGCTTAAAAAGAGCGGAGGCAGAGGAAAAACTGTTTAATACAGTGGATGTGTTGATCGGGCTTCGCAGTGATATTCTCGGTATTTATATATTTGATGATACGAATAATAAATATTATAAAACTTCACGGAGTGCGATAACCCCGTTTTATTCTTTTGTTGGTCAACCTTGGTATAAAAAAATGAAAGAGCTTAAAGGGGAACGAGTAATTATTCCTACACATAAAGCGGATTACTACGTTACTGAAACACCAAAGTATATTTTATCAATTGGGCGAAGCATTATGAGTAAAGAAGATGAAAATGAAGAAATTGGCTTAATTTATGTTGATTTTGACTTGAGTGCATTTCGAAAAATAGCTTCTGCTTTTCAAAATAAAAACGAGAATTTATTCTATATTGTTGATGGAGACAGAAGGCTAGTATATGCAAGGGATGAAGAGAATTTAGGAGAACCATTCCAAGCGACGTGGCTGCCTGAGCAATTGCCAATGGATGTATCGAATAAGATTGAGATCATTGATGGTCATAAGAAATTGATAACCTACTATTATTCTGAATCCGTGGGTTGGTGGTATATTACTGTAACGGATCTAGATCCACTTCTAAAACCTAGTACGACAGCGATTAAAAATGCAACCTTGATTATTACGATATCTTCCTTATGTATATTACTATTGATTTCCCTTATTTTTTCGTCATCCATTACATCGCCGATTAAAAAGCTGTATTCTGCCATGAAAAAAATGGGCAACGGAAGCTTTGTGCAGATGAATGAAATTAAATCGAAGGATGAAATTGGTGCTTTGATGCTTGCTTACAATGACATGAGCAACAAAATATCCGAGTTAATTAATACGGTGTATAGAGTGTCGATTAAAGAAAAAGAAGCTCAGTTAATTGCTTTGCAAGCTCAAATAAATCCACACTTTCTATATAATACGTTGAACTCGATAAGTATGATGGCGGAAGTAAGAGGAGTCTCAGAAATTAGTGTGATATGCAGATCTGTCGGTGATTTGTTTCGTTATAGTATAAATTCGGGCGTACATACGGTGCCGCTGCGTGATGAAATCGAAAGTATTCGAAATTATATGACGATCCAGAGTATCCGCTATGACAAACGAATAGAAGCAATCTTCCAAATTGATGAAACTCAATTGGATTATCAAATGCTGAAGTTTTTGTTGCAGCCAATTGTTGAAAATGCCGTCCATCATGGCTTGGAACCCAAGCAAGGAAAAGGGATGCTCATCGTTAATGTACAGCGGGAAGGGGAGCATCTGCTTATTAAAATCTTTGATAACGGTATTGGGATTGCAGAGGAAAAAGTTCGAGAAATTACACTTGCTCTGGAAAGTGGAAAGGAAGCTTTCAGTAGTGATCCTCCGATCCGGATCGGGATTGGTATCAAAAATGTACATGACCGCATTCGTCTTTGTTATGGTATGCTCTATGGCATTACCCTACAAAGTAAGATCGGTTCAGGTACTTCTGTCCAGATAAAACTACCATTGATATCTATGGAGGAGATGCATCATGTCTAAAATATTAATTGTTGATGATGAAGTTTGGATGCGACGAGGGATTAGAAAGATACTGTCTTCATCTTCTTATAGGATAGATGAGATTCAAGAAGCTGCTAATGGGGATGAGGCGCTTCAATGCATACGGAGGATTAACTTCGACATTATATTTATGGATATACGTATGCCTGGGATGGATGGACTATCGTTTATTGAACAGGCCAAGGTTGTGTTGCCTTCGGCTAGCTTTATCGTGGTCAGCGGTTATAATGACTTTGCCTATGCAAAAAGGGCGATTAATCTTGATGTTGTGGACTATTTATTAAAACCAATTGACAAAAGTGACTTATTAGATGCTTTTGCTAAAGCTGTCAGAGTACAAAAGCAGGAGATGATACAAACGATAGATTCGGATCATATCATTCTGGAATCATCATTGAAAGAAAAGCTTGTTCTCGATGTGATCGAAGGACGCTATGATGTTTCGAAAAGATTATCCCGATCTTTAAATGCAGATTTAGAGACATGTCATTTTGCTTGCATATCTTTTCGCATTCAAGATTCCGAAACGATTATTAAAGGTAAGGGAAATACGGAAATAACGTTGATTTACTACATTATGAGCAATTTTATGATGGATCTATTCGGAGATTCGCTGGAAGGCATCGTTTTTCAACACGCTGGAAGTTTGCATGTGATCTTCTACAACGATTACCTGCAAAAGGAAGCCATAGAACCTCTTCTGAATGAATATATCACTCGTGTGTTTGAATGGGTCAAGCGTTTGAAATTTTTCACGGTGAGATGTGGAATAAGTGCTCAGCATCAAAAAATATCAGGCATTAGCAGAAGCTATCAAGAGGCCGTTCATGCCTTGATGTATTCCGTCTTTATGCCTGATAGAAAAGTAACGAGGTATGAACCGTTCATGGATGAAGACAAACATATTCAGTATTCTTATGAACTAGAGAAAGAATTGTACAATCAGGTTGTACTAGGCAGTCAGATCGGGATTTCGACATCGATAGTGAAAATAATAGACAAGGCCTTCTCAGAAACCAAATCCACCAGAACATTACGACAAATGTTAGACATGTGCTGGTTGCTAGGGGAACGCTGGTTGATTGAGAATACAGATCACACTCCTCTTCCAATGACTTATGCGGATTTTACAACGAATCCGATGCAATACGATAGCTTGGATCATATGCAACGGGTGCTCACAAATCATTTCAGTTTGCTGAGTTTGGCTATTAATAAAAAGACACAGTCAGACGGAAAAAGAGCGGTTGTAGAGATGATGGAGTATGCACAAAGCCGCTATAACGTGAACATTTCCTTGACGCAAATTGCCGGTCAGTTGTATATGAATGCGACCTATTTGAGTGATTTGTTTAAAGAAGTAACTGGGCAAAGTTTTGTTTCCTATATTACCTCTATTCGTATGACTAAAGCTGCTGACTATTTAAAACACCAGGAAATAAAAGTAAACCAAATTGCATCACTTGTCGGGTTTGAGGATCAACGGTATTTCAGTACGGTGTTTAAAAAAACGTATCTTATGACACCAAGAGAATATCGTAATCAATTTCAGGAAACCAAATAAATTCGACATTTCAACCAAAATTAATTACCTATTATCGAAATAAGGAACTTATTATAATCAACCTGTAACATCAATTTTCTTGGGAGGTCAAAAAATGAAAAGAAAGTCGCTTTCGTTATTATTAATTTGCGTGTGTCTGTTCACGATGACTTTAAGTGCATGCAGTACGAATAATAATAATGCTTCGTCGTCAGGTTCGGATAGAAACGCAGGGAAAGAAACTTCTAAACCAACAGATGTAGCAGCTGAAAAAGTTACACTGCGGATTGCAACCGTTTACACACCTGATCATCCATTTGGACCAGCTATTGCTCAAATTATTGACGATTTCATCGCAGAGCATCCTGAAGTAAGTGTTGAGAGAGAATTCATGCCGGGCGAGCAGCTCAAAACGAAATTAAATGTTGATTTAGCAGCAGATAACTTGCCTGAAATTTTTGTCGCTTATCCTGGTAACAATTATGGTGAAACGGATATGGCACAGGCTGGTAAGATACTGGATCTGTCAGAGGAGCTAAATGCGGATACGAAATGGAAGGACGGATTTATCTCAGGCGCGTTGGATAGCTACAAGTATGGTTTGCCGGGTAATTATGCTGCTCCAATCGGGGCATTTGGCGTAGGTTTCTTCTACAATAAAGAATTGTTCCAGAAAGCCAATGTACAACCACCGACTACTTGGACGGAATTGCTTGATGTGATTAAGGCGCTGAATGCAGAAGGAGTTACACCATGGGGTATCGGAAATGCTGATACTTGGAGATCTGAGCATTTATTCTCAGTTCTTTCCTTGAAATTAAGTGGGACACAAGCGGCGATTGATGTCGGATCAAGAGCAATTCCTTACAATTCACCAGCTGTAGTCGATGCATTCGATAAAATGATCGAACTTGTAGATGCAGGTGCATTCGGGAAAAACTATATAGGTCTGGGCTATGCAGGGGAAGTTGCTGATTTTAATAATGGTAAAACAGCAATGAGACTTTCAGGCTCTTGGACAGCAGGAGAAGTAGGGGCAGCAGATGCGCCGGAAGGCTTTGCAGATAAAGTGGGATTCTTCCCGTTTCCAGTTATCGAGGGTAAAGAGGAGTTTAAAGATGCTTGGATGGGCGGCACCTCTGACGCATTTGCCATCTCTAGCAAGGTTACAGGCCACCAAAAGGATATGGCAATTGCATTAGTAAAAGCCTTAACAAGCGCTGATGGAGCTAAATTGATCTCCGAGACAGCACATGATTTGACAGCGGTTAAAGCAGATGTAGATCCAGTCAAGGCGGGGGCGTTGATCGCTGAAATTACAAAGGCAATGACAGTAGCTTCAGCGTTTGGCGGCGACTTCGCAGCGCCGGAAGTAAACAAAGCAGTGAATTCTAAAATCTATGAGTTGACTCAATCCGTACTTGCTAAACAGACGACACCTGCTGACGCGGTTAAACAGTTGGATGACGCTGTAGCAAAAAATAAATAATAAAGCAATCGATTAATAAGATAGATGTAAAAGTTAATGAGCATTAGCTTTTACATCTATTTTTTTCAAAAAAAAGGAGTTGGAATTACAATGGAACGGATTCGCAAGCAATATTTTCGAATCGCGCTGTTTCTTCTGCCCGCGCTGTTATTTTATTCGGCACTTTTGGTTTACCCGATCGGCAAATCATTTTTTTTATCTTTCCATTCCTGGGATGGAATCGGCGGCATCGATATGGATTTCGTTGGACTCCAAAACTATATACAAGTGCTATCGGATCCTGATTTTTGGAAACCTTTTAGAAATACCATATACCTCATGGTATTGAATATTGTCATTCAAATTCCTGTGGGATTTCTGTTAGCTGTCGTGTTAAATTCCAAAATAAAAGGGGTTCGTTATCTGAAAGCCTCATTCTTTATGCCAGTTATCTTATCCGCTACATCTGTTTCGTTGTTGTGGAAGTTTATTTTGTACCCTGGCGATGGACTCGTTGATAGACTTCTAACCAATATTGGACTTGAGAGCTTCATACATCCCTGGTTAGCTGATCCGAGCACGATATTGATCGTGATTATTCTTATTAATTGCTGGCAGGGGCTAGGGATCGTCATGATTATTTTTTTGTCAGGACTTGTTTCCATTCCTGAAGATGTGTTGGAGGCTGCGGAAATTGATGGCGCTAACGGATTCAAGAAACTATGGTTTATCGTGGTTCCAATGATTTGGAAGGTTCTTGAAATAAATGTTATTTTATTACTCATTGGATCATTAAAGGCATTTGATATAATCTATGTTCTTACTAATGGCACTGGTGGCCCGGGACATGCAGGCGATGTATTGAGCACGTTTATGTTTTCCGAAGCATTCAGCAATGGTCGGTTTGGTCCAGCAAGTACAGTGGCAACGATCATCTTCATAGTTGGATTTTTCTTAACCGTTCTCTCAAGCCGCGTGATGAAACGTGATACTTTAGAATACTAGGAGTGAAAACCAAATGCAGACTATAGGGGCAAAACAAATAGATATTGGGAAGTTGTTGGGGTATATCGGAATATTAATCGCCTCCGTTGTATTTATTTACCCCTTGATTTATACGCTTCTTGCTTCATTGAAGACGAATAATGAAATTTTTACGAATTACTTTGGTTTTCCTGAAACCCTTCATTTCAAAAATTACGTTTCTGCATGGGTAAAGGGGAATATGGGAAAATATTTTTTAAATAGCTTGTTTGTTTGCGGGACTTATGTCATCACCGCAATCGTATTTTCAACTATGGCTGCTTTCGTATTAGGCAGAATAAATTCTCGATGGCTAACAATCGTATTTTACTTTTTTGTAGCAGGTATGATGATTCCGATACATGCTGTATTAGTTCCGTTGGCGCAATTATCTGTTACTTTACAGGCTTCTAACAGCTATTTATTTTTGATCTCTATTTATATCGCAGGTGGTATTCCCTACATGGTATTTGTTATTACAGGCTTTATGAAAACATTGCCTGCTGAACTAGAGGAAGCAGCCATCATGGATGGAGCTGGAATCTGGAAAATCTACTACATGATTATTTTGCCGCTCTCCAAGCCAGTCATTTCCACGATGGCCATTCTAGGATTTCTATCATCATGGAATGATTTGATTCTTGCTATGATTTTCATCAAAAAAGAGGCAATGCGTACATTGTCGCTTGGGTTAATGAATTTTACAGGTTTATATACAACGGATTACGCTGGACTATGCGCAGCAATCATCATTGCGAATATTCCAACCATTATTATTTATTTATGTTTACAAGAGTATGTTGAGAAAGGTTTAACATCAGGTGGTGTAAAGGGGTAGTGATGACGATGGCCAGAAATAAATTGAAGTTGATGTATCCGGCTTCTTGGTGGGGGGCGAAATGGAGAGAAGCTCTCCCGTCCGGTAATGGAGTTATTGGCGCATCTGTTTATGGTGGTGTTCATAAAGAGACCATACTTTTGAATCATGCAGATCTTTGGTGGCAAGGGATTACACCGGAATTACCTGACGTTAGCAATCAATTGCCCTTTGTTCGTGAACTGCTGCAACAAGAGAGGCCAATAGAAGCCGATCGTGTCATTCCGGATGTACTGAGTCAGGCTGGCTATAATGCACAGCACGCATTCCCATTACCCTTAGGGAATCTTCAAGTTCGAATGCAAGGAAAGCATGCCTTTCAAGATTATAGCAGAACGCTCAGCATGGACACAGGCGAGGTGACGGTTTCTTGGTTGGATGGAGACGTCCGATATGAAAGAGTATTGTTCGTGTCACGTACGGATGACGCCATTGTTTATGAGATTCGAAGCTCGGAGCCAGGGTGTATCTCGTGTCAACTGGATTTTGGTTTACATGATGAGTTCGGGGGGGTTAGAGCAGTTGATCCGGATGTGCTCGCACTAGCTGAGGGGATGGAAGTCTTGGCGCAAGAGGAATTTCTTCTATATGCTGTTCGTAATGATAATGGCATGGATTTTGGCGCTGTTGCCAAAGTTTGCACGGATGGAGGGAATCTTTCTTGTAGAAACGGAGCAATACAAATCACAGATTCAGATCGGGTGTTGATTATCGTCAAATGTTTTGCGACGGGAGAGCGAAATTATCAATGGCTACAGCTCAAAAATGAATTAACTCTTATCAATTTGGACTACGCTGCGCTACTAGATAGGCACATGCGCGAGCACTGCCGGTTATTTCAGTCGATGACATTTCATTTATATGCTGAAGATCATGATCGATATAACGAAGAGTATCTTATGGATGCCTATAGAGGGAAAGCTTCTTTGGCTATGATGGAGAAGATGTGGTCTTTTGGCCGATATTTGCTTGTGTCTAGTACGCGTGAGGGTGGAGAACCATGTCATCTTTATGGACTCTGGTGTGGTGAATATAAAGCATTATGGGCGTTCCATATGGTCAATGAAAATTTACAAATGATCCATTGGCAAGCGTTAAGTGGAAATATGCCGGAATTGCTTGTTCCAGTTTTTGATTATATGGATAACAAGATGGCAGATTTCAGAATGAATGCCAGACAGTTGTTTGGTTGCAGAGGTATCTTTATTCCAGCCCCGACTACACCGGAATCTGGGCTGTTGAAAATCATCTATCCTCACATTGTGCATTGGATTTCCGGTGCGGGATGGGTGGCGCAATTTTATGCCAAGTATTATCAGTACACCTTGGATGAAGATTTTCTGCGTCGAAGAGCGTTGCCTTTCCTTTATGAAGTGGCATTGTTCTATGAAGATTATCTGACTTTGGACGCCGATGGAAAGTATGTGATCAGCCCTTCGGTTTCTCCGGAAAATACACCGGGCAATTATGCCAAGGCGAACATTCTGTATGATCTTGAAGCTGTGGACGTTATGGAGACGACGGTCAATGCGACGATGGATTTTGCTATAGCGAAGGAAGTGCTTTCGAATTTAGTCGCTTTAGCTCCTAAAGCCGGCATGTTCGAGCATGTGATTGGCAAATGGGAGGAGATGTTAGAAAGAATCCCGTCATATCAAGTGAATGAGGAAGGAGCTATCCGCGAATGGATGCATCCTCATTTCCATGATAATAATCTACATCGTCATCTCGCCCATGTATACCCCTTATTTCCTGGTTCAGAAATCGACCCTGATAGTAAACCAGAGCTTTATAAGGCATTTGTAAAAGCTGTCGATAATCGCTTCGACGAAGCAAACTTAATCGAACAATGCGGATGGTCGTTTATGCATACTGCGAATAGTTACGCTCGGATTGGTGAAGGCGACAAAGCGCTAGCATGCTTCGATAAGCTGTGCCGTTCATCTGTCCTCGGCAACTTCTTTGTTCTGTGCAATGATTGGCGAGACATGGGGCTGACCATTGACTTACCTTGGGCGCCTTTCCAGATTGATGCCAATATGGGCTGGAGCGCTGTTGTACAAGATATGCTGATGATATCTACACCGGGGAAAATACGTATTTTGCCGGCTCTACCTGATAGATGGATACGCGGCGAAGGAGGGCCCCTACTCGCTGATGGCGGTATCGAGGTTTCGATCAAGTGGGATTTAACTCAACAGGAAGTACAAGTGACATTGAATGCAACTAAAACGGATCAAACGATAGAGTTGATAACGGCAGATCAAAGAACACAGGTTGAGCTTAAGTTCAAATCACCTGTTACATTTATGTTTGTGCGGAGGTTAAGCGATGATACAGCTTGAAAAATATGAATGGTGTGATTTTTGGTGGCAGGAAGCACAGCAGCAGGATGAAAAAAGGGTGCTGCTGGTAGGAGACTCGATTACTAGAGCTTATCGCCCCTATGTAAATGAACAGCTTAAAGGCCGAATTTTTGCAGATCAGCTTGCTACTTCAAAGGGAGTGGATAACCCGGCCTTCTTATTTGAACTGGATTACATGCTCCAGCAAACAGATTATCATTATCAAGCGATTCATTTCAATAATGGATTACACGGCTTGCATTTATCTAGGGAGCAATATGAGCGTGATTTGGAGAAAGCTATTCAGCATATTCTCAGCCGAATCAACCATACCCATCTAATTCTGGGACTCACAACACCTGTAACTAAAATAAACCTTACAAATGAAATTAATGCTGAAGTGAATGATCTCGTTGTGAATCGAAACCATGCCATGCGGCGATTGGCGACAAAATATCATTTAATGATTAATGATTTATACACGCCCATGCTGGGGAAAAGTGAGTATCGGGAAGATGATGGGTTTCACTACAATCAGCTGGGTCAAAGGGCACAGTCAGAAATCGTAGCAGAGAGCTTGCTGTCAGTAGATGGGTTATAGCCATGAAATATATACGTAAGCGTCAAACAGCCCCCACCTTGTTTTCAAGTTGAGGGCTGTTTCTCTGTAGCTTCGTTTTTAAACACTCGACAAGTCAACGACAACGACGCCGACCAAGGAAGCAGCTTGTCCAGCACCTCCGGGTCATCATCTCCATCTGGTCGGAATGCGTCTTCTCGCTGGAAGCGCTGGCTTGCGGCCACTGAAAAGTGCCGCGCTCCAGCCTGCGGTAGTATTTCGAAGGTGGGAGAGTTTGACGCTTACGATTTAAAAGGTCTCGTTTTGTGAATCCGAAATAATCAAACAAAAAAACCAAGTTTTTTTGATTAAATTTAAGAGTTGATTGCGCTATTCTGTGAGGGAGGAGTGCACACAAACTATGTCTAAATAAGAAAGGATAAACAAGATGAACCGATTATCTTCCCGAGTAAAAAAGAGGTATATTCACATTTTTTGCGTTTTTCTCATGCTTGCCGGTATCATTAATACCGAGCTTGGCATAGTGGCGCACGCAGAAGCCGGTACCCCGGCAACAAGTATGCAGATCTATGTTTCTCCTGCAGGTGATGATGCGACCGGCGACGGCAGCGAAGGCAACCCGTACCATACTATTTCCAAAGCACAGGCAGTATTGAGGGCAAACAAGCCCAGTACAATGACAGAGAACTATGAAATCATTTTGCGCGAAGGCACCTATGTGCTGGACAATACGTTGACGCTGACATCGGCTGACTCCGGCAACAACGGCTTTTACGTGGTATACCGCGCCTACGCTGGCGAGCATCCCGTGATTAGCGGTGGAAAAAAACTTACTAACTGGGCGCAGCACAATGGGAACGTTTACAAAACATCTGTGCCCGCTGGCTTTGATACGCGTCAATTGTATGTAAGCGGTGTCAGAGCCAACCGAGCGCGCAGCGAGATTAATCCAGGCGGATTTTCCAAAAACAAAGCTGCAAAAGCTTTCAATCTGCCAGCTGCTGGAATATATGCTAATATGGCGACTTGGGGCAACCAGGGAAACATCGAACTGTACACACCATGGAATTGGAAACACACCCGCCTGGCAGTAAAAGATATTTCTGGCGGGAAAATTAACGTAGAACCTAAGAGCTGGGATTTTGCACATACTCAGGCAAGTTATACAGGCAGTTCAATCGTGCATATCGAGAATGCATATGAGTTGTTGGATCAGCCTGGTGAATGGTATTTGGATCGTACCGCAAATGTGATGTATTATATTCCGCGAGCAGGCGAAGACCTGGCCAGCGCTGAAGTGATTGCAGGACATCTGGAAACGATCGTTTCCGCGGATGGAACAGCTGAAGCTCCAGTAAAATACATTAAATTCGATGGTATCACGTTCAGCTATAACACATGGCTTCTTCCTAACGGCGAGTTGGGATATCCTGATTTTCAAGGTGGTTCCATCTATGCTAACGAGCCGTGGGTTAACGAGCAATGGTACACGGTGAGCACCATGACCCCAGGCGCATTGCAATTTTGGTATACAAAGAATAGCATCTTTCAAAACTGTACCATCACACATACTGGAAATGCCGGTATTGCTTTTCGAGAAGGTTCCACTGGTAATCTGATTACACGAAATACAATCAGCGATACTTCAGGTAATGGAATTAATGTAGGCGAAATTACGCTTGATGATCACAAGGGAGTTCCTACGGCAGGTATTGTAAAGGATAATACAATTTCTCACAATACGATTACTAAAGTTGGCGCAGAGTTTATCGATAATGTTGGGATCTTTGCCGGCTATACACAGAACACGGTCATCGACCATAACGATATCTATAACATTCCCTACACTGGCATATCTGTGGGCTGGGGCTGGGGTTATCTTGAATACGTACTTAAATCCCCTCCTATTTCAAAAAATAACATCATAAGCAATAATCTCATTTATGATTTTATGAAAAGCTCGCATGATGGCGGCGGTATCTACACGCTTGGGACGCAGACTGGCACTAAAGTTTACAACAACTATTTATACAATATTGGAAACACAAATTTTGTACTTTACCGTGACAACGGCTCTTCAGGCATAATTGATACAAACAATGTGGTGAAGGGTACGGGAACGTGGTATTTCTCAACCGACGCGGGTGTGCCATATCACAGCTTTAACAACAGCAGCTACTTTAACTACCACACAGCAGGCATGAAGGATAGACTGACTTCTCAAAACATAAGCACTAGAAACATTCCAGTAGAAGACGGCGCTTGGGATGCAAGGGCACAATCTATAATGCAAAATGCAGGTGTGAACGGCAACGACGCTGACAACCCTTCTGCATACTTTATCAACATAACTGATACGACTAGGATAGGGATGTGGCATTTAAACGAAACTGCTGGATCGACTGCAGCAAACCACTTAACAGGAGGCATTCAAGGAACCGTTTCCGGAGCATCTCAGTGGGTGGATGGCCAACAGCTTAACGGTTTGCAACTATCAGCGGATAGTGCACTGATGATTGCCGATACCCGAGCAACTATTGCCTATACTGCGGCCTTGTGGGTGAACTTAGATTCGCTGCCTGTCTCAGGATTGCAAAATATTATTGCAAAAACCAATGGAGACGCCTCAGTAATATCTCATCAATTGGCTGTCGACGCAGAGGGTAAAGTTCATGCGCGTCTGAATGGTGTGGATGTCGTCTCTGCAGACTCTATTACGCCTGGTGAGTGGTATTATATGGCACTTACGGCAGATTCAAAGGGTTCATTGAACCTATACATTAATGCCGTGCAACAGGCCACATCCGCTGTTAACGATATTCTCTGGAACAGCGATGATCAGAAATACATTTCAGGATACATTTCTGATAACAATCCTGGCATTGAAGGCAAAGTAGATCAAATTAGAATTTACGGCAGAGTTCTCACTGCGTCGGAATTGCAGGACATTTATCATAGCGAGTCCGGTCTTGCAAATCTTGCACTGTTTGGTACGGCCACCGCATCTTCGATCTACGGCGTAGGCTATGAAGCCGAAAAGGTTATTGATGGCGACAGTTCAACACGTTGGGCAGCAGCAAGCGGACGTGCAAAAAATGAGTGGGTGACTGTAGATTTAAATAATGCGACTGACATTCAAGAAATTGGAGCTGAAATTTATAATATTAACAGTAAGTTAATTAAGTATAAGTTTGAGTACTCTATAGACAATACAGAGTGGAGTACATTCGGGGATGAAGAGTATGCGACTACAGGCGAAAGAGTGTTTGTATCCCTAGATGCTCCTTTGAGTGCCCGATATATTAAATTAACCATATTAGACTCTTCCAACACAGGCTGCAATGTTCGTGAAGTGAGCATATATGGATCCAAATTTGTCAGGACTCCAAGCCTAGTTGTCGAAAATACGACAATTGCATCCGCAGAAGTGGGATACACTCCTGCAGCGCAGGCGATAATCATTTCAAATAGCGGAAATGGTGATGCAACGATCACTTCTGTAACGACAGACAGTTCGAACTTTGCGATAAGTGGCAACGGATCGACTGTACCTTCGGCAGGCTCTATCAAATCATGGACCGTACTGCCGAAGGCAGGCTTGGCTGTCGGCACTTACACAGGAACAATCACAGTCACCTACGATGGCGGAAAAACAGCGAGGGGAAGTGTAAGCTTTACTGTAACTCCGCGCTTAAGTACGCCGATTTCTCATGGTAAGACAGCTACAGCATCATCATTATATTCTGCTGCTTACGATGCCTCCAAAGCAGTAGATGGCGATGCAACAACTCGCTGGGCTCAAGCGGCTGGGGCGGCTGATCCTTCGTGGCTGAAAGTTGATCTGGGAGATCAATACGAAATTTCTTATGTAGATACGAAAAAATATCTATTCAGTAATAAGCCAATTAAGTACAAAATTGAATATTCAACCGATGACATCACATATTCCATGTATGCTGACAAAACTGATAAATATTCAATTCCGGGTATTGATCGTAGCCAGGATGAAGTCACAGCGAGATATATGAGAATTACTTTTGTTGATACTCAACTACAAGGTGGAAGTTTATTTGCATTCAATGTATATGGTGTCTTATCAGTAGTAGATGAGACGGTACAGGAAGTGATAAACGAAATTGCAGCCTTGCCGGTGAAGTCCCGGGTTACGTTAGCGAATAAAGCAGCTATACAAGCAGCGAGAGCGAGCTATGATGCGCTCGATGCAGCACAACAGGCGCTTGTGGGCGATATTACGAGGCTGACTGACGCAGAGCAAGCGATCGCGGATCTGGAAGCGGTAACGCCGCCGGATGCGGTCACGATAACCGGACCGCAATCCGTGCAGACGGGCGGCTCGTTTAAAGTGAAGTACGGATTAAGTGAACTGTCGCAACAGATTTTTGCCCAAGATATTACGATTGAATACGACGCGAATCTCTTTGACTTTAAGAATGCCGCCTCATTAATTGAAGGGGTAAGCATTGTGGAGACGAAAGAACTGTCGGCCGGTGTGATGCGCTTCATTATCGCGAGCGAAGGATCGGCACATGCCGTCGCGGAGGATGCGGATATTCTGGAGCTGACGTTCGAAGCGAAGGACGTGACGAGCAGCCAGATGGGAACGATCGCCGTTTCCGAAGCGATATTGAGCAACGGCAGCGGGCTGGAAATCGAAGCCGAACCGGCGGATATGCAAATCGAGGTCACGCAGCAGCCGGGCATGCCGGGCGACTTTAACGGGGATGAGAAGGTAAGCATTGGAGACTTGGCGATGGCAGCCGCTCATTATGGCAAAGACAAGGAAAGTCCGGATTGGGATAATGTCCAGAAATTCGATCTGCATAAGGACGGCAAAATCGACATTATGGATCTTGCGAAGATTGCATCTCTATTGATGGAATAATAGGGGATTCAGCCAAACAAAGAGGTCCATGCGCAGCGCATGGACCTCTTACTATGTACGCTCAGCATGGGTGTCATCTCGAATCATAAGGAGCCGAATAAACGCCGCGGCGAACCAGTCTTTTGAAGGGCTGGTTTTTTCCATACATAATTTTCTTGGACGAAACCGTGGTGGGTTAGAACTATGGGGAAATAAAGAATCTCATTCTGCTTTTGGAAACTAATTTATTCAAACCGAAGATGTTACATCGTAAAATAAGTGCTCATATAAATCAAAAATGCCAGATTAGACACAGTTTCCCCTCCCCAATAAAGAGGCATTTGAAAAACATTATGCAATTACCTGTTCTGGCGAACCCCTACCGAGATGGCCAATACCACAGCAAGGAGAGATGGTGAGATCCTTACCCGTCAGCTTTTTTTAAAAATCAAGGGTGGTCAACTTTGGCTTTGGCGGATCATTCAATTTTGTATGTCAGCGGAAAGCTCAGATAAGGTTTCGGCAACGGCCTTAAATAAAATATCATAAACAATCCTTGGGTTTTGATAAGCAATCGGATTTAACAGATCAGGGATGGTAAAAACAACATGAAAATAACCGACATTCAGTAAAGCGTCTTTCCTGGCTTCAATCCAGCGTTCCTTATTTAACGTTTGACATTTGGGCAATACATCTCTCTAAGAAGGTCCTTGTCTAACAAGGGCCTTTTGTTTACACAGAACAATTAATATCAAACTTGCTTCAAAAATGATCATTGTTAAGCGCTTTCAAGAAATGTACCTTTTATATGGGGGAACTGTTCTACTTCCAGACTATGCGTTTTCGCACGCCCCATATCTATGGAGAAATAGGAGGAGTGTACAGAGATTAATCCTAAGATCCCATATAGGCACATGCTGAAAATGATGAAAGAGGTGAGTATATGAAAAAAGTTATTTTTCTCGCATTTTTGGTTTTTTCGCTGGTTACGATCATAGGAATAGGAACTGGAGTTCATTCGCCTATCATATCAACAGCCCAGGCTCAACCAGTAGTATTTAACACCATGCCTGCCGTTGATGTGCTGAAACGGTTAGTTCCGAATCACTATGAACAGGTGCGGTTTGTAGCTGTACCTCTAGGTGAGGAAGGAGAGAATTTCAGTATTACAAGTAAGGATGGATTGGTTGAAATATCAGGAACAAGCCCAGCTGTCCTCCTGACAGGGTTCAACTGGTATTTGAAATATGTCGCAAAGGCGAATATAAACTGGAACGGGGATCAGCTAAATCTCCCACAACAACTCCCGTTACCGAAACAGGAGATTGTTCAGACGGCCAATGTTCCTCATCGTTTCGCGCTGAACGATACGGATGATGGCTATACCGGTGCCTACCGGAATTGGCAGGACTGGGAGCGAATGATAGACGTATTGGCGTTAAACGGAATAAAGGAGGTTTTAGTGACAGTAGGCCAAGAGGCTGTCTACTATGACACCTTTCAGGAGTTCGGGTATACCGCTCAGGAAATGAGCGATTGGATCCCGCAGCCAAGTCATCAGCCCTGGTGGCTGTTGCAAAACATGTGCTGCTTTACAGGGCCGATCACGGAAAATTTGATTAACGAGCGTGCCATATTGGGCAAGAAAATTGCGGATCGTTTGCGTGAACTCGGAATGACGCCTGTGTTCCCTGGCTATTTCGGCACCGTCCCTACAAAGTTTGTAGATAAGAATCCCGGAGCACGCATTATCCCTCAAGGAAACTGGGTGGGCTTTAACCGTCCTGATTGGCTTGATCCGCGGAATGGATTATTCCCACAAGTTGCGGAATCATTCTACCGTAATCAAGTTCAGCGTTTTGGTATCACAACTATGTTTAAAATGGATCTTCTTCACGAAGGTGGGAATGCGGGAGATGTCCCGGTCAGCACGGCAGCTAAAGCTGTTGAAACGGCACTTCAGGCTGCACATCCTGGTGCGATATGGGCGATTCTCGGATGGCAGAATAATCCTTCATCAACTCTGTTGTCATCCCTTGATAAATCGAAGATGCTCATTCTTGACGGATTATCAGACCGCTATGCCAATTTAAATCGAGAGCAATCTTGGCTCAATATCCCATATGCATACGGATCCATTTGGAATTTCGGCGGTCATACGACTATGGGTGCCAACTTGGCTGAATGGAATACAAGTTACTGGAAGTGGAAGGAGAAATCAGGCAGCAAGCTGTCCGGAATTGCCTTGATGCCGGAGGGAAGTGAGAATAATCCGGTTGCCTTTGACTTTTTCACAGAAATCGCGTGGCAGGAAGGTCCGGTTGACTTAGAGAAGTGGTTCGATACTTGGGCGGAGAGACGGTATGGCGGTACGGATCAGAACGCGAAGGCTGCATGGAACACCATTCGCCAGACTGCTTATCAAACACCCGCGAACGGTTGGAGCGAATCGCAAGATGGTTTATTTGGAGCGCAGCCTAGTCTTACCGTAAATACAGCTGCAGCCTGGTCCCCGGGTAATATGCGGTACGATGGTCTTGCTTTCGATCAAGCCTTGCCTGATTTACTTGGTGTGAATTCGGAATTTCGTAATAATGACGCTTACCGATATGATCTGATGGACGTTACCCGTCAGGTACTATCCAATCGAAGCCGAACCCTGCTACCGCAGATTAAGGCTGCCTACGACGCACAAGATAAGGAGAATTTCAATAAGCTAACTGGTACATGGCTAAAATGGATGAAGCTTCTTGATGAAGTAGTGGCGACGAATTCACAGACTTTACTTGGACCAAGACTGGAAAGTGCAAAGTCAATGGCGGCTAGCGCAGCCGAAAGCGATATGCTGGAGTACGATGTACGGTCGATTCTTACCGTTTGGGGAGACCGCTCGGGCTCTACCTCAGGCGGGCTTCATGATTACGCGAACCGGGAATGGGCCGGTTTGGTAGGTGACTTTTATTATTCACGATGGAGCATGTACTTCGATGAGTTAAAGGCGGCGCTTTCGGAAGGTCGACCGGAACAACAGATTGATTGGTACGCTGTGGGAGAAGCATGGGCGAGACAACAAAACAATTATGCAACCGAGCCGCAAGGTGATATTTATCAAATTGCTCAAAAAGTAATGGATGAGATCAGTAGCTCGTCCCCATTAGGGATTACCGTTACCGCAGATAAAGCTGTTATTACTCCCGGAATACCGGCAACGATCACGGCAACTCTGAAAAATGACTATAGTTTTACGTCTGCTAAAGAGGTGGCTGTTTCCGTTGCTCCGGGTTCTTCATTTACAGTGAAAGCTCTGACAGCAACAACGATTGATCAGATCAATCCCGGAGAATCGTTTACGGTAAAATTTGAAGTGACTACCACTTCCGATCTAAGTACCCTTGATAATCTGCTTCAAGCATTGTCAGTGGAGTCAACGTACCGTACAGGAGATCAAACTGAGAAATCGATTAGTAAGCTTCGCCTTTTTGTTTCAAAAGGAATAGAAGCGGCCTATAAAACAGTCTCATTTAACAATGCGCAGTTCGGGCAGTCTGGAGATAATTTTGGGATTTTTGGCGGTGGGGAAGATTTGTGGGGCGGTACGAACGGTTATGGAGCGATTTATCAGGATCAAGCATTAACAGCAGATACCTCAGTGATGACACATGTTGTCCATCAGGATAATACGTGGGGATGGGCGAGAGCAGGCATTATCGCCAGAAACGATTTAGCAGCAAATGACTCGGGCGGATATGTGAATATTGCAGTTACGCCAAGCAACGGCTGCGTGTTTTCATGGGACGCGAACGGTGACGGGATGTTCGAATCCGTATCGTCCAAGGCGGGATTTGCTGCACCTGTATACATAAAGCTTGATCGTGCAGGCTCTAAGTTCACAGGATCATGCAGCTCGGATGGAACGGCCTGGACGACCGTTGGCACGGCAAATGTGCCGAGCAGTGCTGAGAAGCAGGATGTTGGTCTGTTTATGAGCGCAGTCAATGTGTCCTCCAAAATAAATGGACTAGTGGAGTTTAATAGCTTCTCGGTTAATACGAGAGGCGTACCAGTAACCGGCATTACAATGGGCAAACCGCAACTTACACTTAACTTAGATACGAACAAATCGGAGAAGTTAATCGCCACGGTCGCACCGATCCATGCCAGCAACAAAGCCGTTGTCTGGACGACAAGTAATGCAGGTGTCGTTACCGTAGACAGCGATGGCACTGTTACAGCAAAAGGGAAAGGCACGGCAAGCGTAACCGCGACAACGGTGGACGGAGGATTCAAAGCGATTACCGAGATTAAGGTTGTAACAACAGGGCCTTTTGCAACTGGAGTTCAATTGGACAATACAACGATTACGATGATCGAGGGCGAAACTTCGGAACTGACCGCATCAGTGTTGCCACTGGATGCTTGGAACAGGAAAATCACATGGTCAAGCAGCGATGAAGCTATAGCGAAAGTGCAAGCATCCGGTAGCGATAAAGCCATTATAACAGGTTTAAAAGCGGGGATAGTCAAGATTACGGTAACCAGTTTGGACGGAGATTTCAAAGCGACAAGTCAGGTAACGGTCTTACCTCGGCCTGCGAATCTTGCGTTGAATAAGCCTTCATCCGCTATTAGCTCTTCCAGCTCTTCATCCAAGGGCAACGATGGAAATTTGTCCAGTATGTGGATTGCGAACGGTGGAAGTGCCGGCAATTGGTGGGCAGTCGACTTGGGAGATAACTACGATCTGTCAGGTGGCGAAATTCATTTTGAGAAGCAAGTGCTGTGGAAGTATAAGATTGAGGCTTCTAAGGATAACTCTTCTTGGATAACGGTTGTAGATAAAATGAATAATACCGACACCAGCCAGGTGCAGTCTCACCGTTTCAATGCACAGGGAAGGCATGTGCGGATCACATTCGATCAAGCACCTGGACAGAACTGGACGGCGTTTCAAGAGTTTCTTATATTTGGACACCCACTACGCGTGCCCGTTAGCGGTGTTCAAATCGATCAGACTGCCATCACCCTGAAAACAGGAGAAACGGTGGAATTAACAGCAACTGTAACACCTGTCAACGCAACGGATAAATCCGTAACCTGGTCAAGTAGCGATGACAACATAGCAAAAGTGACGGTTACGGACGGTCATGTCACGGTGTCCGGTTTACAGGCGGGGATGGCAACCATAACCGCGACAAGTGTAGATGGAGGTCACACTGCAGTAAGCCTCATCACAGTTGTACCGGAAACAACGAAAACACCCGCTACTACATTACAAGGCGATCCTTCCGTATCGGTCGGACAACAATTCCATATTGATTTTGGACTAAGTCATCTGACTAAAGACATATTCGCACAGGACATCACGATGAATTACGATTCTAATGTATTTGAGTATGTATCCGCTAGACCGTTGATTGAAGGATTCAACCTTCTGGAGAATGTGAGTGATACTCCAGGCAAGTTGAGGTTTATTGCTGCAAGCCAAGGTCAGGACTATGCGGTGACCGGCGATGCGCAAATATTTGAAGTGACTTTTCAAGCTAAAAACGTGTCACAATCTACATCAGGCACGATTTCAATTTCAAATGCTCTACTTGGGGATCGTATAGGCGACGAAGAAACAGCAGCTCAGTCCTCCATTAGCATTCAGGTTATAACGGGTGGAATTAGGGGAGATATTAATCATGATGGCAAGGTTAGCATCGGCGATCTGGCCGTTGCAGCAGCTTATTATGGCTTAATGGAAGCAAGTGCTGAATGGCAGAAAGCGAAGGCAGCGGATATGAACGGGGACGGTAAAATCGACATTGAAGACCTCGCAGCCATTGCAACGCTAATTATGAATATGTAGTGACGATATTCAGCGATAAAACCTGCAGCTGGAACATTGCCCCTGGGTCTTGGAGCTAGATTAAACTTTTTTGGTAGTGAAACTAACCAACGTGGGAGAGCCATCGCTGGCAACGATGAGGTCAGGGTTTCGATCCTCCTAGGCTCCACCAAATAAACCATTCAAGTCCACGATTATTTCGTGGACTTTTTTTATTTGGTGGATAGCCTAGGGGGAGATGAACCGAATTCCCATCATTTACAAATTATTTAATTACAGATAATGTCCAACAAACAAAAAAACCATAAAATACAATTGAATAACGAATAAAACAACACAATCACTAACTATATTTTGTGTTTTTTGTTGTTCAAGAAAAGGAGTGATGAGCTGTAATAAAGCTTTTTTCTTTGATTCGCATCCAAAGCCGCAACACCAATCTCGTATTTTATTAAGGAGGTATTATTTTGTTGAAAGGCAAAAAATTCATGTCGGCCTTAATGGCCTGCACACTCGCATGCTCCATCATCTACTCCGCGGTGCCATCCGGTTATTCGATTTCCCCTTCGCGGGCGTATGCCACAGAGACCGTCGGAATGCCCGTTCCATCGAAGGCACCGGGACGCTACGAGGAGACGGTCAGCGTCTCTTTGAATAGCGAAACCCCGGGCGCGAATGTGTATTACACTTTGAACGGCGTATTGCCGGATGAAACCAGTTCCAAATATGACGGTTCTCCGATCGTCCTGACTGAATCGGCCAATATCGCCGTCGTCGCCGAGAAAGACGGCGTATGGAGCAAAAGCGCCACTTACGGGTATATCATCAAATCAACCGAAAAACCGCTGCTGCGATTTGTCGCCATGTCGGATACTCATGTAGGCTATGGAACAGCTGAAGCTGAAAATAAGACTAAAGCGAAGTATCACAGCTTCTTCGATACGATTGACTCTATCCTGCCGAATCCGGATGCTATCGTCATTGCAGGCGATATGATTAACGACAACGGCGGGGATAAGCAGGATGAACATCCGTTCCTTAAAGAACTGCTGCAGACGCAGCTGGACCGCAAAGCTTGGACGACGAAAATTCAAATCGCCATGGGCAATCATGACTGGACGGTTGCCAAAGTCAAGCAGCATTACCCTGAAGAATGGTTTACGACGCAATCGAACGGATATTACGAGAAAACAATCAATGGCTATTCATTTTTCTTCCTGAACAGCAACAACTATAACGGTGATACGGCACAACGAAATTGGTTGAAGGGGCGGCTTGCCGAACTGACGTCCGTTCCGGAAAACCGCAACAAGCCGATCTTCATCTCCTTCCATCACCCGGTTTCCAACACAGTCATGGACGGCCAGCAGGCATCCAACCCGAATATGTACGCGGACCTGAAGGACTATCCGCAGGTTATTACGCTTTCGGGACATTCGCACTTGAATATTAACGATGATCGTTCTATTAATCAGAAAGACTTCACTTCTATTAATTTAGGATCGATGTCCTATATCGAAACAGAGCACGGCTATGCTGCCGTCGAAGGCGATAAATTGGAGCAGGGCCGTTTCATTTTCACGACGCCCCAATCCCAGATCATCGAGGTATACGAGGATCGCGTCGAGGTAGATCGCATAGCGTACAACCCGGACAAATCCCCGTCCGATTCGACTCCCCGCAGCGCCGGCTCCTTGGCAGGCAAGAGCTGGGTTGTCGAGCTGAAGGGCAGCACGAACGAAGAGATCAAACAAAACTTCGTTTATACGTCCGCAAATCGCAATAAAGTAGCGCCAAAGTTTCCGGAAAACAATGAACTTAAAATGGTGACAGGAGAGAATAACGTACCGGTGCTTTCGTTCAAGCAAGCGCTGGACGATCAATCGATGCATCATTACGATATCAAAATCGTAAACAAGCGATCTGGCGATACTGTCAAATCGTTCGGCGTTCTGGCGGATTATATGTATTCGCCGATTCCGAACCGTATGAATGTTCCGCTCGAAGGGCTGAACGCGCAATCTGCATTCATCATAAGTGTTACCGGTGTCGATTCATATGGGAACAAAACCTCCACATTGCAGGCTTCCGTCGTAACTGGAGGCACAAAACCGGAATTAACGCCGATCGACGAAGAAACGATGTGGGATGACCTCGTCGTGGATATGAAATTCGAGAACGATCTGAATGAAGCGGCGGCAGGCTCAGTCGGAGCGGCAGCCCCGTCAGGCAGTGTATCCTATGTTGAGGGAGTTTCCGGGCAAGCGATCCGCATCGCCCCTGGCAATTCAAATTACATTGACCTGGGCAATCGTTCTGATTTGAAATTCGGTAATGGCAGCTTTACGGTATCGTTCTGGCACAAAGGAAATTTGGCAGGCGACCAGTCGGTCATTTCCAACAAAGACTGGGATTCGGGAGGCAACTCGGGCTGGTATATCGGTCCGGCAGTCGCGAACAGCATGACGCTTAATATCGGCGGAAAGACCCGTATAGACGCGCGAGCCGGCACTGACACTGGATGGCATAATTATACGATTACGGTTGACCGTGAAGGAAAAGCAGGGAAAGTATATGTCGACGGCGTCGAGAAAGCAACGTCGAATCTGTCCGGTTTCGATACTTCCAGCTTAGATACAGCTTACAATATCATTATTGGCGCAGATGGTAAGAAAAAGTATGGCGGCGCAGACGTGACGCTTGACGATTTGAAAATTTGGAAGCGCTCGTTGACCGCAACGGAAGCCAAAGCGTTGTCCGATTCCTATTATGAGGATATTGAATTGTACACCTTCGAGCAGTTGACCGCTCGTATCGCGGAATCCGAACAATTCATGGCATATATCAACGCGACGACGGGCTTGTCTATTCCTGTCCAATCGAAGGCCGAGCTGGAGGCCCGGCTTGCCGAAGCGAAAGCTTTGACGGTGGGTGACGAGGCAGCTGCGGTCGACCAGGCTTATATCGACTTGATGTGGGCTTTGAAATCGGCCAAGGAATCGGTTGTCTATTCCTTTATTCCGAAGACGGCTTTCACCGTCGAATCTTACAGTTCTTATGACGATTACGAGAACAACTTGCCGCAATACATTCTGGACGGCTTAACGTCCACGATCTGGCATTCCAAATGGCAAGCGCCCGTGCCAGACTTCCCGCATTGGGTGATTGTCGATATGAAAGACGCGTTCAAGCTTAGCGGCATTCAGCGGACCAGCCGCCTCAGCCAATCCGCGATGGAATTTCCTAAGGATTTCGAGGTTTACGCTTCGGACACACTGTCCGACCTGAGCGATCCGGTGTTCCTTGGCAATGAAGCGAACCGGGCAACCGGCACCTTCGGCAAAACATGGACGGGTACCGTATACCGTGATTTTGTGGTGCTGAACAAATCGGTGGAAGGCCGTTACGTGAAATTTGTCGTCAAAAGCACCTACGGCACTAGCGGTAAGTTCACCAGCATGAGCGAGATTGATTTTACCGGTGAAGCCGTCAATCAAGAGCATTCCCAGCTTCTCGAATTGAAGGTAGACAGCAAGCCGGTCGACGATTTCGCGCCCGACAAGCTGAACTATACCGTACACGTACCTAATCTGGTTACTTCCGTTGACGTAACCTATGTCACTAAGGAATCAACGTCAACCGCGGAAATCGCCGGCGGCTCTGCTCTGAAAGTCGGTGAAAATACGGTAACCGTGACGGTAACTGCTCAGAACGGCGCGGTCAGCGTGTATACCATTAACGTTATTCGGGCGCAAGAAACCGACATTTTGTTTGAGCCCGCAGGCCCGACGATTATAGCGCCAGGCAGCGAAGTAATTTTACATTACGGGTTTCTAAGGAATCCAGATGTGCTGGCGCAGGATATCACTTTCACCTATGACGTCGACAAGGTGGAATTCGTAAGTGCAGAATCGCTCGATGTAGATAAGTTCAAGATTGTGGCGATCGATGATCAAATCGCAGGTAAAGTCAGGCTTCTTGCCGTACATTTGGGAGAGAGCAGCGCCGATTCGAATGAAATATTGCTGAACCTCAAACTGCAAGCGAAGTCCGATTCAGTCAACGGCCAAACGGCGATCACGGTCAACACTGTGACAGCAAACAGTGCAGGTGTAGAAACGTCGCATCCCGCTAAAACGTTAAATCTGCAAATCCAAGAAGGAGAAGTAGATAAAACGGCTCTGGAAAGCTTGATAGAGCAGGCTCAACAAGTGCATGACAGCGCTGTTGAGGGTATCCGGATCGGCAATTACCCAATCGGATCCAAAGCAAAACTGCAAACCTCTATCAACAATGCCGCAGTTGTGCTGGCCGATGATGCGGCAACGGCAGAGCAGGTAACGCAGGCTGTAACCGACTTGAATGCGGCTCTGCAAAACTTCAAAGATTCGGTTATTGAGAGTGTTATCGGCGACAATAACAACGACAATAAGTTGACTATTGGCGATTTAGCTGTCATCGCCAAGGCTTACGGCAAAACTTCGGCCGATTCGGACTGGGCGCAGGTCAAGAGTTCCGATTTGAACGATGACGGCAGCATCGATATTAAGGATCTGGTCATCCTTGCCAAATTGATATTCGAATGGTAGAAACGCCGAACACGTCAACTAGGTAGGAATGAGTAATCGGGGGAGAGGGACAAGAAACGGTCTTCCTCTCCTCCGTTTTTTACAAATGAGGGAGTGCAAATGATGAAGAAGATTCACACGTTAAGGGGATTGCTGCTGTCCGTAATACTCTTTGTAATATTTGCTGTCCCGGTATCCGCCCATGAGTTCAGCGCCTCGTACAGTTCGTTGACGGTTTCCGAGAATGGCTTGCGGTGGGAGTTCTCCATCGACGACTTGTCCGTGACGGAATATTTGCCAGCGGACTTGAACGGCGATCAAACACTGACGCTGGAAGAAATTCAAGCTTCCGAAACCAAGATCGACGAATGGCTAGCGCGCGATCTGCAGTTGACCGTGAACGGACTCGTTCAGCGCGGTCAATTAGAGGAGCTTCGGATGGAGCAGCGGGATAACGTGAAGTACATGACTGCGGCTTACCTGTTCCCTTCCGTAATGGAGGGAGATCAGCTTGGGCTTACGGATTACTTGTACGTCGGGGATCCAACGGGCACCTATGTTCATCTCGTCTCATACAAGCATGGCGAACGAACGCAAGAGGCCGCGCTGAAAGGCGATACGCGCACTTGGGATACAACGGTGAAAGCGGAAGGGGCGGGCCATAGCTTCGAGAAACTCGAGGGTTGGCGGTCGTTCTTCGTGCTCGGCATGGAGCATATCGTGACAGGCTTCGATCACCTGCTGTTCCTGCTTGCGCTGTGCATCAAGAAGCAGCCTCTTAAGCAATACTTGTCGGTCGTAACCGCCTTTACCGTCGCACATAGCATCACCATTACGCTTACGGTGCTCGGCTTGGTCAACTTGCCTTCGAGATGGGTCGAAATCGCGATCGCGCTTAGCATATGTTACGTGGCGCTGGAAAATATTTGGGCCAAAGAGGTGCGTCATCGCATCTTAATCACTTTTGCATTCGGTTTGATCCACGGCATGGGCTTTGCCGGCATTTTAAAAGAAATGACGATTCCAAAAGCCGATCTGGTAGTATCTATGCTGAGCTTCAACCTAGGAATCGAGGCAGCGCAGCTGGCGCTAATCGCTGCCGTGCTGCCGCTGCTCATTCTCTGGCAGCGACGAGAGCAGTTTTACACCATCGGACTGCGGATCGCCTCGGCGGCGATTGTCGCCGTCGGCGCCTTTTGGTCGGTGGAACGGATGCTGTAGCCTCCTATTACATAGCCAAGTGCAAGGAAAAGGGCTGCTTCCTGGTAGAACGAATACCGGGAAGCAGCCCTTTTCCAGATCAGGTTGAACGGCTGCATTAAGAGCAGAACCCTTGCGGGGGCAGGTTCAATGAGAGCGCAAAGGACCCTATACCTGAACGTGCAGGTACAGGGTCCGGAACAGCCGTTATTGCGATGCGGCTTCAACGCCGAAGAAGGATTCCTGGTAAACGTAGGGATTGGACGGTTCCGTCTGTGTGATAATCGATTTGGCTGCGATAACCAACACTTCCTTCTCGCGGTATACCCGTTTCTCGATCGTTCCCAAAACGGTTACGAAGCTGTCGTTTTCCCATTTTCCGGAATCGTCCGATTCCACCAATACCGCGAGCGGAACGGAATCCGCGGTGCAGCAGCGCATGGCGAACCGCCCGATGGCAAATTGCTTTTCGGACATGTCGTCCAGACGGTAGACATAACCTTCAAGCTGCACTTTCTTGCCGACGAATTGATCCCGATACAAATCCAGCGTCGTCAGTGATACGATAAACAGATCATTGGAGACCGTTATAAGAGGCTGGCTTATCATATCAGCGGCAAGTTTTGCGTAAGGAAGCGTGTATTCGTCGGCCGGAAACAAAGTCTCCGTACCGGGTGGCGATGCACCATCCGTTAGGTCCTTCGTGCCTGCGTAACTGATTCTGGTATCGGAGTTAAGAAGAATGCCGGAAGGCGACAGATTAAGGCCTTTCCTTGCCGCCATATTGCTTCCGAGTGCCGCATCCGGAAACGAGAAAGCGAGAATAAGCGGAACGATCAGCGCTCCATACAGGACGATAATGCCCGCTTTCCCTTGTGAATGGCTGTGCGACGAGCAAGCGCAGACGACTGCCGACGCTTTACGTTTGGTGAACACATCCTTTGCCGCCATGTAGAACTGGTGCATGGCCAACACATACATGCCGATGGCCAGGCATTTCACCCATACTTCCATTCTTGGCGCCACATAATAAATCAACGCATCAGCAAGCACCGATTGGACGATAAAATAAACGAATGCGGACAAAACAACTGCTCGTATCATGCGATGCGCAAATGCGCTCCAGACGTTCATGGTTGTCCATCACCTCCCATTATTTAGAAATAAAGATGCAGTTTGTCGATAAGAATCGATCCCGCCAAAACAACAGCAGCCGCGATGACCGATACGATGATGACTGTTCTGGCGCGGAATACTTTCAGCAGCATCAACGTACTCTTAATGTCTAGCATGGCGCCGAAAACGAGAAAGGCCAACAAGGAACCATAGCTGAAATCGGGACTAAACGTAACGGCCACAAAAGAGTCGGCGGTAGAACAAATCGAAAGCACATAGGAAAGCCCCATCATAAACAATTGCGGAACCACTTCCCCATCGCTTAACGAAACAAGCCAACTTCTGCTGACAATCGTTTGTAGCAAGGCCGCAATGACTGCTCCCAATACCAAAAATTTGCCGACGTCGAACATTTCGATGGCCGCGTGCTCCAACGTTTCATGAACTTTGCGCCGCCATGAGGTTTTGGTGTTCTGCATTTTTCCGGGACGGCTCGGCTGTTTGGTATCATGCCCGCATGCCCCGACATGAACATGACCGTCGATCGCAGGTGTCCGAAGCGCGGACTCGCGTAATCCCCTTGCCGCCCACAGTCCAATCGCCGCGGCAGCGGCAAACGCCAGCGCCATTCGGTAGATCGGCATTTCCGGCTGCGCTTTAAACGCAACGAACGTGGACGCAAATACAACCGGATTGATGATAGGTCCCGCCATCATAAAGACTAAACCGATATAAGCCGGCATGCCTTTGCGGATCAGCCGATGCACGACGGGAATCAATCCGCATTCGCAAAGCGGAAAAACGATGCCTAGCAAACAGCCGAATAGAATGCCGGTTATCGTCCTCTTAGGCATCCATCTCTGCAAGGTATGGTCGCTGATCAACGTTTGAAGCAACGCTGAGATGATGACGCCCAGCAAAATAAAAGGAAACGACTCCAATAAAATTCCGATGACCATCGTGCGAAAATCGCTTAAAAAACTCACTGAACCCCACCCCCTAACATATAATTAAAAACAACATAATTATCAATATTTCATTGCTTTTATGTGTGTTTGTACTTATTTTAAAGCTTAAATGTTATTCTAGCGTCATCCCATTATTAAGAAATAATAAAAAATTAATCTCGATCTTTGCTTATCTTAAAAAGGAAATAAACTCAGTTATTAATTACACTAACGAGTAACGTTAGTTGAACGGCAAAAGGAGCAATTTGCCAACGGCAGCTTAAAGCAAATGTTTTCCATTTTTCTATCCCTAGCAGCAGGATAAAGAGCTCGTAATGCGAATAAATAGCATATGGAAAAACAAACGAACATTCATCCCTTTAGAATAGAAGGACATATTGATATTATGCTTATACGTATTTGTGAAAGCTGGAGGGACTTCGATGTACAAAGTGATTATTGTCGATGATGAAGCGGTAGTCCGGATCGGATTGAAAAATACGATTAATTGGAATGAGCTTGGCTTTGAATTGATAGGTGATTATGCCAACGGGCGAGAGGCTTGGGATGCAGTAGAGTTAAATAGGCCGGAGCTGGTCATTTCAGACATTAGCATGCCATTTATGGATGGATTAGAATTGGCCGGATTGATATCTGCGCAGTTTCCGTATATAAAGATGATTATATTAACAGGGTTTGATGAATTTGAATATGCACAGCAGGCGATTAGGCTTAAGATATCTGATTTTATCCTGAAGCCGATCACGGCGCAAGAAATACGGCTTCTGCTCGGACGAATTAAAGTAGAGATGGATGAAGAAAAGCAGCGTCGCGAAGATCTAACCAGATTAAATCATCAATTGGAGCAAAGTCTTCCACTGCTCAAGGAGCGGTTCCTTGAACGTCTAGTTGCTGTAGGGCTTAGCAAGGTGGAAATCGAAGAACGATTAGCTTATTTCAACCTACCGCCGGTATCGCCATTGTATTTGGTAATGGTAGTGGATATCGATGATTTTGGAGAGCGGGAGTTTCCTTTCTATGAACATGATGCCGAATTATTGCGATTTGCCGCATTTGCTATTTTTCAGGAATCGTTGGAGCGGGATCATGTACTTACATTCCGTACCCGTGAAGAGAGGATGGTCGCGATTATTTCTGGACAAGAGAATGAGAGTCTCTTGTATGAACAGGTTTATTCTCTTGCAGAGGAAGTACGCTATCAAGTTGAGAAGTATTTGAAGTTTACGGTTACGATCGGGATCGGCAGAACCTGCACACGTGCTGAGCAGCTTCCTCTTTCCTACAAGAGTGCGTTGTCTGTTATAGATTATCGATTTCTATTAGGGAAAAATCGCGTATTCAGTATTATGGATATAGAAGGAAAGCCTTCGGACTCCATGCCGCTGAGCTTGGACTGGGACCGCAAGCTTGCCACAGCTATGAAAACAGGTGCCATTCAAGACGCCTACCAGTTGATCGAAATTGGGGTAGCTGAGCTGAAGACATCATTGGCTCCGGTAGAAGCCTGCATGCTGCAAATGCAGAAGGTTGTTCTCTCTCTTATGAACTCAATACAGGAGCTTGCCATTCATGAGTATGTGCATCCATTCGATCAACAAATAAAGATGATGGATGTATTTAGATTTAAGACGCTGGATGAAATCGAAGTTTGGTTAAAGGATGTGGTGAGCTCCGTCATCTCCACCATCACGGATAACCGCAACTACCTGACGAATATGCAAATTCATCGCGCGGTAGAGTACATAGATACGAATTATGCCAATGAGAAGTTATCCCTGCAGGACTTATGCCGTCATGTTCTTATGAGTACAAGCTATTTCAGCCTTGTATTCAAGCAGCATACGGGAGTAACCTTTATCGAATATTTGACCGGTGTACGAGTCGCTAAGGCGAAGGAGCTTCTTCATGGCTCAACGTTGAAATTGTATGAAATCGCAGAGCAGGTCGGATACAAGGATCCGAATTATTTCAGTATTTTATTCAAGAAGCATACGGGAACAACGCCAAAAGATTACCGAGATAAACAAATAAAGGGGAGCGGAGCCTAACATGCTCAAAGAACGTCTCTTGCCATTATTTCCGCTGAAAAGCATTCAGTCCAGTATATCCCTGGCGTTTTCCTTTGTGATTTTAGCCGCGATCGTATTGACGAGTCTAGTAAGCTATCAAGTGTCCGTCGCTGCTGTTGAGAGAAATTCGAAAGGCTACATTGAGGAGATTATAAAGCAGGTCAATTTGAACATCCAATCCTATATCGACAACATGGAGAATATTTCGCTGCTCACTCTGACGAATAAGGACGTCAAATATTACATATCCGAAAACAGCTTCATTAGCTCAGAAAATCGCCGTACGTACGAGAAGCGAATCTCCGACTTATTTCAGGCGATTCTATACACGCGTAAAGATATTGCTTCCATCATGGTATTCGGGTACAACGATAGATTTGTAACTGATCATAGAATTACAAGCTTAAATCCGAACACGCGGCTGGAGGATCAGGAATGGTACCAGATGGCTAAGGCGGCAGGTGGCAAATCTGTCGTTTCCGCACCCCATGTACAGAATTTAATCGAGAACGAATATCGCTGGGTCGTGTCCTTGAGCCGAGAACTTAAGAGTACAGATGGAATAACGGCCGAAGGCGTACTCCTTGTGGACCTGAACCTAAGTATTATAAACGATATTTGTAATAACATTAACCTTGGCAAAAAAGGCTATCTCTTTATATTGGATAGAGAAGGGAATATCGTATATCACCCTCAGCAGCAACTTTACGATAGTAAATTACAGACCGAACGAATTACGGAGGTTCTTCAGGCCTCAAGCGGTCAATCATTTGTAGTTAACGAAGGGGATGGCAAGCGCATCTATTCCGTACAGGATACGAATTTCGGATGGAGAATAGCCGGAGTCGCCTACACAGATGATCTGATTGCTAGTAAAGACGATTTACGCAATTCTATTATCTTTTATTCCTTATGCGGTTTAGCATTTTCGTTGCTGATCTCCCTAGGGCTGTCTCACCGATTATCGAAGCCGATTAAAATATTGCAATCGGATATGAAGCAGGTGGAGAAAGGAAATTTCGATATTCAGACCGAAATCGGCCTAATGAACGAAATAGGACAGCTGGGCCGATCGTTTAATCTAATGGTTAGCAGAACCAAATTCCTGATGGAGGAGACGATTAAGAACCAAGAGAACAAGCGAAAGAGCGAGTTGTTGCTGCTTCAATCGCAAATCAATCCCCATTTTCTATACAATACGCTTGATTCCATCGTCTGGATGGCCGAGCAGAAGCAGCATGAGGAGGTCGTTCTCATGACTTCCGCTCTAGCCAAGCTGTTCCGTGCAAGCATTACGAAGGACCAAGAGTTGGTACCGATTCGGGTGGAAATTGAACATATTACGAACTATTTGCTTATACAACAGATGCGTTATAATAATGAGCTCAATTATGTAATCGATATCGATGAATCTATTCTCGGCTATAAGACTCTGAAAATATTGCTTCAGCCTTTTGTGGAAAATGCGATTTACCACGGAATTCGCAACATGTACGGAATTGAGGATGGACAGATTACGGTACGCGGGAGAATATCGGGAGATCAAGTCGTATTTGAAGTCGAGGATAATGGACATGGAATGACACCGGAGCAACTGGGGAGGCTCCTCTTTAGCAATGAGGAAGATATTCGTAATCAAGGCATAGGCATCCGTAACGTCAACGAGCGGATCAAGCTGTATTTTGGGCATGAATATGGTATCCAAATCCGTAGTGAAATCGAGGAAGGTACCTGTATTACGATAGTGATACCCAAACTTGATTAAGGAGTGCAGACTAATGCGGAAGCATCGATTTACCCAATTGCTAGTTCTGGCCATTGCTATAATTTCCATATACTCTGTATTTCATTTCAAGCTATTCACAGGTGTTGCCCATGAGGAGAGAAGTGTTACGGTTTTTCTGAATACTTTAAACTCTCGTTTTGACTTCTGGCAGGCTGTGAACCAGGGAGCAGCAGCTGCTGCCAAAGAGATGGGGCTGAATCTAAGCGTTGAAGGTCCACTTTCAGAAGATGATTCTAATGCCCGAATTCAAATGTTGGAAGCGGCGATTGAACGCAAACCGGAAGCCATTATCTTAGCCGCCATCATGGATGACCGGATGCGGGTTGTTCTTGCCAAAGCCCGTTCAGCAGGTATTAAACTAGTCATTATTAATCAATCACCGAATATGGAACCTTCTCCCATAGTCGTGTCCAGCAATCACATGGAGGAAGGCCGTCTAGCGGGTCAAACTTCAATTGAGGAAACAAACGGCCATCCAATCCTTGCAATTATTAGCGATAATGCGAATTCAATAGTTTCTGAGGAAAGGTTGGCAGGGATGCGGCTCGCACTTGCAGGCTACAAGGATAGCTGGATAGGGACCTATTATGCAGACAATTCCGAAAATCGGGCTTACGGCATCGCTAAGCAACTTATAATGAGCGACTCCCCCATTAATATGTTTATTACGATGAATGGATCCGCTTCGCAGGGTGTTGCTAAAGTATTGAAGGAGTTGAACAAGACAGAAGAGATTAACCTAATCGGGTTTGACAGCACCAGCGACGAGGTACAATTGCTAGAGGCTGGGATTATAAAAGCATCGATTGTGCAGAAGCCCTTTAATATGGGCTACCTTGGAGTGAAAACGGCGTTGAAGTTAATAGAGGGCGACGAAACCAATGCAATTACTTATATCGAATCAAATGTGATTACAAAAGAAAATATGTATACAATTGAGAATCAGAAGCTGCTGTTCCCGTTTATTAATAGCAAGTAGACCCCACTTAGGAAGGATAAGATAACCCTATGCAGCGAAAATCTTGTCAAGTGCAACCTCTTATTGTGGCTGTCATTCTTTTACCGCTTGCCCTCTCTTCATGTATGAAAACGAGCCCGGAGCCTTTTGTAGCTCCAAAGAAGGAAAGGGCATTGATTCGCTTCGTCGCTGCCGAATACAGTTCAGAGACGAAGCCGCTGCTAGAGAAGCTTGTTAATGAATTTAGGAGGAAGAATCCTCTAATAGATGTTGAGCTACAAGTCGCCAACTGGGATAATCTCGACGGTATCTATACGACAATGATTAGCAAGAGTCAGCCTCCCGACCTCCTAAACACAAATGTATATGCCCATTATGCCCAGGACGGTTTGCTTAATAATTTGAGCGACATTATATCTCCTGAGCTAGCGAGTAAGCTTTACCCGAATTTAGTTGAGATGGATCAGATGAATGGGGTGCAGTATGCAATTCCGTACGTAGCCACCACCCGGAATTTATATTATAACAAGGACCTGCTCCAGAAGGCGGGTATTATCTCCCCTCCGACAACATGGTCCGAGCTTGAGATAGCTGCACGCAAAGTCAAAGCGCTCGGAGCGGCAGAAGGTTTCGGCGTTGACCTATCGGATAATGAGACTCAGGCGACTTTGTCTTATATTTTTTACGGCGCGGGCGGAGATTGGATTAAAGATGGGAAGTGGAATATTAATTCCCCCGCAAATATTGAGGGTGTAACCTTTCTTAAAGAACTGTTTGATAAAGGCTTGACCGATCCGGAACCAACCGTCACGACACGCGACGAGAAGCAACGGGTATTGGGTGGCGAACAGCTTGCCATGATGATATCCGGCAATTATTTCTCATCAGTCGTCCCAAAGGAGTTTCCGAAGCTGCAATGGGGTAAAGGTCCGATTCCAGTGAAGGACGGTATGCCTCCCATTACTTTCGGTGTACATGATGTGCTCGTTTCCTTTAAGACTGATCATACAAACCAAGAAGCTTTGTCCAAGTTTCTGGATTTTCTATATGAGGATCGGGCATATGAAGAAATGATTAAACGGGAAGGTTTTCTTCCGGCTACTACGACAGTAGGCGCTCGATTGTCCAAGCAGGACGAAGTCATGAAGAGCGATCTGGAAGCATTAAGTAAAGCGAAGTTCTATCCGGTGAAGGAGCCTTCCTGGCAAGCTGTGCTGGATTACACCCGCAAGATGGGAGACGCCGTCCTATACGAGAATATTACCCCAAAAGCAGCATTAGACAAGCTCCAGCAATTCGCAGAAATGAAGAGAGGTCAGCAAAATTGAACGGAAGTAATGATAAATAGGTTACTTTCCTCTTCGATTACACAGAAAAGAAGAAAATAAAGAATATATGGAAGATATTCAATAGAGATTAAAGCCCTCCCAATTTATGATGAAGCTACACGCTGGAGCTCAAATAAGAGTTCATAAATAAAGCGTAAAAACATCATTATTGGGAGGGTTTGCTTTTATGATTATGAAGAAAAAGATTGCGGCGATTGGTATCGCCGCTATAATGGCTGCCGTATCGCTAGCGGGATGCAGTAGTTCAAACAATGTAGAGTCCTCCAATACGCCTTCTAATGCTGCACCTACTGCTGAATCAACAAGTGCGCCTGCTGCCGAGAACGAACCGGTTAAGCTGACGGGTGACTTCGAAATCCAATACTTCGTTGGCGGGTATGGCGACAAATGGTGGAAAAAGGTTATTGCTGATTTCCAAGCTGCGAACCCGGATCTAAACGTTAAAGAATCCGCAGGGCCAAAAATAAATGATCAAAATAAACCCCGTTGGATTGGTGGCAATCCGCCTGATTTCGTGTATATCGATGGTGCGGGCTTGAATGACCGCCAAATGGTAGAAGATGGCCTGCTTGAAGATTTGACCGACTGGCTGAAGGATGCCAAGAATGTTGACGGCGATCTGATTACGGATATCCTGGCTCAACCAGCACAACAATTTGACGGTAAAACCTATAATATTCCACTCGTTTTGAACTCCTGGGGTGTGTTCTGGAACAAATCGCTCTTCCAGGAAAAAGGCTGGACTGAACCGACTGATTTCCAATCTTTCCTTGATGTAAGCGATAAAATCAAAGCTGACGGAATTACGCCTTTCATTCACACAGGCAAATACCCGTACTATATCAACGGTTCAATTCTGTACCCTGCGATCGTGTCGGCGAACAACAATGATTTCACCATT
The DNA here is from genome assembly GCF_056269345.1 of Paenibacillus sp. J22P15. NCBI lineage: Bacteria > Bacillati > Bacillota > Bacilli > Caryophanales > Paenibacillaceae > Paenibacillus > Paenibacillus sp. J22P15. The sequence continues at coordinate 230,866 of NZ_JBWDNT010000005.1, forward strand.
CTTCAAGATATGGCAGCCAATAAAGTAGAAGCTTTTGAGAGCCCTGCCGTTCTTGCTGCCTTGAATCAGATTGTAGCCTTACGCGATAAAGGCTTCATTGATAAGGCCTCCATTCAAATTAATCACACTGATTCACAAATGCTGTTCTTGCAAAATAAAGATGCCTTTATTCCGAATGGACTGTGGCTGCCTAACGAAATGTCCAAGGATGTTCCTGAGGGCTTCGAATTTGGATTCATTCCTTCGGTTACGCAAGAAGCGGGCGGAAAAGTGGTTGCCAACACCTCCACGGCTACTGTAGGCGTTGCTAAGAATGGTAAGAATAAAGAAGCGGCTAAGGCGTTCTTACAATTTATTTTCTCGAAAGACCAAGCTTCGCAGTGGGCCGAGCTCAGCGGTGCTCCTTCGAACATCAAAGGTGACATCAGTGCCTCCAATGCTCCGAGTTTTGTTAAAGATGCAGCGAAATATTTGACGGACCCGAACACGATCGTTATCCCGACTATCACCTATAACGCGGACGTGGATAAGGCGATGATGGATGCAACGGACGCGCTAACCATCAATACCATTACACCCGAAGAATGGGTGAAAAGGGTTACTGACGTGGTGAAAAAGGTTAGCAAATAATAAGCCAACAACAGAACTTATTTAAAGCGGTAGTGATCGGGGTTTACCGCCTCGATCACTTTCTGCGAGTATACACGGAGGGATGGGAAGTATGAACTCAGGGACGGTAAAATGGCAGAGAAACATATTTATTGCATCATTCATCATCCCGACGCTTATATTTTTTGGCGTATTTACGATTTATCCGGTCGTACAAAGCTTATATTATTCTTTCTTCGAATGGTCCGGCATGTCGAATAAAAAAACGTTTATCGGTCTTGATAATTTCAAAGAGATGCTTCACGATCCAATTGTATGGAGAGCGATCGGCAACGATTATTTCCTTGTTGCAGGAAAAGTAATCGGCATTATGTTTCTAGCGACTTTTTTCGCAGTAGCGCTTACTCGCTTCGGTTTTAAACTGGCTGGTTTTTTTCGATCGATCTTCTTTATTCCGAATGTCATTTCCGTCGTTGTTATCGGAGTATTATGGAATTTTATATATAATCCGCAAATCGGCTTCTTGAATGCGTTTCTGTCGTTATTCACAAAGGAAAAAGTCACGATAACATGGCTGGGCTTTCCCGAACACACCATTTGGATGCTCCTGCCTCCGGCCATATGGGCAGGTATAGGGTTTTATATGATTCTTCTGATCGCAGCAATTCAGAGCATTCCTGAATCGTATTACGAAGCGGCCAACATCGAAGGCGCGGGCGAGTGGAAGCAATTTTGGAGCATTACCGTTCCTCTCACATGGGAGCAAATAAAAGTATCCATCTTGAATATCATGATGACCACCTTGAATGGTTCCTTCGTTATTGTATGGATCATGACGGAGGGTGGGCCGGATAATAGCACACAGGTTATGGGCTCATATTTGTATCAGATGGCATTCCGGCAATTTCATTTCGGTTACGGAGCTTCGATAGGGTTTATCATCTTGGTTCTGTCGTTAGTCACGACAATCGTACTTCAACGGTTAATGCGTCATGACACCGTTGAGATGAGCTAAGGGGGATAAAGAGATGAACTTACAGACTAAAAATCCGATCGCAAAGCTGGTCATTTATGCTATTTTGATTTTATGGGGCATATCGGTACTGTACCCGCTCTTATGGACCTTGCTGGATTCTCTAAAGAATAACGAACAATTTTTCTTAAAAGCGCCATGGGCCTTGCCCGAGTTTCCGCTTTTATGGTCCAATTTTTCCTATGTATGGAGTAAATATAACTTTGATACGTATTTCATCAATTCGCTTGTTGTTACAATTGGCTCGACCGCTCTGGCGCTGCTTTTATCGGCAACGACGGCTTACGTACTGGCGAGATATAAGTTTAGAGGCAGCAATGCTTTGTTTCTTCTCTATATTTCTTCAATGATGGTTCCTTTTGTATTAGCGCTAATCCCTTTATTCTTCTTAATGAACACAATGGGCTTAATTAATACAAAGCTGGGCTTGATACTCGTTTATACCTCCAGCTTACTTGCATTTGGAATTTTTGTCCTTATAGGATTCTTCAAATCACTGCCTAAGGAACTGGAAGAAGCTGCAATCGTTGATGGAGCTTCTTATTATGGGACGTTCTTTCGGGTCATGCTCCCATTGTCTCAACCAGGATTGATTACGATAGGCATAGTCAATATTCTGAACATTTGGAACGAATACATTGTAGGTACGATTCTGATTAACGATCCGGCTCAATATACGCTGCCGGTGGAAATAGGAGTGATGCAAGCTGAGATGCAGTATCGTACGGAGTGGGGGCCTTTGTTCGCAGCACTTCTGATTACGATCGTTCCAGTACTTATTATTTATATGATCTTTCAAAGACAAATCGCAAGCGGGATTACGGCTGGTGCGGTCAAGTAAATCAGTCATCAGTCGGAAAGGGGGGGATCGCTCGGAGGATGCTAGAGTTTGTATAACGTGCAGCTTGACTTTAAGCATGTTAGTAACAGGGCTACGACGTATACCGTGAGGCTAACTAAACAAACATGTAGGAGAGGTGAAAGTAGGATGAAAAAATTAATTGGGAAAAAAGTAGTTTCTACAGCCTTGGCTTTACTTTTATCAGTAAATATTATGAGCGCACTTCCTGATCATGCTATCGCCGCTTCTAATTCGCCTTCAATATTACCAAAACCTATAAGTTATACAGTTGGAACTGGGCAATTTCTTTTAACACAAACCACTTCTATTTATGTAGCTGGTAATACCCCTGAGGAAACAGAAGAGCTATTCAAAATCGGACAAAAGCTTGCCAATAAGCTGAATGCTTCAACCGGATTCCAAATTAGCGTCATAAAATCAAACAATCCAACTTCAGGAAGTATTTACCTCACTACAATTGGTGGAAACGCAGCCCTAGGCAACGAGGGGTATGATTTAATTACAACTTCCAATCAAGTTACACTTACAGCTAATAAACCGGAAGGTGTTTTTAGAGGTAATCAAACCTTATTACAGCTCTTACCAGCAGATATTGAGAAGAGCACCGTTGTTTCTGGTGTACAATGGGTGATCCCTAATTCCAATATTAGTGACAAGCCTGCTTACGAATATCGTGGACTCATGCTTGATGTGGCACGACACTTCTTTCCTGTGGAACAAGTTAAACGTCAGATCGATTTGGCTTCGCAATATAAGATCAACAAGTTTCATATGCATTTGACTGATGATCAGGCTTGGCGTATTGAAATTAAATCTAGACCTGATCTAGTGGAGATTGGAAGCAAGGGACAGGTAGGCGGAGGTCCAGGCGGATATTATACACAGGAGCAGTTTAAAGAAATCGTCAGCTATGCGAATGATCGATATATTGAAGTCATTCCAGAAATCGATATGCCTGGTCATACGAATGCGGCTTTAGCTTCATATGGTGAACTAAATCCTGATGGACAAAGAAAGCCAATGCGAACGGATATTGCAGTAGGCTATAGTACACTTATGGCTCGATCTGAAGTTACGTATGCGTTTGTTGATGATGTAATTAAAGAGCTTGCTGCAATATCAACTTCACCCTATATTCATATTGGCGGGGATGAATCTCACTCAACTTCAGCTGAAGATTACGATTATTTTATTGGCAGAACTACAGCTATTGTTAAAAATTATGGAAAGAAAGTAATTGGGTGGGACCCGTCGGATGTCTCAAGCGGAGCAACAAGTGATTCTATTCTGCAGAATTGGCATTGCACCGCTTCAACTGGAACTTCAGCGAAGGCAAAAGGGATGAAGGTCATCGTATCTCCAGCTAATGCTTATATTGACATGAAATACTACGCAGATTCGCCGCTTGGCTTATCTTGGAGAGGACTCATCAATACTCACAAAGCTTATAATTGGAACCCAACCGATTGTATTTCAGGAGCAAATATTTATGGAATCGATAGTACATTATGGTCAGAAACCATTGTGACTCAAGATAATATGGATTATATGCTCTATCCGCGATTAATTGCGAATGCTGAAGTCGGCTGGACCGCTCAGAGCAGTAGAAACTGGGATGATTTTAAAGGAAGGCTTACAGATCAAGCAGTACGAATGCAAAATAAAGGGATAAAATATTTCGCCGACCCAATTGTATGGGAGCAACCTTTTGTCCCAATAAATTCAGAATGGAAGATGGATGAAGGAACTGGAACCACCTTGGTGGATACGTCTGGTGCTCGAAATGGAACTTTAGTTGGCGGCGCAACGTGGACATCGGGTAAGTTTGGAAATGGGGTAAGTTTTGATGGAAGCACAGGTTATGTAAATTTAGGCGGGCAAGATATAACAGGAGACTGGACAGTAGGCGTCTGGGTTAACGGACAGCCGAGTACGTCGAGAAATGAGGTGCTTCTGGGCGGCTCATCTTCATCAATTAAGATCAACCAGTGGAATAAAACAGGTAAAGTTGGGGTTTCCATTTATGGTGTTAAAGACTCTACGTTCAATTATAGTATTCCTTCAAACCAATGGACTCATCTGACATTTGTAGGTACAAGCGCCGGAACTGCTCTTTATGCAAATGGTGTGCTAAAAGAAACAATCGCAGGTAAAATGAATGGTCCGATGTCATTAGTTGGAGTAGAAGCGCAGCCTGGAACTGGAGTAAAAACTTCGCATTTCAAAGGCAGTATGGATGAATTGAGAATATTCAACAGGGCGTTGAGCGCAAGCGAGGTTGCTCTACTCATTGCAGCCGATAAAACAACGCTGAATGCAAAAATTGCGGAAGCACAAGCATTGAACAGCAGTACCTACACAACGGCATCCTGGACTGCGCTGCAGACGGCTTTGACTGCAGCCGTCATCGTGAGCAATGACGGGAACGCGACACAAGCGCAGGTCGATGCAGCGGCAACTACTTTACAGACAGCTATCGCTGCGCTGGAAGTAAAAGTGGAATCCGGTGTCCAGTTGACTGGTCCGGTATCCGTATTAACCGAGCAGCCTTTCAGCTTAACGTACAGCTTGGTGAATGTCACTCCGAATGTTTATGCCCAGGATCTGACGATTAGTTATGATCCAGCACAATTGCGATTTGTGTCTGCGGAGTCACTCGTCAACGGACTTACAATTGTCGGTAAATCCGAATCTAATGGGCTTGTGAGATTGCTTGCAGCATCTTCAGGTTCGAATGGCGCAGTAACGGGAACAGTGGACGTTTTGAAGCTGAACTTCCAGGCTCAACAGTTGAACAAAACTGTAAGCAGCTCCGTTTACGTGAATCATGCTGTCGTCGCCGATGTAGATGGCGTTGAAACGCCATTAAATAGCGTGTCCAACTACAATGTTGAGATTACCGTTCCGATTGGTATTCCAGGCGATGTGAACAATGACCAAAAAGTATCGATTGGCGATCTGGGTATCGTGGCAGCTAATTATGGCAAAACGTCCACAAGTCCAGATTGGGCGAGCATCAAGCATGCCGACATGAACAATGACGGCAAGATCGATATTGAGGACTTAGCGTTCATTGCAAAAATAATAATAGAATAACTTACACATCAGAGAGATTCTCAAACAAAAGGTTTGGGGGTCTCTCTGTTTTTTAGTCATATCACGAATTATTGAGGTGAAAAAAATGAGAAAAATGATCAGCGTCTTCTGTTTGGCCGCATTACTATTGACTTCTCTGCCGTTCCAGTCGGCCCTGGCTGCCGAAACAAGCACTAATTCCAAACCGAAAGTAATTGCCGAAGTCTCTCCGCCGTGGACGATAAACATAGCTGCACGCCAGCCGGCAGTGGCTTCTTCAGTAGAAGTCACTAAATTTCCAGCAAACCTGGCGTTTGACGAAATTGAGTCGGGAACCTCCCGCTGGTCGTCCAAATACAACGACAACGAATGGATTTACGTAGATCTCGGCAAAAACATCGACATCAACAAGGTGATCTTGAAATGGGAAGCTGCTTACGCCAAAGGGTATAAAATCCAGGTTTCGAATGATGCGCAGACGTGGAAGGATGTCTACATGACGAGTAAGGGAGCGGGCGGTACGGAAGTCATCAAATTCCCGACAGAGAATGCCCGTTATGTGAAAATGCAGGGTATTCTACGGGCCGGCAGTTATGGCTACTCGTTATATGAGTTCGAAGTGTATCCGCCGAATCCGGATTCGGAGCCTATCCACTATGAGCAAACATTCGAGAATAATGAGCTTGGCGGTTGGCAGCACGCGATCGGGGCGGGAACTGGCAGCATGGCGGTCGTAAGCGATTCGTCGCAAGCTGGCGGTTATGCGCTGCAGTTGACGGCTAACAACACAAGCAATGTCTTTATCGATAACAACTCGCCGAACATTAAAGATGGAGAAATTGAATTTCAAATAACGCCGACAAACAATGGCAACATTCGTGCAGGCATCATTTTCCGCTATACGAGCAATGATGCCTGGGCATCGGTTGGTTACGATAACGGCAGTTGGTACTGGGTGAACGCGCAGGACAGCTACGGGCTGCTGTCGAACAATACGGAAGCGAGGCTAGCCAAAGGCGTTACTTCTACGGTGAAAATCAAGTTTGAAGGATCGCTTGTTACCTTGTTCGTAAACGGTACGCAGTATTACCAAGGCAGCTTGAACTCAATTCCGAACGGGGAAGGCAAGATGGGCGTCAGAGTGTTCGGTCCTACAGTTGCAGTGTTCGATAACTTCAAATACGACAAGATTGTTCCGGAGGATTTGACAGTGCCTGTAACCGGTGTTCAGCTTGATAAGACGTCGCTTGCTTTGAAAGTAGGCGATACGGCGCAGCTTGTCGCCACTGTACTGCCGAATAATGCGACGAATAAAAACGTAACTTGGTCGAGCAGCGACGAAACGGTTGCTAAAGTTGCGACGATCGGAGGGAAAATCATCGTTACTGCGATTACGGCGGGAATAGCGAAAATCAAGGCGACAACGACAGAAGGCGCCTTTGCAGCGGAAAGCACAGTTACTGTAGAAGCCTTGTCGGGACCTGGAGTGCGTGTCCTGACTTATAACATTCATCATGGCGCAGGGATTGATAATATTGTAAATTTACCTCGCATTGCTGATGTAATTATGAGTTTGAATCCGGACATCGTTGCCTTGCAAGAGGTGGATAAAAATGTCCCAAGAAGCGGTAAAGTAGATCAAGCTGCGAAATTGGCTGAATTGACGGGAATGCATGTAATTTTCGGTAAGGCAATCGACTTGTCAGGTGGCGAATACGGAGTGTCGTTGCTTTCCCGTTATCCAATTATCTCTTCGGAGAAAACGTTGCTGCCGAATTCAAGCGGAGCCGAGCAGCGTGTTGTGTTAACAGCAAAGATTGCGCCAACAAACGGTCTGCCTGAGTTTACGTTCTCTGGAACACATCTGGAGTGGAGCTCGGAGATCATTCAAGCAAATCAAGTAAATAAGATTGTTGAACTTTATGGATCGACTTCTCCTTACATTTTGGCCGGTGATTTAAACGCAACTCCGGAGTCAGGTCCGATCAAATCTTTAACGAGCAAGTGGACAGACGCTACGGCGGGTATTACGGATTCGACCAATGTAGAGGGCGGTAAGATCGACTACGTCATGTACGGAAACAACAATCAATGGCGTGTTGTTAACGCTCAAGTCATTATGGAAGATGTTGCTTCCGATCACAGACCGGTTCTATCGGTTCTGGAATGGGTTGGTTCTCAGCCGATAGAGGTAACCGGCGTTCAGCTTGATAAGACGGCGCTTGCCTTGAAAGTTGGCGAGACGTCAGAACTAGTCGCTAATGTACAGCCGAATGATGCGGCGAATAAGAACGTTACTTGGTCGAGCAGCGACGAAACCGTTGCTGTAGTGGCAGATAGCGGAGACGGCAAAGCTATCGTGACGGCGCTCAAAGCGGGCAGCGCGAACATCACCGTCACCACGGCAGAAGGCAATTTTACGGCTGTTAGTAAGGTAACCGTAGAAGCGGTCGTTCCGGCAGCACCTGGAACTACGCTCAGCGGTGCGAACTCCGTTCTCGCCGGCAGTGAATTCACCATTCGTTTCGGACTGAAGGAGCTGACTCAGAATGTTTACGGTCAAGACATCAAGCTGAACTATGATGCCAATGTAATGGAATTCGTCTCGGCGAAGTCAACGAAAGACGGCGTAAGCATCGTCGAATCGAAGGATCAGTCGGGCACGCTGCGCCTAATCATAGCGAGTCAAGGCTCCCTCAATGCCGTAACCGGAACGGCTGAATTCGTCGAAATCGTATTCAAGGCGAAGAATGTTACGCAAGCGGCATCGGGGACGGTCTCGGTAGCGGACGCAACGCTCGCCGATGACAAAGGAAGCGAAACGAAAGCAGACACCTCATCGATCACGATCCAAGTCACGCAAGTACCTGTAGGCATTCCGGGAGATGTGAACAACGACGGCAAAGTGAGTATCGGGGATCTGGGCTTTGCAGCGGCGAACTATGGCAAGAACGCTACGAGTTCGAATTGGGATCAAGTCAAACTCGCGGACATGAACAACGACAACATCATTGACATTGACGACCTCGCAGCTATCGCTAACAAAATCATTCAGTAGGCATTGCTAATTTTATTAAAAAGGTGGCTATATGCATGAATTTTAAAGGATCTGTTTTCTTTAATGGATTACGCAAGAAAACGAACATTTTTCTGCTTGCATTCACAATTGCCGTTCCTTTATTTAACGTACCTGTTTCTCAAGCAACTGAGAGTGCGATTGCCAGTGAAATTCCTGAAATTTCACCTATACCGCAGTCGGTCTCTTTGCTGGGCGATGGATTTGATATCCCTGCGGAAGTGGGGCTGATAACGGGCGGCAGCACGGATCCGGCAGCCGTTCAAGCTGTAGAATCTATTTTGCGAAATGCCGGGGTTCAGAACATCAAGCGCTCAAATGATAGCAGCACCGTTCCCGACGCTGCGGTCAATGTATGGGTTGGCGGACCGTCGGAGAACAATGCTTCCGCTTCCGTACTGCAAGGTTTGGGTGTGACAGGACCGGAAGAATTAAAGGATGACGGATACGTGCTAGCTGCGGGAATCGATCAATCAGGTCACAAAAGTATCGTTCTTGCGGGTAAAAATCAAACCGGCACTTTCTATGCCGCACAAACGCTGCGTCAAGTGATTACTGCCAAGGATTCCGGTTATTCGGTCCCTGGACTTATGGTTAGAGACTGGCCGAAGATGAGTTGGCGCGGGTCCATTGAAGGTTTTTACGGCGATCCATGGTCGCATGAAGACCGGCTCAACCAGTTGGATTTTTACGGACAGCAGAAAATGAATATGTACATTTATGCGCCAAAGGATGATCCCTACCACCGGGATAAGTGGAGAGATCCTTATCCAGCCGATAAAGTGGCGCAAATTACTGAGTTAATCGATAAGGCGAAGCAGGAACATGTGGAATTCGTATTCGCTATTTCCCCGGGGAACACGATGTGCTATTCGGACGATACCGATTTCCAAGCTCTGACTGCAAAAGCGCAAGTCATGTGGGATAAAGGCGTACGTTCTTATGCGATTTTTCTAGATGATATTAATAAGACACTTTCATGCAGCGCTGATAGAACGAAGTTTAACGGGGATGCCAGCCCACCAGCTGCTGGGCAAGCTTTCCTGCTCAATCGGTTCAAAACAGAATTCATCGACACGCATCCAGGAGCTCACCGACTGATCACGGTTCCGACGGATTATGCAAATATCACTACAACGACTTATATTAACCGTTTTGCGGCGTTAGTTGATCCAAGTATTATCGTACAGTGGACGGGGGCAGCCGTCGTACCTGCCGGAATTTCCGTATCGGATGCCGACAAAGCGAAAGCGATTTATAAGCATGATCTGTTGATCTGGGATAACTACCCAGTGAATGATTTTGCGCGCGATAGGATTTTCTTAGGTCCGCTTTATAACCGTGATGCCGGATTAGCCGACCATGGGATCATCGGCCTTACCGCCAATCCGATGAATGAGGCGGAAGCGTCCAAGATTGCGCTCTTCTCTATTGCAGACTACCTATGGAACCCACAGGCGTATGATCCTGATAAGTCTTGGCAGCTCAGCATCAAGAGATTCGGTGGAGCGGCTGTCAATGCGCTGAAAACTTTTGCCGAAAACCATTATTCTTCACCGCTTAACGCTAAGGAGTCTCTGACTTTGAAACCGTTAATCGATAACTTATGGACCGCTTTCACAAGCGGTGGAACGATAACGGACGCGGCGAACCAATTAGCTGCCGAATTCACCAAGCTGCAGCAGGCGCCGTCTATTTTGCGGAGCACGCTGGGTAACGCTAACTTTATTGCTGAGACTAACAATTACCTGAATAAGGACGAATTGTATGGCAAGGCAGGCGTAGAAGCCGCTCAAATGCTGCTTTCCCAGAAGCGCAACAATAAGCAGCAGTCGGCATCGCACAGAGCGGCGCTGACTGCTCTCAGGACGCAAATAAGTGCTATTACCCAGGCTAAGGCGAATCAAGTATTTGAAGATTTCTTCGCACGCGCTATCCGGGAAAACGACAATTGGTTAGGCGTTGTTCCGGCAACTCCATTTCCAATTACGACGATGGGAACGTACCAAACTAACACACCTGCCAAAATGCTTGATGGAAATCTCAACACTTATTTCTGGAGCAACAACAGTCCGGCTGACGGCGACGTGCTCGGCGTTGATCTCAATGAAGTGCGTAAAGTCTCAAACGTTCAGGTATTAATGGGTAAGACCGGCAGCTTGAGCGATTACATTCATCACGGCATACTTGAATATTCAGTGGACGGAGCCAACTGGACGCCGCTCGCTACTTTGGAAGACCAGATGGAGATCAACGTTCCGGTTGATAATCAGAATGCAAGATTCGTGCGCATACGAGTGACGGATACGCAAAATTTCTGGGTAATTGTAAGGGAGTTTAAAGTAACTTCCGCTGCGATACCGAAAGAGCCATCCGTTGCACTAACGGGCGATGATACAGTCGAATCCGGTAAGGAGTTCACACTTCAACTCGGAATGGATAGTGTGACGCAAAGTGTGTATGCGCAGGACATTTCCATGGATTTCGATCCGAATGTGATGGAGTTCGTGTCGGCCGATGCGCTTCAGGACGGTATTAGCCTGCTCGCAACTGAGGAGAATACACCTGGCAAACTTCGTCTGATTATGGCGAGCAAGGGTGCCGAAAATAGTGTCACTGGCAGCGCGCAGCTGCTGAAGCTGACGTTCAAAGCGAAAAATGTGGCGCAAGCGATGGAAGGGACTATCACAGTAACCGATATGATTTTGGGCGATTATCAGGGAACGGAAACGAAACTGGCCTCATCTTCGATGGAAATTCAAATCACGCTTCCTCCTGTTAATAAATCGGATCTGAATGATCTTATTCGTGAAGCACAAGCGGCGCACGATGCTGCAGCTGAAGGAACGCAAATCGGCCAGTACCCAGCTGGTTCGAAGCAGTCGCTTCAAGCGGCAATCGATGCAGCCACTGTGGTGACGAATAATTCGAACGCAACGAAAGAACAAGTGGTTGCTGCTGTCGCTGCATTGCAGCAGGCGTTCGATACGTTTAAGGCTTCGATCATTACGCGAACTGCAGAAGATTTAAACAACGATGGCAAAGTGAGCGTCGGCGATCTTGCGATCTTAGCGGCGCATTATGGAATGACTTCTGACAGTCCGGATTGGGATAACGTGAAGAATGCCGACTTCAATCACGACAATAAGATCGACATTACTGACCTCGCAGCCATCGCAAACAAAATCATTCAGTAGTATTCAGTAGTGAAAGAGGAATAAGAGGGAGGCGTGCAAGGCGGCCTCCTTCCTTTATTTTCAGCAGTCGAGTATCGGCGAATTGGAGGTCAACTAAACCGGTCTTGACAGGAAATATGAAAACGGTTTCAAGAGTGGGGAGGATTTACATGGTAATCAGGGCAAGTAATAAAATTATTTTCGCAATATTTTGCATTCTCTTGTTAACAATGAATTTGTTCCAGGGAATTATTGTGTCAGCGGAGGGAAGTGAATCGAATAGTCTTCATTTAGAGTTGGATAAATCGGTAACCGCGGCAACCTACTCGACTGTCGAGGGCGGGATCAAGACGACCAATATCAACCTAACGACGGGGAAACCGGTGTTCGAGAGTGGACATGACGGCAGCTTCGTAAAGGAAAATCTTGTTGACGGGAATGCAGGCACGCGCTGGGCCTCCAGATCGGGTAATACTCCTGATGTTTATGCATCCTGGATTTATGTCGATCTGGGACAACAGTATCGTTTCAACAAGATCGAGGCGGCTTTCGAGAGGTACCCTACGGAGTTCAAGCTGATGGCGTCCAATGACACCGACCAGTGGACGGAAATCACGACGAAGTTGCGAGAGGACAGCGCCAACTATACGGCGGGAGGAACTGAAGCTTTTGAGTTTGAAACGCCAGTCACAGCTCGCTATGTGAAGTTCCAGGGAGTACGGCCCCGTCTGAACGCGGACGGCACTCCAAACAAATGGGGGTACTCGCTGTATGAGTTTCGTGTGTTTCAAGCACCGCTCGAGGACAACGACTACGTAGCGCTTGCTAAGCAAAACATCAAGGTGACAGGGTTGGTGCATGATAATTTCAATCTTCCGCTTGCCTATCAAGACGACGTCAGCATTGCATGGACGTCGAACAGCAACGCCATCACTATCGACGGCGGTGACGCTTTAGTTACAAGAGGCGAGCAGGATCAAACTGTTACGCTTACCGCGACCTTTACAAAGAACAATGCGTTGGATATGAAGGACTACATGGTTGTAGTCCGGGGCAAGGTTGGAGGCAATTACATCTTTTATCCAAAAGTACACGGTAGTGCCTACGGTGACGGTGCATTGCAGTATGCAGGAGAAACGATCAATCTGGTGATTGAAGACGGTGTCAGCGAGCATACCGCAGCCAAGTCACAAATCATTTTCGAGGAACGGGGCTTCACCGTCACAAAGGTGGAGCAGGCCGCTTCTGCGGACGATATTGACGTGCTGATCGGCATTGACAACGGCAAGGGAGCCGATAATGAGTACTTAAACGGAAAATTCGATCCGGCGGTTTCCGTGAAAAAGGATGATGGCTATGTGCTCAAGACCTCTGCAGCGGACAGGACCATCGCCATCTTGGGCGCTGACAATAGCGGCGCATTTTACGGAGTCACCACGCTCGATCAGATCTTGGAGCAGGCGGACGGCGTTTTGACCGATGTGCTGATCGAAGATTATTCGGATATTAAATTTCGCGGTTTCATCGAAGGCTTTTACGGCACGCCATGGTCGCACGAGAACCGCAAGGACTTGATGGCGTTCGGCGGCGATTTCAAAATGAATTCCTATCTGTACGGGCCCAAAAATGATCCCTATCATGCTGCGCAATGGAAAGATCCCTACCCGTCCGAGAAGCTCGCCGAGCTGAAAGAACTGGTCGATAAGGGACTGGAGACCAACGTTGAGTTTGTCTGGGCAGCACATGTCGGCGGTAAGATCAACCTCGGATCGGAAGCCGACATTCAGGCGCTCAAGAACAAGTTCGACCAGATGTACGGCATCGGCGTCCGGCAATTCGCAATTTTCTTTGATGATTCCGCAACGAACAACGATCAGCTCGTGACCTTTATCACGCGGATGGACAGTGAATATATCAAGCCCAAGGGCGATGTCAAGCCGATCATCTTTTGCCCGCAGTATTATCGCAAGGATAGCGGCACTCAGGCAACGATCAATTACCTGCAAAATATTAGCAGGTTCCCGAAGGACGTACAAATCATGTGGACAGGTGATAACGTCGTTTCGCCGATCAAGCAGAGCGTCGTCGACTGGGTCACGCAATATATCGAAAGACCAGTCTATATCTGGTGGAACTATCCGGTAAACGATTTGGGGCGCGCGGACTATGTCCATATGGGTCCTTCCAAGGGGCTTTACTCCAGCGTTAAGAATGTCTCGGGCTTTGCCTCGAATCCAATGAATCAGGCTCAGGCATCCAAGGTGTCGCTGTTCAGCGGCGCGGATTATTCTTGGAATACCGGCGAATATGATTATGAGCAGAGCTGGCAGGATTCGTTTGACTACATCATCCGGGATAATCCCGAGGCGGCGAGCGCACTGCGCATTTTTTCGCAGAACGCTTCACACGGCTTGAACCCGTTTGACGCAAACGAATCGCTCTACCTGCTGCCGCAGATGAATGCTTTTAAACAGGCGCTGGCAGGCGGTGAGGATATTTCGGAATCTGGCGCGTCTCTGCTCCGGGCGTTCGAAGAGATAATAGGGGCCGTAGATAAGCTGAAGGCATATCCGGGCACAAACGGTATCTCGAGAGAACTCACGCCCTGGCTGGACAAAATGAGGAAGATCGCACAGTCGAGCAGAAACACTGTGCAGGGGCTGATGGAGTTGGGAGAGATTTCGGCTGATGATCCGGCATCCATTAAGGCGGCAATGATGTTGATTTCCGAGCGCAAAGCGGAGCTTAAAACAGCGGTGTCCGCGGCCAAGGTCGTTGCGCAAAAAGAAATCGCGCCCTTTAATGAGGAAGTCCTGAATCTGCTGGAAATGCAGCTTATGGAAACGCTCTCGCTACCGCTCAAAATGCGCGGTTTCGGCAGCACGATCCTCGATTACACAAAGATGCTGGACAGCGATCTGACGACAGCTGCCGACTCGGGCGCAGTGGTATCGAAGGGCGCATACTTCGGCGTGAATCTAGGCATGAAAATGCATATCGACAACGTATCAATAGTGATGGACAACACGAAATACTATAAAAAGGGCATGTTCGAAGTGTCAATGGACAACAGAACCTGGACGGAGGTCGCGGAATTCGACACGAGCACGGTCTCTGCGAAAGGACTTGACCTTACCGCAAAATACCTGCGCTACCGAGCGACGGACGAGTTCATCGACGAGAACACCGGATCGCCCAACCGCGGTTTATCGGTCAAGGAGTTTCAGGTAAACGTGGAACAACCCGCGGCGATCTATACCAATGTATCCGCGCTAAAGAATCAGGCGTTGACGTTTGAAGGCGCTTCCGCAGCCCTGCAGAATATCGCAGAGATTACGCTGGAACCCGGGGATTATTTTGGATTTCAATTTAACAAGCTGAAAAACGCACATTCGCTGAAAATGGACGCGGGCCTCAAGTTTCTGACCGCCGAGTATTCGGCAGACGGGACTAACTGGAGGGCAATGTCTTGGTCGGATCCACACATTACTGCAGCGAAATACATTCGCGTAAGCAACGCATCTCAGGAAGCAAGGACTTTCGCACTTACCGAACTATCGGTAAAATTTGGCGGTTCGGTGTCTCTGTCAGCAGCGGCTTATAATGTCAGTATCTATTCGGGAAACGCGGGAAATATTGTGGACGGCAATCTATCCACGAATTTGTGGCTCAAGCCATCCCCGAACCTAAATCGGTATTTTATATTCGATCTGGGTAGCGAGATTCCCATTTATGACATGCTCATCGACTCCATTACGGACGTGGTAACCTCCGGTAAGATTGAATTCAGTTCTGATGGAACGAGCTGGCGTGACCCAATCACGTTCAGCAACGCAGGAAACATCAATATCGTCAAATGCGGAGGTAAATTGGGCCGTTATGTAAAGCTTACCGATGGCGTACAGAACAAATGGCTCAAGGTCAACGAAGTCAAGATCAATACAACCGTCAAGGAGGACGCCTTCGTTCTCTCAGGTAATCTGAGCGGCCTGGAGAAGCTGCTCGATAAGGATATTTTCAGCTATTTTGAAGTTGACAACTCGGCGGGAGAGCTGACGTACAACAACATCGACACCCCGGGCGCGACCAATCTGATCCTGTTGAAAAACGAGGGATCGGAAGTGAAACTAATGGTCAAAAAAGCCGCGCAGGCTGCCGCGGCGCAGTCGGCGGATGCGGAGTGGATTGACGTCGGAACATTTACTGGCGCGTATCAGAACATTGATCTGCAAGCGTATGCACCGGTCAGCGAATTTAAATTGAAATGGAACGAGGGTTCCGGCCTGCGTTTAAACGAGCTATATGTCGGCGCAGGAACTCCCGTTGTAATACCAAAGGACCCTGCAATCGTTTTAGGAGGCGAAGATGCGGTTCAAGCCGGCAAAGAGTTCACGATTCAGCTTGGAATGGATAGTGTGACGCAAAGTGTGTATGCGCTTGACATTTCCATGAATTACGATTCGAATGCGATGGAGTTCGTGTGGGCCGATTCGCTTCAGGACGGTATTACCCTGCTCGCAACTGCGGAGAATACACCTGGCAAACTTCGTCTGATTATGGCGAGCAAGGGTGCCGAAAATAGTGTCACTGGCAGCGCGCAGCTGCTGAAGCTGACGTTCAAAGCGAAAAATGTGGCGCAAGCGATGGAAGGGTCTATCACAGTATCCGATATGACTTTGGGCGATTATCAGGGAACGGAAACGAAACTGGCCTCATCTTCGATGGACATTCAAATCACGCTTCCAGTTAATAAATCGGATCTGAATGATCTTATTCGTGAAGCGCATGCGGCGCACGATGCTGCAGCTGAAGGTACACAAATCGGCCAGTACCCAGCTGGTTCGAAGCAGTCGCTTCAAGCGGCAATCGATGCGGCCACTGTGGTGACGAATAATTCGAACGCAACGCAAGTACAAGTGGATGCTGCTGTCGCTGCATTGCAGCAGGCGTTCGATACGTTTAAGGATTCGATCATTACGCGAACTGCAGAAGATTTAAACAACGACGGCAAAGTGAGCATCGGTGATCTTGCAATCGTAGCGGCGCATTATGGCATGACTTCTGACAGTCCGGATTGGGATAACGCGAAGAATGCCGACCTCAATCACGACAATAAGATTGACATTACTGACCTCGCAGCCATCGCAGGCAAAATCATTCAGTAGTGAAAGAGGAATAAGAGGGAGGCGTGCAAGGTGGCCTCCTTCCTTAAATTCAGGATCAATAGGTTCGATAGATGGCCCTTAATTTCCTATGGGAGGATATACATGAAAATCATGAGAAGAAGCAAAATCAAGTTTGCGATACTTGTCATTCTTTTGTTGATAACAATTTTGTTTCAGGGAGTCTTAGTATCGGCGGAAGGGAATGGGTCCGCAAATCCGAATCTGGCGCTGGGCAAACCCGTAACTTACTCGGGCGTTGAAGGAGGGCGGATCGGAGGAGTATGGAAATATCCGCAATTCGTAGGAGAAAAAGCAGTCGATGGAGATCCTAACACACGCTGGTCTGCGGATAAACTAGACAATCAGTGGCTTATCGTTGACTTAGGCGAAGTAAAAGAAGTAAGTAAAATCGACCTTAATTTCCATGCAACTTCGCCTGAATATGAAGTGTTTATTTCCGCCGACGGCAATATTTATGAAAGCGTGTATAAGGTGGCAGGAGTCGCCAACGGTGCTAAAGAGTTAAAGGAAATTACCTTTAGCCCCAAAATGGCTAGATATATTAAATATCAACAATACAAACAATGGAAACATACCAACGGGTCGTATTACGGTTCCAGCATTTACGAAATCGAAGTATACCAATATACTCCATATACGGCAAAAAAAGCACTGGAAGAGGCCGAAAAGCATGAGTTAAAACTGTCGGAAGATGGCAAGAAGCTTATTTTACCGTCAGTAAATGAAAATTATAAAATCAGTCTGTACGGTACTGATACACAAGAAGTGATTGCACGGGATGGCACAGTCAATAAGCCATTAGTCGATATGGACGTTAATTTGTTGTACAAGGTTGAGAATATCGCTGATCCCGGTGATGTTGCCACTTCAAAGCAGGATATTAATTTTGTAGTTCCAGGCCAATATAAACAAGACAGCGATGACAACCCGGTTCCTAAAGTTTTGCCGGGCTTACGGGAATGGAAAGGTCGTACCGGAAACTTTGTTTTGACAGACAACTCGAAGATTGTAGTAGCGGAGGATTCGTTACTAGAAACCGCCAACACGATTCAATATTATTTCAAGGATATGCTGAATAAGGACATTCAAATAGGTCCGGGCCCGGCTCAGCCCGGCGATATTGTGCTGACCCTGGATGACGCGCAATCCATTCTTGGCGAAGAAGGTTACAACCTTGATATCAACGATATGATCGTTATTGCTGGTTCAAAAGCCAAGGGCATACTGTATGGCGGAATATCCATCACGCAGATTCTATATCAAGACAAGGATCATATCCATGTTCCAAAAGGTCTGTCGCGCGATTACCCGAAATATAAGGTGAGGTCGGGCATGATCGATGTGGGAAGAATGTATATCCCGCTTGATTACCTTCAAGAAATGACCATTTATATGGCTTGGTTCAAAATGAATGAAATACAAATCCATGTGAATGATTATTGGGGAGGCTCCGGATATACCGCATTTCGTCTAGAAAGTACAAAATACCCGCAAATTGTAGCCAAAGACGGGTTTTATTCGAAGGAAGACTATAAACAATATCAAATGGATATGAAGCGATACGGTATGGATGTCGTTACAGAAATCGACACTCCTTATCACTCGGAGGCTTTTAGAAGCGTGCCAGGCGTAAAGATGCTTTCTGCGGGAGCCCTAGATATTCGGGATGCAAATACCGTCAACTTTGTATTGGACTTGTTGGATGAGTATTTGGATGGTGAAGATCCTGTTATTCAATCCGATAAATTCCATATTGGAACGGACGAATATAATAAAACATACTCTGAGCTGATGTGTGCTTATACAGACAAGTTGATCAAGTACGTCAACGGCAAAGGCTATGAAACCAGACTTTGGGGTTCACTGGGTACGAAAGGCTTCAATGGAACGACTCCGGTAACGAACGAAGCTACGATGAACATTTGGGCGCCATACTGGTCGGACGTGAAGGAAATGTATGCGGCGGGTTACGATATCATTAATACGGTGGGCGGATGGTTATATATTGTGCCGGGTTTCAATGCCGGATACCCCGATCGCTTGAATTTGACGAATTTATATAATGGATTTGACGTGAATAATTTTTGGCCGGCAAGAGGCGCAGGAGACGGAACTGCCATTATGCCAATTGCTCATCCGCAAACCATAGGCGCTGAATTTGCCATTTGGAATGATATGACGTCGTTTGGCGGAGGATTCTCGGAATTTGATATATTTGACAGAATGAGAAGTGCCGTCGCCATAACAGCCGAAAAAACGTGGTATGGTGAAAAAACAGACGGCCAAACCGCAGAACAATTTGTGGAACGCGCCGGGGCCTTGTACAATGTTGCCGGGGGCGCCAATCCAGGTAGATTTGTAGAGTCGGAAGGTGACATTATCGCAAAATATACCTTTGATCAACTATCGGAGGGCTATGCAGAAGATACCTCGCCTAATAAGTATAGCGCTGCAGTCATCAACGGAGTTCTGGGAGAAGGAACAACCGGACAAGGAATTGTTTTAAATGGAGATGGGTATATCTCGTTGCCGTTTGACAGCGTAGGTTTCCCTTATACCGTTTCATTTGATATTCAGTTGTCGAGCATTCCAGAAAATACGGAAATATTTGCTGGAAGAGATGGTACTTTATACGCTAACTACAACGGTACTGGCAAGTTGGGCTTTAAACGCGGTGAACTGGGGATTGCATATGATTTCTTGTTCGATTATACACTGCCTGCCAATGAGTGGGTCAATATTACCTTGAAGGAAGAATTAACGTACAAATCGGGCGCATCTGACATGAATACCAGTAAGACAAAGCTTTATATGAATGGGAGATATGTCGGAGAAGCTGTCAGCATCAAAGCGCCTTTGAACAATAAACGTTACTCTTCCAGTTTCGTACTCCCGACAGAGAAAATTATGAATAAAGCACAAGGCAGTATCGATAATTTGGTGATTTACAACAGAACTTTGAAAGATGCTGAAATCGCAGAGATCGATTCCATTGTGCCGCTGATCGCTGTTCAGCTGGATAAGACGTCGCTTGTTTTGAAAGAAGGCGAGACGTCGGAACTGGTCGCCACTGTACAGCCGATTAATGCGACGAATAAAAAAGTAACTTGGTCGAGCAGTGATGATACTGTTGCTAAAGTAGTTGATGGCGGCAACGGCAAAGCTATCGTGACGGCGCTCAAAGCGGGCAGTGCGGATATCACCGTAACTACTGCCGAAGGTAATTTTACGGCTGTTAGCAAAGTAACCGTAGAAGGCGTCGTTACACTGACTCCTGGAACTACGCTCAGCGGTGCGAACTCTGTTCTTGCAGGTAGCGAGTTCACCCTTCGTTTCGGGCTGAGAAACGTGACACAAAGCGTTTACGGTCAGGACATCATGCTAAACTATGATGCGAGCGTCATGGAATTTGTCTCGGCGAAGTCAACGAAAGACGGCATAGCCATCGTCGAGTCTAAGGATCAAGCAGGAACGTTGCGCCTTATCATAGCGAGTCAAGGCGCCGGCAATGCCGTAACAGACACGGCTGAATTCGTCGAAATCGTCTTCAAGGCAAAGGATGTAACGCAAGCGGCATCGGGGACGATTTCGGTAGCTGATGCAACGCTTAGCGATGACAAAGGAACTGAGACGCAAGTGGACACCTCTTCGATCAGCATCCAAGTAACGCCGGTACCAGTTGGCATCCCAGGTGATGTGAACAACGACGGCAAAGTGAGCATCGGCGATCTTGCGATCATAGCGGCGCTTTATGGCATGACTTCTGACAGTCCGGATTGGGATAACGTGAAGAATGCCGACCTCAATCACGACAATAAGATCGACATTACTGACCTCGCAGGAGTCGCACAGAAAATTTTGCAGCAATAAGATTGACGATTGAGTTGATGTGCACCCCTTAGAATAGACATTGGAAAACCCTGTGGTTAATCCGATGAATTCTAAGGGGTGTATTTTTGTGGAAATAAAGGGACAAAAGTTCAAAACAGATCTAGAGTTATCGTTTACTTTGGAACTAGGAATAACTTGTGCTAGAATGAGATAATACACAGAATTTACATGTAAACACACTAAAATACATGCAAACACTCGAAAATGATAATTAGGAGTGCGATATATGTTAGCTCATGAACGACATGATGCCATTATAAAAAAGTTAAATAAGGAAAAAAGTGTGAAAGTTTCGGGACTAATGGAATTATTCAAGGTTTCGTTTGAAACGATACGGCGGGATTTGGAGTATTTGGAGAAGGAAGGGCATCTGCAAAGAGTGCACGGCGGAGCTAAACTAATTGAAACATATGATAGTACCCAGGAGCTTTCATTTACAATACGTGAGTTGAAGAATAGGGATGAAAAGAGGGAATTGGCTAAGCTAGCTGCTGAATGGGTTTCGAATGGTCAGTCTCTCATTCTCGACGTCAGTACGACGAATACCGCATTTGTTCAGGTGTTAAAAGAGAAATTCGATCAACTTACGGTTTTGACCAATTCTTTCCCAATTGCCAATGAACTTATGGAGAAGCCGGGCTTCATTGTTATTTTTATTGGCGGCGTAGTGCGTAATAAAGAAAGATGTACTACTGGTGATTTTGCTGAATCTTTTATTTTACAGTTTAATGCGGACCTTTTTTTTATGAGTGTTAGTGGAATATCGATTGAACAAGGAATTACGGATTATGGGATAGGAGAAGTATTGCTTAAGAAGAAAATGATGACTCGCGCAAGAGAGACGATCGTATTGGCGGATAGCAGCAAATTTGAGACCGTGTCTTTATTGAATGTTTGTCCGAATGAGAAAGTGAGCCGATTCGTAACGGATTCGAAGATCGCACCGGAGATTGTGAAACTGTATGAAAAGAATGGGATCTCCTTACACTACTAAGTGGCGGAATGTAAATAAGAGGTTAATATCGTTTAATTATATTGAATCGTTCACAATAGGTGGACGATTTTTTATCGTTTTCATAAAGTGAAAACTTCTATCTCCTCAATTATGTGTTTGTGTGTGTTTGTAATTGTATCGTTGTAATTGTATGTATCCCCGTGCTATTATATGGGTGCGTAAGCTAGAAGGGGTGTAGGTAATGGGAATACAGGGGGGAGTAAATTGTTGACGCTCTCAATTATACTTGTAGTTTTTTCGGGATTGGCTCACGCAGTATGGAATATGCTGGCTAAGCAAAGCGTGAACAAGCAGTTGTTTCTATGGATGATCCTTGTACCGACAACTGTTGCACTTTTTCCTCACTTAATAAGGGAATTAATTCAGTCTGCATTACCTGTTGAAGCGTTTATTCTTATAGGTCTGTCATTGTTATTACAAAGCTGTTACGCAGTTTTACTATCCAAAAGTTATGACGCGGGCGATATATCGCAAGTATATCCCATCATGAGAGGAACGAGCACCTTACTCATTCCATTGATCGGAGTAATGTTTTTGGATGAAACGTTAACCGTTTGGGGATGGCTGGGCTTGTTATTCATTTTAAGCGGTATCTTCTTGATGAGTGGGAAGAAAATAGGGGCTAGTTCATTTGCGATTAAGTTAAGACCGATTCTGCTGGCTCTAGGTGTAGGGTTGACCACGACAGCGTATACCCTAGTCGACAAAATCAATCTTTCATATTTATCCCCTCTTTCATTGCTGGAAATATCCAATATCGGATTCATGCTAGGCCTGACCCCTTTTGTTGCTTCAGTCGCTCGAGTTAAAGAAGCGATTCAGAAAAATTGGCGGGTTCTCCTAGTCGGTTCAATCCTTTCACCGGGATCTTATCTTTTGTTTTTGATAGCAATGTATTATGTGCCCGTGGCTCGCATTGCTCCTATTCGTGAGGTGGGCACCGTATTCGGAGTTTTACTAGGTATTTTTATTCTGAAGGAATCTGAAGGGGCGCGTAGACTAGTGGCTGCGTCCATTATTGCAATAGGTATTGTTACTATTGGAATGTTGGGTTGATATTAGAAGCTCAGAATAAACCAATAGCAGTAGTGTTGAAGTTGAGGATTCTCCTGAAAGAACCTTTGGAACAGCCTCGGAAGCGGCATTTGATTTGATGCTGCTGGATGGAGAGAAATCGGTCATGCATATGCTGAGAATTGGTGCTGGTGAAGATCGAAGTATCGCGTATTGAATATATGACGTTAATGACGTCATCCAGTCTTTAGAACATCTAACCCGCAAAAGATTGCGGGTTTTTTCTATGCAAAATGTTAATATTTCTTTCTCCTTAGGAAATTAGACACCTATATGGTGTTAAACATAAGAGGTGTGAAAATGATCTTAATAATTTCCTTGGAAATACTGATCGAACTCGGCAGTATCGTAATAAATGCTTTACAGGACACGTAATGGTGTTATATTATGAAATAGGACACTGATTGGTGTCGGATTATAATAAATGAAAAAGGAAGTGGATTAAAATGCATATACTAACCATCGTTCTTCAAAGTTGGCTGCTTTTCTCCATGGCTTTCTTTGGGGGAAGCAAGCTTGCAGGAGCCCAGCATCAGGTAGAACTGTTTGATTCGATTAAGCTTCCTCAATGGTTCCGAGTCATTACGGGCTACGTTCAAATTGTTGGATGCATAGGACTCATTATCGGCTATTGGTATCCGGTTTTTGCCGCATGGGCTGGAATTCTGATAGGCATTATGATGTTATTGGCATGCATCACGCATTTGAGAGTCAAACATCCGATCGGGAAAATGATACCGGCCTTATTGAATCTCTTGATTGCTATTGCAGTAGTATTCTTATATGCAGATGAACTGCCCCTTCTTTTTGGGTAAGCGATGAGGTCAGGGGTTCTGTCCCCCTTGGTTCAACCATACACAAAAGCCGAGAACCTTGAGAAATCAAGGTTTTTTTTTGTTGCTAACTACGAATGGGGGATGTTCAGTGCCCTCATTTCACGCTACGTTCGAATAGAGTATCAAAAAACAATAAAATTCGTGCATTTTAAAGAACTTCAATTAAGAAATATTTAGGGGAAATTGTACTTTTTGGTGTATTCAGTTTTTTAATAGCTTGTTATTATCAGGTTGAAAACGGAGCTGTCTTCACTGTTTCTGCAAGCGTTTTCTTAGGGGGAGTGAGTAAAAGAGGTGATTGGACAAATCGGAGAACCATTATGCGGAAAAGTAGGTTAACCATGAAAATGAAAAGAGGGATTGAAAATGAAGCTGAAACTGAATAAGCGTGTGAAGAAAGTAGCCTCTTTAGGCGTAGCGTTATCCATGATAGCAGGAATTTTCACTTTTGGACCTAATGCTCCTCGGGTAGATGCACAGCAGGCATCAGGAAATGCTCCGTTTATTAATAGCTGGCTGTTAGCGGGGCCCTATGATACGGCAGTTGCGGATGAAATCTATGGCACGGGCATTACGGAAAATAAAAATGTTGCGCCAACGGCGAAAATTACAGCATCATCGGCGACTTTTGCATCCAATCCTCCTGCTTTCGTTGCTGACGGTAGCACGAGAAATCAGTGGGTAACTGAAAATGACAACGCACCATGGTTGAGTTTCAAGTGGGAAACACCGATTAAAATTGGTGCTGTAACGATTGCGCAGTGGGGAGATGGCAGACATGTCAATCAGTATTATCACCTCACATTTAAATTTGTCGATGGAACTACATCGGACACGATTAGAGTGGACAGTACGTCTGGCGATTCAAGTAAACCAACTATTTTCACGCCGAGTATTACTCTTCAAAATGTTGTGGAAATGAAGGTTGAAATCGATAAAGGCAGATCACCATATCCCAGTATTACAGGGGTTAGTGAGCTGGAAGTATATGAAGCCCCACTATCGGATCCTTCAAGCGCAGATAGACCAATAGATGGAAACTGGGCAAGAAAGGCCGCAGCGACATCAAGCTCCACTTGGAAAACTGGCGCTGTTGGTTTCCCAGACGGAACAGATTCTGCTTCAAGTTTGCCAAAGTTTGCTATTGATGGTGATAAGAATACGAATTGGATTTCACAAATGCATGATACAGGCGGCGCACCATCTTCTTGGCCGAATTGGGACCCTGCACCAACGTTACATTTGACATGGAAGCAACCTGTCAAAGTGAAACAAATTGAGGTGTTTGACCGACACAATACAGCTTGGCCGGCCAATACATCGGATGTTCAGAAGGTGAATTACACGCTAAAAGGTGCAAGTAATGAAGTGCTCGGGACGGGTACAATCACAAATATCGATCCATTGGGAAAGAACCCTGGTGTAGTAACACTTGAACAGGCTGTGAACAATGTTTCAAAGGTTGAACTGTTGATTGTACATGACGGGCAGAAAAATTTGAAAAATGTCGGTCTAGGTTTTACTGAAGTTAATGTATTTGACGGCGATGGGACTGTTGGAACCGTAGATCCAGAACCGACAGCTCATATTACACCGAAAATCGGCGAAGCCTTGACTAGCGGTGAAGGCAATCGGAATTGGGAATATTTTGATGATCGGATTTGGAATAGAAACTATGATGATTACCAAGATTTATATGGTTACTACACGGTGAAAAAAGGTATCGATACACAGAATAAGTTCGTGTATGCGCATACCTATGTGTACAGCCCAAATGCACAAGATGCTCAGTTTAGGTTTGGGTCCAGCGGCGTAAACCGGTTGTTCGTCAACGATATTGCGGTAACGAAACCATCAGCAGCTGCTGAAGTACAGAAGGATATGACAATTGCGAACATTAAATTAAAAGCTGGCTGGAATAAAATCCTGTTACAGATAAAGCATAGCTTCACCGAGGATCTGAATGTTAACGGCGTTCCGATTGCGCAGGATGCGAATGTATCTTATCTAGGATTCTACGGTCGTGTGACGGATATCAATGGCAATAAAATTGACAATCTTACTTATTCCGTTACAGGTGAAAACGAAACATTGTCGATTGCTACGCAAGGAATCGCGAGTGAGGATGCATCTTTTCCAACCAACAATATGCCGATTGGTTACAAGGAATGGCCTTACGTTTGGAATAAATCTAATGCAGGTAACAAATACGGAGTTGCCGCATCGGCTTTTCAATTTATGGCGAGTGGAGGTGCGCCTGGTTATACTTGGAAAATTATTGGTGGAGAATTGCCTGACGGATTGGAATTAAATACAGACGGCACCATTGCCGATGGATTAGTGAACGGAAATGTCAATCTGAATAGCAACAAAGGCATTATCAGCATCAATAGTGCACCGGGAGATTACCCATTCACCGTTCAAGTAAGTGACAAGAATGGAAATACAGCTGTAAAGGAATTTATGATCACAGTCAAAGAGCGTCCGAATAAATGGTTCGAAGAAGGGCGGGTAGGCGCATTATCTCATACCGGTCCAATCTATGATTACTTTGTCGATCCCAATTTCTCCACTGATTTTTGGGCAGAGAGAGCAAAAAGACAAGGGCATTCATTAGTGTCGGTTGAAGCGTTACAACAAAATTATTACTGGCCGTCAAAATTTTCAGACCCGAACCATGACCGGCAAAAATATCTTCCAAAGGATGAGAATGGTCAAGTCGTAGATGGATTGAAACAGTTTGAAGAAGCAGTAAAACGTTACGGTATGAACTTTGGGTTATATTATGCAACCGAGGGCGGCGGTCTACAGCATAGGTCTACAGATGTGTTTGTGCAAAATGTTGAGGATCTTATTTTGCGCTATGATCCGGCCTATCTTTACTTTGATGGTCCCCAAGCCATGCCTAATTCCAATTTTGACGTCATGTTCAGTATGGTGCGCAATTATAGCAATGAAATCATTATCAACTCCAATGCATGGGGTGCAGAGTACGGTGATGTGGATTTAAGAACGGCCGAAGCAAGCCATATTTATGCAAACGCAAATGCCAATCATCTTGTGAAACGAACTCCGATGGAGCCATGGAAGTCTGTCCACACCAAGAACAACTATACACCATACTATGCGAAACGCGATGATTACCGTCAGGTCGCAAAAGAAATGATTACGAATGCCGGCAGAGGGTACGTGGACAACAATGACCAGATGCCAATAATGAGCCGTGGAACAAACTGGGATTCTCCGGAGGATGTTGCAACAAGATACCCTAAATCCCTTCAAGAGTTTATCGATGTACGAGAAGGGCTTGCAAGTTGGTTCGCGCCCGAAGGCAAGCCGGAGAGACACGAGTCCACCACCGGCACAATGCCGTATTTCTTGGCGGGCTATGGCTACGAAGATGACGGTAAAGGCAACTATGAGAAGTTTGCTTTCCCGAACAGCACGAGAGGCCCACAATGGGGCTATGCAACCTATCGGGACAACAATATTTACCTGCATATTATGAAAGGCCCTGACAGCAAAAAAGGATTTGGTGCTATTACGGGCAAGGTATTGACAATTAGTCCAGTAAAAGATCATGTGACTAAGGTAACATGGTTAAATGAAGAAAAAGCAGTTGAATCATTTGAGCAGAACGGAGACGTGTTGACAATCAATCTTGCTAACGTTCAAGAGGATTCGATCGATACGATTATTAAGATCGAAACGGACAGCGCTGTTCGGAAATATACGCTTACTGATATTGTTACGACAGGTCAGCAGTTGACTCCGGCATCACTACAAATTAATGCCGAAGGATATATGACCTTTCCGGCGCTTAAAGCCAAGCTTAGCGGTATCCAGTATAGTAGCTCTGATACTGGAATTGCGACGGTTAACGGTAGTGGTATTGTAACACCAGTATCGAACGGAACAACAACCATCACGGTAAGTGGTACTTACGAAGGGGTAACAAAGCAAGATACGTTTAAAGTAACGGTAAAAGACGGCAAAATTTATAGTGGCGAAACAATGATAGGTGCGACTTTAATGATTAATGGAAAAGAAGCCTATGGCGAGCACGGCACATTAGAAGGGCTTCGTTATCAAATCGAAGGCAGATCGTCGAAAGGCGGATCCATCGGGCTGAACGCAGCACAGATTAAATGGCATGGCGGAATCGTCGATCTGAAAGCAGGCGATAAATATAAGCCTGTCGTGATCAAGGAAGTAAATACGTTTACTTTTAAATCAGATGAAATCATAACGCCTTATGTAGAACAACCTACAAGAGGAGTCGTTTGGGCCGATGTAACGTTGGACGGCACAACATTCACGACAAATAGAGTATTTATGGACCTGTTACCGAACCGAAATCTTGCAAAGACCGCTGAGATTACGGCTAGTCACGAGCAAGATGCCATCATTCATCTAGTTGATGGCAAAACCATTGACGGCATTCATGTTGATCAATCCAAGTGGTCGGTGCCAGCGGGTGAACAGGCGTGGATTCAATTCAAGCTGCCGGTAAAGTCAGACATTGCCAATGTAAATATCAATTTTAATTCATTAGATCAAAATTATCTCAATACACCTAAAACAATCAAAATTCAAACGAGCACTGACGGCATGGAGTGGAAGGATGCCAGCACAGTTAATGGCCCGACGGGCGGTGCATACTTCGGATTCTACAACTCATATCCGTTAATCGCCGAAGCACAGTATGTGAGACTCGTCTTCGACGGTGGATCGAACGGTTCAATGATCGATTTGCTCGAAGTGGCTATCAATGGAATAGACACGACTCATTTGTTCGACCGCTTCGAATCCGCATTTAAGCCGATTGATACGACTACTGGTAAATTTGATATTCAAGCCTATACGGGTTTGGGTGAAGCGATGGATATGAAGGACGCCGAGATCACTGTAACAAGCGAGAATCCGGATGTCATTGCAGTGGGTAATTCCAACCTACTGACTGCTGTTTCACAGGGGATGGCCAAATTGAATATCAAGGTTCAAATTGGCGGACGTTCTATCAACAAAGTATCGTATTTATTTGTTGATACGGAAGGAAATATCTATGAAACTGCCTATTTGGACAAAGTTAACGTTAGCCTAAATAAAACGACTATTAAACGTAACGAACCTATCGTTGCTACATTAGAAGGCTTGCTGAGTAATGGCGAACAAGCAGATTTGTCGAGAGCTACTGTGGAGTATCAATTCAGCGACAGCAGACTTTCTGTTGTGGAAGGCAGTAACACAATCATCCTGGCAGAAGATGTTCGCAACAATTTACAAGCAACGGTTACGGCAAATGTTATTTTAGATGGGGTGACCGTTGCAAGCCTTCCGGTCTCAATTAAAGTAGCGGGTAGCAACATCGCATCGCTGTCTAACGTGACGGCGAGCTCAGCTTATAACGCTACTTCCTATACGGAGCGAAATGCAATAGACGGGAATCGGACGACGGCTTGGGCCAGCAATGGTAGTCTAGGTGACCCGTGGATCAAGCTGACATTCGATCAAGAAGTTACGATCGGCGGCATTAATCTCGTGGAACGGGAAAATTCACCTGCTGATTTGTTTACAAATGCCAAGCTCGAATGGGAAGGCGGATCGAGAGAATTGTCAGGGCTGAAAGCCAGTGGAGATAATGTAGTAGAGTTTGAGACACCAATTAAAACCAGTTGGTTGAAGCTGTCGATCAAGAAGATTGCTTACAATCCCGGACTGATGGAATTTGAGGTGTTCGAAGCGCAGAAGCCATTTGTGAAAACAATCGTAGACTACAAATCGGTCACTGTAGATACGGAGCAAGGTGAAATCCCAGCACTGCCTGCACAGGTGGAGGCCGTATACAACGATGGGACTACCGGTATGGTTGACGTTGACTGGGATTCTATTACACCAGACATGGTGGCGAACAAGGGTGTATTCTCCGTTGCAGGTACAGTGGACGGAGCAACAGCAAGAGCTAAAGCAATAATAACAGTTACTGCAAATGTCGAAACGGGCAGCTACATCCTAACGGCTACCGGAGCCGCAAGCATCATTGCGGGCGAGTCCTTTGATGTGACCTACACGCTCAGCAATGTTGCAGAACACGTGTATGCGCTGGATCAAACGATCCATTATGATCCAACGCAAGTAACATTCCTTTCAGTCGATGCCTTGCAAAGTGGATTTTCGATTGTTGGACAGAAGGAAGGAGAAGGTGAGGTTCGCATTCTGATGGCAAGTGCGGGGTCCGGAAGTGCAATAAAGTCTACGGCTCCAGTATTGAAACTGAACTTCAAGGCCAAAGAGGCTGACCAAAACGTAACGAGCTCCATCTTCTTAACTGACGTGGCTGTTGCGGGTGCAAGCGGAATCGAAACACCGGTGAGCAATGGTTCCGCGTACACGATTCAAATTATCGCAGTGGATAAAGCGGTATTGCAAGCACTTATTACGAGTGCGCAAGCATCGCATGATGCAGCGGTAGAAGGAGCTGGAATTGGTCAGTATCCAGTAGGTTCGAAAGCGATATTGCAAGCGGCAATTGATCTTGCCAAGGCAGTAGCGGGTCAAGGCGGGGCTACTCAAGATCAAGTGGAGCAAGCAATCGTTCAACTAGAAGCAGCGTTGCAAGCATTTAAAGCTTCCGTGAATGTAGCGGCTTCTGGTGATCTAAATGGAGACGGTAAAATCAGCATTGGGGATCTCGCTCTCATCGCAGCTGGTTATGGAAAAACTTCTGCTGATGCAGACTGGTCTATGTATGAAAAAGCGGATATGAACGGTGACGATAAAATCGACATCGTTGATCTTGCAGAGATTGCTAGATTGATACTGGGTTAATTTCGAAAAGGGGAAGGTGCGATGCCTTCCCCTTTTCTTTTTGTCGATAGGATGAATTAATCAATGGTTCGTAGCTTCCGTGTTCGAATAGGGGGAAGGGGTAATAAAACATATGAAAAATGAAATGGAATCCGGGTTTCCTGCTTTTCGTATTCTGCATGCATCACCAGGCACCATTGTATATTCACCAGGCAGTCAATTCGGACCGCGGATTCAGCGGGATTGGCAGCTTTTCATATTAGATTCGGGTTCCCTTCGTTTATGGATAGATGAAGTATTACATATTGTTCAACCTGGCCATGTTGTGCTTCTGAAGCCTGGTCATAGAGAGAGATTCGAATTTGCTAGAGAGAAAGAAACTTGGCATCGATGGGTAACTATAGAAGTGGAGCAAGGATCGACAGAGATTGAGAATGCTTTTAAGCAACTGCCTTTTTCTATTCCAGTATCTGAAGAAATGAACCGGCTGGTTAATCAGATGATACCTCTTAAACATAAGTCCGCATGGGAAAATAGAATGCTGCTTCGTGCGCTTGGTTTAACTGCCTTTTATTTGTATGCAGCTGAGGCAAGCGAACATGAGAAAGGTCAAGATGAACACCCTGCGGTTTACTTAGCCAAAAATTTTGTTCAAAGACATTATAGCGACGACATTAGTCTATCGGATCTGTCAAAAGCAGCGAATGTTACAGAGGAGCATTTAATTAAATTGTTTAACAAGCATATGAAAATGACTCCAATACATTATTTATGGCAGTATCGTGTCAAACAAGGCGTAGATTTATTAGTCCATACCGGGTTGACTATCACAGAAGTGGCCTATCAATGCGGCTTCAAAACTTCCTATCATTTTGCACGCACGATTAAGAAATGGACTACTCATACACCTACAGAAATTCGTAATCAACACTGGAACATGAATCAGCTTAAATAAATACATAACGCTCAATTACAGACACAATAAACAAATTACAGCCATTGTTGGTGAGACTCTCGCGAAGTAAACTGATTTCATAATATGCAGAATAACAACGCACAACATTGGAGTGACTATACATGCTTGAACAGAATCTAATTATTTACTCGCGAAACGCATCCAAGTATGAAAGATTTGCGGCAAGGGAAGTACGCAGATACATTTATTTGCGAACTTCCACCCTTTTGCCTATCCTTTCGGTGGATTTCGTTCCAGAAGGTGCGAATGGAATTATTATCGGATATCCGGATAGTAGGCTGATTAGGGATTCTATTGTGGTAAATGAGCAACAAGAGCAAACTACGCTTGAACAGAGCTACATCTTGAAAGCGTTATCAGTCGCTGATGGGGAATGGGTTATCGTGACAGGCGGTCGAGAGGGAGGATTGCTTTATGCCGCTTATCGTTTAGCCGAGCGTTATGGAATCCGGTTTTCCCTTCATGGTGATATCGTGCCTGACGAACAAATCCCTTTTTTTTTGCCAAACCTTGATGAAACGAGCTCACCGTTATTTCGTTTACGGGGTATTCTTCCTTTCCATGATTTCCCGGAAGGTCCGGATTGGTGGAGTGAAGATGATTACAAAAGCGTACTTTCCCAACTGACGAAGCTTCGTATGAATTTTATTGGACTACATACGTACCCGGAGAGACCGCGAACAAATCTATATGCAAGTGCGGAACCGACAACCTGGATTGGACTTGCAGAAGATGTGAAGGAAAATGGCGATGTAACGTACAGTTATCAATCTAGGCATTATACGACTATTAACGGAGCATGGGGGTATGCAGCGCAAACAACGAGCAGCTTTACCGATGGTGGCGATCAGTTGTTCGAGAGAGACGACTATGGTGCGGATTACATGCAAGATATGGCTCCTTGGCCAAAAGATATGGAAGCAAGCAATGAACTTTTCAATCGTTTTGGACGTGTATTAAAAAATATTTTCGATTATGCGAAGGAGCATAACATTACCACATGTTTAGGAATGGAAGGACCTCTTACTATACCAGAAGAAGTTAAATCTCATTTATTAGAGAAAGGGTTGAACGCTCAGGAACAAGCAACAGTTCAGCAGCTTTACGAAGGGATTTTTACACGAATCGAACGTGCTCACCCGCTTGATTATTTTTGGTTATGGACACCAGAAAGTTGGACATGGGGCGGAAATTCAGTGGAACAAACGCAAGCGACATTAACAGATATCCAACTGGCAATTCAAGCCGCAGAAAAAGTAAATCCTGCTATTCAGATTGCAACAAGCGGCTGGGTACTTGGTCCTCAAGCGGATCGGACATTGTTTGACCGCCATCTTCCTAAATCTGTGCCTTTCAGTTGCATAAACCGAAATCTCGGACTTGATTTCGTGGAGCCGAGCTTTCAAATGATTCAAGAACGTCCAACTTGGGCAATTCCATGGGTGGAAGACGATCCTGCCATGAATTTGCCGCAATTGTGGTCAGGTCGGATGCGCCGAGATGCCGCTGATGCACTATCTTATGGCTGCGAAGGATTAATGGGCATCCATTGGAGAACCAAAGTGATTGATCCAACCTTTGCTGCTCTTGCAGCTGCAGGCTGGGAGCAAGCAAGCTGGAGTCCCGACTTCGGAAAACAAGTGGAAACGGACTATAGTTCTGAAGGATCTACAGGGGGGCAATCCATACAATTAGAAACAATACTGGATTGTTCAGATGAAATCTATAATACCGTTCGAACAGGAATGAAAGGATACCGTTTGCAAATACCTAACGGCACCTATAAATTGACGCTGAAATTCAAAGAGTGGGAAATTAAAGAACCAGGCAAACGAGTTTTTGATGTATACACGAATAGCGGTGTAGAAGCAAGACTTTTTCAACTCGACATCTTTGCTGGGGCAGGCATTAATAGGCCTTGGGAACGTTCGATCGAAGAAGTAAAAGTATCGGATGGGTTGCTTGATTTAACGTTTAGAAGTCATAACGGCGAAGCTTGTTTAAGTGCGATAGAGGTTGTAGGGAAGACCGACGATATTAATCAGTTTGAGGGTTTTGCTTACTCGCGATTTATCAATTGCGGAGGACCTGCAGTTGGTTCATATGAAGCGGATCTGCCAGAGCTTAAAGTCAGAGATCGTGACTTGCCCGTTGCAGATTTTTATGAAGATTGGACAACAGCTCAATTTGGTTCGGAAATAGCGGCAGATGCAGCTTCAATTTTTACTGAAATAGATGGTAATCTACCACGCCCAATCAATTGGGTATCAGGTCCGGGCAGTACGATCGAAGTGAATCGAGCACCATGGGATGACGTATCTACTCAGTATGATTTTATAGCAAAGTTAGAAGCTTTACGAAGTCTTATTCAAGGTGCTGGGCATCTGGACCGATACGATTATTGGCTCAATCAATTCCGGTTTGTACGCGCTGCTGCCCAGATTGGTTGCACGTTAGGATTGTATGAAACGGCGTTAGAGAAACTTCATGCGCATGCCTCCGTTGATCAGAAACTAATGATTGCTAACACTCAGCTATTACCGATTTACAAACAACTGGTTGTTCAGTATTCGGAATTTAACGGTTATTTACTAGCAACCATCTCTACCCCTGGTGAAATGGGAAACTTCGCCAACATTCAGCAACAAACGATGCAGTCTCAGCTTTATAAACTTGGTAAGGAGCTTGAGAATTTACTCGGCAAGCCGCTTCCGGAAGATGCACTGCCGCCTAGTGTTTTATCGGGCAAAGCTCGGTTGATCGTTCCAACAGTCCGCACGAGCATTGGAGTTGGTGAGACGCTTCAACTGAAAGTGATCATTGTTTGTAATGTGACAAGTCCAGTAGATGCAACACTTTATTGGAGACATCTTGGGAAAGAGGATTATCAGAAAGTACCATGCACTCATGTAAACCGCGGTGTTTATCAGGTTTCCTTATTGCCGGAATCAGATGAAGATTTCGAATACTTCATTGAAGCAAATATTGCAAATAATGAGAAATTGAAATTTCCAGTAACTGCACCGGCACTAAATCAAACAGTAGTACTTTATGAAGGAGGAAAACCGAATGTTTAAAAAGCAATTAACTATTCTAGTTATGTTTTGTATGCTATCAACGACCTTGTTAAGTTGGGGGACCAATGCTGCACAGGCTTCTGGTGTAACACAGAGCAGAATACAAGCACAATTTTTCGTTGCACCAACAGGTAACGACACCAATGACGGTTCGTACGACCATCCATTCGCGACCTTGGAAGCGGCTCGTGATGCTGTGCGGCTAATTAACAGCAATATGACTGGTGATATTTACGTTTTTATTGCTGCTGGGAATTATTACGTGAACGAGACGATTTCATTCAATGAAAGCGATTCAGGCACCAATGGCTTTAACGTTATTTATAGAAATTTGGATGAACTGGGAAGCGCGAAATTTATTGGCGGGAATAAAGTAACCTCAGAGTGGAGCTTGGTAGCCCGTACAGGAGCAGATGCAGATATGCCTGCTTTAGTAGAAGGTGATGTTTACAAGACCTATGTGGGAACAGAAGTCAACTTCAACACGTTATACGTAAATGATGAAAGGGCGGTAATGGCGAGAACAAGGAATTTAAATCGGTATCCCGGGTTTCCTGTATCTTCTACGGAATATATGAGTGCCATGGGCGGAAGTATATCATCACTTGTTTATAATAGTTCCAGCAGCTCGTACATAAAGACTAAAGCCGTGGATAATTTAACCAATACCGAGTGGTCGTCCAACAGTGAAAATAATCCATGGATCAAGCTTGAATGGAGCAGCAGCCAAACGATCAATAAGGTCACCCTTCATGACCGTTTGAACCCTTCTGACTGGACAAAGGGAGGTACATTGACTTTCAGCGATGGAAGCTCAATCGATGTAACCGGGATTCCAAATGATGGCGCAGCTAAAGAGGTTACATTTCCAGATAAGACCATAAGCTGGGTCAAATTCCAGGTTGAAGGCAGCAGCGGCAATAATGGCCTTTCAGAATTCAAGGTATTGGATACAACAGATGCCAATATTTCACCAAATGCTGCAGTTACAGTGTCGTCTGAATATGGTAAAAATCTGGATGCCGTATCGGAAGCGGGTCTGATAAATGCACAGGCACGCGGCGAACTGGATGCACAGGTGTATGTTTGGGATTGTGATTACAGGGATTGGATGACAGATACGATTCCGATTGGAAGCATCAATCCGTCCACAGGCACTATTCATTTCAAAACAACGCCTGGGCATCCTGAAGCAAACCGTCCGCATTATGCGATAGGCGCCGCCGCCAGGTTTGTTTTACAGGGAAATTTAAGCTTTCTGGATCAGCCGGGTGAATATTATTTCAATAAAACAACCGGATACCTGTATTACTATCCGATTTCTGAAGCAGGCGATATAAGCAGTCAGGATATCGTAATTCCCAAACTTGAGAAAATAATTGAAGTCATGGGCTCATCACGCACAAGCACTGTATCGAACATTACCTTTGACGGTTTGCAGATAAAGGATACTAATTTCCCTGACTATTACAGTTTTGCATGGAATTATGGAGATTACTCAGGCATGGGTATTTACCCGCCGGAAGCTCAAGTAGTCGGAGTCAAACAGCCGTCTTACAGCGAACAGACCGAAAGAGTTGAGTTTCAGAAGGGCGCCTTACAGCTTACGAACACACACCATATTACAATCCAAAATGTGCATATAAAGAATGTGGGTTTAATGGGAATAAACGTATATCTGGCCAACCAATACACGAATATAAATAACTCCTTGGTAGAAGGCGCCGGTATGAACGGTATTCAACTGGAGGGCGGTTATCCAGGCATCGGCGGGGACTCGGAAGGGAATGGATATAACAGCTATAACACAATAACAAATACGATTGTTCGTAATATAGGCGAGCTGGTCGGTTCAGCAAGCGGCATTACAATAATGAACTCAGGTTATAACACGTTATCCCATCTAGAGGTTTACAATTCGTCAAGAAGAGGAATCTTCCTTTCTGCAGGATATAGCCGCAATCCTAATTATCCGGCTCCGGATGGAGACCCAAATACGATAGATGGGGACCGAGATTACAATCCAATGACTGATTTGTATTCGCATCATAACACCTTTGAATATATTTACTTGCATGACAACCAGCAAGATGGCGGGGATGACGGATCATTCTTTGCTTGCTTCTTGTATCGAGGTCCAATCAACAGGCCGAATTATATTAATCAGATGCTCATTGGCAGCACCGGAGCAAACCCGAGCATGGCGGATATAGCTCCAAATAACATGAACCTTGACATGGGAACGTCAGGATTCGAAATAAGCAATTTTAAATCCGTCAATCCACAGCATTACAATGCTGAAATAGGCGGCGGCGATTCAAGATATGTATTGACCAACACAAACATTAACTTTGGAGGATACTCACAGATAGACACGTTTGACGATTCATTGATGGATTATGCGAATATAGGAGTAATCGTCGGCTACCCGAGCGCATACCTGCCGGCAAGCACTACTTACCAAGAGCCTTCCAACATCTATTTCAAGGATGATTTTGAGAAAGGATTGGAATTGTCCAAGTGGATGTATAGCGGAAATAAACCAACCACGTCAACAGAATTCATGTCGGAAGATGTGAGGGTCGGCAAAAGATCACTGAAAATAAACAGTGACGCGGCGGCAGCAGGTTCAAAACCTGTATTATACAGGGATTTTGGTACTAACCTTAATAAAATAGTCACTGTGAAATTGTTTGACAGACAAAACAACTTCCTTCCTACTTATGATGTTGGAGAACCAATAGCAACAACCATTAAATCGATCGCAAGAGTAGACAATTCTACTAATACAGTGGGGCTTGGCTTGGACACGACGTCCAGTTCCAAATTTTATGTTTTCTCAGATGGTTCCAAGGTGACGGCTACTTCTGTCCCGCGTACCTATGGCTGGCATGAATTGAAATGGGATTATACGAGCGGTACGGATGTGAAGCTGTACATTGATGATGTCTTGGTTAACACATTGAATACAGCGACCAATTTTAATCATGTTGCGCTTGGAACCGATGATGGCAAAGGCGTAAGTTATTACGACCAGTTCTATATTTATGGCGGAACAGAAGCACCAGATCCTGGTTTGGTATCCACGCCGCCTGTGCCCGACTATGATTCATCTAACGACAATAAGGTTCAGCTAGATTTGGATTTTGAGGATGGAAATGTACCGAATTTTAATCTTTTCGGCTCAGGAAAACCCCAATTGAGCGTGATTGCCGATCCGACAGACTTGAACAATAAAGTGTTACAAACTTCAAGTAATGATGGGACTTTATTCTATCAGTCAGATGCTCCATGGAGCAATTATACTGTCAATATGAAGTGGAAGTTTGTTAATTGGGGCACCCATAATCTTTTTAATAATCAATATGATCATTTTACAATCTATGTAATGACTCAAGGTACAGCTGTGGCAAATCCGTCGAGCTATCAAGTAATCTTTAGACGGAATAAAAATGGAGCTCCTGGTTATCCGGCAGGTACACCATATTTTGAAATTAGCAGACATAATCCAGGCGACGTCTCGCTTGGGAGAGCTGCACTGCCAAGCGGATTCGATGAGACAGAATGGCATGACTTCCAAATTCAAGCTTACGGAGGTAAAGTCGGATTTATCGTTGATGGCGTTACAATAATGTCAGCTAATGACGGGATGTACACATCCGGAGGGTTCGGTTTTGGTGGAATCAACTCTAAGGTGTTACTAGACGACATCGAAATTATTTCCAATCCGACCTATGTCGAATTTGGAACGGATTTTAATTTAAGTAATGTGACGTTGAATGGTAAATACAATCCGACTGCGTTTCTCTATGCTGCGACGATCAACGATAGTGACGCGCCAGTTACCTTGATCCGTCCGCGTCCGGTTTTGGCTGGAGCGGAAACAAAGGTAGAGCTTAACGGCGTAGATATTACGGATCAATTTAACGACTATAGCACAGCAATAGAGCTTCTTGGTTTGCATAAAGGAAGAAATAAACTTGTTTTGTCGGAAATTACGTCGGCAGGTACGAAAGCCTTCACTATTAATATTGAGAAGTCTTATACGATTGAATCAATAGACGAGATTGCGCCAATCATTGCGCAGGTCGGCACTGCTCCAGCATTGCCTACATCGACCAACGTGACTTTCGCGGATGGAACGAGCCAAAGGGCCAATATACAGTGGGATCTTGTGGATCCATCCCAGTACAAAAAGACAGGTACGTTCACTGTTCACGGACAATTGGTCGGATTAAACGGTAAGGTCAGCACAACGGTTAGCGTCGAAGGACTTGAGCTGCTAAGCAAGCTTGAGGATGTTATCACCATTGCGGAGACAGCGCCGGAATTGCCATCAACGATTAGCGCCCAATTTACTAATGGTACTCAAGATTTGGCGTTAACATTTGCTGAATTCGATCCAGCCATGTATGCAAATGCAGGCACAATCATTGCGGTTGCTGACGTTGAAGGGTATCCGGGTAATGTTTTGCAGAAGGTTATCGTGGAAGCGGCGCCTATAACAACGGATTACACTCTAACGGCTACGGGAGCTGCTAGCGTCATCGCAGGTGAGACATTCGATGTGACCTACGTCTTGAGCAATGTTGCAGATAGCGTTTATGCACTGGATCAATCGATCCATTATGACAGGGCCCAAGTAGAATTGCTTTCAGTCGATGCCTTGCAAAGAGGATTTTCGATTGTTGGACAGAAGGAAGGAGAAGGTGAGGTTCGCATTCTGATGGCAAGTGCGGGGTCCGGAAGTGCAATAAAGTCTACGGCTCCTGTATTGAAAGTGAACTTCAAGGCCAAAGAGGCTGACCAAAACGTAACGAGCTCCATCTTCTTAACCGACGTGGCTGTTGCGGGTGCAAGCGGAATCGAAACGACGGTGGACAATGGTTCCGCGTACACGATTCAAATTATCGCAGTGGATAAAGCGGCATTGCATGCACTTATTACGAATGCGCAAGCATCGCATGATGCAGCGGTAGAAGGAGCGGGAATCGGTCAATATCCTGCTGGTTCGAAAGCGATATTGCAAGCGGCAATTGATCTTGCCAAGGCAGTGGCGGGTCAAGGTGAGGCTACTCAAGATCAAGTGGAGCAAGCGATCGTTCAACTAGAAGCAGCGTTGCAAGCATTTAAAGCTTCCGTGAATGTAGCGGCTTCTGGTGATCTAAATGGAGACGGTAAAATCAGTATTGGGGATCTCGCTCTCATCGCAGCTGGTTATGGAAAAACTGCTGCAGATGCAGACTGGGCTATGTATGAAAAAGCGGATATGAACGGTGACGATAAAATCGACATCGTTGATCTTGCTGAGATTGCTAGATTGATACTGGGCTAACTACGAATGGGGGGAGCTGCAATGTCTCCCCCTGTTATTGTCAAATGGATGAATTAATCCATGTGTTTAAAAGCATGGAAATAACCGCAGATGATTAATGAAAATTGGGAGGGACAGTAAATGCGTAAAAAGCAGTTAAATGCATTCGTGGTACTTTGCATGTTAATCAGCCTATTCTCAACTATGGGAAATAGTGCTATTGCTTCAGAAAGCGTTTCCACCAATAGAATACAGGCTGAGTTCTTTGTGTCGACATCTGGCAGTGATTCGAATGACGGCTCTTACGACCATCCATTCGCGACCTTGCAAGCGGCTAAGGATGCTGTTCGCTTAATTAATGATGATATGACTGGTGATATTTACGTTTTTATTGCTCCGGGCAAATATTATGTATACGAGCCAATTACATTTGATAAGAATGATTCGGGAACAAATGGATTTGATGTGATCTATCGGACATTAGGCGCTCCAGGCAGTGTGTCCTTTATTGGTGGTATGAAAACAACCTCCGCCTGGTCGGAAGTGCAGGTATCAGCCGATCCGAATAACCCTGAGTCGGATATGCAGCAAAGCATGGTCGGCAAAGTATTTAAGACAAATTTGCAGTCGCAATTGAATACAATATTTCCGGATGGGCTCCCTGCTACTTCAGGTCCGCTGCCGAATAATGCAAGCGGAGCATTTCATGTGAACACCATGTATGTCAATGACACGAGAGCAACACAGGCAAGGACGCTTAACTCAAATAAATATCCGGGCTTTCCGTCATCGTTTTTTGACAATCCGCTTTATTCTGCAGGCGGATCTTATATCAATATGACTTACAAGGCTGCCGATGCTTCGAATATATTTGAAAGCAAGCTTGTTAACGCACAAGCACGGGGCGATTTAACGGTACAGATTGTCACTAACGATATTGGTGGAGATCATTCTTGGAATTCCAATACTTTGCCTGTAACCAATATAAACCCCTCTTCGAAAGTGCTTACGTTCAACCCGAACAATGTTGCAGATTTTGCATCGCTCTACACGATCGGAGGCACTTCCAGGTATTATTTGCAAGGAAATCTAGCTTATTTGGATACCCCTGGTGAGTTTTACTTTAACCCGGTATCATACGATCTTTACTATTATCCAAAGAATGATGAAGTAGATTTGGAGCAGCAGGATATTATTGTTCCGACGACGGAACAGATTATTAACATGACCGGCGAGAGAACCGGTACATGGGATGACACCGTCATTACGCCTGTTCATAATATCGTTTTTGATGGACTTGGTTTTAAAGACACCAGCTTTCCGAGTTATTACTCAAGCGGTTTTCCATGGCTTCAGTATGGTAATGGCGTAAAGCAGTATCCATTCCCAGATTATGCAAAAAATTCGTCTAACCCGACATATTCAGGCCAGAGCGAACGTCCGCAGTTTATGAGTGGCGTGCTCACATTGAATTATGCGAGTCATGTTACAATGACAAACTCACACATTAAAAATGCGGGATTGATGGGTGTAGAGCTTGGAGTAGGCACCAGCAATATTACCGTCAGCAATTCG
Organism: Paenibacillus sp. J22P15; assembly: GCF_056269345.1. Classification (NCBI taxonomy): domain Bacteria; kingdom Bacillati; phylum Bacillota; class Bacilli; order Caryophanales; family Paenibacillaceae; genus Paenibacillus; species Paenibacillus sp. J22P15. The sequence goes on from NZ_JBWDNT010000005.1 coordinate 272,448, forward strand.
CTTATTGAATATACCGGTCATGGCGGCGTCGATATTCAGGGCGGTTTTCCAGGTGTGGACGGAAACTCTCAGGCAGAAAGCTTTACCAATCATAATCTTATCGACAACTTAGTTATCCATGACGTAGGTCAGCTTTCCTTGCTGTCTCACGCGGTTGGGATAAGCAATGCAACATACAATACGGTATCGCATATTGAAATGTATAATTCTCCGCGCCGTGCGATTATACTGCAAAGTTCAAATGTTCAAGGCTGGGATAACGGCTGGTTAGGTGATGGATATACGAATCCGGCTTTTCCTTACGACCTGAAACGCGACCAGTATGCCCACCACAATACGTTCTCAAATATTTATATTCACAATGTTCAGCAGGACGGTGGCGATGACGGTGGTATCATGACGGCATTTCTATACTACCCGCGTGACAACTATTCACAGCCCAACTATTTTGATCAGATTATTATAGATAAAGTTGCCGCAATTCCGACGATGAAGGACATCGCGCCAAACAACATCAATCTTGATATGGGTTGGGTTGGGATTCATATGTCAAATATTAAAACGGTGAATGCGCACCAATTTAACATTGAAAATAGCAATCTTCAAAACGGCCAGGTTGTCGTTGACAACACTACGTTCAACTTTAGGGGACCACAAGATGGACTTGAAAGCTTTGATGATTCCAAAATGGATTATGCGAATATCGGCGTTCAAACTTGGCGTTACCCGGCAGAGTATGCAGGCGCCATTACGAATACGGAAATAACGCCTCCACAAGACCTATATTTTTCGGATCATTTTGAGGAAGAATTGGATTTGACGAAATGGTCATACAGCGGAGTTCAACCTACTATTTCGAAAGAATATATGTCGGAGGATATTGTTGGTAAAGGTGCCTTAGACTTAAACAACCTCGGAGCAACAAAGTCAATGCTTTACCGCAATTTTGCAGACAATCTTAACAAAGTGGTCACCGTTGATTTCTTCGACAGGGCGCCATCACGTCTTGTAACCTATGACGTGGGACATCCGCTATATGTGACAACGAATACTTACGCAAGAGTAGACGATGGAACAACTGAGGGTATCGTTGCGATGGGCGTTAATACAGCCATTAATGGAAGCAACTATGTAGTGAATGTTGGTAATACAATAACGGCAACGAATCTTCGCCGAACGACGGGCTGGCACACGCTTAAGTTCGACTATTCAACGCCAGGGACAATCGTGCTTTCTATTGACGGGGAAGTGGTGAAGACGCTCAATAGCACAACATGGGAAAACACACCAAACTCTTTCAACTACGTATCACTTGGTTCACCGAATGGTACCGGTCATAATTACTTTGATCAGTTAAATATCTATGGTGGAAATCAAGCACCGGAGCCTGGCTTTATTCCTTTCCAAGCACCGCCGCCTTATGATGGTTCGAATGACAATATTGAACAGTTGGGTTGGGATTTTGAAAACAGCGTTACACCTAGCAATTTTACGAATTACTATAATGGCAAATTGAGCGTAGTTGACAACCCCGAATCATCAGGCATCAACAAAAGCGGCAAAGTGCTTTATCAGAATGGTGGTGTTTCCCAATATTCTAACCAGTCGTGGAGCAACTACATGCTTAAATTCAAGTGGAAATTAGGGGCATGGAACAATGTTTCGGATAATGTGCATCAGTACGACGGCTTTACCGTATTCGTTGATGCGCAAGGTAATCCTACAGCTAACCCATCGGCTTACCAAATTATTTTTAGAAGAAACTTGAAAGGCGGCATATCTAGTCAGTATCCAGCGGGCACACCGTTCTTTGCAATCAATCAACACAACCCCGGGGATGCAACGTTAGCAACAGCTCCTGCCCCCGAAGGATTTGATCCTTCGAAGTGGCATGATTTTCAAATTCAAGTGTTCGGCGGCAAAATTGGACTTGTCGTTGATGGACAAAAAATAATCTCTCATTCTAGCAACGCCTATACAAGCGGCAGCTTCGGATTCGGTACCTATAACTGTGATCAGTTTTTTGATGATATTCAAGTCATAACGAATCCGCAGTATGTCAATTATGCATCTGATTTGAGCCTTGGCAATGCTACATTGAACGGCGATTTTAACCCGGGGCACGACACTTATATGGCAACTGTAACAGATGATACACAACCTGTGACACTAATCAGACCTAAAGTCGTATTGGATAACACAAGCATTGCCATTAAGCTGAACGGTACAGATATTACAAGCAGCTTTACAGATGATGTTACGCCAGTTTCATTAAATCTGATCAAGGGAAGAAATGTGCTGGTTCTGGCCCAAACAACGTTGGCAGGAAGCCAAACCTACACGGTTTACATCGACAAGCCTTATACGATAAAAACAGTAGGCGCAATTGCGTCTGTCACTACGCAGGTAGGCACAGCTCCGGCATTGCCTACATCGACCAACGTGACGTTCGAAGATGGAACGAGCCAAAGGGCCAATATCCAGTGGGATCTTGTGGATCCATCCCAGTACAAAAAGTCAGGTACGTTCACTGTTCACGGACAATTGGTCGGATTAAACGGTAAGGTCAGCACAACGGTTAACGTCGAAGGACTTGAGCTGCTAAGTCAGCTTGAGGATGTTACTACCATTGCGGGGACAGCGCCTGAATTGCCATCAACGATTAGCGCACAATTTACTAATGGTACTCAAGATTTGGCGTTAACATTTGCTGAATTCGATCCAGCCATGTATGCAAATACAGGTACAATCATTGCGGTTGCTAACGTTGAAGGTTATCTGGGTAATGTTTTGCAGAAGGTTATCGTGGAAGCGGCACCTATAACAACGGATTACACCCTAACGGCCACGGGAGACGCTAGCGTCATCGCAGGTGAGACATTCGATGTGACCTACGTCTTGAGCAATGTTGCAGACAGCGTTTATGCACTGGATCAAACGATCCATTATGACAAGGCCCAAGTAGAATTGCTTTCAGTCGATGCTTTGCAAAGTGGATTTACGATCGTCGGACACAAAGAAGCAGAAGGTGAGGTTCGCATTCTGATGGCAAGTGCGGGGTCCGGAAGTGCAATAAAGCACACGGCTCCTGTATTGAAAGTGAACTTCAAGGCCAAAGAGGCTGACCAGAACTTAACGAGCTCCATCTTCTTAACCGACGCAGCTGTTGCGGGTGCAAGCGGAATCGAAACGACGGTGAACAATGGTTCCCCGTACACGATTCAAATTATCGCAGTGGATAAAGCGGCATTGCAAGCACTTATTACAAGTGCGCAAGCTTCGCATAATGCAGCGGTAGAAGGAGCTGAAATTGGTCAGTATCCAGTAGGTACGAAAGCGATCTTGCAAGCGGCAATTGATCTTGCCAAGGCAGTGGCGGGTCAAGGCGAGGCTACTCAAGATCAAGTGGAGCAAGCGATCGTTCAACTAGAAGCAGCGTTGCGAGCATTTAAAGCTTCCGTGAATGTAGCGGCTTCTGGTGATATGAATGGAGACGGTAAAATCAGCATCGGTGATCTCGCTCTCATCGCAGCTGGTTATGGAAAAACTTCTGCTGATGCAGACTGGGCTATGTATGAAAAAGCGGATATGAACGGTGACGGTTTAATCGACATCGTTGATCTTGCAGAGATTGCTAGATTGATACTGGGTTAAAGCGAATGGGGGAGGCGTAATGCCTCCCCTTTTTTTTGAGCTGAATTTCAGTAGAATATCAAAAAACAGTGAAATTCATTCTTTTCAAAGAACCCCATTTAAGAAATATCAGAGAGAAATATACTTTTTCGAGTATTCAGATTTTAATGGCTTGTTATTATTAGGTTGCAAAGGAAAGTGTCTTCACTGCCTTTGTAAGCGTTTTCCATGAAACGAATGATACGACATGTATCATAAAAGGAAGTGATTGGGCAAATCAACGAACCCTTGTTGGGAAATGCAGGTTAACCATGATAATGAAAAAATGAAAAGAGGGATTGAAATTGAAGCTGAAAAAGCGTGTCAAAAAAGTCTTCTCTGGTTATCTAGCACTATCAATGGTAGCGGGAGTGATCACACTTATGCCGGGTGCTCCACATGTAAATGCACTACAAACGTCAGGCACTGCACCCTATATTAATCAATGGGCAGTAACTGGTCCTTTTACAAATCCGGTGGTTGATAATATTTACGGATTGACACCGCCAACTACTAGTGAGATGGATTCACCGACTTTCAACCAAACTCAGAAGATTTGGGCTTACACTGCTAGCAGCCCTGACCCAACTCTTTTGAAAGGGTCGTCAAGAGGCTTGAATGTTGACGGAGACCTGAATACAACTTGGCAATCCTCGCTGAGTGGAACCGACAATTCAGGCAGCGGCGGTACAAGGCAAAGTAAAGTAGTGCTTGAATATACCGGAAACGTAACATCTATCAGGCTTCATGGATATTACACATCTTCTTCGACACCGTCAACAGATCCGTTTTCCGTAAAATATGAGGTTTATAACACATCGGGAGTAAAGCTTAGTTCAGGTACAGTTAATAATGTAACAAATGACATAAATGACATGAAAGTAATTGAGTTTCCCAAGGTTCAGCAAAATGTTGCTTATGTTTTGTTCACGATTGACGCAACAAGTGGAACAAATGGCAGCAGACGCACTGGTACCAACTACGGCATGCGCGAAGCCAGTGTCTATGCTTTGCCTCCTTCACCACCGGATAACGATGTTAACGATATAACTGGTGTTACGGCATCTGCCAGCACTACAAGCGATGCAAATGGAGCAGCTAATGCACTCGATGGAAATAAAGATACATACTGGCAGTCTAGCACCCCGCTGGGTCCAGATACGACAGGGTGGGACAGCAATCCAACGTTGACAATAACACTGCCGCAACCTCAAATTATTACATCCATTCCTTTTGTGGCACACGAAAGCTCAGGCACTTACAAGTTTGCGGTTAACTACAAGCTTTATGATGCAGCGAACAATGTGCTTGCAAGCGGAACAAAGTATGATGTATCCGGTTCTGTTACTGACAATCAGAAAATCGACCTTTACTATGGTCTGACCAATGTCAGCAAGGTTACACTGTCTATAGACCCAAGCAATGGCGGCACTAGCACACTTGACTCCACAAGGAACGGCTTGTTCGGCTTTAGAACTGCCCAGTTGATAGGCGCACCGTTGCTTCAAGGCGTGGAGAAAATCACAGGCTTTACCGGAATAACAGCATCATCCACCTATCAAACAAATTTGGCATCTAATGCATTTGATGGTAATGTAAGCACTGCTTGGAAGTCCAATGATAAACAGGGTGTTGTCTGGGATGATGACTACCCAACGATCACGGCCAACTTACCGCAAAATTCGATGGTCAATGCAATTACATTCAATATGACGGAGGCATCTGGAACAGTGCCTTTCCATGTCAGCTATCAGTTGCTCGACTCCGACTCTAAGGTGCTTTATTTTGGAGATACCGCGGTTACAGGTAAAAATGTTGATCGTATAATTGATCTGGGCGTTGGTGTAAATAATGTTTCTAAAATTAAGATGGCAATTAATACTGCACCTGCAACAGGCATTAACGATTTGTTCGGTTTCAGAGAAATCTCACTTACCGGCAAAGCTATGCCTGATCAGCCAGAGCTACCTCTTGGAAACATCGTTCCTGTCATTGGTCAGTCTTTTGCCGATCCGTACAGCACAGAAACATCCACCTGGCAATATTTCGACGACCGGATCTTCAACCGCAACTATGACGATTACAATGACTTGATGGGTTACTTTGATGTCAAGCAGGGGCAGGATACAACCAACAAGTGGGTTGCCGCTGCAACCTATGTTTACAGTCCCACAGCGCAAACGGTTCAGTGGCAGGTAGGCGGTTCGGGTGTGTATAAACTATTCGCTAACGGTATTCTCAGCGGGAAACAAGACCAAATTGCTGGCAGTGTGAATAAGAATGGTACAAAATACGCAATCGAATTAAAACAAGGTTGGAATAATCTTTTAATTGAAATTCAACATAAAAACTCCGGCACTAACATGAACTTCCTCGGCTTCTACACAAGGCTTTCTGATAACGCAGGAAATGAGATTCCTAATCTAACCTATTCCGTAACAGGCCCAAACACAACAGATGACGAACTGACAATTGTTACACAGGGACTCGCAGTTGATAAAGCTGAATTTGATGCTCGTAATGCAAATGTCCCAGCAAACGACTATCCGTCAAATATGCTGCCAATTGCTTACGATGAAAATCCCTATGTGTGGATGGTTGCAAAATATGACGGCAACCTGCATACATCAGGCATTGCCCCTCAGGCATCTCCCTTTACATTCCAGGCCGCGGGCGGAAATCCCAACTACACTTGGGAAATTTCCGATGGTCAGTTGCCGCCCGGTCTAACATTGACATCTAACGGACAGATTGCAGGTCATGTTGCAGACGGTGCTCAGGGCGCATCACAAAAGGATTATACCTTCACGGTGAAGGTTACAGACGGTCTAGCTGTTTCTACAACAAAGCCATTTACGATCACGGTCAAGGAAAACCCGGTGGATTGGTTTATTGAGGGCAAAATGGCGGCCCTGTCACACACCACAGGAACCATGCCGAATCTTTACGACCCGAACTACAACTATGACGAGTGGGCACACACAGCGAAAGAAATGGGCATGACTATGCTATCAACAGAAAGCGTTCAAAACGCAATTTACTACTGGCCGTCACGCAACGCAAACTTAACTCCAAGCGATAGTAACAATATGTACAAATATAACGCTATGTACCAATCTGAGGACGGCACATGGCAGGTAAAAGACAGAGTTATGCAGGCGAAGCAGGCAGCGGAGCGTTACGGTTTAAAATTTGGTGTATACCTGTCGTCTCAATACAGTGGAAAGAACATTATAGAAAGTGATATCCAAGACTTAGTAGAAAGATACGACCCATGGTATGTCTTTGCCGATGGTAATCCTCAGAGCTATGGCAATGTAGACATAGCATGGAGTTCGGCCCGTAACTATAACGATCGTGTATTAATTGATGCAAACCCCGATGCCCAAACGGGTGACCAAGATATTACACTTTACGAGCGTCCATTCTGGAACAGTGAGCCTTATAACGACGGTGGCTGGAGATATAGTGTGTTGCCACAAACAAAAAAAGTGGCACATGAGGAATGGAACGACCCCTATACAACAGCATTGGACGTTTGGACAATTTACGCAGGCGGCAACGAGCGCGACAGTTGGCCGGAAGCAGCAAAGGAAATGATTAACCAATATGGACACGGTTATGTCATGAATTATGACTCGTCCATAACGGTTACCCGCGGTATGGATAACCTGAGCAGCAATTTGGATAACACCAATATATTCTCAATGGTGCCGATTTCCTCGCAGCAATTATCAGATATTCGTACTTCCATTGTAAAGTGGATGGTGAATGATGGAAGTCCTGACTTACGTGAGTCTATGTACGGTACATTGCCATACACAATGGATTACACGATTAAACAGGGCTGGCATACTAACCCGCAGAAAGCAATCGCACACGGTCAGGGTCCTGATTGGGGTTACGCCATGTATCGTGACCAATATGTGTATATGCACATGATTAAAAACCAAATTTCTGGCGTGAGCAAAACAGGATTTACCGATCAAGACTCAATGAGCGGAATTGGTCCCTTTAATTATCCGGTTAACAAGGTCGAGTGGTTGAACAAGGGGGTTTCTCTGCCATTCACAATTGAGCAAAACAATGGCAAATACTATATTACAATCGACACATCGAGTGTTGTTGCCGACCCAATCGATACTATCTTGAAGATTACAACCGAAGACCAGACAAGAAACTATGCGATGACTAGTGTTAAATTATTTAGCAGCCAGACATCCACCGATAAGCTGCAACTTAGAGCAGAAAGCTATCTGAAAAATTACACCAATGTTTTCGCACCGGCTACACTTAGTTACACAAGTGATAAGACAAGCGTAGCAACTGTAGACTCAGCAACAGGTTTAGTAACAGCTGCCGGTGACGGTACAGCTACAATTACAGTTACGGCAACCTATGATGATGGGGTAAATGAAACTCAGGTTAAGACCGACACATACCCTGTAAAAGTGTCGGGAGGTGCGATTTCGGCTAATCTTCCGCTTGTTGGTGTGAATATGTTCACAGAAGGCGCATTATTTTGGGGTCAATTCTCGACCAATAAAGACCTTGATGTTACATTCAAGGGCTTCACAGAAAAGGGCGGCGCGATTGATATTCTAGGCGGCGAAAATATCACCTACCACTATGCAACAGTTGACGGTAACCGCAGTAACCCTACGGGTAAAATCATTGTAACGGAAGTACCTGCTGATCAAGTGCCATTCGTTGTAAACGGCAACACGATGCAATTTACAGATATCATCTCGACTCCTACGATGTACAGCTACTGGGCTGACATAACTGTAGATGGACAGACGTATACATCAACCCGCAACTACATTACACTTATCCCGGATGCAAACGTCGCAGCTGGCATTACGCCGACAGTTACAACCGATAGTGGTAATGCCGAGAAATTATCAGATGGCATAATCAATGACCCGAGCGGAGGCAATCTCTCCAAATGGGTATCAGCGGAAGGTGAAAAAAATTCAAGCATCACATATGACTTAGGTAAGCTTTATGATCTTACTCGTGTTAATTTATTTTTCAATAACCACATGCCGAATGCTAACAATGTTACTTATTACAATGTGCCTGAAAAAGTAAAGATTGAGTACAGTGATGACGGTGTAAATTGGACAGCAGGTAATGAAACAAACACGTTGTCTGGCGGCGGATTGCCAACATCGAGAAATACACTGGCCGTTCCGAGAAGTAATACGACTTTGTATGCTTGGGAACAAGAGGGCTTGTATTACAACTATCCGGTCGATCCGAACAAAGCAAGTGTGCAGGCACGTTATGTAAGGGTTTCCTTCCCAGGCGGCGGTCAAGGCGGCAGCCCGATCGATGTGTTGGAAGTTAGAGTGTTCGCATCGTCAGATTTGACAGGTCTTGCTAACATTCAGATTGATCCGAAAATGGGTGCAGATAGTAAAACTTTAACGGTTGATGTGAAAGGAAATTCCTTCCTTGGTGATCCTGTGGATCTTACAAATGCGAAAATCACAATTACAAGTGAAAATACGTCCGTCGCATCGGTAGGAACGTCTGGAGTGATTACAGCCGGAGAAAAAGGAAGAGCGAAGATCAATGTAACCACAAGGCATAACGGCTATAGCGCAAGCGATTACTTCTATGTGGATGTAGATGCTGATGGCAAAATGCATCTGAACCCTTTCTTGAAAGAAGCGAAGTTGTCCTTAAATAAGAGTTTGATCAAGTGGAATGAACCGATTGTCGGTTCGTTGGAGGGACTACTAAATAATGGCGAGCTAGTAGATTTATCAAGGGCTACTGTGGAATATCAATTCAGCGACAGCAGACTTGCTGTTGTGGAAGGCAGTAACACGATCATCCTGAAAGACGATGTTCGTATCGGTTTTCAAGCAACGGTTACAGTAAATGTTATTCTAGATGGGGTGACCGTTGCAAGCCGTCCGGTGTCAATTAAAGTAACGGGAAGTAGTAACATCGCATCGACTTCGACCGTGACGGCGAGCTCAGCTTTTAACACTACTTCCTATACAGAGCGAAATGCGATAGATGGGAATCGGACGACGGCATGGGCCAGCCAAGGCAGTCTAGGCGACCCATGGATCAAGCTGACGTTCGATGAGGAAGTTACGCTTGGCAGAATTAATCTCGTGGAACGGGAAAATTCGCCTCTTGATGTGTTTACGAATGCCAAGCTCGAATGGGAAGGCGGATCGAGAGAGTTGTCAGGGCTGAAAGCCAGTGGAGACAATGTAGTAGATTTTGAAACGCCAATCACAACCAGTTGGGTAAAGCTGACGATCAATAAGATCGCATACAATCCCGGACTGATGGAATTTGAGGTGTTCGAAGCGCAGAAGCCTTTTGTGAAAACAATCGTAGACCACAAATCGGTCACTGTAGATACGGAGCAAGGTGAAGTCCCAGCGCTGCCTGCACAGGTGGAGGCCGTATACAACGATGGGACTACCGGAATGGTTGACGTTGCCTGGGATTCTATTACACCAGACATGGTGGCGAACAAGGGTGTGTTCTCCGTTGCAGGCAAAGTTGAAGGAACAACAGTAAGAGCCAAAGCAATAATAACAGTTAAAGAAAATGTCGAAACGGGCAGCTACACCCTAACGGCTACGGGAGACGCTAGCGTCATTGCAGGCGAATCCTTTGATGTGACCTACATCTTAAGCAATGTTGCAGATAGCGTTTATGCGCTGGATCAAACGATCCATTATGATCCGTCCCAAGTAGAATTGCTTTCAGTCGATGCCCTGCAGAGTGGATTTTCTATCGTCGGAAAGAAAGAAGGAGAAGGTGAGGTTCGCATTCTGATGGCAAGTGCGGGGTCCGGAAGTGCAATAAAGTCTACGGCTCCTGTATTGAAACTGAACTTCAAGGCCAAAGAGGCTGACCAGAACTTAACGAGCTCGATCTTCTTAACCGACGCGGCTGTTGCGGGTGCAAGCGGAATCGAAACGACGGTGAACAATGGTTCCCCGTACACGATTCAAATTATTGTCTTGGATAAAGCGGCATTGCAAGCACTTATTACGAGTGCGCAAGCATCGCATGATGCAGCGGTAGAAGGAGCTGGAATTGGTCAGTATCCAGCTGGTTCGAAAGCGATATTGCAAACGGCAATTGATCTTGCCAAGGCAGTAGCGGGTCAAGGCGGGGCTACTCAAGATCAAGTGGAGCAAGCGATCGTTCAACTAGAAGCAGCGTTGCAAGCATTTAAAGCTTCCGTGAATGTAGCGGCTTCTGGTGATCTAAATGGAGACGGTAAAATCAGCATTGGGGATCTCGCTCTCATCGCAGTTGGTTATGGAAAGACTTCTGCTGATGCAGAATGGGCTATGTATGAAAAAGCGGATATGAACGGTGACGATAAAATCGACATCGTTGATCTTGCAGAGATTGCTAGATTGATACTGGGTTAATTTCGAAAAGGGGATGGTGGGATGCCTTCCCCTTTTCTTTTTATCGATAGGATGAATTAATCATATCAAATATTATTACTTTAAGAGGACGGATGCTTAGATGAAATTATGGGACAAAGAGCGCTGGAATAACCGATTCCACTCCATATCTACGAAAATGATTATGTCCTATTCCATATTGCTAGTCCTTTCTTTAAGTGCTTTAGGTTACATATCCTATGCTAAATCCTCTGCGTCCATGGAAGCGGATGCGAGAACACATTCCTTCAAAGTTTTGGGACAAACGATGTTATTGATGGATGAATATTTTACTCATATTGAAAATTCAATGCGGATTGTATCCGTTAATCGAAATGTTATTGAAACATTAAAAAGCTACCAAGGGAACTCCGATTATACAAATTATTTAAATAGGCAGCAAGTTATTCGCTTGTTGGGTGATGTCCAGGCACTTAATCCGGATATCAATAACATAATGATTTACAATCAGGAGTTCCATATGAGCTCAAATTTTCAGTCCGCCAATTTGAATTCACCTTTCTTGCAGCAAATATGGAAAGATAATCTTATTGAGAACCAAGTAAAAATTTCATATCACATTAACCATTTAACCAATTATTATTATCCCCCCAACGTTCAAGAACGGATATCGCTAAGTTATCCGATTCGAGATTTGAACGTTTTCAGCACGTCTAATCTTGCTATAAGTTTGGTAGATATAGATTTTACCAAAATTGGAGACATTATCGATCAATCAGTTATGGACTCGGGAGATTTAGTGCTGCTTGTCGATCATAATAATCGTCCAATCTATACAACATCTGCTGAGCCCGCCCAAGGGATTAAGCTGATAAGCGAAGAAACGAATGGGAATTTGACTGTTGAACGAAGTAGTGGGAGTTTCATCGGAGAAGTGGAAGGAAAGAAGGTATTGGTCACTTTCAAGAGCTCTGCAATCAACGATTGGAAGTTAGTGTATATTAGCAAACTAACCACCCTACAGAAGAATGTGCATGAAATGGCTAAGTTCACTGTATATCTCATTCTAATTTGTATGGTTGCAAGTGTCATTATTGCTAGCATCTTATCCCAAATCAATACACGCCCGATCATCAATCTTGTTACTCATATGCGCGAGGCAGGTAGAGGTCGATTCCATTTGAGAATTCCGGAGAAATCGAAATCTTATGAATTTCGGGTTCTTAACAACGGATTTAATACAATGCTGGACCGAATAGAAAAGCTGATGGGGGAGCTGTATATAGAGAAAATACATAAGAAGGAGGCTGAGTTCAAGGCTTTGCAGGCGAAGATTAATCCACACTTTCTCTATAATACGTTGCAAACGATTCAATCTCTTGCAGTGATGGAGCGAAGTCGCGATGTAGAGCGGGTTACAGTTGCATTCGGCAATTTACTGCATTATACGATATACGAAAAGAATGAGATGGTATTGCTGTTTAAAGAAATTGAATATATTAAGAGCTATTTAGAAATTCAGAATATCCGTTATAACGGCACGATAGATGTCGTTCTTGAAATAGATGAAAAGGTCGAGCGCTCACAGATTATGAAGTTATTACTTCAACCGCTTGTTGAGAATGCTGTATTTCATGGATTGGAGAACAAGAAAGATAGAAAACTTATAAGTGTTATAAGTACAATCGAGGATAAGGTGCTTGTTCTCGAAGTAAGCGATAATGGCGTTGGTATGACTGAAGGGAAACTCACCGAGATTAACACTGATTTAGAGTGTTATTTGGAATCGAATATTGTGAGGGAAGGAAGGCAAGGAATTGGTATTCTTAATGTTCATGAGCGAATTAGATTAAAATATGGGAAGCCTTATGGAGTTAAGGTGCTGAGTCGTCGTAACGAAGGAACGAAAGTACAAGTATACATGCCTTGGGAGGGTTAACATGAAACGTGCCGTTATTATAGATGATGAGATGTTAATCGTTCAGTCTATTAAAAAATTAATCGAACGTAACGAACTTGATATCATGATTGTTGGTGAGGCTTTTGATGGCTTGCAGGCGTTAGAGATTATTAAATCCGAACGTCCAGATTTTGTCATTATGGATATCAGAATGCCTCAAATGGATGGATTGGATGTAATGCGTGTGCTCAAGGAGCAAAATATTGCTCTTAAAGTTATTGTTCTGTCCGCATTCCGAGAGTTCGAATATGCGCGTCAAGCCATTGATTATGGAGCATGCGGGTACCTTGTTAAGCCAGTCGATGAGGTGAAGCTGGTTGAAGCTATAGGCGTTGTAGTACGGGCGCTCGATGAAGAAGTTGGGAACAATCAGTTGAAGCAGTCAGTCGCACAGTTGGAACCGATGATTCGGGAAAATCTGTTGCGTTATTTGATTGTGGATTATGAACGGTATGTTGATATGAATCAAACGATAGGCTACCGTCATCATTTCTATGAAGAAAAATGTCAACTGGCTATTATTAGGTTTAATCGTAATCGTACCGTTTCTCGTAATAAAATTGGGGAGATAGTAGAGGGGATACTGCATAATTCTCGCTCGCAGATGAATGGAATTGTTTTCTTCAATCATGATGATGAACTCGTTCTCATATACGAGCAAGATGAATATTTGAACCGAATCGATGCAGCGCTGCATAAGGAATTCGTAGATGAATTTATTATCGGGGTTAGCCGTGCGAACTATGCGCTCAAGCAGATGGTGATGGCTTATAGGGAAGCTAATATGGCTTTGGAAATGCGGTTTTATAACGATCAAACACTACGATTTGAGTATGTAGTTGAGACAAGCTGGGACCATAAGGTTCACAATGATGTGGGAAGGATCGAGTTGTTCCTTGAACGGGTGACCCTTGGCATGCGAGAAAAGGCTCTTCAGTATTTATCTGATACGGAGAAATCTTTGGCGAGCAACCAAAACAGGCGACCAGAAGACGTGTACCAGTTCTATTATGAGCATGTATCAGCCTTGAAGAAAGTAATTCAGCATACTAGCCTGTTGACAGACAAAGATGACAATATATCGAAACTGATCCAGTTCATTAGTGTAGAAGAACTGAAGAAATATTCGACATTATCTTTACTAAGCTCAGAGATCTGTGAATTGACGATACAATTATTTGATCTAATGGACAGGAATCGTATGGGCGAAGATGGGCGGATTATTGCGAAGGTATTAAGCTATTGCGAGGAAAGCTATGCGCAGGAGATCACGCTTGAGAGCATTGCAGAGCAGGTTAATATGAGCAAAAATTATTTCAGTACCTTCTTTAAGCGAAAGACTGGGGATAATTTCTGGGATTATCTCACCGCAGTGCGTATGAACAAGGCGCAAGAGTTGTTACGTACGACCGAATGGAGTGCAAATACAATAGCAACGAAGGTTGGTTACAAAAATCAGAGCCACTTTGGCAGAGTTTTCCGAGAAAGTACAGGGATTACGCCAAATGAATTTCGTCAACGGGTGAAGTGAAGAATATTAGAACAAGGTTCGGAATATCTGATTATTTAACTAAAAATGTATGCGCTTTATAATGAAAATGTACAATATAAATAATTACTTTGGGGGGAAGACAAATGAAAAAAGCGCCATTTGTAATCGCGTTAATGTTAATCATTGGATTACAGTCTGCATGTGGGGCGAGTAATAAAGGAGAGCAGCCCAACTCATCGCCAGAGACAGGTCACCAGCAAGCGGATACAAACAAGAAATTCACATTAAAAATTGTGTCATCGGGCAACTCTGATGACGGTTTAGACATTGCAACTGAGATTTACAAAAGAACATATCCGAATGCAACCATCGAAGTAATTACTTCACCGTGGGGCAACGGTGGTCAAGAGATGCGGAACAAGGAATTGATTCTGTTGAGCGGCGGACAGGCTCCTGATATCGGCAAGATGGTATGGGGGAAGGAATTTTTCAAATCCGGCGTGCTTGAAGATATTACGGATGAAGTAAAGACATGGGAAATGTACGATAAGCTGTCCGAAGGACAGAAGCAAAGGATTACATACGACGATAAGATATTTGGAATTACTATGGGCAACAATTCGGTCTTCCTCTTCTACAACAAAGATATTTTAAGCAAAATAGGAGTTACGGAACCGCCGAAAACGATCGACGAGTTGGCTGATATTGCTAAGATAATTAAAGACCAAGACTTGAAGACGGATGATGGAAAAACGATTTATGCGACTAACTTCGAAGGCGGAAATTGGGCAACAGATTACTGGCTTTGGTCTAACGGTGGTCAACAAATGAATGAGGATTACACGAAAACGTTGATCGATTCTCCTGAATCTATTGCAGCTTTCCAAGTAATGAGTGACTTCGTTAAAAATGGTTGGGCTCCAAAAGTGGATGGTACCTACGATCAAATGTGGTTGAATGGACAGATTGCATTCTTTCCAGTTGGAGACTGGGAGATCGCTCCTACAATAGATGCGGGCATCGATACTGGCTATACGACATTGCCTGTCGGTAAAAGTGGAAAAAGCGTTACAAGTTTGGGCGGTGTTGAATTTGGCGTATTCAAAAATTCTAAAAATAAAAAAGAAGCATTGGATTTCCTGAAAGTCTTGGGGTCAGAGGAATACCAAATGAAGTTTTCTCGCGGTACAACGGATCTAGCTTTGTATGATAATGCGGAGAAGCAAGCAGCATGGAAAGAAGAAGGGGTTCTAGAAGGAAAGCTTGCACTTCGTGATCAAATGATAGATTCGAAATATAACTTCCTGGAGGCCCCTTACTTGTATCCGGACGGTGCTAAGGTTTATAACGAAGCATTAGAGCGTATTCTGATTGGTTTGGAAGATCCAGAGAAAGTGATGAAGGATGCGGCAGCTCAGATTAATAAAGGGATCGAAGAGGCGCTTCAGGCCGAATAATTAAATAAGAAATCAATCTAGCCGGTCGTATGGCCGGCTAGATTGATTTTCTTATTAAGGAGAGAGAATATGGCGACCCTCACAATTAAACAGAGGATGAAAAATAGGGGATTCGTCTATGCAGTACTTATCCCAGCAATAATTTTTTTTGGAGTTTTTTTCTACTTTCCATTTTTCAAAAACATTTATTGGATGTTCACCGATTACAATTTTCTGAATGAAGGAAAATTCGTTGGAATAAAAAACATCACGAAATTTTTCCACGATACACGGGCACATCAGGCGTTGAAAAACACATTGCTTATTACAGCAATTAGCACGCCAATTACGTTAATCATTTCGCTATTCGTAGCTATGGGCGTATTTTATTTGAAAATGGGTAAAGCATTTATTCGCAGTGCAATCTTTACGACTTATATTATTTCGATTATTGTTGCGGCCGTTGTCTTCAAAGTTTGGTTTGGGGTGGAAATTGGCTTTATTAATGGTGTGCTGTCTATGTTCGGTATCGGAAAAATACCTTGGCTAACCGATCCTACATGGGCGATGGTTAGCATTATTATACTTAGCGTCTGGTTACTTATTGGCTATTTCATGGTCATCTTTATGGCAGGGCTGTCGAATGTAGATTCACAGCTATATGAAGCGTCCAAGATCGATGGTGCAAATCGTTGGAACACTTTCATTCACATTACATTGCCACAATTAAGCCCAGTTATTATATTTTCTTCAATAATTGCAATTATGGGACTATTAAAAATATATCCGCAGGTGATGATTTTGACTGCGGGAGGACCGTATGGTTCGACAGAAACAATCCTGATGTATTTATTTGATCAGGGCTTTACATCTAGGAATGTTGGTTATGCATCCGTAATTGGATTCGTTCTCTTCCTAATTACACTACTCATTACCTTTGTTCAAATGAAGGTAACGAAGTTCTTTAACGAATAAGGGGACCTTACCATGTTGCAAAGAGAAACGATAAGATTCAAGTCGATTGTTGCTTTCATCCTAATGTTAATATTTGCATTTCTTATGCTTTCTCCCGTTCTGTGGTTGGTTTCGGCATCGCTGCAGGGGAAAGGACAAATATTCAAAGTGCCATTTCAATGGATTCCGACTAATCCAACAATTGGGAATTATGTATCTGCCTGGACAACAGGGCATATTGATATCGCCTTGTTTAATAGTACCGTAGCAACGGTAATTATGTTAATCTTTCACGTTCTATTATGCTCGATGACGGGTTATGTTATTGTGAAATACAATTTCCGCTTCAAGAAAAGTATCATTGTTTTGATCATGGCGACAATGATGCTACCGCAAGAGATTACGTATCTTCCGATCTATCCGTTTATTCAAAAACTGGGCTTATTGGATAGCTACCTTGGGTTAGCTCTTCCATTCTTCTATAGCGGTTTTGGGATTTTTCTGATGATGCAATTTTCCCGCTATATGCCGAATGAAATGATGGAATCTGCCCGTCTAGATGGCTGCAGTGAATCGATGATCTTCTTTCGGATTGCCGTACCGATGTTGAAATCTTCGATGTCGGCATTAGCTATATTAGCTTTTTCCTTCATGTGGAATGAATTTGCTTGGGCACGAATCGTAATTACTGGCGATGAGATGAGAACTTTGCCGCTTGTACTATCACAAATGTCGTTATCGTCTGATAATTCGCAAAACATTCCTTCATTACTGGCGGCGAGTTTTATTACGGCGGCACCTGTAATTATCGTTTTCTTAATATTCCAAAAACAATTTATCGAAAGTGTAGCTAGTGCCGGGTTGAAAGGTTAGGAAGATATTATTGTACGATAGTGAGTGGGAGTGACGATTATGACGATGATTGAGAAAGTTCATGTGATCTTTAAAACGCATCTGGATATTGGCTTTACTGAAATGGCTGATCAAGTGCTGGAGCAATATATACAATCCTATATTCCTAAAGCGATTCAATTAGCGAAGCAGCTAGAGGCTGATGGCGGTCAAGCAAAATTTGTCTGGACGACAGGTTCATGGCTGATCCATGAATATATGAAAAGCGGTGAGTCATTTGCAAGAGAGATGGAAGAGGCGATCAAGAAAGGATATATTCGCTGGCATGGGCTTCCTTTCACCGCACATACGGAGCTGCTGGATGAAAGCTTGTTCAGCTATAGCCTTACTCTCTCAGAGAAGCTTGACCGTCGCTTCGGAATGAAGACTATTTCAGCGAAAATGACGGATGTGCCTGGTCATTCCCGTTCAATGATTTCTCATATGGCTAAGGCAGGCATTCAATACATTCATTTAGGAGTTAATCCTGCTTGTACGGTGCCAGCAGTTCCGCCGTTATTCGTATGGAAAGGAGCAGACGGGTCCGACCTCATAGTCAACTATGCGGACAATTACGGCAGTGTGCTGGAATTGGATGGGTTAAAGGATGCGATGGTATTTGCTCACACGGGAGACAATTGTGGTCCTCCTTCCGCGGAAGAGATCAAGTTGGAATTCGCTAGACTAGCCAAGCGTTTCCCTGGTGCGGAGATCGTAGCTTCTACGATGGATGCTTTCGCAGAGAAGCTTCAACCATTAAAGTATCTGTTGCCTGTCGTTCATGAGGAGATTGGAGATACGTGGATTCACGGCATAGCGGCTGACCCTAAAAAGATTACTCAGTTCCGGGAGCTGCTACGTCTGCGCCGGAAGTGGTTGGCAGAAGGACAAATGGATGTTAATAGTCAAGAGCATTGCGATTTTTCTGACAATCTACTGCTCATTCCAGAACATACATGGGGGCTGGATGAGAAGAAATTTCTGTTAGATTTCAAAAACTATTCGTTATCTGATTTTCAGGCAGCTAGAAAGGCTAATATCGTATCAGAGGACGCGATTACAGCTAAGTATGCTTATATAGGCGCTTTTGCTATGAATGAGTTTGACCAACTATCTCAAGAGCTATACAAGGATACGGAGAAATTCATCCGCACATACTCCATGTTTGAGAACTCGTGGTCAGAGCAGAGAGCTTACTTGACGAAGGCGATCGGCGCATTATCTGCTGAGCTTAAACAAGAGGCATTGAATGCGATCGCAGCATTGGAGCCGCAACTGCTTGACATACCTGCAGATGCGATGGAGATACCCCTCTTCACGCCTGTTCGATTGGGGCAGTTCATCGTACAATTCGGAGAAGATGGATCGATCTTGCAGCTAAGTGATCAGCAAGGGAAATCGTGGGCAGATGATCAGCACCGTCTTGGTCAATTAGCCTATGAGACGTTCGGTCCGGAAAATTATCATCAATGGTTCGAGCAATATGTGGTGAACATTGGCGTTACGCACAGTTGGGCTGATGCGGACCTTGGTAAGCCGGGCTTAGAGAATGTACTTCCGGTACCGCGGCATGCGCTATATGCTCCGCGAGTAGAATCGCTCGTGAGGTGCGAAGGAGAGGAAGCCGACAAAGTATTCGTACGCTTGAAACTTCCTGCTCAAACGTTAAAATCGTTCGGAGCTCCTGACGATGTGCTTCTGGAATATGTGTTCTCGAAGCACCGCAAAAGTGTTGAAGTAGCGTTAAGCTGGTTCGGTAAGCAGGCCAATCGACTCCCTGAGGCCATCTGGTTTACCTTCGCTCCGAAGGTAGATAATTCGAATTTGTGGAAGCTAGATAAGATGGGCGAATGGATATCGCCGCTTGAAGTCGTTAAGGATGGAAATCGAAATTTACATGGCGTTCAGAATGGAATAGGCTATGATGGCGCGGATGGAAAACTGATGATTGAGACGTTAGACTCGCCGTTGGTGGCACCTGGCAGAAAACGCTTGCTGCAATTCGATAACACGTTCGCACCGTTGGAGGAAGGATTTCATTTCTTGCTTTATAACAATGTATGGGGGACGAACTTCCCAATGTGGTATGAGGAGGATTCGAAGTTTAGGTTCACAATCCATTTGAGATAAATGAACAACTAAATAGTATTTTCTTGCTAAGTATTTATTCTGTTAAGTTAATGACATTGTGTTCTTACGCGATTTTTATCGATTTTTCGAGTGTTTAGCAAGCTTATTTAACCCATGTGAGAGTGGAGCAAGCCAAGATCAGGCTGGAAACAACCGAGATGGGGATCAACCAGATCGCGGAGGAGGTCGGGTATAAGAACGCGAGCCAATTTGGCAAAGTGTTTAAACAAGAGGTTGTCGTAACTCCTGCCGAGTATCGACAACGGATCTCCCTTCACTAGACAAGACGTTCACGGCAAGTCTGGTATTTTAGAATATGAATCGATATTTTTAGTTATTGAGAAAGTACCCTGACCAATATAAACAATAGATATTCAGATGATAGCACTACCAACTGACACGGACGGATCGATTTGCAAACTGATCGATCCGTCCGGGAAAGTTAGGGCAGACGAAAATCAGGAGGTCGTTTTAATCATGAGAAAAATGAGAAAGTCAATTGGCGCACTGTTCATAGCAATCTCGGTCCTATTGTCCGCGATTCCGGTTTCTGCGAATTCGGACCTACCCATGGCTGCCGCAATTGAAATGGAAATTATTCCGACTGCCATTTCCTTTGAAAAACCCGCCAGTTTGCAGGGAACAAATGTTGCGCTCAATAAAAAGGCTGAATCCAATTTGCCCATCCATAAGGATCGCCCGATTTCGGCGGTCACCAACGGTATTCGCAACAGCTTTGCCCAGCCCAGCAGCTTTACTCAAACCACAGGCAGCAGGGATTGGATTATTACCGTTGATTTGGAAAGCATCCGCTCGATAGAGGCCGTGGTGCTTGGCAAGGTCGATCTGACGGCTGAAAACTATCCAGAGGCTTATAAAAACAATATTAAAAATTATCAGATTCAGGTTTCTGACGACAAACAGTCCTGGAAACAACTAGGCACCGCCGAACTTGAGCCGCAAGGCAGCAAGGCGGATGTCTATTTTATCCCGGAAGTGGATGTAAGAACCCGGTATGTCCGGATTTATGCGCCGGGTACAGTAGATTGGAACACTGTCGACGAGCTGGAAGTTTACTCCTCTAAATCAACTGTGCCAGAAGTAACGACTATTGGCTTCTCAAACATAGCGCTGGGCAGCGGTATTTCTATAAGTCAGCCAGCCCACCAGCACCACGCATCCGCCGGTCTGGCGACAGACGGGGATTTGTCCACCTATGTGCAGGCCAATAATGGTCAGCCATTTGACTTGACCCTAGCCTTTCCGGAGAAGCGGCAGTTTAATACCGTTGTCTTAAAAAGCTGGTATAACGACTTTTTCAAACAGGATCAGAGAATACTGAGATATGGCATCTCGATTTCAGACGATGGAGAAACATGGAACCGTATCGCCGAGCACACGCTTACGGAAGCGGAAAAAAAGACCGATTCCATCTATACGTTTGACAAGCCTGTGACGACCAAATATTTCAAATTTGAATCCCTTCAGGCAGACGCCTGGTCCGCTATTCTGGAATTGGAGATTTACGACACCACAACAACTCCGCCGGTCGTCAGCAGCGCTGATACCAATACCACCCTTGTAAAGGGCGATGTAGTGACTCTCCGTGCTTATGAGGACGCGGTTATTTACTACACCGTCGACGGCAGCGACCCGAGAACCTCCCAAAGCAAAAAAACTTATGAGAACCCTATTGAAATTACCGGTGACGTTACCATACGCGCCTATGCTGTCAAAGACGGTATGAGCGACAGCGTGGTTAGCAATTATGTCTATTTCATGAGGTATATTGACGCCAACCCTGCTCCGGGTATGGTGGCAAAAGGTACGCAGGTGACTTTGACCGGCCATTTGCCGAATGCGGATATTTTCTATACCGACGACGGCAGCGACCCGACGCTTTCATCCACCAAAAAGCAGTACACTGCTCCGATAACTATCAACCAATACACTGAAATCAACGCCTATTCGAAGGCAGAGAGCGGCAAAACCACGCAAGCCTATACCTTTGCTTACGCTACGGAAAATTCGGTTGAAAGCGCCACTATTACGGCGAAATCCTCCGCTGACGGGTTTGGTCCTGAAAATGTGAAGGACAATGATCCTCAGACCATCTGGAAACCCGGCTCGCAAAATTCGGGCGAATGGATCAGCTTTGATTTCGGCGAATTCTATGATTTTGCCAACCTGAAAATCAACTGGCTGCACAAGGACGCGGACTATCAGTATATTGTGGAGGTTTCCACCGATGGAATCGCCTGGCACAACTATTATATTCAAAGAGCCGGTGAGCTCGGCTCCGACGAGCATATCATCCCTTATGTGGATACTCATCAGCGCTTTATGCGTATCCGTGTTTTAGGTTCTGCGAAGAGCAAGGAAATTGGTATCCGCGACGTTGAAATTCTCGGTAAGACAAGCAGTCCGGCAGCTTATGTGCCTACATATAAGGATCCGTCTACCGACATTTTGGAGCGCCCGGTCGTCAACCCCATTCCGGCTGCGGTTGAGGGCGTGAAAAACCCGGTTGTCAGCCTGAACGGTGAATGGAGCTTCTCACTCAAGCCCCAGAACGGGTTCTGGAGAAATTCCACCGACGTGACCGGCTGGTACAAAGCCAAGATTCCGGGTGAGCTGGATGCTCAGGGCATACCTGTCTATTTCCCTGACAACCCAAACTGGTACGGCAACTATGGAAACGCTCCCTTCTATCCCGGCAACAATCTGGAAATGGCATATAAAAAAGAAATTGATGTTCCCGCCGATTTTAACGGACAGAAGGTTTTCCTGCGCATTGACAAAGCGTTCAGCTATGCCCGCCTATGGGTAAATGGACAGTTTGTGCGGGACCACCGCGGCGAATATAATGCCTGGGATGCCGATATCACTGATTTTGTCGTCCCCGGACAGAAAAATCAGGTGACCATCTCTGTTACCGCCGAAGGCGGCGCCAATGGTTATGAATGGGGCTTTATCGGCCTGCGTTCATTCCGTGGCATATTAGGAGAAGTTAACATGTACGCCGCACCCAAAAATTATCTCAACCGCCTGCATGTGAAAACTTCGTTGGATGAGAATTATAACAATGCGACTCTCACTGTGATGGCCAATGCTTTTTTAAATGACGGCGTAGATGCAGAAGTGGAGATGACATTAAAAGATAGGGATGGCAAGGCCGTGCCGCTGACACCCAATGTCCTTTCTATTGATAAATCTTTTACTGACTTTAAAGTTGATATTCCCGTCGCAAGTCCTGAGAAATGGGATGATGAGCATCCCTATCTATATGATTTGACAGCCGAGCTGAAGATTGACGGGCAGGTCGTCGAAACCTTGTCTAAGAGAATCGGCTTCCGCGAGGTTGCCGTGAAAATGGGCGATGACGGATATAAGAAGTTTACCGTCAACGGAATTCCCACTATGCTCAGGGGTGTTAACTACCATACTGTTTATGGCAATGACGGTCCATCTTACAGCATTGAAACGGAAAGAATGCTTCTGGAAAAAATCAAAGCCATGAATGTTAATTTTATCCGTATCTCCCACTATCCCATGTCCACTGAAGCTCTTGAAATCTGTGACGAGCTTGGCATTTATGTGGAGCAGGAAAACTCCATCACCTTCGCGGGTATGTTTGGTTTTGGGATGACGATTAACAAAGATCCCATCTTTAAGGATTATATTATCGGTACTGCAGCCGAAATGGTGGAAAAGGATATGAGCCATCCTAGTATTGTTATGTGGTCCACAGGTAACGAGAGCTTCTGGGGCCCTAACCATAAATTGGCCGCCGAATACATCCGGGCAGTTGACCCCACCATCCCGACCATATTCTCATACTCCAAGCTTATGACTAATTTCAATGTAAACGCGGAGTATGATTATATCTTTGACGATCATACATCCACGGATTTATTTAGCAGCCATTATCTGGATGCAGAAAGCGAATACAACTATTTCGATAAGCCCATTCTTTGGGATGAATATGCCCATAATTATATGGGCAACGAAGGGCAGATCCAAGTAGACCCGGGTCTTAGATACAGCTACTATGAAATTATCCGCCATAATTGGGAGAAAATGTACAGCCATCCCCAACGCATTGGGGGCGCTATCTGGAACTATACGGATAATGTTACCGAAGGAAAAACGCATGTGCTGGGCAACGGAAACTGGGGAATGGTGGACGTCTGGGGTCGTGAAAAACCAGAATACTGGGCGACAAAAACAGTTTACGCTCCGCCGCAATACAAGGGCAAAGGATCAATTCCCGTTCCCGAATCCAAAAGTGCCTTGAAGCTGCCTTATGAAAACCGTTATGAAACCGTGGCGTTTGACGACGATGATTTTGAAATTCTCTATTCCATCAACGGGGAACAGATGGGAACACTGAACAGCGATATCGCTCCCAAGGAGGAAGGCCAAATTTCTGTTCCCGCTCCCGCCGCCGGCTGGAAACTTGGTGACAAGGTGCGTATTGAGTTTTACAAGACCACCGCAGGCATCCGCCGTATTGTGGTAGCGAATGAGGTTACCCTTGGAGACTCCGTTTACACGGTGGATGACGTCGAAGGACCGGCTCCCGGGATTACCGAGGACGACTCCTCCATTGTGGTAACCGGCAAGGATTTTAAGATTACCTTTAGCAAGGCTACGGGAAAAATTACAGAAGGAACCTATAAGGAACAAACCGTTCTCACCGGCGGACCTCACCTGAGCAATAACCTGGGCAATCAAGGAGCCTGGACGCAGAAAAGCATCTCCGCCAAAGAGCAAAACGATAAAGCCGTGATCATCATTAAAGGTGTGTACGGCACACTGGATTGTACCTTTACTCTGAGCATCGATGCCGGAGGAAAAATTGATACAGCTTATACACTGCAAAACGGGGCATTCACTACATTGGAAATAGGTGTTGCCTATGATTTGCCTGCAACTGCCGAGACGCTCTCATGGATCAGCAAAGGCTATGCTGTCGGCTATCAGGAGGATCAGGCAAGCCGTCCGATTGGCACGGCATATAAAGAAACGGAGTGGAAACGCGAATTTGGCGTGGAGCCGGTTGGCAAAGGCTGGAAGGATGATGACAAGGATTTCTACAGCTTTGGCAGGGGTGATCAGGGAGGACGTGGCACCACCGACTTCCGTTCCTCCAAGCATGGACTTTATTATGCCGAGGTAGGCTACCAAGGTTCGGGTGCGGTTCTTTCCACCTACGGCGATGGCAAGGGTTCTATCCGCGCTGTGATGAATCCCGATAAGACGGTTCGCCTCAACATCAACAATGCCTGGGGCTATCCAATTACCCAATCGCTTTCCAACGCGCCGAGTCGAGCAGTCGGGGTGCCCGCGAATTACAGCAATAACGTTGTCATCAAGCTTTCGGATACAAGAAACAATTATGCGGTGCAATATTCCGAAGTGATGGGAAATAATATTGCAGGTATGGCAAAGGTTACGGC
Organism: Paenibacillus sp. J22P15; assembly: GCF_056269345.1. Lineage (NCBI taxonomy): Bacteria > Bacillati > Bacillota > Bacilli > Caryophanales > Paenibacillaceae > Paenibacillus > Paenibacillus sp. J22P15. Next base: position 297,845 of record NZ_JBWDNT010000005.1, read on the forward strand.
AAGCTCATCGTTCAATGAATCTCAATATGCAGCAAAAAATGCAACTGACGGAAACCGGGCAACAGCTTGGGCTAGCAATGGAAGTTTGGGTGATCCGTGGATTATGTTGGACTTTAAAGAAGGGGTTGATATAAGCGGTATTAATCTGGTAGAAAGAGAGAACTCCCCCGCGGATTGGTTTACTAACGCAACACTTGAATGGGACGGCGGGTCAATGGAGTTATCCGGCTTAAAAGCTGCGGGCGATAATATAATAAAGTTTGATACGCCAATAAAAACCGCTTGGCTTAAGTTAAATATTGTTAAGATAGCGTATAACCCGGGTCTGATGGAATTTGAGGTGTTCGAAGCACAGCAACCATTTGTGAAAACAATTGTAGACTACAAATTGGTCGCTGTGGAAACGAGTGTAGATGAAATCCCAACACTCCCTGCACAAGTTGAAGCTGTATATAACGATGGGACAACAGCATTTGTAGATGTTGAATGGGATGAAATTACACGGGAGATGGTTGCAGAGGAAGGTACTTTCACTGTTAATGGTACGGTGCAAGGAACTGAACTTAGAGTAAAAGCTGTCTACAGAGTAATCAAAGTCTTGATCGAGAAAGATGCATTAAGAGATCTTATTGCTGCTGCGGAGTTATTGTCCGAGAATAATTACACAGTGGACACATGGTTAGCATTTGAAGTAGCTCTTGCAGCCGCAAAAGTAATGGAAGCGGACGTAGAAGCTACGCAAGATCAAGTGGACGCAGCAACAGATGCATTAAGTCACGCAATGGTTGCGCTGACATTTATCGAAGCTCGCTACACTGTAACAGCCACCGGAGCGACGAGCGTCATTGCAGGGGACACATTCGATGTGACCTATATGTTGAGTAATGTATCAGACCAAGTTTATGCACTAGGTCAAACGATCCATTATGACCCGACTCAAGTAGAATTCCTATCAGCCGAAGCCGTGCAAAGTGGATTTTCGATTGCAGGGGAGAAAGAAGGAGAAGGTAAGGTGCAAATTGTGATGGCAGCTGCTGGGTCCGGAGGTGCCATCAAGCACACGTCTCCTGTATTGAAACTGAACTTCAAGGCCAAAGAGGCTAGCCTAAACGTAACGAGCTCCATCTTCTTAAGCGATGTAGAGGTTGCGGGTGCAAACGGAATTGAAACGACAGTGAACAATGGTTCCCCGTACACGATTCAAATTATCGCAGTGGATAAAGCGGCATTGCAAGCACTTATTACAAGTGCGCAAGCATCGCATGATGCAGCGGTAGAAGGAGCGAGAATCGGTCAATATCCTGCTGGTTCGAAAGTGATATTACAAGCGGCAATTGATCGTGCTAAGGCAGTAGCGGGTCAAGACGGGGCTACTCAAGATCAAGTGGAGCAAGCGATGAATCAGTTACAAGCAGCGTTGCAAGCATTTAAAGCTTCCGTGAATGTAGCGGCTTCTGGTGACCTCAATGAAGATGGTAAATTCAGCATTGGTGATCTTGGTCTTATCGCAGCGAGTTATGGAAAGACTTCTGCAGATGCGGACTGGGCTCTGTATGAAAAAGCGGATATGAACGGTGATGGTAAGATAGACATCGTTGACGTTGCTGCTATTGCAAGTTTGATCATAGGCTAAATACAAATGGGGGGAAGGTGCACTATCTTCTCCCTTATCTTATTATCGAAAGGATGAAAGAGGAAGATAATTGAAAATGAAATGAAAACGTTTTATATCAACTCAGAATAAACCAAGTCAGAAATGTAATGCCTTCACTTCATTACAATTATTGGAATGCTACTGGAATCTTAACTTGTAGCATCTCTTGCTTCTATCATTCTACCTAAGTTTTTCATTAATGAATTTCCAAATTTGAAAGGAGATTTAAATATGTGGAAAAGTAGATGTACGGTAGTCTTGTGTATAGTAACAATTCTATTCTCAATGATGTATCACAATAGTGGTACAAACGTTGCGTACGCGGCAACCATAATCAATACAAGCATCACGAATACTCAGCCAAGTAGCTTAGACATGGATTCCATGAAAAACATTGCCTTGGGAAGAAGTTCTACAGCTACTGGTATGCCTAGTGGTGAAGCGTATTTTGCTCATGATCTTACTAATCTAACTGACGGTGCAAGAAATATTACTGGAATTAACACGGGTCAACGAGATAGTTTTGTACAGGTTGGTGATAAGCCTATAACGGATTGGAAAATAACGACCGATCTGGGCTCATCCCAATCAATTAACATGGTGGTTTTAGGCAGACTTGGGACTCAAGCTTTCTCGGACTTCAGTATTCATATTTCAAATGACAATGTAAACTGGAGTCAGTTAGGCACGCTAGACACATCATTACTAACGACAGCCGGTGATATCTATTTTCTGCCGGACACCCCCCAAGCTGCACGTTATGTCATGATTAGATTTCCATCGGCTGCTGCCTGGATGACGATTGATGAATTATACGTTTATAAACAATCTGTAAATTTATCTAGTTATGTAAATTACGCTTTAGGCAGCACAGCAAGCATGGATAAACCGCCATATTCCGGTCATCCTGCTTCACATGCTGTAGACGGTAGTCTACAAAGCTATGCACAAGAAAGTAAAGGAGAACCATTTAACCTTTCGCTTAAGCTAAAATCAGAGCAAACCTTTGATTCAGTAATGTTGAAGGGGTGGGGCGCAAGCTCATGGCCTCAAGATGAGAAAATAGGACAATTTCGAATCTTGTATTCAAGTGATGGTTCGAGTTGGTCAGAAGCAGTTGATCATGTCGTTACTCCAAATGAAAAAGCATCAAGAGCCGACATAATGGTTTCGTTTACGCCTGTTACTGCTTCGTATGTCAAATTTGAAATGGTCAATCAGGCCTCTGCATCTTGGCCTGCAATACTAGATCTTGAACTCTATTATTTAGGGAAGGTACCGGATGTTCAAAGTTCATTAGCTTCAGATACGGTACTTATTAAGGGTGACCAAGTTGTGCTAACAACTATTTCAGGAAGTACAATATACTATACAACTGATGGTAGTGACCCAACTACAAACCTATCTAAATTAACATATACTGGTCCTATTATTGTGGATAAAGATATGACTATTAAAGCCTACGCCGAGAAAAGCGGACAGGTAAATTCGAATATAGTGGGATTCAACTATTCTATCCGCAAAGTGGAATCCAATATACCTTCTGGAATTGTAACTAGCGGAACTGTCGTATCTCTAATAAGCCATATGGAAAATACGAGTATTTATTATACTCTTGACGGAAGTGATCCGAAGACATCTGCTACGAAAATACTCTATTCGACTCCGATTATAATAACAGGACATACAATCATTACAGCGTATAGCTTAGGCGATAACGGTACATTTTCAGATTCCTACCGATTTATCTATACTACAGAAAATTTAGCTGATGGTAAAACCTATACTGCATCTTCAACGAAAACGGGCAGCAATGTAAACTATGCATTTGATAACAATCCAACTACGTATTGGCAACCAAATACTAATAATGCCGGAGAGTGGTTGAAGATTGATTTTGGCGCTGACATTGATTTTTCTAACGTTAATATTCATTGGACTGATGATAGTTCAAACTATAAATATATGATTCAAACATCGCCTGATAATGTTTCTTGGTATACCTATTTTACTAATTCATCTGGATATATGTCTTCAAAGGATCATGTCATTCCTAATCTTGAAACGCATCGCAGATATATGAGAATAAAGACAATCGGCTTAAATGCGGGTAAAAAATTCGGAATAAGCGAAATAGAAGTTATAGGCAAGCCAAGCGCTCTAGTTCCGGTAGTTCCGATGTATGCTGACCCTGCAACAACGGTATACGAACGTGTCGTTGTTAATCCTATGCCTGCAGAAGTAGCTGGTGTTTCAAACCCAATTGTTTCTTTGAACGGAGAGTGGGATTTTACATTGTTCCCACAAAACGGTTTTTGGAAAAATTCTACCGACCTTTCTTCTTGGAATACAGTAAAAGTACCCGGTGACTTAGACTCACAGGGAGTTCCTGTATTTGCTCCGAATTATGATCCTGACTGGAAAGGACACTATGGAACTGCTCAATTTATAAAAAACGACAATTTGGAAATGGCTTACAAAAAGAAAATATTCGTTCCTGCCGATTTTTCAGACAAAAAAATATTTTTACGCATAGATAAGGCTTTCAATTACGCTAGAGTATGGGTTAATGGGCAATATGTCCGTGAACACATGGGGGCTTTTAATGCTTGGGATGGCGATATTACAAACTATGTAACTCCTGGTGAAAATAACTGGATTACGGTTTCAGTAACAGCCACGGGAGGAGATAGTTTACAATTTATTGAGTTGCGCAGCTTTAGAGGTATACTCGGTGATGTAACGATGTATGCCAAACCTCAGAGTTTCTTAAATAGAGTGCACGCAAATACAAAACTTGACTCCGATTACAATAATGCAATACTTCAAATTAGTACAAATGCATTTATACAACCGGGAGACACGGCTTCTGTCAATTTAACACTTTCGGATAAGGATGGGAATGATGTACCTCTTGGTGCTGCTTCATCTGTTCCGATAAGCGCTTCCTTTACAGATAGCAACGTTTCGACTACGATTACCAGCCCGGCCAAATGGGATGCTGATCACCCTAACCTATACACGCTTACAGCTAAGTTTGAGGTGAACGGAGAAATTGTCGAAACGGTAGTAAAAAAGATAGGGTTTAGACAAATAGACATTACGCACAGTAATGGTAATGATGTGTTTAATATAAACGGCGTCCCTACAAAATTACGTGGTGTAAATTACTTGACTGTTTATGGCGGAGAGCCACTAACTTATGACTTTGAAGTAGATAAAATGCTGCTAGAAAAACTAAAGCAAAATAATATTAACTACATTCGAGCATCCCACTATCCACTTTCTGATCGTATATTAGATCTTTGCGATGAACTGGGCATTTTTGTAGAACAGGAAAATTCCATTACTTTTAGCGGATCGGGTTTTCTTACTGGTTCAAATCCTGCAATGGAAAGCAGTGCTTTATACAAGAATTCTATGTTGCACACGGTAAGTGAAATGGTTGAAAAGGATCGCAGCCATCCGAGTATCGTCATATGGTCACTTTCCAACGAATCAAAATGGGGCCCCAATGTTGCAAACTTAGCAAATTATGTTAAGGCTGTAGATCCTTCAATCCCGACAATTGCATCTTGGGGTAACTATGTACCTACTAACTTTACGAATATAGACATTCATAGCAATCACTATCAATATGATGGCAATAGAGGCAACAGACCAGAATTATGGGATGAATATGCCCATGGCTATAGTGATGCTAACATCCCTTTTGATCCTGGCTACAGAGAAAATTACTACCAGGTAATCAAAATATGGGAAAATATGTACGCTAATCCTAATATTATTGGCGGCGGAATTTGGGATGTAATGGATAATGCTTATGAAGGTAAAAATCAAGTCGTTGGCAATACCACTTGGGGGCAACTGGATGTTTGGGGGAGAGATAAGCCTGAAATCTGGGCAACTAAAAACGTATACTCTCCGGTCCAGTATAAAGGAACCAAAGCGGTTGATTATCCTGGAGCAAATATGCCATTGCAGTTGCAATATGAGAACAGGTATGAAACCGTAAACTTTAGTGACAGTGATTTTGAAATCCAATATACCATTCTTGCAGAAGACGGCAGTACCGTAGAAGATGGAATCGTCCAAAGCGATATTGCACCAAAACAGTCAGGTTCTATTTCAGTACCTGCACCCGTAATAGGTTGGCAAATTGGCGACAAGATTACATTGGATTTTTATAAGACAACAAACGGTAAGAAAAGAAATGTCGTGACAAATGTGGTCACAATCGGAAATCCAAATTACCTTTTTGTAAATGGATATGGTGATGCGCCTACAGTTACAGATAATACAAACGAAATCACTGTTTCTGGTAATAGTTTTGATCTCACGTTTAGTAAATCAACAGGTAAAATAACGAGTGGAACCTTTAACGGGGAATCGGTGTTGGTTGGAGGTCCCGACCTAAATCTCGGAGAAACAGCTGTGGGAACGTGGACATTGACTAGTATAGATCAACAGACTACAGGAAATGCCGTTATCGTTACAATAAACGGTAACTATAGCAGTATTGGTAGTATTACATTTACTTTAACAATATTCTCTAACGGCAGAATTGAAACGAAGTACACATTAGGCAACGCCTCAACAATAAATTCATATTATGAAGAAGGGGTATCCTATACGTTGGTCTCAGATGCAAGTTCCATTTCTTGGGAGCGTCAAGGTTATTTTAGCAATTATCCTGACCATCAGATTGGTAGACTTGTAGGTACAGCAGCAAAAGAAATCGAATGGAAACGTGAGTATGGGGTCAAACCTACAATGGAATGGAAGGATGATGATAAAGAGTTCTACTATTCATATTATAAAGGAACACCTGATCCTGGTGGACGAGGAACCAACGATTTTAGATCATCAAAGACTGGTGTATATTATGCGGAAATGGGCTTCGACACTACGGATGCAGTGCTTTCTGTACAAGGAAATGGGAATGGATCTGTTCGTGCCAGTGTAAACGAAGACCAAACGGTTACCCTTAATATCAATAATCAATGGGGATATCCAAGCGAAGGTTGGTTTAATAAATTTAAGCATATAAGTATCCCTAAAAACTACACAAATACTGTAGTGATGAATCTTTCAAACACTTCAAATAATTACTATAAAATGTACACTTCGCCATCCCATCTGATCGCTGTTACCACAGCTGACGGTAGTTCTTCAATCACGGAAAATGGCGTTACATTACAATTGAATTCATCAGACAGTAATATTGAATGGAGTGTAGTAAACCTTGATGGAAGTCCAAGTGATATAGCTACCATTAGTAATAAGGGAGTTCTGACTCCCCAAAATAATGGCGTTGTGGTAGCAAGAGCTATGTCTAAATCCGGAGATGGCTCTGAGGGAGTTATTATTATCCCAATAACGAATCAAGTCCAGGCACCTGTAACGATCAGCAACGTACAAATCGCTTCGGATCATGCGGGGGACAGTTCCTCCGCGGTAACTGGTGATACGGTTACGCTGACGTTCAATACGACGGAGCAAGTATCAAAGCTTGACAATTTCAAAATTAACGGCAAAGATCCAGCGACTTTTACGTCGATACATTCTAACGATGTATGGGTGAACACGGCGATGTATGTATTGGATGGCACGGACCCACTAGGTGTAATAACCTTCCAAATTAACGTTAAGAACAGTGCAGGAACGAATTCGCAAACGATAGAAGCGACCAGTGACGGCAGCTCGGTCACGGTGAGGTCGTCGACTGAACCGACAAGCCCTCCTCTTGCTACGTATACGGGCCCGTCTTCGGTTCAGTCTGGAGCTCCTTTCAGTACTTATCTTGGCTTAGATAATGTGACCGATGCGATCTATTCGATGGATCTAACCATTCATTATGACCCGACTCAATTAGAATTCCTTTCTGTGGATGCGCTGAAAAACGGATTTAAGGTCATCGGACAAAAAGAGGGATCAGGTCAAGTCCGATTCCTTATGGCAAGCACAGGGGCGGGAAGTGTGATAACGGATACGACTAATTTGTTGAGGCTGCACTTCAAGGCCAAAGCGGTTGGCCAAAACGCAACGAGCGCCATTTTCTTAACCGACGCAGCTGTTGCGGGTGCAAGCGGAATCGAAACGACGGTGAACAATGGTTCCCCGTATACGATTCAAATTATCGCAGTGGATAAAGCGGCATTGCGAGCACTTATTACGAGTGCGCAAGCATCGCATGATGCAGCGTTAGAAGGAGCTAGAATTGGTCAGTATCCTGCTGGTTCGAAAGCGATATTGCAAGCGGCAATTGATCGTGCTAAGGCAGTAGAGGGTCAAGGAGGGGCTACTCAAGATCAAGTGGAGCAAGCGATGAATCAGTTACAAGCAGCGTTGCAAGCATTTAAAGCTTCCGTGAATGTAGCGGCTTCTGGTGATCTAAATGGAGACGGTAAAATCAGTATCGGTGATCTCGCTCTCATCGCAGTTGGTTATGGAAAGACTTCTGCTGATGCAGAATGGGCTATGTATGAAAAAGCGGATATGAACGGTGACGATAAAATCGACATTGCTGACCTTGCAGCAGTTGCTAGGTTGATACTAGGCTAACTACGAATGGGGGGAAGGTGCAATGCCTTTCCCTTTTGTACTTGAAAGTTAGAATAACAGCAGGTAAAGTAATAGAAACAGCCCAAAACGTGCCTAGATACATTGCGTTCTGGGCTGTTTTTTACTGTTATCGATCAAATATGAAAGTAGGGGGAATCTGTGCGAATACCAAAATTCAAAACGATTCAAAATAAGCTTTTTGTCACGTATTCTATCTTGGTTGTTACCATTGTGGTTGTATTCTCGCTTGTTTTCTATCTTTATCTAGCAGATACATTGACGAAGAAAGCCTCGGAGTCGATGTATCAATCGTCGGTTTATATTGCAAATAAACTTGATTCGATGATTACCGACCTTAACAACATCTCCGTTAAAATCATCTATTTAAATTCGATTAGGGATCTTTTTTTTCAGGATCAAGATGTTACTGATACATCGGTTCTGTTTACCACACAGCGGCAAATCAATAGTGTTATATTATCTGTCATGGGACCTCTGCAATTGGGCTGGCAAATTAATATTTTCGATCAGAGTGGTCGATTCATTGGAATAGGTGATAACTCGCATGTCACCAATTTTCCACAGGAGAAAATTTCAGAATTGGATTGGGTAAGTGAAACGTATAAGCTTGATGGGAATAAGTACATATCTGTACCTCATACCGACAATTGGGGGTCTTATGATAAAACTGTAATTTCATTATCTCGCGTGTTTGGATGGGATGCAGGTTCAAAACGGAAAGCAATCGTGGAAGTGCAGCAAAACTACCAATCGATCGAACGGTTCATCGGTGAGTTAATGGTGGGGCAGACCGATAAGAAAGTGATCTATATTTATAATGAACGTGGCGAATTAATTTACCCGTACCAAAGGCAAGCGTTAATTAGTAATAGCTTCTATTGGGATGTTGTGAAAGAACTGTCCGCGCCTTCTGGCTATTTCAACACCAAAAATGTATCGCATCAAAAAAATGAACTTTTGGCTTATACACGTTCCGCATACACGGGATGGACGGTGGTTGCCATACAATCGGAATCCTCTCTGCTTCAGCCAGTAACATCATTACGTAATCTAATGTTACTAGTCGTAATCGGAATCTTACTGCTTACGCTCACCGTGTCATTTTTTGTATCTAGAGGATTGACCTTACCGATCAAAAGGATTCATAGATCGATTCGCTCGATGAGTTTGGCTGAACTTACTTCTTACCCATTAGAAACGAAAAGTGAATTAAACGAACTGGATGGGCTTGAAGTATCTTTTAGTAGAATGCTCACACGGTTACAAAACTCTGTTGAAGAAACGCTCTTGTCTCGTTCGCAAGAAATGCACGCTCGTCTTGTTGCATTGCAATCGCAGATGAATCCGCATTTTCTTTACAACACCTTAACTACGATTAGTATTATCGCCGAAGATAACGGTCAGGTGAAAATCACGCAAATCTGCGACCATTTGTCCGGAATGCTAAGGTATATTCTCTCACAGAGTACGGAGCAAGTGACAATTGCAGACGAAATTAGTTATACGTCAAACTATTTCTCATTAATGAAAATTCGCTTCGATGAAGATTTGAAATACTCGATCGATCTAGATCCTGATATCACATCTTGTTATTTGCCGAAGCTAGTGATTCAACCGATTGTGGAAAATTGTTTGAAATATGGGATACATGGCTTGTCTCCTTGGAACGTCGATCTTGTTGGAAGAAGATCAGGGAACCATTGGACGATCCTAATTAAGGACAATGGGGATGGTTTTCCTGAGGAAGTGCTGCAGTCTTTACGCAACTTTGAGCCGAAAATGTATATGAAGCAGTCCCAGGACGATATCGCAGGGAAACGGAAAGGGTTGGGACTAGAGAATATATATGCCAGGCTGTATCTACTCTTCGGAGAGGAAGTCATATTTCAAGCGTCCAATCATCCTGATGGAGGAGCATGCGTCATTATAGGCGGACCTATGAGCAGACATAAGGATACTACAAGTGAAACGGAGGGAGAAGTATCTTATGATCCATTCGACAAACATAACCTATAAAGTTGTCGTTGTAGAGGACGAATTAATTATACTAGACAATATCATCAGCAAAATTGAACGAACCGATCCTTGTTTTCAAGTGATTGGGCGTGCTAAAAATGGACTTGAAGCGTTGGAAATCATTGATTTAATTAAGCCGTCTGTTTTGTTTACGGACATTCATATGCCCCGTATGGATGGGTTGGAGCTTATTCGACGTGTCATAGATTCACATCCTCAGATTTACATTGTTGTAATTAGCGGCCATGACGAATTTGAATACGCTCGGCAGGCTCTTCGTTTCGGAGTAAAGGATTATTTATTGAAACCGCTTAAACAAGTAGCGTTGGCTGAAACGTTAAATCGCATCCGGGAATCGTTAGATTTAGAAAAACAGGCTACTGTCCTTGAAAGAGTTACAGCAGCCATAAACGATCCAAGATCATCTTTAAGTCAAGTGTCCCTTGTTGATGAGTCATACTTACTATTTATTATACAAATCGGACATCTTCCAAGTCTCGCGAATTTGCTGAAACAAACAAGTTTGTATCCAGAATCGTGGTTGCGAACGGAGATGAATAATGCGGTTTCGGAAGTATTGGGGAAACTGAATTGGTGCCTAGTAGAGCAAAGCCCATTCTACGGAGTACTATTGGCTGTTCAAGTGGACAGTCAGAGTACCGTGAGCCCAGTATATATTGCGCTTTCGCTGTTGAAAAAAGTTTGCGAATACATTACGACTTACCCAATTACGATATGTCCGGCTGCTGATACGGTGTTGCTGCGTAATATGTCACTAGCTGTAAATGATCTGCGTACTATGCTTGAAAAAAATCTTGTACTTGGGAAATCGCAGGTGCTCGATCCGGCTGAACCGGAACGAAATGTGCCTCCAGCAAGTTTCGATATTAGAATTCAGCAGCAGTGGGGAACACTTATTCAAAGCGGAAAAAAAGAAAAATTGCATCAAGAACTGAGTCTTCTATTCCAGGAATGGGAGAGAAAATCATTCCCCCAGAGATGGGTGGAGATGAGAATTCGACAATTGATTCAAATATTCCGGCAGCATAGCATATTGCTGACAGATCATGAAGTCTCCCGCCTAGAAGATAAACTGTTGGCTGAATTGTCGTTATCTTGCAACTTCGAGGATGTTTTCCGGGATGTTTGGTCTACGTTGGAGAAAATTACTACCTCCAACGAAGACAAGGGAAATGAGGGGACTGAAGAACTAGCCAATCGTATCGAGGATTATCTTAACACCAACTTCGCAAGCCCAATCACTATCAGTGAAATATCCACACAATTTAATTTCAATGCGTCACACCTCATTCGAATTTATAAAAGACATAAAAACACAACACCCATCAAATACTTAATTTCATTACGCATCAACGAGGCGATTCAACTTATGATCAACAAGCCGGATATGAGCTTTCGCAGTATTGGAGCTCTAGTCGGTTATCCAGATCCTGATTATTTCAGCAGAATTTTTAAGAAAGAAACGGGAAAAAGTCTGACTGATTTCAAATCTACAAGATCGTAAATATAGTCCAGCATGAAACGGCATACATTGTCCATCGTTAACGTTTTGAAAGCACTTTATAATAAAGTCAAATCCAGATATAACCTATTAGACGAGAGGGGAATCACAAATGAGAAAGCACTATTTAATGTTTATTGCCTGTATGGTTGCATTGGTTATGATCGTTGGGGGATGCGGTGGCAATACTGAGGTACCTACTTCTCAACCTGGTAACACGGGGGATGGCGGACAAGAGAAAGTCGCACCGACAGAAACACCAAAAAGTAACGTAACGATTTCTGTCGGCGCATCACAAAACTGGATCAAGGATATCGACCGAAGTCTCGCTGATAAATTCACACAAGAAACAGGAATTAAGGTGGATTTCCAAGTCAATCCGGACGATCAATATGTGAATGTGTTAAAGACAAAATTGGCCACTGGAGAAGCTCCGGATGTCATGTACTTACGTTCGGGCATTGTTATGGAAACATATCAGCCTGAGAAGAATTTACTTGACTTATCCGGCGAACCATGGGCTTCCAGTATGAAACAGTGGGCTAAAGATGGTGCGACCTACAAAGGAACCTTATATGGTTTGAACACTTGGTCTGTTGATGGTTGGGGGATACTTTATAACCCTGAACTATTTGAGAAACTCTCATTGACTCCCCCGAAAAATTACGCTGAATTCATAGAAATTAACGAAAAGTTGCTAGCGAATGGCATTACACCGATCTATGATAACGCGAAGGATGAATGGCATCTACCACTTTGGCTGTCAGAACTAGGTGTTATGGCAAATGAGGAAAGTCCAGGATTGACGGATAAATTAAATGCAAACGAGGCTAAATTTGCTGATGTAGATTTACTAGTGAAGGCTTTGAATCAATTGGATGATATGAATAAAAAGGGATACTTCGGTAAAAACGTATTGTCCAACGATTGGGACAGTGGCTATGAAGCCATAGGAACCGGAAAGTATGCGATGATACTCGTCTATACAACCTATCAACAAGAAATAGCAGAGAAATATCCAGAGAGCGGTGCCGAGAAGTGGAAGATGTTCCCTGTCCCGCTTGCGGATAATACAATGTTTGGACATTCCTCGGGAGGGGTTATCCGAGGCGTGAACAAACATTCGAAGAACATTGACGAAGTGAAACAATATTTTGAATTTTTAACCAAGGAAGAGAATTTGGTGTCCTTCTATAAAGAAAGAGGCGACTTAGGTGATCCTTCGATGAACGGCATCGATGTAAGACCTGCTACTGAAGCGTTCAAAAGTGTAGTTGAGAATGCAAATGGTAAGATGGGACCTGATTTCGAGTCATTCATCAAATTTTTTGATCATACTACGATTGCTAAAGGGATGCAAGATATGTACCTGGGACTAAAGAAGCCGGAAGATGTGTTGAAGCAGTTTGACGAATTTAGAGACAAATCGTTCAAGATTATAGAATAGTAAGTGGGATTGAAGGGCGGGCAAAGGCATGAACTCATCGGCCAATCCCGCCCTTCATAACTTTTAATACGTATTTCCAGAAGAGTGGATGTGAGACGATAGATGAATTCTAGAAAAGTTTATCCCTATTATTTTCTGATATTACCGTTAGCCATTTATACTATTTTGTTTTTTGTGCCAAGTTTATTCAGCTTCTATTATGCAATGACTGATTGGAATATGTATACTGACATTGTTCGTTTTATCGGTTTTGATAATTTTAAACAGATGATCGCGGAACATAAAACTTACTTAAAGTTTTTCGGGAATACAGCTATTTTCGCCCTATTCACGACAATACTGAAAAATGTTCTTGGATTGTCTCTAGCACTATTGCTAAATGAAGGGCTAAAGACGAAAAATGCACTGCGAACGATCTTCTATATTCCTATGACAATTTCTCCGCTTATTATCGGTTTGATATTTGCCTCGATATTTCACGCTAACCATGGAATCATGAACAGTTTTCTGACGACAGTCGGATTAGATTCGTGGACAAGAGGATGGCTCATTGATTTGAAATATGCAATGCCTTCTGTGATTTCCGTCGAAACGTGGAAATTTGTCGGATTTAATATGATTATCTATCTAGCTGGGTTGCAGACGATCTCCAAATCATACTATGAAGCCGCAGCGATTGATGGGGCGGGTAAGGTGAAGAAATTTATGCACATCACCTTGCCATTAATTTTACCGGCACTGACGGTGAATCTGATTTTAAATTTGATCAATGGCTTGAAAGTATTTGATATCGTCTTCGTACTTACCAATGGTGGCCCGGGTAATGTGACTGAGGTGCTTAATACAGCGGTATTCCGGGAGTTTACAGCGGGACGCTATGGAATGGCAACTGCGCTCGGCGTTGTTGTATTTATCTTGACCACAGTCGTCGCTTTATCCACCCTTACTTTATTAACAAGAAAGGGAGTGGATAGCGAATGAGAGTTATCAAAGAACTATTAGTTTGGGTGCTTGCTTTATTGATATTGATTCCATTATTTCTCGTACTGATCAATTCGTTAAAGACGCAAGCTGAATCAGATTTAATGAATTTATCACTTCCCAAAGAATGGATGTTTGAGAATTATTGGACAGTGATTGAAAAGGGAAAGCTGGACAGGGCGTTTTTAAACAGTTTGATCATCACGGTTGGATCTGTTGTACTGACTAATTTCTCTGCGGCCATGGGGACATTCGTGTTGGCAAGGAGAAGGACAACATTCAGCAAAGGCGTTTATTATTTCTTCATTATCGGATTGATTGCCCCCCTAAATATGATTCCTACGATCAAAGTGATGCAATATTTGCATGTTATGAATACCTATCAAGGGATTATTCTACTATATACGGCGATAATGATCCCATTCTCAGTATTTCTCTATTATGGGTTTATCAGCTCGGTGCCGAGAGAATTGGATGAGTCATCTGTCATTGATGGATGCAACGGCTGGCAGTTGTTTTTTCGAATCCTGCTTCCATTGCTTATGCCGGTGACGATAACTGCCGTATTAATCAGTTTCATGAATGCTTGGAACGACTTTATCATCCCACTCTATGTGCTTAACAAATCAGCATATAGTCCTATGACTCTAGCTGTTTATAATTTCTATGGCACTTTCATTTCCAGTTGGAACCTCGTTAGTGCAGTGATCGTCTTAACAACTTTGCCGATTATTCTAGTTTACTTCCTCGGACAGAAGTATATCGTGTCGGGTATGTTGTCAGGGGCTGTGAAAGGGTAAGAGTGCGAAAGCATAGAAGCGGGTAAATATAGTCCAGTATGAACGGGCATATATTATCCATCGTTAATGCAATGAAAGCGCTCTATAATTAAAATGAATTCATATAAACCATTTATTGGGTATATTGCTGGGAGGATGAAAGAGTAAGGAAAAGGTTGAAAAAAACGAACAAATGGAGGTTTTAGACGATGACTTTGAAGGGGAATTTAGTAAAGAAATTATTAATCGTTTATTTATCGTTATTACTGGCAGTCGGTTATATAGCACCGCAAAGTTTCGTTAGTGCTGATGATGGCTCTGAAACGGATCGAGTGCATCATTACAAGTTCGATGAAGTAAGTGGTACATCTGCTGCTGACTCTGTCGGATCGCAAGACGGTACAATCCATGGAACTGCCGTTTGGCAAACGGGTGTAGACAATGGAGCGATTGAATTGAACGGAACAAATAATTACATATCTCTTGGGGGAGGTAATATCGGGCATGAGCCGCAATTCACGCTCGAAACCTGGATTAATACAAGCGACTTGTCTGGCTCTAAAACGATTTTCTCTCAAAATAGAAGCGGAGTTGCAGCGAATGGCTTCTGGTGGTTTATAGCTGGAGATACGATGAAGTTCGAAACTTACAATGACAAAGGCAGCGACCTTGGGTTAGGAATATTAAGTGGCGGAAAAATTAAGGCTAATGCATGGCAACATGTTGCGTTGACACGCAACGATAAGACGTATCGCTTGTACTTGAATGGTGTCATGGTGAGTGAGAAATCTTCAAGTAGTTTTCTTGATCAACCGAGTAATCCGAATCCAATGCTAATTGGAGGCAATACGAACGGATCTTCTTACCTTCATCTATTTAAAGGACTTATCGATGAATTCAGTATCTATCATACAGAATTGGATGCTGCAACGATCGATAGTCACTATAAGTTGGGAGCCACCGTATTTGATTTACAGCCCGATAACGGGAAATTGAAGATTATACTGGATAAAACGCCGAATCGTACACCTGTGTCGACCGATTTTATAGCAAATATCCAAATCATTGGTGGCATACAGGGGAAATTAACGGTGACAGGCTTCGATTATGATGATGTAAATAAAACAATAACAATGAGTTTTGACCCAATTGAACCGAAGTCCACTGAGCAAATTGTGAATGTGGACGTCCAGTACTTTGGGTTTTCAGTTACAAAGTCATTTACGGTGGAAGCCGATTTGACAAACCAAGCTCCACAAATTAGTGGCTTGCGAATTGACGGGGAAGCGCAATCAAAGGGTATGCTCCGGGCGAACTATACCTATACGGATCCGGAAAATAACCCGGAGGGGAAGACGGTTTTTAAATGGTCAATGGCAGATTCCGCCGATGGCCCTTATATCGAGCTTCCAGGCATTTTAACCAAAACGATCGTGCTGCCTGCTTCTTACATCGGCAAGTATTTACAAGTGGAAGTAACACCGGTGGACAGCAGGTTATCTGTAGGTAAGACCATGAGCGCATCGGTAGGACCTATTCAAGCTGTAGAGGGTAATCCCAATATAGATTGGTTTAAAGATGCAAAGTATGGTGTTTCACATCATTTTATATCTAATTACATCAATCGAGTTGCTGCGAATGAAGAGGAAAAATGGCAAGATGGCGAAAGCTGGGATGAATTTCTACAAACTTTCGATGTGCAGGCGTATGCCAAGCAAGTTGCAAGTACAGGTGCGGGATTCGTCATATTAACCTTGGGTCAAAACAGTGGATATTTGATTTCACCGAATGCAACGTATGATCGCATTGCAAATCTACAACCCGGTGAGCGAACATCTACACGTGATTTGCCGATGGAAATTGCTGATGAGCTTGAACAATATGGCATCAAGATGATGCTGTATTTACCAAGTAATCCGCCACATAGTGCTAGTTATAACGAGGGCGATTATGCGATCACGAAAGCATTTGATTATACACCAGGCCAGAATGGTGTCCCATCACAGCAAACCCAGGAGAAATGGCAGGCTGTCATTAAAGAATGGTCTGATCGTTATGGCGAGAAACTAGCTGGATGGTGGTTTGACGGTGCCTACTACAGTTATGCCTATGATGATATGAGCAAACCTTATAATTGGAGCAGCCTGGTGAACTCAATTAAGTCCGGCAATCCAAAAAGCATCGTTTCACTTTGTTCTGGGATAGGTATGAGGATGAACACGCCGTACGAAGATTACGTCTGTGGAGAGACGAATAGCATCGGCCCCCTTCCCCCCAATGGGCGATGGATCGATAAAGCTAACGGTGTGCAGGCATTCGCATTAACTTTTCTAGGCGGCAATGATCCTTATTGGGCAGGTTGGGGGAACAAGGGAACCTCCAAACCGACTGCAGGTTTGATCAAGTGGGTTCAAGACTTTACTAACCTTGAAGGTGTAGTGACTTTAGATACAAAAGTGAACCGTTTTGGTGAGTTGGACCCCGCGCAATTAGCGCAATTACAAGCTCTAAAGGAAACGATCAAACCGGATACTAGTATTCCACCGATCGTTGTTTCGAGCCTCCCTGTGGATCAAGGTTTACATGGTTCTAACGTGCCCATGATGATCACATTTGATCGATCTATTGAACAAGGGGCAAACTTTGAACAGATTAAACTGATGCAGGAAACGAAGAATATAGAAGCGTCGATTACGATTAGCGGAGATAAGATCATTGTGGTACCAACTGGTAATTTAGTTGCTGGTGCCGCATACACTTTGACGGTGCCTGCCGGGGCTGTCGAGAGTGTGTACGGAATTGGGATGGAGTCATCCTTTACAATCAGCTTTGATACTAAACAATCGGAGGATACTGTCAAACCAGTTCAACATTACGAGTTCGAAGAGGGAACAGGAACAGCGGCTATTGATGCTGTCGGATCACAAGACGGTACAATTCGCGGAACGGCTGCTTGGGATACAGGGAAAATAGGAAAGGCGCTTACTTTTAACGGCAATAATACATTTGTTGATGCAGGGAAAAGCACGATTGGTCAGCAACATGAATTTAGCATAGGAGCATGGATCAATCCTGCCGCAGCTACCGGAGACTCTATGGGGATTATTGGGCAACAACAAACAACTGTAGTACCCTACCAATTCAATTGGTATTTAAGAAATGGTTATTTGGGTTTTGCAATGTCAAATGAAAATGGTGAAAGTTTTGGTCTAGATGGATTTACAGGTGGAACAATCCCAGTCAATGCATGGTCATATGTAGTCCTAACACGATCCGAGAATACGTTCACCATGTATGTGAATGGTGAGCAAGTTGCTCAGAAGAAATCCTCTGCATTTATTAATCAGCCTAACAATCCTAATAACCTGACAATTGGTGCGGATTGGAATAGAGGGGGCACAGCACCAGTCCATCAGTTCAACGGTAAGATAGATGATGTGCAGATTTACAATGTCGCATTGGATGCTGCGACTGTATGGGCTCATTATTTCATTGCCCCGGTTTGGGGTGATAGCAAGGATTTGACAGCTTCCAATGTGGGGGAAACAGCATTGACCTTAACTTGGTCAGGTGTTGAAGATGTAACTGACGTGACTAATTATCGCATTTATAAAGATAACGAACTTATCCACTCTACGAATGCTGCTGATGTACACAACTTTGATATTATCGGCTTGTCTCCCGATACCACTTATACATTCAAGGTGGAGGTCGGTGTTGCGTCAGGCAAGTGGAGCGTAGACGGGCCGAGTCTGACTGTTAGAACACAGGCGAAAAGTGGAGGGACACCTGTCCTAACGGCTACGGGAGCCGACAGTGTCATTGCAGGCGAGTCCTTTGATGTAACCTACACGCTCAGCAATGTTGCAGAACACGTGTATGCGCTGGATCAAACGATCCATTTTGACCCGACTCAAGTAGAACTCCTGTCCGTCGAAGCTTTGCAAAGTGGATTTTCGATCGTCGGACAGAAAGAAGGAGAAGGTGAGATTCGCATTCTGATGGCAAGTGCGGGGTCCGGAAGTGCAATAAAGTCTACGGCTCCTGTATTGAAAGTGAACTTCAAGGCCAAAGCGGTTGGACAAAACGTAACGAGCTCCATTTTCTTAACCGACGCAGCTGTTGCGGGTGCAAGCGGTATTGAAACGACGGTGGACAATGGTTCCGCGTACACGATTCAAATTATCGTAGTGGATAAAGCGGCATTGCAAGCACTTATTACAAGTGCGCAAGCATCGCATGATGCAGCGGTAGAAGGAGCGGGAATTGGTCAGTATCCTGCTGGTTCGAAAGCGAAATTGCAAGCGGCAATTGATCTTGCCAAGGCAGTAGCGGGTCAAGGCGGGGCTACTCAAGATCAAGTGGAGCAAGCGATCGTTCAACTAGAAGCAGCGTTGCAAGCATTTAAAGCTTCCGAGAATGTAGCGGCTTCTGGTGATCTAAATGGAGACGGTAAAATCAGCATCGGTGATCTCGGTCTCATCGCAGTTGGTTATGGAAAGACTTCTGCTGATGCAGACTGGGCTATGTATGAAAAAGCGGATATGAACGGTGACGATAAAATCGACATCGTTGATCTTGCAGAGATTGCTAGATTGATACTGGGTTAACTACAAATTGGGGGGAGGGCGCTAAGTCATCCCCTTATTTTTTGTCGTACGGATGCATCAATCAGCTGTGTTCGCAGATAATGTCCCTACCTTTTCACTGTCTATCACAAATCTAGTTACGCCATTCACTATCAAGGGAATCTCCGGACAGTTTAATTTTAACCATAGAAGTGGGTAAATATAGTCCAGTATGAAGGGCATATATTATCCATTGTTAACTGTTTGAAAGCGCTTTATATTTGAATTGAATCAAATAAACTATGTATCGGGTATGTTGGTGGGAGGATGAAAGAGGACGGAAAAAGGTTGAAAAAAACGAAAAAATGGAGGTTTAAGAGGATGAGTTTTAAGGGGAATTTAGTAAAGAAAGCACTGATCGTTTATTTATCGTTATTACTGGCAGTCGGTTACATAGTACCGCAAAATTTCGTAAGTGCTAATGATGGCTCTGAAACGGATCCAGTGTACCATTATAAGTTCGATGAGGGTAGTGGTACAACTGCTACTGACTCTTTCGGATCGCAAGACGGTACATTCCGTGGAACTGCTGTTTGGGAAACAGGAAAAAAAGGAAAGGCTTTAAAACTAAACGGTAACAACACATTTGTTGATATTGGGAAAAGTACGATCGGCCTCCAACAGGAATTTAGCATAGAAGCATGGATTAATCCTGCAACAACTCCGAGTGACTCTATGGGGATTGTTGCACAACAAAAAACGGGAGTAGGGTCATACCAATTTAATTGGTACCTCAGAGGTGGGGTATTAAATTTTACAATGGCAGATGCAAGCGGTGAAGGTTACAATCTGGGAGTGGTGAAAGGTGGGAAAGTCCCAGAAAATACATGGTCTCATGTTGTCCTGACACGAAAAGGGAATACGTTCACAATGTTTGTGAATGGTAATCAAGTGGATCAAAAGACATCCACTGCGTTTATTAATCAGCCTAATAATCCTAACAACATGACAATTGGTGCAGATTGGAGTAAAGATGGCACTGCACCAGCTCATGTGTTTAACGGCAAAATAGATGATGTACAAATATATAATATGGCGTTGGATGCCTCGACCATAATGGCTCATTATAATAGTGTTCCGCCTGTGGTTGTTTCAATCATTCCTGTGAATCAGGGTTTGTATGATTCTGATATGCCTATGACTGTGACATTTGATGGTACGATTCATCAAGGGGAGAACTTTGACCAGATTAAACTCTTGCAAGGTACGACGGATGTAGAAGTATCTGTTGCAATTAGCGGCGATACGCTCACTGTAACTCCATCTGATAGCTTAACATCCGGAGCAGAATACACATTAACTGTACCTGCTAGGGCTGTCGAGGGCGCTTTCGGGACTGCTATGGAGGAACCTATCTCCGTCACTTTTGTGGTTAAATCATCATCGGGTAGTGATGGATCTGAGCCTGTACGCCATTACAAGTTCGATGATGGCAACGGCACAACTGCTATTGACTCTGTCGGATTGCAAGAGGGTAAAATCCATGGAACTGGAGTCTGGGAAACAGGAAAAAAAGGAAAGTCCCTTACCTTCAACGGCGATAACACATTTGTTGATATTGGTAAAAGTAGGTTAGGCCAGCAAGAAGAATTTAGCATGGAAGCGTGGATTAATCCTGCTACAACTCCGAGTGACTCTATGGGGATTGTTGCACAACAAAAAACGGGAATAGGGGCATACCAATTTAATTGGTATCTAAGAGAGGGCGTGTTGAATTTTACAATGGCAGGTGCAAGCGGAGAAGGTAATAATCTGGGGGTGGTAACAGGCGGGAAAATCCCGGAAAATACATGGTCTCATGTAGTTCTGACACGAACAGTGAATACGTTTACCATGTATGTGAATGGCAAGCAAGTGGATCAGAAAACATCCAATGCATTTATAAATCAACCTAATAACCCTAATAACATGACAATTGGTGCAGATTGGAATGGTACGGGTACAGGGCCAGCTCATGTATTTAATGGGAAAATAGATGAGGTACGAATTTATAATGAGTCATTGAGTGCCTCGACTATTGCTGCTCATTATAACAGCGCTCCACCTGCAGTTGCTTCAAGCACCCCCATGAATCATGGTTTGCATAATGTTGACATACCCATTACTGCGACATTTGACGGGATGATTCAACAAGGGGATAACTTTGCACAGATTAAACTTCTACAAGATATGAAGGATATCCAAGTATCTGTTGCAATTAGTGGCGACACGGTTATTGTGACACCGTTAGTCAGCTTGGCAGTTGGCGTTCCATACACTTTTATCATTCCTGCAGGTGCTGTGAAATATATGAATGGGAATGGGTTGGAAGAAGCATTTACAGTCAGTTTTCGGCTCAAACAATCAGCATCTGGAAATACAGAGGGCAAAGATTATTGGGTTGTGAAGCCAATCACGGTACCTGCTTCAGTAATAGAAAAAGATAATGAGATTATAATGTCGAACGGGATTATAGAAAGAGTATTTTCAAAGGCGGATAATCTTACAACGGTTTCCTATACAAACTTGTACACAGGAATCAGTTTACTCGAAAGTACTCAGCCGGAAGCATTAATACAACTTGATGATCAGAATTTTGAAGTGGGGGGCAATGGTCCCGATAGCCATACCTTTATGTTCGACAGCTTTGAAGTAGGAAACCCGATCAAGCCATTCAATTGGGAACCGAGCTTTTATTCTGACCCTTTAGATGGAAACGCGGCATGGCCTCCGAAAGGAAGAGCAGTAACATTCAAATATAAAGCCACTTCGAACTTTCCGGAAAAATATCAAAACATCAACATTGAAGTGATTTATGAGATTTACGAAGGCATCCCTGTCATTAGTAAGGTGGTGAAAGTGGCGAATAATGGTTCTACGGACACGGTAATTACATCGTTAACCGCCGAGGTATTAGCTGTTGATACAGCGTTAAAGGACATATTATATGCAGAATCTGATTTTAAAGGCCATAATTTAAACATATTTAGAAATAACGATATCGGTAGAACGACAAAGTGGGAAGTTGAAGACGAGTACAGTGTCATGAGCAGCAAATATGAAATTGGACCTGCTTGGATTTTGGGAAGTCGAGAGACATTCGAGAGCTTCAAAACCTTTGAATTGATCCATAGTGTGGATCAGTTCGAGTGGAAGCAAATGGAGATCAAGAAAATGTATCGGACATTATTCCCTTATATATTAGACAATCCGATTATTTTCCACCTCGTATCGGATAACTCTGACACCTATCGAGCAACTGTTGACCAGGTCGCAGAAGTCGGATTCGAGATGATCATCCAGTCCTTCGGTTCGGGATATAACATTGAGAGCACGAGTCAGGCTTACATCGACAGGCACAAAGCGGATTTTGATTATGCCCATAGCAAGGGAATTGAAGTTGGGGGATATACGATGCTCACGGCCAGAGGAGATCAGCCAGCGGGAGAATCGTACAATGGAATATTTGGTAGAATGAGAGATCTTTCATCACCTACTTTCAACAATTATTGGAACAATATTAAAAGCTTCATTGAACAAACAGGGATGGATGCGATTGAGGTCGATGGCGCATATCCCATGAGTATTAATTCAGCCACAGATCGACCCGAATTCAATGGTCCAGGAAATTCCCAATCCAAGCAATGGTTAAACGGCACCGTGCAGATGGGTCAATATTTCCAAGATAAAGGAATTTATGCACTTGCCGCAGATTGGCTTTATGCGAATGGCTATAATAAAAATGGAATCGGTTATGATGAGGGCGCATGGAGTCAACCTAGGCATGAACAACTCATTTTCGGAAGAAAGGCCATTTACAATGGTACTTATCAAAAGACACCTTCCATGGGCTGGATACACACCCCTCTTCAAAATTATCATGGAGGCGGTGCGGCAGCGGCGTTTGAGCCACTAAGCGATAACTTAAAGGACTACGATTTTGTGCTGGCACAAAACTTCGGGAGTGGGGTAATGTCTGCCTACCGTGGAAGTAGATTGTACGATAATGATACGACCAAAGCAGTAGTTAAAAAATGGGTAGATTTCTATAAGAAATACAGAGCAATTCTCAATTCGGACATTGTTCATATTAAAGCGCCCGAATTTGATACTACGAAGAACAAGCAAAGGACAACTGGGATTGACGCTATCATCCACGTCAACCCACAAAGCGAGGAAAAAGGTCTGATGATGCTTTACAACCAGACCGATATGCCAAGAACGGAAACTATTACGGTTCCTTTATATTACACTGGCTTGACAGATTTGGAAAATCCGCCACCACCAGTGCCGGGGTCACACCCAAAACAGATTGAACATTATGGTATGGAGGTTTCCGATCCATATTTGCCTGAAGCTCCCGCTCCTTATGAATATCCATTAGCGCAGGCAACAATTAAACAGGCCATCCTCTCTCATGAAGGAATGGGCAATAAGACATACACTATTGATTCGAATGGCAATGTGTTGTTAGAAGTGACGATCCCAGCTATGAGTTATACTTGGTATACTGTTTATGCAGCTGAGGATGCTCCGGTTCCAGGTTCCGATTTGGAAGCACCGAAGGAAGTAAACGCTATAGATGTCAAAGATCATGAAGTTACGATTTCCTGGAAAGCGTCTCCTTCAACCTCCGTTGGCGGATACAATGTTTACAGGGATGGAAAGTTTATTGGAAAAGGTTTTACTTCCAATTACACAGATCGGGGGCTGAATGAGCAAACTACCTATTCTTATGAGGTCTCAGCCGTAAGCGGATCTGGGTCGCTAGAAAGTGAAAAGAGTCCAATTATTACGGTGACGACGCTAGAAGATACGAGTCCGCCATCTATTGTATCGGTGAGTGCGTTATCTAATACGTTTGTTGAAGTCGTATTTAATGAGCCACTGGATCAAATGAGTGCAGAGCAGATCATAAATTATACTATTGATAAGGGCATTACGGTACAATCTGCGGGACTGCAAGCGGACTCACAAACCGTGTGGTTGAACGTAACTTCTTTACAGGCAGAAGTGGATTATGGACTTACTGTTAAAGGTGTCAAGGATCACTCGCATAAAGGCAATGTAATTGAAGCAAACAGTAAAGTGACATTTAACTACGGAAACTTAAGACATTTTACCTTTGACGAAGCGGATGGTACAACAACATTCGATTCGATCAATAACATGAATGGGGAGATCCGCGGAAATGTATCACGGGTTCCTGGAAAGCTTGGCAATGCAGTACAGTTTGACGGGGCAACAACGTTTATCGATATCCGTAATCGCGTTGTTATAGATCATGTCATTGATAGTAAGTTGCCTCAATATACTATCGAAGCGTGGATAAAACCAGTGTTGAATGATGATTCTACTCGACAAACGATCATCGCTCAGCAGCAACCAGATTTCGCTCCAAATAAACTTTGGAGTTTGTATCTGCAAGATGGAAAAATGTACTTTACATTAGGTGATGATACGAAGGAAAACAGGATTTTGGTTGGTGATAATGCGACAGCTACCGTTCTCGATCAGGAGTGGAGTCATGTAGCTTTAGTACGTGACGGGAACACTTTCAGCCTATATCTGAATGGCGATAAAATTGCTGAGAAGATATCGAGTTCCTTGATCAATCAGTTGACCAATTCGAACAATATGTATATTGGAGCTGACTTGAACTATGCTGGCAGCGGCCCAGATCATTTGTTTAAAGGTGAAATGGATGATGTACGCTTCTACAGCATTGTATTGAATGATGCCTCAATTAAGCGTCATGCCCAAGTTGACAGTTACATCCTAACGGCAACAGGAGACACCAGCGTCATTGCGGGAGAATCCTTTGATGTGACTTACGTCTTGAACAATGTCAAGGAAAGCGTATATGCGCTGGATCAAACGATCCATTTTGACCCGGCTCAAGTAGAACTCCTGTCCGTCGAAGCTTTGCAAAGTGGATTTTCGATCGTCGGACAGAAAGAAGGAGAAGGTGAGATTCGCATTCTGATGGCAAGTGCAGGGCCAGGAAGTGCAATAAAGCATACGGCTCCTGTATTGAAAGTGAACTTCAAGGCCAAAGAGGCTGATCAAAACGTAACGAGCTCCATCTTCTTAACCGACGTAGTTGTTGCGGGTGCAAGCGGAATTGAAACGACGGTGAACAATGGTTCCCCGTACACGATTCAAATTATTGCAGTGGATAAAGCGGTATTGCAAGCACTTATTACAAGTGCGCAAGCATCGCATGATGCAGCGGTAGAAGGAGCGGGAATTGGTAAGTATCCTGCTGGTTCGAAAGCGGTATTGCAAACTGAAATTGATCGTGCCAAGGCAGTAGCTGGTCAAGGCGGGGCTACTCAAGATCAAGTGGAGCAAGCGATCGTTCAACTAGAAGCAGCGTTGCAAGCATTTAAAGCTTCCGTGAATGTTGCGGCTTCTGGTGATCTAAATGGAGACGGTAAAATCAGCATTGGTGATCTTGGTCTCATCGCAGCTAGTTATGGAAAGACTTCTGCTGATGCAGACTGGGCTATGTATGAAAAAGCGGATATGAACGGTGATGATAAAATCGATATCGTTGATCTTGCAGAGATTGCTAGATTGATACTGGGCTAATTACGAATGGGGGAAGTTGCAATAGCTTCCCCTTATTTTTTTATCAGTTCGAGCCCCCTATTCTCCACCAATACCTTAAACAAAAACGGCAGAGATGCCGTTTTTTTGTATTGAATTGATTTGAACGATTTGAAGTAGCACATTTACCTTAAATCATATAAGGTTATCTAATAAAGTGAGATACCTAAACGATGAAGGAGAAAACAGATGACCATAATCGACAAATTAGCAACTTCACTCAACCGCAAAGACGAAGGTCCTAATCAGGAACTGGCGAAATATATTGCCGAACGAGATGATAGAGGAGCTGTGAAAGAACTTGTTGATAGCTTGTATAACGGTGATAAGAATATTCAAAGCGATTGCATTAAAGTTCTCTATGAAATTGGAGGTCTCAAGCCGTCTTTAATTGCTGAATACAGCAAAGAGTTCGTAACATTGCTTGATCATGGGAACAATCGACTTGTTTGGGGGGCTATGACAGCACTAGATGCGATAACTCTTGAAAATCCGGAAGCCATTTATTTAGTACTTGTAAAAATTGTTGATATTACTGACAAAGGATCGGTGATCACCAAAGATCACGGAGTAAATATCCTGATTAAGCTTTGTTCTGTCGAACAATATGCTGATAATGCATTCACATTACTCATCGAACAGCTTAAGAGATGTCCGACAAATCAACTTCCAATGTATGCGGAGAATGCAATATCCGTTGTAAACGATAAAAACAAAGCCCTTTTTATAAAGACGCTCTACTCACGACTCGACGATATTGAAAAAGACACAAAACGAAAGCGAGTGGAGAAATTGATTAAGAAATTGAGTTGATTCTATCATTTAAGGGGATTTGATCAAGCTCGCTGACTATGTTATCGTTCTGGGCTAAAACAAAGTGTACTCATCCCTCATGTCATTGTAGTTTGTGAAATTACACCATTCGACAAGATTAGAGGAAAGTTCCTCTAGTCACTCAAAACTCATCATCGTGTATCAAAAAACTTGACACAGATAGTGTGAGAAGTTAAAGTGAATTTAATTACAATGGCTGAGGAGAATGTGAATTGGCTGCTAAATACATTGTTATTAAAGAAGATATTAAAAGAAGACTGATGAATGGAGAGTGGACTGAGGGCCATAGACTTCCATCCAGCAGGGAATTTTCCCAATATTATGATTCCAGTGTAAATACGGTCGAGAAGGCTGTTAAAGAATTAGCTGAGGAAGGGTGGCTGATCAGAGATAGCCGAAGAGGGACTTTCATGAATAATAGGAAGGTTACTCTTGAAGACCGTACCCGTCTGATTGCTGCTTTTGTTATAGGCATTGAAAATCCTTTGTGGTCGGCTGCGTTGAGAGGGATTGAGGATGTCTTGTATATACAAGGCTATCATCTTTTAACTTCAAGCGATGAACAAAATTTCGATAAGTTGGAATGGCTAGTTAAAGGGGCGGTGGAAAGAAAAGTAGAAGGGGTTATCTTATGTCCGATTATGAGACAAGGATATGAGGATAATAACAAACGGCTCTTCACCTTGCTAAGAAATAATGGTATCAAAATCGTATTCTTAGATCGAGTTGTCTATAATACCGATATTCCTTATGTAACCAGCGACAATATGGCTAGTGCTTACAATCTGACGAAGTTGTTAATTGATCAGGGGCATCGCCGTATTTTATTTATAAGAAACTCAAATCTGAGTACGATGAATGAGCGACTGTTGGGATTTAAACAGGCTTTTATAGATTCCAATCTAGAATATTCTGAGGAATTTGATGTGATTATTCCAACCAGGTTAGAAAATTTCTCCGAGGAATTTGATGCGTATTGTGAAGTTTTTGAGCAAAAAATGAAGGAAATGAGTTTTACTGCTGTATTTACAGCAAATGATCAGATCGGGGAAGCGGCAATCCGTTCATTCAAAAAATTAAAGTATAATATACCGGAGGATGTATCGCTGGTAACGTATGATGCTGAAAACCTAAATCGAAAGATTAATTTTAATGTAACAGGAGTTTCACAACCCTTTTATGAAATGGGGCAGTGTGCTGCCAATATATTGCTAAGCTTGATTGATGGTAAAGAAGATCAATCGAATATCGGACATGTATGCAAATCGAGAATTTATATAGGTGATTCAGTTAGCTCGATTTAAGAAGGAAGCTGGGTCGTTTCGTCAGTGTGTAACAACACTTACAACGACACGGGTTCTTTTTTTTTGGTTCAATATAGGACATCTGTATCATTAATTGTATCTATAATTGATCAAATTTTAATTTATTTAGTGGCGATGTATTGACACAGATAATCAGCGTGTGTAATATTTGTTTATACAACGAGGGTGCCTGAATTAGTAATGTAAGCGTAAACATTTTTGTGCCAGTCTAAAGAAGTATCATATGTTTTCTGGGGGGAAGGTGATGCGATATGTTAAGTTTACGTAAATTTTCAGGGAAGTTTTGGAGTCAGCGTTATTTATTCTTAATGGTATTACCCGGTTTTTTAGTTGTATTAGTGTTTAGTTATTTTCCAATGTACGGTATTCAAATTGCATTCAAAAAATATAGTGCAGCACAAGGGATTTGGGCTAGCGATTGGGTTGGGTTTAAATATTTTGTATTATTTTTTAAAGATCCTACTGCACTTAGGGTTCTCAAAAACACCTTATTGCTCGGCATTTATTCCTTGCTTTGGGGATTTCCAGCCCCGATCATCCTTGCCTTACTGTTCAATGAAATAAAACATTCTGTCTTCAAAAAAGCAGTACAGACCATTTCCTATTTACCACACTTTATATCTACCGTAATCATTGTAGGTATAATTAGAACATTTACAGAGAGGGAGGGTCTATTTAACAAAATTGCTGCTTTGTTTGGGGTTGATCCCATTGTGTTTCTCTCTGAACCTGACTGGTTCAGGACAATATTCATTAGTACGAATATATGGCAGGGAATTGGGTTCGGAACCATACTATATCTAGCAGCATTAAGCGGTGTTGATCCTACTCTTTATGACGTTGCAAATATTGATGGAGCAAACCGTTGGAGAAAAGTGTTGAATATCAATTGGCCTCAAATCAAATCGACGACGATTATTTTACTTATATTATCTATTAGCGGAATTTTAGGTACAGATTTTCAGAAGGTCCTTCTTCTATATAATCCAGATACATATGAGGTTGCTGATGTAATCGGTACATATCTTTACCGAGAAGGGATTATGGGATCACGATTTGAATATACAACGGCCATTGGGCTCTTTCAGTCGGTCGTTGCCTTTATACTTCTTGTCATTGCCAACAAGTTAAGTCGGAAAGTATCGGAAACAAGTATCTGGTAGGGGGTGTCGAAATTGGTAGGTAAAGAGAGCCTAGGTTCGAGAATATTTGATCTTGTAAATATTGTGATCATGTTGCTTCTATGTGTATCCATGTTATATCCATTCTTAAATGTAATCGCAGTCTCTTTAAGCTCTAGTGAAAATATTCTTAAGGGAAATATCACGATCTTTCCGAAGGGATTTAGCTTAAGCGGTTACAGCTTTATATTAAAAGACCCATTTCTGTATTCGGGTTACCTTCATTCGATCATTTATGCGGTTGGATCGACTGTTCTCATGCTGACATTTACGTCTCTTATGTCGTATCCACTTACAGTTACGGATTTCATGGCCAAAAAATTTCTTTCGGTTTTCCTAGTCATTACGATGTTTTTTAGCGGTGGATTGATTCCTTCCTATTTACTGGCACGCAGTCTTCACTTGCTTGATACTTACTGGATCATGATTATACCAGGTTGTGTTTCTGCGTTTAACGTTCTATTGTTCAGATCATTCTACCAGTCCATACCAACCGACTTACGAGAATCCGCTGTAATTGATGGTGCGAATGATGTGCAAATTTTATCAAAAATATATATTCCGCTTTCAAAACCGCTTCTAGCAACATTCGCTCTATTTGGTATCGTCGGGAGCTGGAACAGTTGGTTTGAGGCGCTTGTCTACCTTAATGATGAGAATAAATACCCATTGCAGTTAATTCTTAGAAAATATTTGTTCACAATATCTTTCGAATCTGGATCCGGAACAGCGGCGATGCAAGCAATGCTTTCGCAATTGAAAATGGATCCCAAAAATATTCAAATGGCAATCGTCGTCCTTGCTATGTTTCCCATCATGTTAATATATCCATTTCTCCAAAAATATTTTGTGAAGGGTGTCATGATAGGGGCTGTTAAAGGTTAAGTGTAGAAAACGGAGAGGGGGAGATGCCTTTCTAATCACTCTAGACTGACAAGAAGATACTCGGCATATGTGATGAATTGTATAAGTAGAATAAATTTCCGGAGGGGATACAATGAAAAAGCGTTTGAAATTAACTACACTCTTTCTAGCTATCATTTTAATCATGGGAAACATTCTCGCAGGATGCAGTTCAGACTCGGAAACAGAAAAAGGTAAAGACACCGAAGATTCGACACAATCAGGTGGAACGCTAAGTTTTTCAGTTACGGTACCTTCTTTTGGCGCAAAAATAGAGGATTCCATCGTACATAAGCAATGGATTAAAGAAATGGAGTCGCTTACAGGTAAAAAGCTTGATATCAAGTACAATTATATTCCAATTAGTGAATACCCAGATAAGAGCAAGCTATTGCTTGCCAGCGGTGACACAACAGACTTTTTCATGATCATGAGTAAAGACATTTTCAATCAGTATGAAGGTGAAGACTCATTTCTAGATTTAAGTCCGTATAAAGAAGATCTACCAAATTACATGAACTTAGTTAATCAGGCAACGAATGGTAATATTAAGGCGATCAGATCGGATGGGAAGTTTTATGGATTATGGAACGTAGATCTGCCAAGACAGGCTGAATATAAAGGAATGGGTGTGTATACTCCAGCAACTTATCGCTATGATATATTGGAAAAGAATGGTATAGAGATTCCGACAACATTGGATGAGCTATACAACGCCGCAAAAAAGTTAAAAGAGCTGTATCCTGAATCATTCCCGGTTAATACGCAGTGGAACTCTTTTGATTCCCTCTTCCTAGCTAACCACAACAATGGGGCGAATATCTATTGGAACGGTAAAGAGTATGTTTATGGTGCCACAGAAGAGTCCTATAAGGAGTCGTTGCAGTTTGCAAATAAGCTATTCTCTGAAAAACTATTAGACCCTGAGGTATTTTCGGATACTGATGATGCAATAAAGAAGAAAGCATTGAACGGAACCAACTTTATTTTGTTGCAAAATTGGTTTAACAATGCTGGAGAATGGAACCGCACGACAACAAATGGTGAGAAGTTTGTTATCTCTCTATTTCCGGACAACCCGAAATACGGAAAAGCGTGGCAAAGCATAAGTGACTTCAACTCCGTAGGTATTAGCGCAAGTGCGATAATGGTCGTTAATCCGAAGGCGAAGAATGTGCAAGAATTGGTGAAGTTTTTAGATTTGCAGTATAAGCCAGAGATTATTGAATTGGTTACTTGGGGAATTGAGGACACTACATTTACACGCGATTCCAGTGGCAAGCCGACCTTTGTCGATTCAATTAAGAAAGCGACTAATCCTTGGACGGAAGGCGATAAATATGGAATGAGGGCGAGCAGTTCCTATCGTCCAGGATTACAAATGGCAATCGATACATGGGCATTCGTTGATTTTGCGCCACAAGATACTGGCTTTGTGGACGGGAAACTAGTTGAGAAACCGTGGGAAACCGCTTTTTCCGACATGCCGTTCCCTAATGAGTACACACCGACTTGGATCAACGAACCTTACCTTGAATTTACAGATGATGAAAAAGAACTGATCACTTCGAATATGTCGCCAATTAAAACGTACGTAGCTGAAATGCAAAATAAGTTTATCAATGGTAAAGAAAGCTTCGAGAACTGGTCAGCCTTCCAAAATAAATTAAAAAAGACTGGCGATCTTGATAAAGTTCTTCAGATCTACAATGATGCACTCAAGAGATATCAAGACAGAAGTGCAGCGAATCAATAATGGAATAACAAAACTCGTTATATTCCTTTATTGGGAACATAGCGAGTTTTGTCCGATAGAGTAGAGATCTTAGTGTCCAGGAGGTTGAATGAATGAGATTTGAACATGGAAAAGAGAAGATGGAGAAATATAATGGGGTTTTTACGAAACCGCCAGTTAACGTGCCTTCGAAAAAAGTTGTTGATGGTCCTTTAATTGGAAACGGCGATGTCGGTGTTGTTCTTAGCGGGTTACCGGAACAACAGCGTCTCTGGATATCAAAGGTTGACTTTTGGAAAGCAAAGAGGGGCTATGAGAGTGGAAGCCCATGTCTCCTCGGGGGAATCGACATTCATATTCCCGCGTTGGTTAACGCTTCGTATTCAGCTGAACAATGTCTTTATGAAGCAAATGTGGTGTCGACTTTTGGTGGAGACGCAACACAAGTCACAATGACCTCTTGGGTTTCGGCTACAGAGAATGCGGTGGTTGTAGAGCTAATTTGCGATGGGCTAACCGCAATTCCGGTTAAGGTGGACTTGTGGGTACAGTCGGGGCATGAATCGGAATCGGAATCTGGACTTGACGACGACGTTTCTTGGGTGACGCGGAAATTTACCGGTGTCGAACTGGACTGGCCGACGGAAGGCGTAATAGCCATGCGCAGCATAGACAGTGGGGGTAATGTATTCGAATTGCAGCCTGGCAAGAAGACCTATATCGTTGCCTATGTGTTGACGAATCATGATCGGAAAGATTATGAACAAGAGTCGATTGGAAGAGTAAAGCTTCTCGACGAGAGTCGTGTCGACTCGCTCCGGTTGGAACATGAAAACTGGTGGAGCCGGTTCTGGACCAAGTCATCGATAGAAATCGGAGATGAGTTGCTTGAAAAATTTTGGTATGGATCCCACTATATCATGGCTTGCTGCAGTCGCAATAAAGCATTTGCACCGGGCTTGTTTGGCAGCTGGATAACGACAGACACCCCCGCTTGGGCTGGAGATTATCACTTGAATTATAATTATCAAGCCCCATGGTGGGGAGTCTATTCGTCCAATCATATCGAATTGAGTGAGCCGTACGACACGCCGCTTCTGAAATATATGTCCAATGGACGCAGATATGCCGAACAATATTTAGGACGGAATGGGATCTATTACGATGTCGGTATAGGTCCCAAAGGATTACCTACTGCACTGTCTACGACAAGTGCAAGCGTTACTTATGAGAACGGCCATTTGTTTTTGGGGCAGAAAAGTAATGCAGCCTTAAGCGCAGTAAATATGCTAATGCGTTATTATCATTCTTATGATTTGCAATACGCCAGCGAGGTTGCGTACCCGTTTCTAATCGAAGTGGCTAATTTCTGGGAGGATTATTTAGTATTCGAAGAAAATCGATACGTCATTTATCGCGATGCTATTCACGAAGTTCCCACTTGGATGGCTTCGCATCCGGATGATGAATGGATACAGGAGTTCGAGGACATGAATCCCCTCCTCTCTTTAGGCGTGGTCCGTGCAGTATTCAAAGGATTGCTCGATATGTCGAAGGAATTGCATCGTGATGCGGAGAGGCATGAACAGTGGGAGCATATCCTAGAGCATATTAGTGACTTTCCAACGTTTGAACGTGACGGAAAAACAATATTTCGATTAACGGAGCAAGGACGGGACTGGTGGAATGATAACACACTGGCAATTCAGCATATATGGCCAGCGGGAGCAATCGGTCTGGATTCAGATCCAAATCTTCTGGAAATTGCAAAAGATACGATTACGGTTATAAATCGCTGGACGGATTATAACGGCTTCCCAACGATATTTACTGCTGCGGCGCGAGTTGGATATGATCCCGAAGTCATTTTGCGTGAGCTTCGTCGCCAATGCCTTGAGCATAGTTATCCTAACCTGTTTATCTACTTCGGAGGAGGAGGCATCGAGTGCTGCAGCGGTGTACCTTCGGCGATTAACGAGATGCTAATGCAAAGTTATCAGCATGTAATTAGGTTGTTCCCTGTATGGCCTAGTGATAGAAATGCTATATTTACAAGCTTAAGAGCAGTTGGAGCCTTTCTTGTTTCGAGTGAGTTAAAAGATGGAAATATAACGTATATACACATTGAAAGTGAAAAAGGAAGAACATGTAACATCTTAAATCCGTGGCCAAATGGTGATGTCTGTATTATGGAGACAGACGGAGAACAACATAAGAAAATAGATTGGCAGTTGTCTGGTGATGTCATATCTTTTGCTACGGAAGCAGGGAAGCACTACCGATTATCATCTCAATGCTCTGATTGATTATTGAAATAAAGAGCACATGCCCACAATGAGCTGCGGTATGTGCTCTTTATGATTTTAACTTTGGCAAAGAACAAAAGAGTGTCGCAAGATTGATGGCAGTGCCGTCAAGGTCGAGCAGTTGTAATAAGTGACTACATTTTTTAACAGATAAACACATTACAAGAGACGTGAGGGATTCTTTCCTCACGTCTTTTTTTCATAATCTTGCCTATGTATTTGCTCTGTAAAAGACCCCTATCACTATCAGAGGTTTCTTTTCGTCTATGATGTTCTCATCAGAGCTTCCGATAGCTACGAGGAGACATGCCGAAATACTCTTGGAATTGTTTGTTAAAGGCGCTCAGCGAAGCATAGCCACTTTCCATAGCGATGTCGATAACCGGCTTGTTAGTCTTGGAAAGCGCCTGGGTCGCCAGTTGCAGTCGAAACTTATTGATAAAATGGTTAGGAGACAGCTGCGTCATTTGCTTGAATTTCCGGTAGAACATCGTTTTTCCTAAGCCGGATAATGCTATGACTTCATTTATATCAATTTTGTTTGTGATATTGGCAATGAGCGCACTGATGGCACCGATCATGCCTTCTTCTATGTCATCTTCGTTGCTGAACGGCTGATGTTCTTTGGTGTATTCGTAGATGTGAATCAGCATTTGAATTAAATGTATAAACTGTTTGCTTTCCCAAGCGACGCCCTGTTTTTCACTTTCGAGAAGTGCCAGGTTGGCTGCAAGAAACGCCTTTTTCGCGAGAGGGGATGTACCCGGAATTTTCGCAGGCAGAGAGCTGGAAAAGTAAAATGGTGCCAGCAGCGAATATCCGGAAGGAACGCCTTTTACAAAGGTCGGTGAGAAATAAAAGAGAATATATTCGCAGGCAACCGTTTTATCTTTGGAGAAGATCCAGT
Source organism: Paenibacillus sp. J22P15 (assembly GCF_056269345.1). Classification (NCBI taxonomy): domain Bacteria; kingdom Bacillati; phylum Bacillota; class Bacilli; order Caryophanales; family Paenibacillaceae; genus Paenibacillus; species Paenibacillus sp. J22P15. The sequence goes on from NZ_JBWDNT010000005.1 coordinate 333,239, forward strand.
GCGGCTCAAAAGGGCGGCAAATAAAAATATCGCCGGGAATGGCATCATATTCTCGGCCATTAAACAAGTAACGGGCCTCATTATCTAAAATGATACATACTTCTAATAGTTCGTGCACGTGCAGGTCATGATTTTCATATCTGCTAAAGCTTCTCTTCAACAAAAGTTCTTTATCAAAAGGAATATGTTCATAGTAGCCCATAAAGCCGCCTGCTTTCATCGTGAGGATGTGGGGTGATGCGCCTCCTGATTTTATTATATTTAGTGTGAACAAAATTACAAGTTTCTTTGAAGGAAGAGGTAGTTTTGTCGTATTTTCGAAACTACAATGAAGAAGATCCTAGGAGGAGAGGAGAAGAAGACTTGCGAAAAAAATGAAAGCCTTTACAAAGAAATGAAAGCCCTTGCAAAAAAGGATTTTAAAAGGAATAAAAAAATAATGGGTCAATAAAAATGAGAGGATTGATGTATTCATGCTCAAGAGATTACTGAGTATCGTTCTTGCGGCGACTATGATTTTAACCATGTTTGGAACAGCGGCAGTTAAAGTGAAGGCCGAAACAATACAGCATGGCAATATTCAAGCAGAAATCTTTGTATCACCCACAGGTAATGACGCAAACCCAGGAACCTATGAACAGCCGCTTGCTACTTTAGATGGCGCTCGTAAGGCCGTTGCAAAGATTAACAGTAATATGACAGGTGATATTTATGTTTTTTTTGCAGCCGGTGATTACTACATAACGAATACAGTAGAATTTGGTGTTGCGGATTCTGGAACAAATGGTCATAACATTATTTATCGTGAAATGGATGGACTCAATACCGTTAATTTTATCGGCGGAGAGAAGGTTGACCCTAACTCATGGACCTTAGTTAACGGTACAACTGATCCAACTACAAACCCGGATGGAGATTTACCAGACAGTATTTCGGGTAAGGTGTATAAAACGTTTGTCGGCACAGGAGATTATCCAAGCAAAGACTTTAATACGCTTTATGTGAATGATACAAGACAGATTATGGCTCGTTCGCCAAACTTAAATAAACGTCCCAAATTTCCTAGCTCATTTAGTGACTATTACAGAACAACTGGTGGCGGGGAACTTGGCTCAAACGTTACATCCATGACTTTTAAAGACTCTATTCTGGATGCTAACACAAGAAACGGAATGATAAACGCAATGGCGCGCGGTGACTTTGACGCGCAGGTTTTTACAGATGATGTTGGCGGAGATCGACACTGGGAAAGCAATACACTTATGCTTAGCAGTTATACCACAGGCAAGCTTACTTTTAAAACTGACCCAGCAAAACCTGAATTTAACAGACCCCGCTATTCGGTTGGGGACCTTAGTTCTTTCTTTGTTCAAGGCAACTTAGGATTTCTTGACCAGCCTGGTGAATTTTACTATAACAAAAAAACAGGCTATCTGTATTATTATCCGACAGGCGATATTACACAATTGGATGTAATTATACCTAAAGTAGAGACAATCGTTCTTTTCAAAGGAAATGATAAGGATAATACGGTTCACAACATTCAGTTAAACGGAATTAAGTTCGCGGATACCAACTTTCCTGATTGGTATTCACCTTATTGGAACTGGGGCGATACAGGTGCGGGTATGGGGAAATATCCGCCGGAAGCTATGAATTCAACCAATCCATCGTATGCCGAAGGTATAGACCGACCGCAATTTCAGGTTGGCATAATTAAAATGAACTATGCCTCGTATATCAATATTGAGCGCTCTCACATAAAAAATGGAGGCATGAATGGTATTTCATTATATTTAGCAAACCACAATATTACTGTTCGTGATAGTTTAATTGAGCATGTCGGTCACGATGGGATTCAAATTGAGGGTGGATATCCTGGCGACCCTATTAATGGAGGCATCAATGGAGAAGGCTACTCGAGAGATAATCTGATCGAAAATACCATTATTCATGATGTGGGTGAATTGGTGCTTTGTTCAGCAGGCATTTCAATGAACAATGCAGGCAGAAACACTGTAAGACATGTCGAGATTTACAACAGCCCGCGCAGAGGATTGCTTCTGCAAGCGGGTTATCCGAGAAATCCGAACAATGTGGGTGGTTTTGGCGACAAATTTTTAAACCGTTACAATGATTTATATATTCATGACAATCGTTTTGAATATGTGTATGTACATGATTGCCAACAAGACGGCGGAGATGACGGCACACTCTTTGTCGGTTGGATTTATATGGGGAAAGACCCTGAGCCTAATTTTAAACGCAATTATTTTGAACAAGTTATTATAGATCAAACCGCTTCGAACCCTACGATGACAAACTTTACACCTAACAACATCAATACAGACATGGGCGCAAACGGACTAAGCTTTAAAAATGTTATGTCTACTAATTCACAGAACTTAAATTTTGAAGGAGGTTCATATTTCCAACCTTCTTATGGTGACAAAGCGCTTATTTCAGACAACACAAACTTAAACTATGGACCTGCATACGATAAAGATCCTACATTTGATCCTTCTAAGATGGAATTTGATAAAATCGGTGTAACCGCTGATTATCCAGCGGAATATAAAACGCCAGTGGCTGCTGCCAATAAACCTACAGATATTTACTTTGAAGACAGCTTTGAGGACAAAGAAATTGATATGGCAAAATGGAGCTATCAAAATACGCTTCCAAAAACTACTACGCTATATATGGCAGGCACACCTTTACAGGATAGTCGCTCGCTTATGATCGATGATTCTGGATCTGGAAAACCTGTACTATATAGGGAGTTTCCTCAAGCCTTAAACAAAGTAGTTTCAGTAAAAATGTTTGACCCATTTGCTATACATCCGACCGGTTATGATTCGGGCAGACCTTTTAACATGAAAAACTTTTATACTATGGCAAGTGCGGATGACGGAGAAAAGAGTAGAGGGATTGGAGTAAACGCAAATTCAGGCAGCGCAAACTTTAATAACTATGTATTAAATATTGATGGAGTAGAGCAAGCCACAGCAGTAAAGCGTTCTAATGGTTGGCACGAATTGAAATGGGATTACACGGGAACAGGTGTAACGATGTATATTGATGACGTGCAGGTGTATCAAGACGCTACTGCTCTCCCATTTGACTACTTGCAATTAGGTTCTCCTAATGGTACAGGCGCAAGCTGGTTTGATCAGGTTTATGTCTATGGAGGAACGCCCGCGCCCGCGCTAGGTTCAATTCCCATACAGACTGTACCGGATTACGATACCTCCAACGAGAACAAAATACAACTAGACCTCAATTTTGAAGACGGCGTTGTGCCGAGTTTTAGTCTTAAGGGCTCAATTGCTCCCGTTTCGAGCGTTATTGCGGATCCTGCAAATCCAAGTAATAAAGTTATGCAATCCGTGATCGGAGAGGGGCAAAGTTATTATCAAACGAGTGCCCCTTGGAACAACTATATTGTCAATATGAAGTGGAAATTCGCAGGCTGGGGTTCAACTAACATATTAAATCAAGCATATGATAATTTCACAATTTATATCAACACAAATGGAAAAGAACCAAACCCGCCAGCCTATCAGGTAATCTACCGCAGAAATAAAGGCGGAGTAACCGGTTTTCCTGCTGGAACACCATATTTTGAAATTAATAAACACACTCCAACAAGTGACATCTCGCTAGGAAGGGTTGCGGTGCCAGTAGGATTTGATGCAACGGAGTGGCATGATTTCCAAATTCAGACTTATGGCGGCAAAGTCGGATTTGTAGTAGATGGAACCAAAATAATATCTGTGAATGACGGGTCGTACTCCACTGGTGGTGTTGCATTTGGAGGAATCAACGCTACTGTTTTACTAGATGATATAAAGATAATTTCTAATCCGACGTTTGTAAGTTATGGTTCTAACTTCAACCTAGGGAATGTTTCGTTATTGGGAACTTATAATCCGAATTATACTATTTATGGAGCAACCGTCAGCAATAATGCACAGCCGGTTACTTTAATCAAACCCAAACCTGTGTTACCGGGCGTGAGTCATGTTGTGTCATTCAATGGTGTGGATATTACAGCTAGTTTCCCTGATTATACAACTGCAGTCGAGCTTACGAATCTAAATTATGGAAGAAACAAGTTGGTAATTTCGGAAATTACATCAGCGGGCAATAAAGACTATACCATTTATATTGATAAAACGTACACGATTTCGTCGGTTGCAGCGATTTCTCCAGTATCTACTGTACGTGGAGCAGCTCCTGTCTTGCCAACGACAACCAATGTTACGTTTGAAGACGGTACGAATCAAACGGCGGCGATTAGCTGGGATAGAGTGAGTCCAGCCGCTTATAAGAATACTACAGGCACGTTTACTGCGACAGGAAAGTTAGTCGGATTAAACGGTAAGGTCAGCACAACGGTAAATGTCGTGGGACTTGAGTCGATCGGCGAACTTGAGGATGTCACCACCGTTGCAGGCACAGCGCCTGTACTGGCGGAAACGATTAGCGCCGAATTTACAAATGAATCTAAGGACTTAGCGTTAACGTTTGCTAAATTCGATCCAGCGATGTATGCGGAAGCAGGTACAATCATTGCGGTTGCTAACGTTGAAGGTTATCCGGGTAATGTTTTGCAAAAGGTTATCGTGGAAGCGGCGCCTATAACAAAGGATTACACTCTAACGGCTACGGGAGACGCTAGCGTCATTGCGGGCGAGACATTCGATGTGACCTACGTCTTGAGCAATGTTGCAGATAGCGTTTATGCACTGGATCAAACGATCCATTATGACAGGGTCCAAGTAGAATTGCTTTCAGTCGATGCCTTGCAAAGTGGATTTAAGATTGTTGGACAGAAGGAAGGAGAAGGTGAGGTTCGCATTCTGATGGCAAGTGCGGGGTCCGGAAGTGCAATAAAGTCTACGGCTCCAGTATTGAAACTGAACTTCAAGGCCAAAGAGGCTGACCAAAACGTAACGAGCTCCATCTTCTTAACTGACGTGGCTGTTGCGGGTGCAAGCGGAATCGAAACGACGGTGGACAATGGTTCCCCGTACACGATTCAAATTATCGCAGTGGATAAAGCGGCATTGCAAGCACTTATTACAAGTGCGCAAGCATCGCATGATGCAGCGGTAGAAGGAGCTGGAATTGGTCAATATCCTGCTGGTTCGAAAGCGATATTGCAAGCGGCTATTGATCGCGCTAAGGCAGTAGCGGAACAAGGCGGGGCTACTCAAGATCAAGTGGAGCAAGCGATCGTTCAACTAGAAGCAGCGTTGCAAGTATTTAAAGCTTCCGTGAATGTAGCGGCTTCTGGTGATCTAAATGGAGACGGTAAAATCAGCATCGGTGATCTCGCTCTCATCGCAGCTGGTTATGGAAAAACTTCTGCAGATGCAGACTGGTCTATGTATGAAAAAGCAGATATGAACGGTGACGGTTTAATAGACATCGTTGATCTGGCAGATATTGCCAAATTAATACTGGGTTAATTTCGAATGGGGGGAAGTTGCAATAGCTTCCCCTTATTTTTTATCGAAAGGATGAATTAATTCAGTTAGGGGTTCGAGCCCTCTATTCTCCACCAATACCTTAAACAAAAACGGCAGAGATGCCGTTTTTTTGTATTGAATTGATTTTGTTGCTGTACACCAGACATGTGGAGTGCTGTGTGTCGCTAGTTCGATTGAGGTAAGAACCAAGTCGCTTCGTAGCTGACGGGCAAGAAGAAAAGCAGCTAAATTATTGGAGAAAATAAATAAAAGAAAAATAATAAAAATGTGATAAAATTTAGGAGGTGAGAGTGAGAACTTTCATGTCCTTTTTTAAATAATTCATTTGCAAAAGGAGTGTAAAAAATGATCGATTGTATTTTGTTGGATGGGTTTGTAATTACAATGGACAAGAAACGTAATGTGATAAAAAAAGGAACTGTAGCGATTGATAAAGGTAAAATTATCGACGTCGGTGAATCAGAGGAAATAAAGATAAAATATTCAGCTAAAGAAGTAATCGACTGCTCAAACCATATCATAATGCCAGGGTTCATTGATGCACACGGCCATGCGGGACATACTGCATTCCGGTTTGTTGTCAAGGATACTGGTTATTGGATGCCGGCAATGACACATACATACAAACATTATGTTACAGACGACTTCTGGTATATAGAAGGTCGTGTCTCCGCTCTTGAGCGCGTGAAGGCTGGTGTGACAACCGGTGTCTGCGTAATGGGCTCACAGCCGCGCTGCGATGATCCGATCTTTGCAATAAACAATGCTAAAGCCTATGCTGAAGTCGGTATTCGAGATATCGTGTGTACTGGCCCTAGCCATGTGCCGTGGCCTCATAATTTCAGCCGTTGGTCAGGCGGAAAGCGTATCATGTATTCAGTATCCTTTGAACAGGCGGTCTCAAGCCTTGAAGAGGTAATAAAAACTTTGAATAATACAAATGGCGGCAAAACTTATGCCTATGTAACTCCGTTTGGGATGATTACTTCAATAAATCCTTCCGGAGCAACGCCGAAGGAACAACTTACAAATCTGACAGAGCACGATAAACTTCAGGCAAGAGAGATGCTTCGTATTGCCAAGGAATATAATACCCGCATTCATTCCGACTGTTTTGGCGGTATGCTTTATTTGGCTATGCAGGACTTGGACAACGCAGTTTTAGGCCCTCATGTGCATTTACAACATTGCTCTTACCTCTCAGATGAGGAAGTTAAGGTTCTTGCCGATACAGGAACGCATGCCACAGCAGCCCCCGGCTCGCATGCACCGATACACAGAATGCTCGATATGGGGGTCAGTATTGCTGCTACGACAGACGGTCCCAAATCCGGAGGAGGATTGGATATGTTTGCTTGCATGAGGCAATTTCAGCAAGCTTATAGAGGAGTAGCACAAGACTCAAATCTGTTACCGCATGAGAAGATGCTCGAACTTGTAACGATTGATGCTGCTAAGGTTGTTGGCCTTGACCACATGATAGGTTCGCTAGAAGTCGGTAAACGTGCAGATATTATCACAGTTAACCTAATGAATCCTCGTCTTACTCCTAATTTCAATCCGTTACATTCCCTTGTAATGAGTGCTCAGGGCTGTGATGTTGACAATGTTTTAGTTGACGGGGAATTTTTGGTCCGTGATTATAAAGTGTTGACAGTGGATGAAAGAACAGTATTAACACAAGCACAAAAGGAATCGGAAGAAACAATTGAAAGAGCCAAACTACACGGCTTTGCCTATCTGCATAATCAGTATTGGGGTATGGCCAGAAAACCAGAAACGGAAGAAATATTTGATATAGAATGGCAGAGGCAGGATGGAGGACATTATTAATGAAAACGACAAAAATAAAAGGGCGCTTTGTTATAGGACATGATGGCAGCAAGCATGTTTTTTACCGTGATGGTGAAGTTGTTTATAAGGGTGACACCATTATTTTTGTTGGAAAGGACTTTGAAGGTCATGTAGATGAGATCATTGATACGGGCATATCCATAATCAGCCCCGGATTTATTGATTTGGAAGCAGACATCGACACAGACCATGCACTTATTGATGTAGCCTTCCCTAGTTCACCTGAAAATAGGTTTGTCATGGGAAAAAAATACCGTACTCTTGATCCTTATACAGATGAGGATTTTAAAATAAGACAAACTTATTCTATAGCACAGTTGATACGCAATGGAATAACTACTGCAATGCCAATTGAAGGCGAAACGTTTCATGGCTGGAGCCAAAGTTACCGTGAACATGAAATTATGTCAGAGGTTGGCCTTGAAATGGGTATGAGACTCTATGTAGGACCTTCCTTCCGTTCTTATGTTGGCATTGGTGAAGGTTATGACGAAAAACGAAGTGAACAAAGCTTTTCAGACGCACTTCGTCACTTTGAGGAATTTGACGGCAAAGGAAATGGTCTTATCCGAGGATTTATAAACCCTTGCCAGATACGCTGGACTACAGAAGATATATTAGTGCGCGCAATCCGTTATGCAGAAGATAAAAATGCTCCCATGCGTCTTCATGCCTGCGAAGGTTTAGGAGAATGGGAACATATAAGAGCCTTAGGCGGAAATACATCTATTGAATATTTTGAGCGTATCGGTTTGCTTTCAAAAAAACTGCTTATCCCTCATTGTATTGCTGCGACTAACAGCGAGTTGGAAACGCTTGCGCGTTATGGAATTAGTGTTATATCAACCCCATTTGCCGAAATACAAGGCGGTACAGCACTGTATTCTTTTGCTAAATATCAGCATTATGGTATCAATCTAACAATCGGAACAGATGCTCAACCTGTTGACATGATAAGAAATATGCGGCTTGCTCGGGATTTGGACATAATGTGTCATAACCGACAGATATTCAGACGTTATCAAGAGGATGGCAGTGTAATTAATAGGTTTGAAGATGAACCTGAGTACAAAAGAATGACTGTAGCAGATTTTTTTGACGCAGCAACGGTAAACGGAGCAAAAGCACTTGATCGTACGGACATAGGTAAGCTTGCTTTAGGCGCTAAAGCAGATATTATTGCAATAGACCTCAATGATATTGCTGTAGGACCATATGAAGATCCTGTTCGTACAATGATAGTTAGCTGTACAGGAAGCAATGTAACACATACCATTATTAATGGAAAAATGCTTATGAAAAATAAAAAACTAATAGGTATTGATGAAGATTTACTAATGAAAAAAGCACAGGTCGTTTTTGAGAAGTTCCTAAATCTTTATCAAGAGTACGATCAATACAATAGACCGAAAGAAACATTTTTTCCGCCATCTTATAAATTTTTGGATTAATAAAGGAGCCATTCCTGTAATGAATGAATTCGAGGTTTGAATTTATGGGGACGAATTGGGGACGAAAACCATCACCAAGCATCATAAACGAACCGATTAGATCGTACGAAAGTCGGTACAAACACTTATTTAACAAGGATTCTTCTTACATCAACATACTAGATCCTAACCCATCGCTATCACTAACAGCGATGAGGTCAGGGGAAGCCTCTAGGTTCAACCAAACAAAAAAAACCTCTTCAATTGAAGTGGTTTTTTTGTTTGAGGAGCCCAATTAGACGAACGTACCGGGAGTGGAAGAATGGACTTCGTATTACCAAGTATAATGATCTATCAATTCGAGCTTCTTGTCTTCGATATAATAAACAAGGTATCTCCGCTTTGTGGAACTACCTTCTGTTCCAGTACAATTCGATAGATTTTATTGCCCCAGCTGGATACAAGCTTGCTGTCGGTCAACGGGATTTCTTCGATTTGAATGTTAAAACCGTTTGAATCAAATTTCATTTGTATCACATCACGATCGGATATGAATTCAATACCATCTTCAGTCAGTTTGACATCACAAGGAGTTATAAAGTGATACGACAAGCTTTTATTCTGTTCCAGCTCATAACAATCATGGATGATGATCTGTTGTGCAACCCGGTCAAGTGAAGCTTGACGCGTATAGTGTTTGATCATGGCTTCTGCCCCATAGGATTTGCTAATGTCCATCGACAGGCTGGCTATTTGCTCAGACGCACGATAGTAAACCTGTTCTGCGTTGTATTCAGCCCCCTCGTGCTGCATTACTCCATTGATGGTTGGCAAATTGTGGTACTGGGACTGCATTGTCCAAATATCGTAGCGGTTTGGACCGAAAAACTCTCGGCGATAAACCTCTACCCCGATATCAATGAGTATGGGACGAGCATTATAAAAGACGACATAATTTCCAACATCATTATGATTATGACTGTCCCCATTACTTCCGCCTTTGACACAGAGGAATAGGCCTTTATCCGCCTCCTCGGTCTCCCGTGCTACCATAATCCCTAGACTTTCAATATAGGATTCGGTTTCAAATTTAACGGACCGTGCTTTCTGCAGCATGCTATGGGACTGATCGATCGAGGACATGGCTCTTGAGAGGGAGAGCGTAGGGAATATTTTGTTATCCAGTTGGTACTTAAAGCAATATGCTCCAAAGTCCACTAGCCGCGAATCATTCATCTGAATACCTGCGGAATAAATAATCTCTGCAGCAGGATTGCATTTTGCACTGCCATCCGCAAAGTTTACGACATAATCCTTGCCAATGTACAGCTTTCGAATATAGTCGGTAAAATGGCGAAGCTTTGGTTCTTGATAAATTTGAATCGAACCGTTTGTCGCATAATCGACCAAAGCTAATCCTTCTAACAGCATGCCGCAGGATCTTCCCCAATAGGTCGCTCCTTCATCGATGCCGCCGTCCTCGTCTATTCCTTGCAAGTAATAATCCAGCATATCCATCGCGCGGACAATTCCTCTTCTCCGAAGATCATCATCTTCCTCACAGAATAGAATACTGGTTAAGCAGTTGACTACACACCATGGATTCCAGTTATTCATATCTCGCCGATCGCCGTATCCCATCCACCAATAATCATATCTCGTCAGAAACGGGTCTATAATTCTGCGTTTGAGCTCTCGTTTTATTCGACGACTAACGAGTGGTTCGATCTCATCTAACTTGTCTTTAAGAAGATAGTAGATGATCGCTAGCGTCATTCCGGTCTCGCCAGCAAATATATCAAGTGCTGCAATATCGATATCGGGAAGAGTTCTCTCGCCATTAATGGGATCCGGCTCATAAATAAAGTTATGAGCCGAAACGACCCATGAGCTTTCCTCGCAGACGCACCAAATACCATTAATGATGTCCGCCAAATAGGAGCCGTCGCCTGTTAAGCACTCCGCTAGCGTCAATGTGGAAAGGGCGTGTCTGCGAGCAAAATAAGGGGATTCAAAAATGGCTCGGTCACCGCTTTTGAAGTATTCCATAAAGTCAGTCGCTTTAAGCATCGGATAGGCAAAGTTTTTGTATGTCTCTGCTTGCTCAATAATTAAATTTCTGATCTGATCATCGATTGAAGCCCATAGATCTCGCTGCTCATAGCTTGGAAAGGGGGTAAACTGCTTTAAGGGAAGAACTGGGAAAGGCCTTGTTCTTACTTGTCCAGATGCGGTTGTTTCATACACTAGCTCTCTTAGCATGAGGTACCTCCATTATTAGAAAGAATATGGGAAGAATAGCTTGGTTGTACAAGGCCACTCTCCCCATTTCGTTTTATTTATTGATTTCGTCAACGACAGCTTGAAGGTCGATTTCTTTGGCATAATTCGTAAAGTTGTTTACGTAACCGTCGTAATCAAGCTTGCCCATGACATAATTATGGAATAGATCTGTTACTTTAGCTTTAAGATCGCCTTCAACGTTGCTATAGAGAGAAAACTCGCTGGATGGCAGGTCTGTCACTACTTTCTCTTTATAGGTTTCACCAATCTTCGCAATTTCGATAATATTGTCATATTCACCTTGAGTGTCATGATCGAAGTTGAACGGATATTTAAAGTCGCGATCAAGCGGCGGGAATGACTGCCCGCGGAAGCCGACTCCGCCATTATCCACATTCGCAACAAGTGCGCCATCAACTAAATCATAATGATAACCTTCGATACCGCGGCTAGTTGCAATAACTGCTTCGGGATCTGTTAGCAGCCAAGTGAAGAAGGCGTCAAACGTTTCCTTAGGGTGTTTGCTTGCGCTTGTAATGCCGATAGGGGAGTCGGCTTCATAGTATGATAGCCCGAATACACCTTTTTCACCTTCAAACGGCTTTACAAAAGCCAGGTCCGCATCCTTGAAGTTTTCATCCAAGCCAGCCTTTAGCGTGTCATAAACATCATCCCACATAATGATCGCTCCAGCTTCACCATTCATAAATTTCGTTCTTACTGCACCATAGCTTGTGTTTGTTGGCATTTCAAGATCAATTAATTTCTCGCTGTAGAGCTTCTTCATAAAATCAAGATATTCTTTATATTCCGGCGTCAGGAATGGTACAACAGCTTTGTTATCCTTCATATAAATCTGGTTGCGAGTGTTGAAATAAGCAGCGAACAAATCTTGATCCTTCAGCACTGCAGAGAGAGTCAATGGGATTGTATCGTTTTCTCCGTTGTTGTCTAGATCGCTGTCACGAAATAATGTCAGCACATTGACAAGTTCATCGATCGTTTTCGGCTGCTCTACTCCAAGCTTGGCTAACCAATCTGTACGCAACCACATCGTCATATACTTTTGGTTCGTAACAGATATACCGTAAGTTTTTCCGAAAAACTTAAATGGTTCCACAACACTCGGGTTAGCATCGAGAATTTTTTTTACTTTCTCATTGCTATTAATATAATCATCCAGAGGAACTAGAAAATCTTGTTTCACAAAAGGATATGGATTAGCAGGTAAACGAGCTAGATCCGGCATGTCGCCTGAAACGAAAGAGGCAGTGACCTTGTCCTCCCAGTTATTTTGCGGAATATGCTTAATTTCCAAATCAATGTTTGTTTTGCTCTTAAACTGATCGGATAGCATTTGTGCGACATCGGGATTATTGTAATAATCCTTACTTAGGTACGTGATGGAGGATAGATCTCCATCTTTAGCTGACCCTTCTGCTTCAGGCTTCTCGGCCGGGCTTTTGGAACCGCAGGCACCTAATACCATTGTACTGGTTAAAAGTATTGCGAGAGTAGTTGTCACTTTTTTCATTTTTGCTGCACCTCTGATTTTTATTTTTGTATTAACCCTTTACAGAGCCAATCAGTACACCTTTTACAAAATATTTTTGTAGGAATGGATAAACAATCATAACTGGTATCAATGCTACAACTATCGTCGTATATTGAATGTTTTTTAATAGTGTCTGATCGGTACTGGTCGAATCCATCGAGTTTTCCATAACTAAGGTGCGTAGGATAACCTGTAACGTATGCATATCAGGATCACTAATATAAAGGATGACCTCCAAATAGCTGTTCCATGAGGATACCATATAAAACAATCCGACGGTTGCTATTGCTGCAGTTGATAGAGGCAGTATGATTTTGAACAGAATTTTGATCTCCGAGCAGCCGTCGATCCGTGCGCTCTCCACCAGTGAAGACGGGATGCTTTCCAAAAAGTTTCGCATAATAAGGATATTAAAGGTGTTCAATGCAGCTGGGAAAATAAGTGCCGTAAATGAATTAAGCATCCCTAAGTCCTTTACAAGCAAATATTTGGGTAGAAACCCTAGGCTAAGGAGCATGGGAAGTACAATAATAAAGTTCAAAAATCTCCTTCCTACAAGTTCTCCTCTGGAGAGAGGGTACGCAATTCCAATTGTAAGCACCATAGACACGATAATGCTGCATCCGGTTACGAACAAGGAATTTAGAAACGGTCCTTGAATGAGCTCATTTTCCAATACATATTTATAATGATCTAGAGTAAAGCCTCTAGGTAATATGCGAAATGACGCATCGGAAGAGGTTGAAAAAGTGAGCTGGAAAATATACATGATCGGCAGCAGCACACTTAATGAACATAATCCCATCACGACAATGGATATTATTTTTACTACCTTTTCTTCAAGACTCTGTTTGATTAGCAATGTCTACACGCTCCCTTCTAGATTAAAATACACCTTCATTATTAATTTTTTTAGCGATTTTATTAGTAATCAACACAAGTGTAAATCCAATAGCAGCCTTAAAGATACTAACAGCCATACCGTATCCAATTTTCATTTCGCTAATCCCGGTTCTATAGGCATAGGTTTGAATAACATCAGCTGTCTCATATACTACAGGAGCTGCCATAATAAGTACCTGATCGAATATGTTTAGTATTTTTCCAAGCTCGAAGATAAGCATGATTACGATGGTGGGGCGAATGGAAGCTAATGTGATGTTCCATATTTGCGATAGCTTGCCTGCACCGTCCACCTTGCCTGCCTCGTATAGAGTTGGATCAACAGAGGTAATTGCAGCTAGGTAGACAATAGCGGAGTAGCCGGCGCCTGCCCAAATATCAGTTAAAACGAGCAGATCTCGAATATGATCCTTGCTGGCGAACCAGTAGGTGGGTTCTACTCCCATCAGTGTGGCTATCTGCGAGTTTATACTGTTTTGTGGAGCTAGAATAAGGAACCAAATACTTCCGATTACAACCCATGACAGGAAGTGCGGGAAATAAATAATGGTCTGCACTGATTTCTTAAACAGCCTTGAATTGATTTCGTTCAGCATCAGCGCCACAATAATTGGTATTGGAAAGCCGAATATGAGCTTCATTAAGCTAATAATAATCGTGTTCTTGAAAGCATTCATGAATGACGCTGAGTTCATTAGTCTTATGAAATTATCTAGACCAACATAGGAAACCTGTGATGCTGGAACCTCCCCGAAGTTGGTGAACGCCCAACGCAGCTTGAACATAGGGAGATATTCAAAGAGTAAATATAATGCCAGCGGGATGGCGATTATAAAAAACAGCTGTCGTTGTTTGTACATGTTCCTTAAGATTGAAGCTGCTTTCGATTTTGGTGTTTGTAAGGATAGGTATGCCTCAGATTTGCTCGTACGTATAACTTCCATCTCCTCTGTTGTATTTGCTTCCCCGACTTTTCACTTGAAGCTTAACAAATTGCCTTTTGCCCTCACAATCCACAACATTAACGTAACATCCTGAAAATCAACCGACTTGTTGAAAGCGCTTTAAAAACAATTACACTGCGTTTACAAAGGTATGCATAGATTGTGTTATGTTGCGTTGTATACTAAATTGATGATCCTCTTGTCAGGGTCATTTCTATTGCTATTCGATCGGAGGAAAAGGTAATGTTTGATATTGTAATCGTAGAGGACAAGAAAATAACCCGGGAAGGGCTTGTCCAGCTCATAGATTGGGCATCCATTAACGCATGTGTTATAGGAGCCTTTGAAAGCGGGCAGTCGGCGATTGATTTTTTAAGTCGCAATAAGGCCCATATTGTCATTACAGATATTGAGATGGAGAACGGAAACGGGATGGAGCTTTCAGCATATATTCATGAGCGAATGCCACAGACGAAGATCATTATTATTAGCGCATACGAGCGATTCTCCTATGCCCATCAGGCGATTCAATTAGGTGTATTCTCCTATGTGCTAAAGCCAATTGCAGAGGAGGAGCTGCTGGACAAAGTACGTCATGCGACTCATCAAATCATGAAGGAACGTGAGGTTCATGCCCTTGCTACATTAGTAACTTTACAGGAGCTTTCAACTACGATGGAAGCCTATTTCATGAATAGAGCATTAGATCCTTCCATGCTTGAGCAAGCATTTGAAACGTTACAAAGCGAGCTGGACTTTACTCGAGCTACTGCATTTGTAATTCGGGGGTATGGAGAACGAATCTCTATGCGCAGATTGAAGGAAGAGGTTGCCAGCTCAGGCATGAAGATCATGCTGCTGCAATGCGGGACTTTGCTTACCGGGATCATCTTTGAGGACAAGCCTCTTGACCGATTATATTTTGAAGACCTTTACAAAATCTTTAAATTCAGCAAAAAGGTTCGCATTGGCGTAGGAATAAAAGCTGATACACCTGCCGAGCTGAAAGAATCATACGAAAGTGCACTGCAGTCCTATCGTTATGGATTTCTGCACAGTTTAAATATGATCACCTTCTATGAAGAAATACGGGAAGACCTGCATGTTGAAAAGAGGAAGGACAGTACGCTCTATCTGGATACTTCTTATTTAATCAAATGTATGGAAGCGGAATGGGATGATGAGGCGGCAGAATACATCGACAAGATGTCTACGAGGTGGAGGGACGTTAACAGCAGCATCACTCATATGATCAATCAGTGCAGCGAAAGCATCTCCAGATTAACGTTAGAGCTGTCGGTCGATACTGCTCTTACACCTGAGGCCGTTCTTGCAGATTTCGAGCTCATTACTTGTCTTTCAGAGCTGCAAAGTTATATGAAAGAGCGTATGAGGTCTATTTCGAGTGAGGTTAAAAAAAATAAAACACAAAAAATACGCCCGATTGTAAAGCTGGCACTATCTTATTCCTTGGATCACATTGAAGAGGTAGGTTTAAGTTTAAAGTTTATTGCTAATGAATTAAATACAAGTTATGTCTATTTGAGTAAAGCTTTTAAGGAGGACTACAAAATAGGCTATACGGAATATATGAATCTTTACCGGATTGAACTGGCAAAGAAGCATCTGTCTATTCCTCACGCCAAAATTGGTGATGTTTGTGCTCAAATAGGACTGGAACAGAAAAATTTCTATTTTCTTTTCAAAAAGTATATGGGAATGACGCCCAAGGAGTATCAGAATAAAAATTTAACTGATGTCGGTTAGCGGCAAGGAGCACTTATGTTACATTCTATCAAATGGAAAACCTACTTCACCATTATTGCTTTTTTTACTATTGCAATGGCTATTTCGGGCATCATTATCTATAACATAATCGAATCAGACCTGCAAAAAAAAGCCATTCATACTGCAAATTTGGAGATCGACTTTGCGATTAAACAGATTGATGATAAGTTTAAATATTTGGATCAGGCATACTATGCCATTGCTTTTGATGAAGAAATCATTAAAGAATTAGCCAAAGAGCCAGATGAGATTAACTATAAACGAATTTTAACTAAGCTGGAAAATATGTTGTTTTCAACGAATTACAATGTGTACTCCATTTATTTAAAGGATATTCGCAGCGGTGTGATCGTTTCTACAGAGGAATCTAGTATTTTGAAGCACAATAGCGGCTATTGGGTAGAGGGCTTCACTAGAGAACAGCTGAAAAAACCAGGGCTGATTCATACCCGGGATCTTACTACGGGCGTTGCTTCTCTAACAGCGCTTGCCGGACGTGTAAAGAAAAATTATTTTGAAGATAGTGTAGCATTGCTATCTGTGAATATGCTGCAATACTCGTTTAAGGAGATTTTAGTGAAAGATAATGTATACCCTCACTCGATCCAAATCATTAGTGATCAAAACAATCAGGTTGTCGTCAATAGCAATAACGATGATCCAGCAGCGGTTATGGTGAAGATTCAGGAGGTATCTTCTGGAGGGAGAGTAACGATTGATGATCAGCCGTATATTGTCATTAGCGGCGAGTCCGAAAAATACGGCTGGAAATATACGAAACTGCTGCTCGAGAAAGAGGTATTCTCTGGTATTTATGAAATTCGAAAACTGCTTCTCGTCATCGCATTCGTGTTTTCTGTCGTTATGTTGATCTTTCTTTATCGACAGTTAGATCACGTAACAGCTCCGATTTATCAGCTTTCTGCCATGATCAAAAAGTATCGTCAGAACAGCAATGAAAAAGTGATTTTTAAAACGGACCGAAAGGATGAGTTTTCCTTTTTGTTTCAGAGCTTAGATGACATGGTCCAGCGTATTGACCACTTAATTGACGAGGTTTATAAGGCAGGGTTATATAAGAAAGAAACGCAGCTGCGTGTATATCGCAACAGCATTAATCCACATTTCATTTACAATATTTTAGATTCTATTATTTGGACAATGAAGTTTAAAGACTACAACAAAGCTACTGACATTATTCAAGATTTCTCGAGGTTTCTGCATCATACACTTCATGAGAGTAAAGAGTTTATTGCCGTTTCGGATATGTGGGCTGAGTTGATCGCTTATTGTAAGCTGGAATCGTTCTTGAAGGACGATCTTATCACGTTTTCTATAGAGTTTCAGATAGAGATTCAGCAGCAAATGGTGCCTTCATTTATTATTCAGCCGCTAGTGGAAAATTGCTTTAAGCATGGCTTCAAGGGTCGGAAGCAAGGACATATTACGATTAGGGGATATACGAAAGGGCAGGAGCTTTTGTGCATAGTGGAGGATGATGGGATTGGGATGACCGAGGAGGCGGTGGATGCGTTAATGGATTATGTGCGTAATTATGATATTAATGTAAACAGGAAGCACTTTGGTGTTGCAAGTGTACATCATCGCTTAAAGCTATATTACGGCGAGGACTATGGTGTGAATATTACCTCTAAGTTAGGAGAAGGTACAAGGATTATGGTTAACCTGCCGATTCATCGGACGGACGATACAGAATCTGTAACAAAACAGTTGATCTGATCACTGTAAAAAATGAATTTTGGAACGGAATTTGATATTAAATAATTATGGTGATAGAACATTGATTTTCAAGGTTGTTCCTATCGACGATATCTTTAATAATGAATGCATACCCCAGCAAGAGCTGTCAGGTTCGCATTCATTTTTTTTTCTAAATATAAGGAGGACTATACTATGCGTTTATCCACTTCAACAAATCTATTGGACAAAGTATATGACGAGTTTGGCGTTATTTCACCTGAAAGCTGTCTAGAGCAATGTCTAGAAGCGGGCTTTAAGGTTCTGGATTATAACTTCTGCGATCAAGGTAGACCAGGTCGTCCGATTGCACAAGATGACTGGTATGAGTATATATGTAAATTCAAAAAATTTGCAGATGAGCTGGGTGTAACCTTCTCTCAAACTCATCTGCATATGTACGATCCAAATGATCCACGAATTACGGATCATGGCTGGGAAAGAGAACTTGTACAGCGCTCTATCGTGTGCTCGGGTGTTCTTGGAGCAGAATGGGCAGTAACTCACCCATTACATCAGCACATGCCGACTTATTCCAGACAGGATTATATGCAACTGAATTTGGACTATTATGGTCCGATGCTGGACCAGGCTGCAAAGCTAGGTTACGGGTTGTCATTTGAAAATATGGTGCAATGGGACAATGAATATGTATATGCTTGTAATGGAGAAGATTTGGCGGAGCTAGCGGATGCCTTTAATCGTCCAAACGTAGGTATATGCTGGGATTTCGGACATGCTAACCTTAGTGTAAGAGACCAAGCTGCCGAGCTGCGCAAGATTGGATCACGACTTAAGTCGACTCATATTGCAGACAATCACGGTCATGCAGATGAGCATTTGGCACCGTTTTATGGCCACGTAGATTGGCATCAAATGATGCGTGTTCTTAAAGAAATCAACTATAAAGGGGATTTCACTTACGAAATACAAGCTTTTTCAAGTCCATTGCCGGTCGAGCTTCGTAAATCAATGACTGCACATGTAGCAGACATTGGCAAATATTTAATCCGTTTGTATGAAGAATAGCACACAGTGCTTACTAAAACCAAAGAAATAAAAAGGTTGATTACATTTTGAATTGAAAAGGATGCGAAACATGTCTTATTCTATCAGCTCATCCGAAAGAGAATGGGTCAATAATGTTTACGAGAAGCTCCTAGCTAAAATCTCGGAGGAATGTGATCGTATGGGAGATAAAATTCCCTACATCGCTATCGAGGGAAAGTATATAGACTATGGTGAGCAAGATATTTCGTTTTGGACGAATGGTTTCTGGGCGGGAATTCTATGGCAGATGTATGCAGCTACCGGCGATGAAAAATATCGAAAATCAGCGGTTGGTGTAGAGCAGCGCTTGGATGTTGCTATGATCGAATTTAATGGCTTGCACCACGATGTAGGCTTTATGTGGCTGCATACTGCTGTAGCGAATTATCGTTTGACTGGCAACGAAACGGCTAAGCTGCGTGCTTTGCACGCCGCCAATCTATTGACTGGACGATACAACTTAAATGGTAGATATATATCGGCTTGGAACGAGAATCGCCCAGGCTGGATGATCATCGACTGCTTGATGAATCTTCCCTTATTGTATTGGGCAGCAGAGGAAAGTCAGGATCCGAGATATACGCATATCGCGAATAGCCATATCGACACTACGATTAAACTATTAATTCGTCCGGACGGTTCCGCTCATCATATCGCAGTGCTGGATCCCATGAATGGTCAATTTCTCGAGCATCCAACTGGGCAAGGTTATGCTTCAGGTTCCTCATGGTCAAGGGGGCAGGCATGGGCGATTTACGGATTTTCTATGAATTACAACCATACAGGTGATCAACGTTATCTCGATATTGCAAAGAGTATAGCACATTATTTTCTAGCTAATGTTTCGCAAACGGGATATATTCCCCGTGTGGATTTCCGAGCTCCAACACAGCCAGAGCAGTGGGATACAACTGCAGGTGTATGCGCAGCCTGCGGAATGCTGGAGCTCAGTAAGCATGTAGAAGTTTACGAGAAACAACTATATATCAATGGTGCTCTATCGATATTAAGAGCGATCGAAGAAAACTATTGCGACTGGAACGTAGAAACGGACGGCATCGTTGGTGGAGGTACTGTAGCCTATCATCGTGAAGAAGAAACGCATGTGCCTATTATTTATGGTGATTACTTCCTGTTAGAAGCAATTACTCGGTTAAAAGAAAACGGATTTTACATTTGGTAATCATTTATTTCTCTTATGACAGGACGGTAAGGGTGCATTGAAAAGAGCATTCACAAAAAAATATATCATCAAAGTTTTGATTAGCATCCTAGGTATTGCCATTACTTGTTTTAGTGCTTCCCTGTTCTATAAGATCAACATGGGTGCAGACCCGTACCAGGTGTTCGCAATAGCTGTGCATAAGCGGCTAGGAATTAGTTATGGGCAAGCAAATTTGCTGTTGAATTCGATCATTGTCATTCTTCTAGTCATCTTTAAGAGGAAATATATTAATGTTTCTCTCTTCCTGTCGTTAATCCTGTGCGGCCCGATGTTGGATTTTTTCAACTATCTGATCGGACCGCATATCGGTACAGATCTGTCACTGTGGTTGAAGCTGGTTATAGCGTTTACGGGCACAATCTTTTTGTCTTTCGGAGTATATCTCTATATTTCTCCCCAGCTCGGCGCGAGTCCTGCTGATAGCGTAGGCCTTATCATCTCAGATATGACACGTATTCCTTACAAGCGAATTCGGATATTCACTGATGCGTTATATACGGTGATCGGACTTTCACTGGGAGGTGTCGTCGGTATTGTGACGGTGTTATCGGTGGTGTTAACAGGACCTTGTATTGGATGGTTACAGAGTACCCTAAACAAACGGAGAGCTATAAAATATATATCATGCTAGATTTAACGAGATTTCTATATAAAGGGGCTGTCCCTAAAGTAGAGGTAACTGATAATCCGGCGCTTAAGAGTCACATTGGCGGAATAGGCAGCATGATAGATCTAGTTTCTAGATCTATTTGTGTAGAATTGGTTGTTTTCAGGGAAATAGGTCTAGTTTCTAGACCTATTTCTTGTATTCCGGTGCTTTAGAGGCACGTTGGCGGAATAGGCAGCATGATAGATCTAGAATCTAGATCTATTTATGTAGAATTGGCTGTTTCCAGGGAAATAGGTCTAGTTTCTAGACCTATTTCTTATAATCCGGCGCTTTAGAGGCGCAATGGCGGAATAGGCAGCATGATAGATCTAGTTTCTAGATCTATTTATGTAGTATTGGTCGTTTTCAGAGAAATGGGGCTGTCTCAAAAGTCATCAAAGATGACGATGGGATAGCCCCATATTATTCAGAACAAATTTGGTTCCCAAATTCACTACACAGTCGAATGTTCTTCCGATCGCTGTTGTTCGCGGATTCCTGGAATGAATTAGCCGAGGAAGGAATCCACGAACAAAGGCGACCGCTGGCGCTTCTCCAGAATCATTCGACTTGCTCCGTTTGGTTGAACCTTGATAATTTTAAAGCAAAAGAAACCTGCCCTTATTAGAATGGAAGTACCAGTGAAAAGCTAGAACAGGCTGTTCAACAACTCGAGGCTAAGCTCGATGAAACCTAGAAGGACAAGCAGCTTAAGAAAACCGTGCGCGAGGTGCGAAAGGATCTGCTTCCTCGCCTGCAGAAATATGAAACGCAACAAGAAGTTTTGGGCACTCGCAATAGTTTTAGTAAGACCGACCCCGGTGCCTGAAACCCCATCTGGAAAAAGTCAAAGCAACTGAAGAAATTAGCGATCGATAAAAATCCAAAAACGGCCATGCGGGCTTAGACCTGCAGGGCCGTTTTCGTGATAGTTCAAGGCGATTCAATCGTAATTAACTTGAGACGGCCCCCTATATTTTCAATAAACTTCCTTCAGAAGCTCAAAAACTTCCTCGATCGTGAGGCCAAAGGATTTGTAATACGAAGTGTCAATAACCATCTGCTTCAGGATCATTTCATTACGTTTTTGAAGCATCTCACCTTGTGAGAGATCAGTGACAAAACATCCTTTGCCGGTTACGGTGTAAATCAAACCATGTCGTTCGAGTTCTTCCCACGCTTTCTTAACGGTAATGATACTAACACGAAGCTCCGTAGCCGCTTGTCGTATGGGTGGTAAACTATATCCATTTTCTAGTTCGCCCTTGAGAATTTGTGCGCTGATTTGTTCAAAAAGTTGTTGATAAATGGGTTTATCAGATGTGTTCGAAATCGCTATGTTCATTATATTTCCACTTTCTCAAACCTTTTGTTGGCAATATAATAAGCGATTATCGTAAATATCGCAAATATAACGATGCCCGTGATCAGGATGGATAGTTGAATGGCCAAATTGTCCGCGCCAGTACCTTTGAGAAGATCAAACACGAATGAATTTTGTATGCCGAGCCATTCTGCACCCCCGGCAAACAGCATAGCAGCTGCAATGGATACAAATGCTGCCGCGCCGTATTTATACGCCGTCTTGTAATACATGGATATAAAGATAATGTTGAAAATCGCCAGCATGACGAAACAGAGTCCCCAGAAACCAAAGGAGGGGGCGAAGAAAAGGTATTGCATATTCGGATACAAACGCAGCGTTATCACGCCGTAGATCATAGCAACAACAATATGCAGTAATTCCAGGATTACAATAACGGACACCTTTGCTTTTACAATGTCTTTTTTGGCTACAGGCATCATACTTGAAAATATTAAATCGTTCTGAGTTTTATAGCCTGCAAACATGTTCGGTATCGTAATAAAACAAAAGTAAAGGAGGACCAGAAAATATAACCATCCGGGAATTAGCATTAAGGCGCCTGTCAAAAAAGGCATGACATAAAAGAAAGGACTTACGCCTAACTTTAATTCTTTCATTAATAAGTTATACATGCATATCCTCCTTTTTCGAGCAGTAGATCATAATCTCCTCAAGATTCGGTATGGATGCTTTAATATCTGATGATGGATCAAAGTCTTTTGTATGGATCAAGCCTGTAAAGCCAAAAGAATTTGTTTTGTAGGCGATTAGTTGGTTTTTAACTATATCCAATTGCTCTTTCTTACCATTCAACAAGCGATACGTATCAATAAATTGTTCTTTTTCAGCACTGTTGATAATTTGTCCGTTATGGATATAGGTAATATAGTCTGCACATTTTTCCAAATCGGAGGTGATATGAGTTGAAAACAGGATGCTGATCTCGCCATCTTGCACCAGCTCCTGAAAAATATCCAGAAGACTGTCTCTGGCAATCGGATCAAGTCCGCTAGTTGGTTCATCCAGAATAAGAAGCTTTGCGCCGTGTGATAAGGCAAGGGCCAAGCTGTATTTTACTTTCATGCCAGTTGATAATTCAGCTATTTTTTTGTCTTCAATCAAGTTGAATTTTCTCAAATACTTGTAATAGGTTTCATCATCCCAATTCGAATAGAACCTTTTGATCACATTCGTTAACGTTTTGATTTTACTGCGCGTATAAAAGTTGATGTCTCCAAATGCAGCGCCAATCTCTTGTTTCAATTCAACTTCATGCTCGACCATGTTCTTGCCTAAAATATGAATCTCACCGCTATCCATACGTATCAAATTCAAGATGGATTTGATGGTGGTTGTTTTCCCCGCACCATTGGCTCCAATAAATCCCATAATATAACCCTTTTCCAGTTGAAAAGATACGTTTTTTAAATGAAAATGTTCATATTTTTTATTTAAATTTTTGATATCTAAAGCAAGCATATCGCCAACCTCCATTTCAAAAATTGTGCATGTTGTGCATGCACAATATAGCATTGGGACAGTTTGTATGTCAATAACTTTTATCAAGTGAATCTCTATTATTTTTCGTATTTTTACAGTTCTTGAATATGAAAAGTATTTCGATTAAAGCCGAGCAGTGCTACAATGGAACAAACAGGTAAACCGCTTAACCTAGTTGTTAGTCAAAAAATGATAACGCTTACAAAATAGATGAGGTCTCGGCAGGAGGCTCCACCAAACTTAAAGTGATGAAAACCCCTGCATAGCAAGGGTTTTCATCACTTTAAGTTTGGATTATTATCAATAAGTCTCCTCCATTTATTGGTGATGGGGACGAAAAATTGGGACTGTTATTGGGGATACAGCGTACTCAGAAAAAGATCATCTTCAATTTACGAAAGCCGAAGGATATCCTTTAGCTTTTTTCCGGGATCTGCCAACTCGAGTAGATCAGGCCGCGCTTGCTTTTCAATCAGCATTTCGGCGAGACGAATGTCTTTGGCGATGCTCCCACCCGGTCCGATACCGCTAACGGCTATCAACTGCCCGTTGCTGGCCATATGAAAGAAGAGCTTTCCCGATTCGCCGAGATCGCGAAGCACCATCTCGCTAGCACCATCGGACAACCCCGCCACTTGCAGCGTTTGATCGTATTGATCAGACCAGAACCAGGGAACAGCGGCGTAGCGAACCGATGCGCCCAGCATGTTGCCTGCTGCATGCGTTCCTTGATCTTGCGCGTTGCGCCAAGCTTCAAGTCTGATTCGCCGACCTCCATATAGCGGATGTGGGAACGAGCAGCAATCACCTGCCGCATAGATGTCCGAATCTCCGGTTGCGAGAAACTCGTCTGTTTGAATACCATTCTCGATTGCGAGCCCACTAGCTGATGCTAGAGCAGTTTCGGGAACCGATCCGACGCCAGCGATAATCGTATCACAACGTATTTCGGTTCCGTCTACCAGCTTGATCGCATATTCGTCTTCCTCTCGATCGATGCTTGCGATCATGACTCCGATTTGAAAAGCGACACCTGCGGCGCGATGGCGCTCTTTTACGATGACGGCGATTTCCTCCGGAACGCCACGCATAAGAATTCTCGGTGCGACCTCAATGAGCGTAATGCTACAGTTTTTAGAAATTGCGCTGGCCGCGACTTCGAGCCCGATAAACCCACCGCCGATAATGACCACGCGGTGACCCGGTTGCAACCGATTGCGAATGTTCAGCGCATCCGCGAACCGGCGGAGATAGAGTATCTCATCTACGCCAGTTCCAGGCACGATCAGCTTTCTCGGATTGGCACCTGTGGCGAGCAGCAGCCTCTCGTAGCGAACCTGAATGCCGCTAGCCAGTTCAACAAAATGACTCGAGCGGTCGATTCGGACTGCCGTGCTGCCGGAGAGAAAGCGGATATTATATTGCTCCATTCTCGCTTGATCCAATATCGTAACCGGCGCAGGCTGTTCTTCAGCAGTCAACTGTTGCTTGGACATCGGTGGACGCTCATAAGGATGCCATTTCTCATCTCCAATTATCGTGATCGGCCCCGACCATCCTTGCGTTCGTAGTTCTACGGCAGCGCGTGCTCCAGCCTCCCCCGAACCAACAATAACCATTCCATAGTTATTCATTAATATGCTCCTTATCTTGATAATCAGATTAGAATAAATACTTTGTCTTCAACTATTTTGACGGGGTATGTTTTAAGATCGACGCATACGGGCGCACGCTTGGCGGTACCAGTCGGTATTTCGAATCGGCCGTTATGTTTGGGACATTCGATGACGCTTCCCATCACCAATCCGTTTGACAGATGGAATTTCTCATGCGTGCAATAGCCATCGGATGCAAAAAAAGTTCCCTTGTCCGTGCGATAAATCGCGAATGTCCGATTCCCATGGTCGAAGCGGATGACATCCTCGTTCTCGATGTCATCTACTTCGCAAGCTTCAACCCATTCTTCTGTGCTCATGACGTTTTTCCTCCTAAATTAAGATCATTATCGATACCATATTGATAAGGCCGCGCGGTACTTGGCAATGGTTTCACCACGACATATGCCGGATTGTCCTTTTGTCGACGTAGCGCGGTAATAACTTCTTTCAACGCCGCCACAAAGCTTGGACATGCTGCCGGGCAGTCGGTCTTCATCTCTTGATGAAGCTTGGAAAGCGCATGATACGGAACCATAGGAAACATGTGATGTTCGGTATGATAATTCATGTTCCAATAGAGAAATCGGAAAATTGGATTCATATAAATCGTGCGGGAGTTCAATCGGTGATCCAGCACATCTTCATAGAGACCTAGATGCTGCGTCATGCCGAATAATATCACCAAAACATTCCCGTAGAAAGAAGGCAAGACAATGAACATGGCAGGCAGAATACTGCCAGTAAATAGGCATGCGGCAAGCACCGTTAAGAGGATCAGCATATATATACGTGCTTCAAAGAACACTTTCCGCTTCTCGGAAGCAGGAATATACTCATTTTCTTGCACATCTAATCGGCCGAATGTATGTAGCACAAATCGTTTCACTTCGACTGGTCCGCCATATAAATGGAAAATTTGCATCAGAAGAATTCTCCAGATCGGGGGTCTCTCGGTTATGATTTCAGGGTCGCGACCGACGATAATCGTATCTGTATGATGACGTGCGTGGCTCCATCTCCATGGCGTTGCCGAGCGGAGCACCATGAATGAAGCGATTTGATAAATAACTTCGTTCATCCACGGCGTCTTAAACGCCGTACCGTGTCCGCACTCATGCCATCTTGAATCTCCCGGTGATGCGTACATAATCCCGTATGCCAAAAATGCGGGAATAGCCCACCATGTGCCCCAAGATAGAAGAGCTAGATACCCCAGCACAGCGAGTGAGCCAAACCAAATAATTGTATCTCGAATGGCGGGGCCATTCTTTCGTTTCATTAATTCCTTCATTTTGCTTCTTGGAATTGGGCTTGCATACCATTCAGCTGAAGCTAACCCTTTTTCTTGAGCGCGCCTGTTTTCATCGCCTGTCAGACTATAATCCCTTTTTTGATTGATGAATGCCATAACTGTTCCTCCTGTTTATTTATTTTTTGCGTGTGCGGACACACAAATGAAAAAAAAAGGATATCAGAGTGTGCACGGGCACACAAATGAACGAGAAGAAAGCCTCATAGGCTCTCAGGGATATATATGTGTGTTGGCGTATAATAATGTTCCATTTCCGGCTGCTTCCCCGTGAATATTAGATCATACAGGATGCGTAATGAGCGGTATCCTTGCTGTTGCGGATCTTGGACGATAGTGAAGTCAATGATATTGTCCCGCATTCCTTGCTCGATCTCGGGCAGCAGATCATTACAGATGATTCGTATTTTCCCATCTTTCCCATTGTGCTTGACGGCCTCAAGACAAGCGCTGATAGAACCGGTTGCCATATAGATGCCTGCGAGATCTGAATGCGTCTTCAATGCGTTATCCATCTGTGAATAGGTATCCGAATAATGGTCGAACCCTTCAATTACTTGGACAATCTCAAGGCTATTGTTGTATTCAGCCACAATTTGCTTAAAACCCTCTACTCTGGAACGATGAGCGTGAAACTTCAGATTTCCCGTTAAGATCAATACCTTCCCGCGATCCGGCACAACTCTGCTCATTAAACCTGCGGCTACTTTTCCGCTTTTATAGAGGTCTTGGCCGACAAAACAAATTCGCTTGCTGTTCTCGACATCCGAATTAAAGGTGACGACCGGAACGCCATGTTCGACGGCCATATCGATGCTGTTGCGAATGATTTCGTCATCCATCACCGCAAACATGATTCCATTAGCCCCTGCCTTTACAAGCTTTTGGATAGCAGCAGCGCCTTCTTTTGGTTTTTTGTTGTCCACATAATGATATTCAAGTCGTATGCCAAGATCCTTGAGTTCTTCGGCTGCTGTATGAATGCCCCTGCGTATTTCATCGAAGAAGCGGATATTCTGAGGAGGCATGACAATGCCAAACAATACAGGCTTCTTGCTATACGCCAATGCCTTGCCGGCTACGTTCGGAACATAATTCATTTCTTTGGCAATGGCAATTACTCTTTCTCGAACTTCAGATTTTACGCGAGTCCTTCCGTTTAAAACCCGATCGACCGTACCTCTGGATACTCCCGCTTTCTCGGCAATTTGCCGTATAGTAACTGTCATTTATGTCTCTCCTTACTTTATGTGCTCGAGCACATAAATAAATATAGAACATTTTGTAAATTCAATCAAGGGGGAGTTTAACTAAATTATGTTAATCACATTGGATTTGCTTGTTTAATATTGATGGTGTTAAAGAATGGATGAGATGTAACAGAGTGGCTCAATGATCTTGATTATTTTATAAAATACATTAATATTAAGTTAATGATTAACGTTAATCATAATGGTATTTACAACGATGAATGTTCTAATCCAACAAATTATATAAGAGGTGCGAATATGAAATCTGATAAAAGATTAACTGCAAAAATGATAGCAGAAGAGTTAGGCGTTTCAACTGCTACTTTGGATAGAGTGCTTAATAACAGAAGTAATGTAAAGAAAGCAACTTACGATAAAGTAATGGCACGGATAAAGGAACTGGATTATGTTCCTAACAAATCGGCGAGCTTTCTGTCAAAAAAAATGCAGATGACGATAGCCGTAATTTTCCCGGTGTACCCTCAATATTTTTGGGGACAAATTGAAGCTGGTGTGAATAAAGCTTTTGAAGAGCTTAAAGATTTTGGTCTTGAATTAAAAACGTATCGTCTTACGGATACGGATGTTAAGGATCAAATTGGAATGATAAAAGCCGTTATTGACAGTATGGAGGTTCAAGCCCTGATCTTATCTGCGGATGAATCAAATGCAATGACAGAATTGATCGAGTACGGCGTAAATCTGGGCATCCCGGTCAGTACATTCAATACAGATTCATTTTGTGAGAAGCGTGCATTCTTTGTGGGAACGGATCTGCGGGAAGCAGGAAGGTTAGCAACTGATCTGTTGTGCAAGTTAATGGGAGGGAAAGGCAAGATTACGATGATTTTGGAGAGAGAGGATATTTACCAATTCCAACAAAAAATGATCGGATTTCAAGAAGCTATTGCAGAGTATCCGGATATAGAGGTTGTAGGTCCGCTAAAGCTGGATCATATGGATTTAGAGGGGGCTTGGACCAAAATTCAGCAACCAATTAATCAGGTCGATGGGATTTATGCAGCATTAGGGGAGCTTAGCAATATTGCGCTGCTACTGAAAAAAACTAGATCGGCAAAGCTTCCATTGTTAGTTGGTCATGATATGAACGAAGAAATTTTTGATTTATTGCAGCAGAATATTATTACAGCGAGCATTTGTCAAGATCCGATCAATCAAGGCTATTTGGCAACCCGTTATATGTTTGAGTTTCTATGCGGCCAAGAAATTAGTAAATTAAATAATATAAAATTAGAAATAGTGACAAAATTTAATGCGAAATATTATATTTAATGGCACTTCTGTGTGAAAAAAAGGTCAAGATCCATTTTTGAAGATTCTGAATTATTTTTTTGTAAGCGTTGACAATCGTGAATTTCAGATATAAGATACAATTGATCAACGATAGTCAAAAATGGATTAAATTTCATTGGAAGGAGAAAAAAAGTTTAATATATTTTTTTTTCGTCAAATTGATCAACGTACATCAAAATAAACAATGGAGGGTTACGAATGAAGAAACGAATGATAAAAATGTTAAATTTGACGATGTTATTCTGTCTTTTAGTTAATATTCTTGCAGCTTGTAATACAAAGCAAGACGAGGCTACAGGTAGTGAAAGCAGTGGAGAGCCTACTACAGTGAATCTTTGGTATTATTGGGACGGTGATCTTCAGAACGTAATGAAAAAATATACGGATGAGTTTAATAACTCCCAAAAAGATGTGAAGGTAGAAATAACTTATGTACCTAATGGTGAATACACCAAGAAACTAATGATTTCGGCTACAGGAAAAGACAATTTACCGGATTTGCTCGTATATGGAAATAACGATACAGCTACATATGCGGAAGCTGGAATTATCGAGGATATTACGGCGCAGGTAAATAAATGGGGAATGACAGACCAGCTATTCGATGGTGTACGTGATGCACATATTTACAATGATAAATTTTATGGACTTCCAATTTATGCGAATGATTTAGCACTATTTTATAATAAAGATTTGATTCCATCGCCTCCGCAAACATGGGAAGAGTTAAAGGAAATGGCTAATGCAGTTTCGACTAAAGACCGTTTTGGCCTGGCAGTCTCGTCTGTACCAACTGAAGAAGGTGTCTTTCAATGGCTGCCGTTCTTGTGGTCGACAGGAGAGGACTTAGCAACACTTGATAATCCGAATGCCGCCAAAGCATTGCAAGTTCAGAAGGATATGATTGATCAAGGCTCTATGTCTAAGGAAGTTGTAACATGGACACAGCAAGATGTGAATAACGCTTTTAAATCTGGAAGAGCGGCTATGATGATTAACGGCCCGTGGCAAATCCCTAATCTTAAGGAGGAAGCAACGGATATCAATTGGGGAGTAGCTAAAATTCCGATGGACAAACAAGGTTCTTCAATCTTAGGTGGAGAAAGCTTCGCGGTTGGAAAGGGTAAGAATGTTGAGAAAGCATGGCTGTTTGTAGATTGGATTATGCAAGCTGAAAATTTAAATCGCTTTATGCAGGATGGGGGAATGCTCCCTGCAAGAAAGGATTTGGCTAAGGAAGATTATTATCAAAATGATCCTATCAACAAAGTATTCATTGATTTGCTTGAAGTAGCAAAACCGCGTGCCTACGGACCAAAGTATAACGATATGTCTGCAGCGATTCAAACAGCTATTGCGGAAGCATTAATAGGAAAGGAAACACCTGAAGAGGCTTTAAAGAAGGCAGCTGGAATAATTAAACCGTTGCTAGTCGAGTAAGAGATTTCCCCTGGGTATGTCAAATATATCCGGGGGGTCTTCCTAAATAATAATTATTATAAAGGAGAAGTAGCAGTATATGGATAATAATAAATCACCCTCCTTCTCTAAGGGGCTACATAAGTATACCTCAGGTTTCCTAGATTATAGCTTCATACTGCCGGCCTTCATATTTATACTGATTACTATGATTTATCCCGTAGTTTACAATCTCATATTGAGTTTTAAAGATGTTACTCTTTCTAATTTATCACATGGTGAACAGCGTTTTATTGGATTTAATAATTATAAGACGCTACTCGAGGATACTTTGTTTAGAGATGCTACTCAAAATTCGATTATTTTTACTGTAATGTGCTTATTTTTTCAGCTTGTTATCGGATTCTGTTTAGCTTTATTTTATAATATAGCCTTCCCTGGGCACAAATGGATGAGATCTATTATTCTACTGGGATGGATGACACCGATATTAATTACGGGTGTAGTTTTTAAATGGATGATGAGCGGTGATATCGGTATTATTAATCAGATTCTTATCCAATTTGGAATGATCAACGAGCCAATATTGTGGCTGTCTGATCCCAAAACATCACTTCTCGGCGTTATTATTGCGAATATATGGATAGGGATTCCATTTAATATGATCATTTTACTTGCAGGATTACAGGGTTTACCCACATCGGTATATGAAGCTGCGGATATTGACGGTGCAACTAGAATGAAGCGGTTTTGGACTATTACCTTACCACTCATGAAGCCGACCATTCTTATATTGTTAATGCTTGGATTTATTTATAGTTTCAAGGTGTTTGATTTGATTTATGTTATGACAGCGGGAGGCCCCGCTAATTCTTCACTGATATTGCCTTATTATGCTTACGATTTATCTTTTAAAGTTTATCATTTCAGCGAGGGCGCTGCGGCTTCCAGTTTGATGTTTGTCGTTATCGGTCTCTTGGGCCTTGGTTACTTGCTCATTGCTAGTAGAGAGGAAGTGATGTAGCCATGAAGAAAAGATGGTTAGTATCGTTAGCAGGATTAGCCGTTACTTTAATTTTCTTATTCCCAATTTATTGGATGGTTATTTCATCCTTGAAGTCCGGTGAAGAAATATTCAGCTCTCATCAAATTTTATTACCCAAGTCTATATATTGGGGCTCTTATTTGAATATATTCAGTGGCGATTATCAAATTACTTCCTATATGAAGAACAGTGCAATTATTAGCTGTGGTGCATTGCTAGGGGCATTGCTATTGTCGGTGCCGGCGGCATATGGTATAGCGCGAAGAAATTTAAAGTTGGCTCCGATGTTGTTATTCATCGTATTGGTGGTACAAATGTTTCCAAGCAATAGTCTTGCACTTCCACTGTATATGATGATGAATAAATTTAATATGTTAAATACATATTTCAGTGTCATCATTACAAATATGACTTTGTCTGTTCCTTTTAATATTCTAGTTCTGCGCACATTTTTTCTAGCTATTCCAAAAGATCTGGAGGATTCCGCCTCTATAGACGGTTGCACCAAATGGGGAACTTTTGTGAAAATTATTATGCCTTTAGTAAAACCAGGTATTCTAACCTGTGGTACCTTTAGTTTTTTGTTTGCTTGGGGAGAATTCCTCTATTCATTTACTTTATTAGACAACAAATATTATTGGCCT
The DNA here is from genome assembly GCF_056269345.1 of Paenibacillus sp. J22P15. NCBI lineage: Bacteria > Bacillati > Bacillota > Bacilli > Caryophanales > Paenibacillaceae > Paenibacillus > Paenibacillus sp. J22P15. The sequence goes on from NZ_JBWDNT010000005.1 coordinate 365,681, forward strand.
ATTACATTGGGAATGAGAGAATTTGTAGGTCAGCACGGTACATCTTGGGGAGAGTTAATGGCTTTGTCTAGCGTCACAGCGTTGCCGATAATTCTTATTTTCATTTTTACTCAGCGCTATATCGTAGGTGGAATAGCTGCCGGAGCAGTTAAAGAATAAACCTTAATGTAAACATGCCAATTATACTAAAAAAAATAGGAGATGTTAGCTATGACAAACGAACTAGAGAAACTGATGATTTGGCCAGCAAAAACGCCAGAGGATTGTCCATTAGAACAATCTGCCATGCTTAAAGATATAGCTTTTACTGGACGTTACTCGGTATATACAGATGCAGATACTTGGTATCCTTCATGGGCGTCAGACGGGAATTTATATTCACCATGGACGGACGGGAAAATTGGGGATATGAATTGTTTCTCATTCAAAGATCATCCCTCTCTCGGGGATAAGGCTTCTACAGGACAGGCTAAAATTATTGGCGAAGATCCGATGAACTTGACTGTAGAAAACCTCGGGGTACATGCAGCATCCCCTGAGCCTTACAAAGGAAGATATCCATGTGGGACTCTGGTTCATCAAAATATTTGGTACTATGGAACCTATTGTCTGGGGCCGAGCAATGAAGTTATACGCGAAGGAGAAAACTACAATTGGCCTTGGCTGGGGCCGTTTGTCGGTTTTAGAATTTCCACCGATATGGGGAAAACCTGGGTGGAAACACCTCATACACCTGAGAATGCTTTGTTTGGAGAGAATGGACTTCAAGGAGAGCCTATAAAAATTGGTGCCCCGCATTTTGTTGATTTTGGCAAGGACATGGAACACTCACCAGACGGTTATGCCTATCTGGTCGCTCATGGGGCTAGTGAATCGGATGAAAAGCCGCGCTTCGCTAATTTAAGCTGGATTACAGGTGATCAAATATATTTAATCAGGGTGCTCCCAAGTGTCCAAAATATAAATGATCCGTCACAATATGAATTTTTTTCCGGGCATGATGAGCTAGGACATCCGATCTGGACGAATGATTTTCAGCGGATTCAACCTATCGTGGATTGGAATAACCGCTGTGGCTGTGTAACGATCACCTACAATGCACCTTTGAAAAAATATCTGATGTGCGTAACGGATGGCTGGCCTACTACTCAAACAATGGATTCGTACATATTGGAAGCGGATCAGTTAACAGGTCCTTGGAAAATGGTGTCTTTCATGGAGAGGTTCGGTGTTCAGGCTTATTTTCTGAACTTTCCTTCTAAGTTTATTAGTGAGGATGGTCGAACGATGTGGCTGTGTTATTCGGGAAATTTCACAAGGGAACAAGAGACAAATCCCCCTGGAGGCAAGTATGCCATGACGCTGCAAGAGATCAAGTTCTTATAAATATGAATACGAGGAAAAAAATGATATGGCTAAGCTATTCTCAATGATGTATGCAGTCAACTGGTTATAGTGCAAAGTTCTAATTCATAGCTAAACTGATCAATCTGAATCTCTGATAGATTTTTTCATGAGGTCGCCTCTTTCAAATCGATAGTATGTTACTTACGATTTAACAGAAAGGGCGATCTTTTTTGGTGGTGATTGCCATATTTTGGTTAATTATAGGCATGACAACTCTTTTGTTTGAAAGGGGGCCTAATTTCTTGTTAAGTCGGATGTGTTCCTGTTTACATAAGGAAAATCTTCGATTTTAGGATTATTGATTGGTTTGTATTTATTCGCATTCGAAGAGAGGGGAAAGAATATGCAGTTGTTTAAACGTGTTTTAGTGATTACATTATCAGTAAGCTTATGCTTAAACTTTTTTAGTGGAACTACTCAGGCGGCAAACAAAGTGATCAATATTGATTTTAGCAAGACTGTTGGTGAAATGAAGCCTAAGGTTGGATTCCTGCTCACGCCTAACGAGGACATACCAGATGGGAGAATACTTCCTCTCCATGCAAGAATGGTGCGTGATGATATGGATACACAGAACCTACTGGGAAATCACGCGGGTGACAATAGTCCTGCACGATCCCAAGACTATCTTCCCAACGAGAACAACCGGCTCGATCGGATGAAGGATGGGGTAGCTCGTCTAGATGAGCTTAGTATAGACTATTATCCAATTATGGCATATAACCCTTCATGGGTATCTAATACTGGACTTGGTCAAGGGCGTCCTAAAAATATGGAGCTTTGGAAGCAATGGGTAAAGGATATAGCTCAATATGTGAAAGATAATGATATGACAGTAGATGAGTTTAATGTTTGGAATGAAGATTGGGGATTTTATTCAGATCCTGCGTTGTATGCAAACATGCATGAAAATGCATGGTATGCCATTAAGGATATTCTTCCAAATGCAGGACTGATCGGTCCTTCGTTACAGGATCCAACCGCTGTAAATCGAGCTTTAAAGCTAATTGAAGATAACGCAATGAGAGAGATCCCAGTTGAAGTTCTATCATGGCATTTTATGGACGATGCAACTGGAATTGTGAATGCGCTAAGAAAGAAAATAGATGAGTATCCGATCGTGGGCAACTCCAAATTTTACTATGAGGAGTATGCGTGGGATTCGCAATATGGAGCGCATGATTTAGATATTATTGCCAAGTTTGACCGAAGCGGTGTTGACGAAGCAGTACGAGGGATTTGGAACTATCCTAATGGTTTAAGCGATATGATAAGAACCGATCAAACGAAAGAAAATCCAAATTATCGCTTGCCGGAATGGTGGCATACCTCCGCATACGGTTCCATGAGTGGTGAAAGAGTGCTAAATGATACTACGGAGCCATATATCGCTTCTGTAGATCAGGAAAAAGGAGAAGCAAAAGTGTTGATAGGTTATACAGGTGCACAAACAGTGGATCTAGCACTTTCAAATCTTCCACTTAACGGAAATGTTAAGATAGATAAATATAAGATTACAAAAGCGGTTAATCAAGGAGCCCGTATTAATGACAGAATAAATGATCTTCCGGAAAATGAAGGCATCCAATTTATTGATAGCGTTTCTGGCACTAATCTTACTTTAAATTTTGCGCCTCATGACATTTATATGTTGGTAATCAAAACCGATAATAGTGTTCCTTCCGACTTTTATCTTAAATCACCAGATGACAATGTAGTTGTAACGAATAACCCTACGCTCTCGTGGCAGAAATCCCAAGGGGCAATCTCTTATACGCTAACTGTTGCAAGAAATAAGAAAATGACCGATATTGTGTATGAAAAATCCGGGATTACAAGTGAGAGCCACACGCTTGATCAATTATTAGACGTGGATAATATGTACTATTGGACCGTTAAGGCTCACAATTCTAATGGAGATCGAGCTCCGCTCAACAATATGTACTATTCATTTACGGTGAAAAATAACGCGGATGTTCCTGGAAGCTTTACTTTATTACAAGTTATTAATGGTGCCACTGATGTTGCGCTATCACCGAAATTTTTGTGGTCTAAATCCCGCAATGTTGAGAAATATGTTTTGGAACTGTCTACTATGTATGATTTTTCCAGTATTTCTTTAACTAAAGAAGTCACCAATCCATTCGACGGATTCACAGTAAATACTGTCGGCATCATTCTAGAGGAAAAGTTGCAGCCAGCTACCCGCTATTATGCAAGGATTACTGCAGTTAATCCTAATGGCACAAGAACAATGAACGGAGAACCGCACAGCTTTATAACTACTACAGCAGATGGTGTACCAGCTCAGTTTAGTCTCCTTTACCCAGCTAATAATGCGATCATGGAGCAGCGAGACACCTTACGTTGGGAGAAAAAACCAGGTGCATTTTTCTATGAATTAGAAGTAGCCACCGATAAAGATTTTCAGAATATTGAACTTAAACGTGAAACCATTACACAACCTGCTTACACCTTTGAATCAAATATTCTGAAGCCGGATACCACCTATTATTGGCGTGTTACGGCAACAAACAAGGAAAATGATTCTGCTAAGCGCGTGAGGACAGAAAGCTCGTCAGGTGCATATAGCTTTACAACCTCAGCTAAACCTGCAGCACCTCTTGTAAAGGTTGCAAACCCAGTTGGTGGGGGAGCCATTATTATTTATCAACCTGTTTTAGGTGCGGATTCTTACACGATCAAATACGGAGATTCTTCAGGGAATTATACGAATGAAATAACAGGTATAACTTCTGACAGGGCTTACATAACGGCGAAAGGGGAAGTATACGCAACAGTAGTAGCTGTACGTAACGGAGTGGAGAGTAATGTATGGAATGAAATTATCGTTAACCCTGCTCCTCGAAAAGAAATGCAGCTAAATGTAGAGTATCCAGCAGAGTATTTCAGCTCTGTATCAGGAGTGGATGTGAAATTAGAGAATTCTGTGGTTTTTGTGGAATTTAATGAAGCTCAGGATACTGCAGAATATAACAACATAATTTCTAGTGATGGGCTTGTAGTGAAATATCAGGCCGATTCCGATACAAGCGTAGCCATCTATAATGGTGATACTAAGCTTGGAGTCATTAAGCTTCATGAAACAAACGGTTTATGGCAGGAGGCTCGTGTCGTTGCTAGATTCAATGGCGGAGATACACTTAAACTAGTTAAGGAGGAGAAATCCGTTGGCTTTAAGCTGGACAGCATAACTCCTACGTCAGGGGTTCCATTAGTTAATCTCTCCAAAAACAAAACGGTGACAGCGGATTCAGAGACTGCGGGATTTGGTATTAAAGGAAACGCAGTGGATGGAAACAGAGAAACATTCTGGCGCTCTGGTAAAGCAGCTACGGCTACAGTTCCCAACTGGTTATCTGTTGATTTGGGTGAAGCATTCATGATACATTCTGTAGCTGTAAAGCTGCCGCCTGTTGTCGCATGGACTCCCAGAACTCAAGAGTTCAGAGTTTTAAAGTCAGATAATGGTATAGATTTTGAGCAGGTAGTTCAGAAGGCTGCTTATCTGTTTAATAATGATACGAATGGCAATATCGTAACCGTAATGTTAGATGAGCCAGTGAAGGCGAAGCACATCAAGCTGGAGTTTTATAGCAATACGGCGGATAGCAACTTCGCACAAGTTGGCGAGCTTGAGGTAATGGGGGGGCGAATCGAGAATAGCGAGATTGAAGGCGTAAATTTAGCATTTAAAAAACCAATAACTACAAACGCCATAGTATATGGATTAGTTAGTTCTGTTGTAGATGGTGATAAAAACACCTTCTTTGATGGAGGGTCCAAAAACTTTCCAAATGCTGTCGTTCTGGATTTACAGAAGGTTTATGATTTGAAGAGGTTTGAAATATTCTTGCCAGCTAATTGGGGAGCTAGAACTCAGGAAATAGAATTCCAACTGAGCTCTGACGGAAAAACATATACAACTAATGTAGAAAAGTCGATCTATAAGTTTGAAGTAAATACGAACCATGTAACCGTTACTTTACCGGAAGGTTCGGCTGGCAGATTCGTTAAGATTATTGGTACTGCGAACGATGCAGTTGGAGCGCCTGGTTTGCAGATCAGTGAATTAGAAGTTTATGGTTCCTATGGCATTCCGGTAACCGGTATTGATATTGAGCAGACGACTGCAACGGTAAAAGCGTTTGGAAATGTCGAACTGAAGGCGCGAATTACACCAGACAATGCAGTAAATAAGCTGATTGCATGGTCGTCATCGGATGTTTCGGTAGCAACGATTAACAAGGATGGTGTGGTAACAGGCAACGGTTTAGGCAATACAACAATACAAATAAGGAGCATTGACGGTAACTTTACTGACACCTGCGTTATAACCGTTATCCCGAATAAGGTAGAATCTATAATGAAGCCAGATAAAATAGATCTTGAATTTGGAACAACCATTGCGGCTGATGATCTACCTAAAGTGGTTAAGGTCAAACTGGATCAGGATGTTACAACCGATTTAGAGGTAACATGGGATTTGGCGAACTTTAATCCAGATAAAGCAGGAGTTTATACCTTATTGGGTGTTCTTTCCGAAACAGATCTTGTGAAAAACACGGATCAATTAAAAGCAGAATTGATTGTAGAGGTGCATCCATCTGTAAAGGCAATCGTTGATTATAAATCGGTCACCGTACAAACGTTCATTGGAGAGATACCTGTCCTTCCGGCACAGATTGAGGCCGTTTACAATGATGGAACGACAGGAGTAGTGGACGTGGTGTGGGCTCCTATAACGAAAGAAATGGTAGCTCAAGAGGGTGTATTCACAGTGGAAGGAACGGTAGCTGGGGCTCTATTAAAGCCAAAAGCGACTTATCGAGTCAACAGCAAGCCAATTGAGCAAACAGCCGTACAGATTACAGCTCCTACATCGGTTCTAAAGGGCGATCCCTTTGCATTGCGCCTTGGGTTGAAGCAGGTGAATGAGCCGATCTTTGCTCAGGATCTGCTCGTGCAGTATGACCCGAACCTCTTTGAATTCAAGGATGCGGTTGCCGTGCGCGAAGGCATATCGGTCTACAAGCAGCCATTGCAGACGCCGGGACAAATTCGCTTGGTGATCGCAAGTTTAGGACCAGACAATGCGATTACAGGCGATGCGGAAGTAATTGAACTGAAGTTCGCGGCGAAGCATGTAGCACAGAATACAAGCGGATCGATCGCGGTGACAAGCGCAACGATCGGGGATGCGGAAGGTGATGAAAGTCAGGCGCTTCCTGCGTCCGTGACCGTTGAAGTGAAGACAGTTCCGGAATTGCCGGGCGACGTCAACCACGACAACAAATATTCGATCGCCGACCTTGCTCTCGCATCGGCGCATTACGGCATGACTTCGCAGCATCCGGATTGGAACAAATACAAGTCGGCCGACACAGACGGCAATGGCGTCATCGACATCGTCGACCTCGCGGCAATTGCCAAAAAAATTATTGAATCTTAACCGGAGGGTCTATCTAAGCTCTACCAAACAAAGAAACACGCCGAATTAGGCGTGTTTCTTTGTTTGGTAGGGGCGATCAAGGGGGCGAATTCCTAGGTTCAGTCCGCGTGGACGGAATACACTGCTTGGTGATAATGCAGGCTTGTGCGGTGCGGTAGCTTTAGGTTTACAAGCTTTATCGAATACATAAAAGTGAAGAATGGAAATCACGTATACCTTAACCTCTGAATAGAGGTTTTCAGAACAAAAGAGAAACCCGATGTCTTTCCCAAAGACATCGGGTTTCTCTTTTGTTTTGTGACGCGTTCATAACGATGGTTCTACATATTATTTTGCCAAGCTGGTAGCTGATTGTTGTACTTTCCAAACCATCGTAATGACAAGCCCAATAAACATAATGACAGCAGCAAAGATATACGGATAGTCAATGTTAACATCAAATAATATACCGCTTAACGCGGGCCCGACGATAGTGCCCAAGCTTGTATAGGTGGAGTTCATTCCAGCGATAAAACCTTGTTCTTTTTCTGCACTTTTGGATAAATAGGTCGTTAATGCTGGCCGCAGCAAGTCAAATGCGAGAAAGATGAAGCAAGTTACAAGCAAAACGACCCAAAAGCCGGAGATCATGGTGGATGCTATCGCTAATCCTACACCAGCAATTAAGCAGATCTGGATGAGTTTCTTTTCACCGAGTTTATCGACCATTTTACCAAACATAAAGACTTGAACTACAACTCCGAAGATTGAGCTTATCGTAATAATGGCAGCAATATCTCGCGGAGTGAAACCAAATTTATGATCAGAATACAGACTAAATACAGTTTCATATGCTGATAATCCAAAGGATAGTACGAACACAATAATAAAAGCAATTAAATACAGTGGTTGAAGCGAACGTTTAATATCACTTACAAAGCTAGTATCCTTTTTAATCTTTGAGATTTCCAGAAGCTCCTGTTTGGATAGCGGTTCTTTTAAAATAAATAGGGAAGATAAACAAGTTATTAATGCGAAGCCTCCAGCAAAATAGAATGGGGCACGCACGCCAAGCTCAGCAATAAAACCTCCGATACCTGGGCCGATAATAAAACCGAGACTAATAGCTGCAGAAATATAACCCATCGCTTTGGGTCTTTCCTCTACAGAGGTAATATCTGCAACGAAGGCAGTTACGGCAGGCATAATAAACGCACCGCTAATGCCACCTAGAATTCTGGATAAGTAAAGAACGGATACATGTGTACCTAAACCAAAGATCACCTCAGATACACTGAAGAGGAATAAGCCAATGATGATCATATTCTTTCTGCCATAAGTATCAATCCATCGTCCAGTTAGAGGAGACATAATAAGTTGTGCGAGTGAAAATGCTGCCATTAGATAACCCATCGTTTGGCCTGATAAATTCATACTATTCATAAAGGAGGGCATAACAGGGATGATTAGTCCGACTCCTAGAAAAACAATGAATATATTACTTAATAAAATGAGTAAGACTGTTTTTTGTTCTTTCAACGGTTTCTTCATGATGTAATACCTCTCTTTGTAAAATCATTGCTGTGAAATACCTCGCCAAAAAACGGTCCATGAGGCGTGTAGTTTATCGTTTAAACGTTTTTCGTTATTCCCATATGCCAGCTCTAGCATGATTGAATCCACTACACCTAAGAAGGCAAGAGTAGGGATTAAGGCTGTATCTTCCATGATGGCTTTGGCATCGATCCAATCTTGAAATTTCTTTTCCAATACGGTTTGAATCTGATCTTCCGAATCAATTACTTCCTCATTAATCGCTGATGCCAGATGGAGAGGTGGAAAAAAGGACATACGCAGCCAAAACTTTAACTGCTCGCTCTGTTGAAACAAATTAATGACCAATTGCAGATATCCTAATAAATCTGCTTTAGGATTTAGTGTATCCACTTTACTCAAATAATTTAGTTTCGATGAGATTTCTGTCTCTTTGGCATCATGTAACACTTGTAGAAATAAATCATCTTTCCCTTTGAAATGAGCATAGAGAGACTGTTTTTTCAGACCGACTTCCTCAGCAATCTGAGACAGTGATGCCCCCTCATATCCATGAATGGTGAAAAATTTTAAAGCGATGTCTTTAATTTCTTTACTTTTCATAAAATCACCTCGATATTAACGAACGTTCGTCAGGTATTTTATCAAATTTTAAATTTTTATGCAACTTTCCCTCTAAGCACCGTTTGATTACGATTATATGCAGAACCAAAAATTATACAAAAATCTAAAAATGATACCTAAACATTTTGAAAACGATTTCAAATAGGCGATTAAAAAACGAAAAAATATAAATATTGTCATAACAGGCTAATTTTCTGGAATGTTACGATGAAAGCGCCATCATCCTAAGGTAATAAGTTACAACATCATAGCGTGATATTTTTATAAATGGGGTCGATGACAATGCGAAGCTTATTTGTTTTCATATTGGTCAGCGTTGTGCTTTTGCCAGTTTGTTTACGCAGTCGAGGCAATAGTGGAACAGATAATAATAATGGAGGTGATTAAGTGAATTTACGAGACAGAAGTGAACGAAGGAAAGCAGTAGCAAGAAGTTTCGATTTAAGCAAATAACTAGACTATTGGAGGGAAATCAATTGAGTAAGAAGATTTCAACATGTATAGGACTCATCTTTGTCCTTCTTTTTGTAACGGTGGCCCCCGTTTTTGCGAGCACAAACGAGGAAAGCATAGAAAGCCCAGTAGTAAATGATATGTATACGAACCAGAAAAATTATGTGGATCTCAGGTTTGGCATGTTTATCCACTATAACATGGGAACCTATCACGATCAGGAATGGGTAACACCGGGACAAGATCCTCTTTCATTTAATCCTGAGCATGTGAACACGGACCAATGGGCGCAAGCCGCCAAATCCGCAGGCATAAAATATTCCGTTCTAACAACTAAACACCATGACGGGTTTGCCCTGTGGCCAACCAAATATGGCGATTATAACGTGATGAACAGCTCCTACAAGAATGATATCGTAAGACAATATGTGGATTCCATGCGAGCTCAAGGCATTTTGCCGGGAATCTACTTCTCTATCTGGGATCGTCAAGAAGGTATCGCAAAAGGTTCTGTCAGTAGAGCAGATATCGAATTTATTAAAGGTCAGCTAACAGAATTGCTGACTAATTACGGCGAGATTCCGGTTTTGATCATCGACGGATGGGCTTGGGAGATGGGCCATAACGAAGTTCCATACCAAGAAATCCGCGAACTGGTAAAGAGTTTGCAGCCGAATATTCTTATTGTGGATCACAATGGACAAACGCAGCCATGGGAAGAGGACATCATTTATTTTGAAGAACCTAAGGGCGTTTGGGCACCTTCCAACAATATTTTTGCTGCAAACCAGGGCATGCCGCTAGTTTCCAGTCAATGGTTCTGGCACGGTTGGATGACTAATACAGAGCCGGCAAGCGTAGAGAATATTGTGGAGGATCATCTAGGTTATTTGGAACCGCGTTATACAAACTTTTTGCTCAACGTTTCCCCGAACCCGGATGGAGAGCTGGATAACAACGTAGTCAATCGATTGTCGGAGATCGGACAAGCATGGACGCCGAATGAATCTCGTCCTCCACTGCCGCAACAGCCAATCGTGATGGAGCATACGATTACAGCTAATTCAGCAACGGCTACAAGCGGGAATGCGAGTAATGCTATTGATGGCCTTATGGATTATGTAGGCACTTATGTTGAGAGTGTTTGGCAATCCAACACATCTCTGCCGCAATCCATTACGCTGGATTTGGGCTACACGTACAACAACATTAATATGTTGAATTACTTACCTTCGCAAAATGTATCACAAGGTATGATTACTTCCTATACGTTATACGTGAGCGAGGACGGAACGAACTTCACTTCTGTAAAAAGCGGCACATGGGATGGGGACAATACCATGAAACGTGTGACCTTCCCATCGCACACAGCACGTTATTTCAAACTGGAAGTGAATTCGGCCGTAGGCGGCTTCGCTGCTGCAGGCGAGCTGGCAGTCGGTTCTTACACCAATGAAGTTCCAACTCGGACGGGGATTGACTCCTTTGAGGTTAACACGTTGTATCGAATCGTCAATAAAGCGACCGGCAAAGCATTGGGAGTTGGGAATTCGTTGACGAATGGAGCGGCTGTTGCCGGGCGAACCCAATCGGGTGCGCTTGATCAGCAATGGGTTATTGATGATTTGGGTCTAGGTAAATATAAGATTGTCAATAAGCATAGCGGACAAGTTATGGATGTCCCAGGCGCCAGTAAATCGCCTGGTAAACCAGTCATTCAATGGACAGATTCTGAAACTGCTGCAGATCCTACAGTCATAAACCAGCAATGGGTCATCTCTAATGTTGGCAATGGCTACTTCAAAATTACTAGCGTAAACAGCGGTTTGGCAATGGAAAACAGCAACGGTTCTGATGCTGACGGAAATCCGGTTGTACAAAACACGTATACAGGCAGCGACAGCCAGTTATGGAAAGTGGAAAGACTGCCATCTCTGATTAAAAATGTGAAAGTGAACGGAGTGCTGGTCAAAGGCCTTAACGCTAATAATCGTTCGGCGACACTGACTGTTTTGAGAGAGAAAAACCTGGAAGTCCCAACAGTTACAGTGGACAAAGCATCTGAAGATGTGCAGTTGGTAATCGACCCTGCCGACAGCCTGCCAGGCGCGACGACCATCACAGCTACAGCCGACGGCGGAGCGACACAGGAAGTCTACACGCTGAACTTTGAACTGGCGGATCGTTATGCGAGCGACCTGGAATGGTTAAATGCATCCTCAGGCTGGTCAACCGTTAAGAAGGACAAGAGCCTGAACGGCAATGCCATTAGACTAATGGGCAGCAACGGATCTGTAACGTACGAGAAAGGCTATGGCGTACATGCTAATTCGAGAATTATGTTTGACATTTCCGATAAAAATTATGAGTCCTTCACCGCTCTTGTAGGGGTCGACCAAGAAATGGCCAAATCGCCGTCTTACGCCGACGTGGAATTCAAGGTGCTTGTAGATGGTGTAGAGAAATTTGCGAGCGGTGTGATGAAGGTTACCGATGTGGCCAAACCGGTCGATGTCAATGTAGCTGGCGCTAGCATTTTGGAGCTGGTTGTTACGCAGAGCGATAGCAACAATGACGAGGATCATGCAAGCTGGGCCAATGCGATGTTTAGAATTGCGGAAGGCAAATCCGAACTGAAGGACGAATTGCCTGATGTGGACTATTTGAGCGACTTAGAATGGGTAAGCGCAGAGTCCGGCTGGGGTGCGGTTAAGCGTGACAAGAGCATTGATGGCAATGCAATCATATTGAAGAATGGGGACCAAAATCTCTCCTTTGTCAAAGGCCTCGGGACTCATGCCAATTCAACGATTAAGTATGATCTTACTGGAGCTGATTATGAGACCTTCTCCGCCTTTATCGGCGTAGATAGGGAAGTGAACGGCGGAAGCGACAACGGCTCGATACAGTTTAAAGTGTCGGGAGTGAAGAACGATGACACGATCGAATCGCTTTACTCCGGAGGCGTGATGCGGGAGTCGCAAAACGCGCAATTTGTGAAGGTGAATGTTAAAGGTTATAAGCAGCTTATATTGGAAGTGACCGATTCAGGCAATGGAAATAGCGAGGATCACGGGGATTGGGCGGACGCAAAACTGACTGTTGGAGCGTCAATGCCAATACTGACACAATCGATCGCGGTTGCGAGTGAATCGGACAGCCTTGGCACCAAGGGAGGCACACTGCAATTAAGAGCTACAGTATTGCCAGCTGACGCCACGAACAAAGCTGTAACATGGTCGTTATATGAAGCAGATGGAACGACTGCAACGGATAAAGCAACGATTAGCGCAAGCGGTTTGCTGACAGCTGTGAAGGATGGTGCGGTGAAAATCGTAGCAACAGCAGCAGATGGTTCCGCAGTAATCGGAAGCAAGGTCATTACAATTAGCGGTCAAAGCGACACGCCAGACCCAGATCCTGTAACGGTTGAATCAATTGCAGTAACAAGTACAGTCGACACAATATCGGCAAAAGGCGGCACGCTGCAACTAGGAGCGACTGTACTCCCTGATAATGCAGCAAACAAAGCGGTTACGTGGTCGTTATATGAAGCAGATGGAACGACAGCAACAGATAAAGCAACAATAAGCGCAAGCGGTTTGCTGACAGCTGTGAAGGATGGTGCGGTGAAAATCGTAGCAACAGCAGCAGATGGTTCCGCAGTAATCGGAAGCAAGGTCATTACAATTAGCGGTCAA
>NZ_JBWDNT010000032.1:0-45886 GCF_056269345.1 Paenibacillus sp. J22P15
ATCACAAGCGCATTAAGGCAAAACTAAAGGGAATGAGTCCGGTACAGTACCGAACTCATTCCCAAAAAGTCGCCTAATGAAATAACCTGTCTAACTTTATGGGGTCACTTCGCAAGAGGTTGTGGTTTTTGCATTTCCTCGACCTTTACCTTCAAAATAAGTTCAACATGCTCTTTATGGACGATTACCTTCTCTACATAGCTTCCTATAAACTTATTAATTTCAGGAATGCTTCGATTGTTATCATGTAACCTTAGTACTTCCTCAACAAGTTGGGTACCTACGAAGGTACCTTGATTTATTCTTCACCAGACTAATTTTCAATAGTGTATGAAACTTTCTAACTATTTTGCAATTATAATCAAACCGTTAACAGCCTCCCTTCGTTTCCTTTAAAAGTACCGGTAAAAATCACGTATGAAATGGAGGAAGAATTATGAAGAAGACCGTATTCCTATCAGCTCTACTGCTCCTTGTCATTTCGTCTACCGGATTGTCAGCCTATGCAAAAATGGACCGTACGACTGTGTCCCAGGAGACACCAAATTCCAGCCAAAGTAATCATGTCATCCGGGTGTACGGACCGGGCGGACCACTTGGACCGATCAAGGAAGCTGCTGAACGTTTTTCAGCTGAAACGGGAATCAAGGTGGAAGTAACAGCCGGACCAGAGGGCAAATGGATCGGCCAAGCAAAGCAAGATGCAGATATTATTTTCGGTGGCTCCGAGTATATGCTGCAGGAGTTCATCTTTAACCACCCCGCAGTGATTGACACTAAATCACGAACGGAGCTTTACTCGCGTGCTGCAGGAATATTGGTGAGGAAAGGAAATCCTAAGAAGATTGAAAGCCTGGAGGATTTAACGGAAAAGGGAGTAAAAATAATCGATGTGAATGGGGCTGGCCAGCTTGGCCTGTGGGAAGACCTGGCAGGCAGAAAAGGGCTGATCGAAGGCATCTACCAAAATATCAACCTTTCTGTAAAGTCGAGTGCCGAAGCCATTGAACGATGGAAATCGAATTCCAGCCTAGACGCCTGGATTACCTATGAATCGTGGCATTACCGGCTCCAAGATGTGACGGACCTGGTCGAACTGCCCGAAGAAGAAAAGCTCTATCGTGGAACGCCGGTCGCCCTGACGAAAATCACCGATCAGAAAAAAGAGGCACAGCAATTTATTGATTATTTAAAAACGGAAGAATCTCACCAAATCTTTCAAAAATGGGGCTGGAAGTAAGGACGAGCCTTAAATCTAAAAAACTGGACTGTAGAATCCATTTTGATTGATCTTTTTTCAAAATGGATTCTTTGAATTTATCGCAAAAAATAACAATAATAATTTATTATTTATGTTCTTGTCCAAACTCAAGGACAAGAACATACATGCTTTCCTGCGAGTGAATAAACAACAGAGAAGAAGAGTTCAAAAAGATTCGTCAATTAGGCTTCGACATCACTCAACGGGCTGGATAGCGCAGAGTAGGACATTGTTATAAAATGGGGGTATCTTGCTTTACGGGGTTGACAACAAATACCCATTTCAGAATTAGAACAGTGGTTATATAAACGAAGTTTATAGCCAAACAGAGTGGCTTGAAAACGCTCTTGTAATCTGCATGCGCATGAAAGAAGAACATCGGAAAGCCGTATGAGGGAAAACCTCACATACGTTTTGATGAGGAAGGGCTGAAATCATATTCAGCCCTTTACTCTAGAACGAGCAGATTACATTAATGAACGAATCCGATGTAAAGCAACAATCGGTATTAAACTGCTTGGAAAACTAGTACGAATCATCATCGGCATTGTTCAAAGGGGAGAAGCTTTTTCTCCTGAAAAGGCTGCCTAAGGTGATATTGTCGACCTGTCGATAAGTGGAAAGAAAAATTTTCGGAAATTAACAAATACGAATTAAAGCGGTAACAATCAAAGGGTAGCCATGATGGCTGTCCTTTGATACAATACAAATATTGCCAGTCATTGGGGGGAGGAAACAATTAAACGGGCAGCTGGTCTTGGATAGATTAATGGTTATCTGGACGCAACCTTCCGTCTTGAAAATTAAGTAACCCGTGCAGAATTTACGACGATGTTATCCAGGGCGTTTTCCTTGTCATCGAAAGGCGGCTTGTCACTTTCCTTTGCCGATATGGCATAAGTTCCCGATTGGGCAAAACCGTTTAAATCGGAAGTGGTAGAATCAGGCGTCATAACAGGCTATGGGGACAACACGTTCCGAGCGAACAATCCGATTACCCGAGCCGAAATGACCGTCATGGTAATGCGAGCGTCAGGTATCAACGTGAATGCCGGGGCACATCAACGCTGGTCAAATACCGACTTGGGCGCTTCCGTCAGTGACGGTGGCAGTCAAAGCAGGCTTGATCAAGGGAACAGGGAATAATCGGTTTGTCCCTGACGATCACACAACTCGGGCGGAAGCGGTAACCTTAATTCTCCCATTGATCGATTATAAGCAAGTGAACAAATAAATGAGGAGAAGGAGATCATGCTATGCAATGGAGTACAGGTAAAAAGACATTTTTGGCACTAGTACTGTTTATCGCTATATTAACAGGCCCATTTGCGGATCTGTCAAGCGCTCAGGCAAAGGGGGCCGTTCAAGGCTTCTTACACGGGAACAGTAAAGTTGATTCCGATCAAGCGCTGGAATTAATGTACAGTATCAGAGGAATATCTAAGCCTGTTTTTGCACAGGATCTGACCGTGACCTACGATCCGGAACTGCTGGTATTTACTGGTGCAGAATCATCGAAGGAAGGTTTGTCGATCGTCGCTAAATCGGAGGAGCCTGGGCTTGTCCGTCTGATTGCGGCCAGCCAGGGAAAGGAGTATGCGATTGACGAAGATGGCGATGTCATCGCCTTGCATTGGAAGGCTAAATCGTCCTCCAAAACAGCAGCTGCATCGATCACCTTGAAAAACGTGGTCGTATCTACCGGCGAGGATGATGATTCTCAGATCAATAGAGCAGCTCGCAGCATAAGTGTGGCCTCTTCAATTCGGGGGGATTTGAATGGCGACGGAAAGGTTACCATCGGTGATCTAGGTATCGTAGCAGCGGCAATTGGGAAAACATCGGCTGACCCGGATTGGGAGATGTACGCTCATGCGGATGTCAATCAGGATGGAAAAGTAGATGAAGGGGACCTGAGAATTGTCGCGGAACTGATTCTACAAGGGCAGCCAGAGGTATTATCTATTGTTCTCACAGGCTCAGATACGGCGCAGGCCGGTCAAACTTTTGATTTGACTTATGGCATGAAAGGGATAACAAAAAGCGTCGTAGCTCAGGATATGACTCTGACATATGACGCGGACAAACTTGAGTTCATCTCCTACGAATTGTTGGATGCAAAGCATTTTTCGATTATAGAACATGAGGAAAAAGTCGGACAAGTACGCTTCCTCGGGGTTCATTTTGGAATTATACCAAATAACCTGGACGGACATTTAATGAAGCTCCGTTTCAAAGCGAAAGTGGATGCAAAATCGAGTATCGCAGCGCTCTCTGTATCCCAGTTAATTGTAGCCAACGGTGAGGGCGTGGAGACAGAAATTGACGGCACTACACATAGATTACAAATAATTGGCGGGATTTCGGGTGATTTCAACAACGACGGAAGAGTAAGCATCGGTGATTTAGCAATCTTAGTTCAATCATATGGTAAAACATCAGTAGATCCTGATTGGGAATCAGTGAAAAATGGCGATTTAACTGGTGATGGTCGTATCGATATTTCTGATCTTAGCAGGTTAGCAACAATGATTTTGATGTAGGCCTGAAATTCAATAAATTAGACTTATCGGGGCTGGGGGAACAAAGGGGACAAGAGTATGATGGCGAATAATTAACTTTTTACCCATTCAACTAACGAGTAACGATTACGGAGGAGCTTCCTATGTGGTAGCTCCTATTTTTATTGAACTAACTGGCAGGATAGTTGAAACGTTCCTCGAATATTTTATCAGTTTGATAATCTAATGAAATTTGTTGAAATAAGGTTGTTTGAATGAAACGCAAATCTTATAGATAAGGGTGATTCATGTGAAGCAAGGACTCATTGTGTTTTTGAACGGAACGTCAAGTTCTGGAAAGACCTCCATATCGACTGAACTGATAAATCAGAAAGAGATTCCTTTTTATCATTTATCAATTGATGATTTTTTTAATAATTACAATGATTTTGTTAATAATAAATTTCCAGATGAACCTCCAAGAGGAATAGATCATCAAGTTGTCTCACAAATAGTTGATGATTCCATATTCTCAGTGTACCATTCGACAATTAAATTGTTATCAGAACTAGGTTTTAATGTAATAGTAGATACCATAATCGCAAATGACAAGTCGTTTAATGATTTTTATGATTTACTTGTTGATCATCCTATATTGTTTGTAGGCGTACGATGCTCGAAAGAAGAACTCACAAGAAGAGAGCAGAGTAGGGGAGATCGATTAATTGGACTAGCACATTCCCAGTTCGACAGAGTATATTCCTATAATGAATATGATCTTGAAGTAAATACGGAAAAGTTGAGTCCAACCGAATGTGCCGATAAAATATTAAGTTTTATTAAGTCCGATCAGGGTTACTCTGCATTTAAGAAATTAAGTAAATGTGAGATTAGTGTTTCATAGTAGGCAAATCCATCAGATAACAACATATTCAAGCATTGGGGCTATTGCCCCTCGGTCTGCCCACAAGATTTCGGAATTAAGCTAACGGGAAACGATAGTTCAATACCATGAGGGCGGCCAGCGGGCGGCCCTTCGTTAAGCTCCCTCAGAGAATAAGGTTTTTCTCACGAATACTCGCGAATTCGTAGGATTTCACATATAGATTTAAAAAGGAGTTTAAATGATTACATAACATGGGCTAGGCAGTTCCGTTTGAGGGCATGCGGGAATATAGGGTGTTGGTCTATTTACAACATCTTCCTGAGAAAGATTTGCTGCACGCCTCTTTCCACAAGGTCCTAGGGATTCACTCCCCCAAATCTCAACGGGTCTAAGTCCTTACATTCCATCGTCCTATCCTATCCAAGGTGTGGAGCCCGATCAACGTTAACGGAACGGGTCTCTGCCCTTAAGCGTAAAAATCTCGGTACTCCGTGTTCCGCTGATATTTAGAGATTCTTCTCATTAAAAACCGGCAGCCATCACGCAATAAGTATTAGACTGGTTCTGAATGTGCTCAGCTTCACATATTTTAGTTTCAGAGAATGTAATTAATGCTAAAATATAGTGAGTTCAATAGTTGATGGGAGGCATGAATGATGAGTCTAATTGCAAGAGCCGAGAATCCGGCAGAGCAAGCCAAACTATTGCAAGATCAAGCAGCACCGTTGCAGGCATCCGAGAGTAACGTTTCCTATTCCGTTAATTTGGGAGTACACGGTGGAGATTTTGTACTTAACTGGAGCGTAACGCCTCAAGTTTATGGAAGGTGGGACTGGGTTGGCGTTTTCGAGAACGTGGAAAATGCTCAAAACGACCCTGCCGGCACCTATAAATACGGCGGATGGCAATGGGCGGATGCAGGCAGCCCTTATTCGACGAACATCACCGCAAACGATGGCTATGTAATTGCCTATATTGTATGGAACTATGGAACGAAATCCTATCAAGCGGTTGCCATATCTGCACCTTATTAATAATCTAGTATGACGGATTTGCATGTCGTTCCATGAATTCTTGAATGCCTTCTGTTGAGTCTAAAACATATCTTCTAGTATTATTGCTTTATTTTTTGGATTCATGGTGATAGGACCTTTAATTGCGTTTATTATTAGCTAATTGTTTAACTAACGGGTAACGTTAGTTCAATAAAACAGTGATAGTCTAGGACTTTATTTTCTCGTCCTTGGCTGTCGCTGTTTCAATTTCTAGGCTCAGTCTAAAACTTATTTTATGGAGTCTGACGGTATGATAATTCGAAAAGCCGCGTGGAATAAAGTCATCCAGTCTAATACTTTATTTTCTGCTGACATCTGTCGCTCATTATTTTTTTTGGCGGAATATAACATAGGTGATAATCGTTAATGCGAAATAGATGATCATCACAACAGCAAGGGTGATCATTCGCTCTTTTTGGCTACCGTCGGCAAACAACAAAGGACCTAACCCAAACATCGTCACCAGCGCATACAAAACAAACATAATAAAACCAAGAATGACCTTCATGTTCAAGCACCTCCTGTTTTTCATTGCCGCACTTGATGATTATATCTTTTTTATCACTAACATTGCATAAAACTTATATAGTCCGACTACAAGCCAAGCTGATTTCAGGCATTCAAACCTGATCTTGCTCGGCTTTTTCTTTTACTCCCTTATATCAATTATAGATACAAACTTGAAAATCACAGCCATTATGATGTTGTGGATTTTCTAATATCATAAATAGGAGTGGATTCAGATGTTAGAATACACGCAAGTTGTTTCCATTAAGCTAGAACGTCCGAAAGTTGACGGTAATGCCTGACCAGATATTGACCGATATAGTGACCAAGAAGTTATCTCGGGAAAGGGAAAAGAGAGTCTAACACTTTATTTTTCTGATTACGTTAATAAGTCCTTACATAGTATTTGTTAGTCTAAAACTTATTTCTCAAAAGCTGACGAATTTCAAATTCAAAAACCGCGTCAAATCAACAACTCCAGTCTAATACTTTATTTTCTTCGAACAGATAGACCGAAAAATAAAGTATTAGACTGGTAATGGTATGTGGCATAAACCTTTTGTTGCTCATTCAAATCACTAATTCCAATGAGTTATTTTAAATTCTTCGTTTTGGTAGGAGGACTAATAAATGCGAAAGTTTTTTATGTTTATGTTGCCCATAATAATTTTAACTTTATCAGGATGTATTCAATCAGCAGTCAATGATTATAGGGATGGTCAGCCAGAAATTCTCATTTTGCCCAACGAATATCGTTTGTATGGGGGCAACCCTGGGCTTAATTTTATCCGAAAAAAACCTGATGGTTCCCCACAAGTGGTTGAACCTAGTGTAGAAAAGGTCGGATGGAATGATGTCTATGTGCTTTACAAAAGAGTCGATTATGATAATAAAACGGAGTATGGACTTCTGGATACAAAAAAGGGAACCATTGAAAAACTTGATTCAAACATTGATATTCAGAAACAGTTGAACGAAAGGGGTCTTGGTACAATAGAGATGTTCGATGTGAACGAACTTGTGGAGAAGAAACGCGAAGAATTGGAAGGGTAACTAGTTGAAATCGACAGCTGTAAGTTTGTTGTTTCTCTATCTAGGACTTTCTATACTCGCTTAAGCACGCGAGTACGTTACTGAAATGTTGGCGTTTGTAAAAGTTAATGAGTAGGGAAATCGCCTTTAAAGCTGAGTAGATAGTATTTTCGAAGATACTTGATTGAACTAAGGGGTAACGTTAGTTCAATAAAACAGCGACAGTCTAGGACTTTATTTCTCGTCCATGGCTGCCGTCGTATTCGGACCATACTGTCTATTAGTGTGTATTGATATCCACTCATGTACAATGGAAAGTACGTTTTTCAATTCTATTAAAAGTGCTTATCTACTAGTAATACCGCACAAACAAATCTATCAATTTTATATATACTATATTATTCCCAAATATAGGAGATGATATAGTGAAAATTAAAACATCAGCTAAGAGAGTAGTAAAGACCAGCGCGATGAAGAAAAAATTGAACACTCAGTTAAAAAAGCAAGTTCGGGTGAAAAACACCACTTCGGGTACTGTTAGAAGCACAGGTGTTCTCAAAAAAAATCCGAGTACAACATTTGCCCATACCGAAGTCATGAATCGGAGATCTTCACCGATAACCGCAACCGTTATGGTCTTTAATTGGGATACCAATTCACCAGTAAGAATTGGTAACAACACCGTTACCATACCAGCCAATTCCCTTAGATTTTTCAATACAAATCTCGCTGGTGTCAACGATCACTATGAAGTAGTTGTCATCCTTTCAGCTACTTCAAATGTTATTGTTAACCATTTCGGAGTAGCTGGGGATGTACCGCAAGATGGTAACATCGTTCTGGATCGTGACCTTATTTCAATTACGTTATAACATGTTATAAAAATGCGCCCATAATTGGGCGCTTTTTTATTGCACAGTATTATCTATTTGTCTTTGTATATGCCTATAAATGCTTATATATCAACGTTTATGATTATATCAGCATAGGACCATACCGTTCATCTCAATTGTTGAACTAACGGGTAACACTAGTTCAATACAATAGATTAAAACCTCTCATTAGAAGCAAACCTAGATTTATTAGGTCTAATGGGAGGTTTTATTATGATTTTAGTTGAATTGTGGAGACTGTATGTAGCCGATAAGCAGATTCAGGGATTTAGTCCAAACACACTAAAAGCATACGCCTTGCAGCTAAAGATGTTGGTTTCTGAATTTGGCGATCTTGATATTTCAGAGGTTACTCTACAGTTGCTAAAGGAATACTTGGCGAAGCAATCCGGCCGCTTAAAACCAAGCAGCTTGGGCCATCGTATTCGCTTTGTTCGCTCTCTTTTTCGCTTCGCATACGAAGAAGCATATCTGGCTTCAAACCCTTCTCTAAAGTTAAGAGAACCAAAAATGGATAAGCGTATTCCAAAGTTTTTAATCGAGGAAGATGTGATTCATTTAAAGATCTCTTGTCTATCCCTGCGGGAACGAGCTCTCCTTGAGTTCCTGTATACTACCGGCTGCCGGGTTGGTGAGGTTCAGAAGATAAATATTGAAGACCTAAATTGGGACAATTGCTCTGCGATTGTCAATGGTAAGGGGTCGAAACAGAGGGAAGTTTACTTCACCACCGAGTGCAAGGTTTGGTTGAAGAAGTATCTAGTCAGTCGAGAGGACTCCTGTAAGGCGTTGTTTGTGACGGAGTCTTATCCTACCCGTCGTATGCAGGTGGTCATTAAAGCGGCTTGCAGTTCGAGGAGAGGTTGAAGCTAATGTATATCCGCATCGTTTTCGCCATACTTATGCTTGTCAACTGCTGGATAACGGAGCGCCTTTGGATTTCATCCAAGGCATGCTGGGTCATGAGAAAGCATCAACCACTCAAATATATGCTCAGCTACGTGGAGAGCGGAGACGTGAGCTATATCGCCGTTTCTTTTAGCACTTAGTACCTTGTTGACCCATTAATTAACGGTACTTTATTCAGAATTTTAGCCGCAGTTACTCAACTAAAGGGCAGTTTAGTTTAATGATCAAAAATAATAAGCAGGAGATAATATCGTAACTCCGAATTGTTAAAGTATAAAAATATTAGGAGTTTAGAAAAGGGATATCTACGTAATTTTATTACGTAAAACGATCTTATTACGATAATTACGAATTGAATTTCGTAGAATAAAAGTTAATATGACATATCCGAAAACCAATACTATACTGTGACTTATCTTTGTTATCATGAACTGTGACAAGAGTCAATCTTTTGGAAGGAATTAGTAATTTTTGATAGAATAAATATGAAGATGATCAGGTAATAAATTTGTACACAAAAGGAGATAAAACTATGGCAAAAAACAAATTACTAAGAATGGACAATGTTGGCATCGTTGTAGAATCCCTTGATGACGCAATCTCTTTCTTCGAGGAGATTGGCTTGAAGCTCGAAGGGCGAGCTACTGTCGAAGGTGAATAGGCTGGTCGCGTAACCGGGCTGGGTTCACAGTGTGTAGAGATTGCTATGATGGTTACCCCAGATGGCCACAGCCGATTTGAACTTTCGCGATTTCTCACCCCACCTACTATATCAGATCACCGAACTGCTCCTGTAAATGCCCTCGGTTATCTACGCGTCATGTTCACCGTTGAAGACATTGACGAAATGGTATCCAGACTCACTAAGTATGGTGCTCAGCTCGTTGGCGAAGTGGTTCAGTACGAGGACTCGTATCGGCTCTGCTACATTCGTGGAAATGAAGGACTTCTAATCGGTTTGGCGGAACAACTCAGTAATAAATAAGTGTCGTTTAAAAGAAGACTTAACTGAAATATACATTACTAGAGTAGGGTGCATCATATAAACACCGCATTCACGCTCCGGGTCTGGGCAAACGAGGAAGTAATTGCCGGGACACATCTGCACCGACTAACGGCATCGCGGCCGGCAGCAAGCTGCCTTAACTCGGTGGGACTTCGTGATGCATGAACTTTAACGGAAATCAATGCAAAACCAAATTAAAGGGACTCAACTAACGGGTAACAATAGTGGAGCATGCTGCCGCGGTGCAGATGCTCCATTTTTCACTCAACTAACGGGCAGAATACGCAACTTAATGTCACTTCAAAACGTTACTTTAAGAAAGGCGGCTAGGATAACTTGAGGGGGAGGATTATGAAAAAAATCTTAATGACTGCAATTCTGCTATTCGTCTTGATGGCTGGGCTTCTTACCTTTAGATTTGGAAGTGCCTTGTCACAAGAGGGAAATCCTTTACCTATACTTTCTTCAATATCTAAACTTGAATTTGCAAATAGTAGTTATGAACAGTATTCCAAAACAGATAAAAGCACTAGTTTCGTATCAAAGAGTGAATCTAGGTATGATGTAGTCAAGGATATTATGAAGAAAAATGGCTGGGACTTTAAAGAACAAATGGGTGCTGGTCTTATCTTTGAAAAAAATGGTCAGACAAAAGTTGTAGAGACTAGACAATATTCAAGACATTATATCCTGTCGGTTATCCCAAATGATGTATTAAGTTAACGGGAAACGTTAGTTAAACACAAAATGGAGCAGTTGCAGTCTGAACTGCACCCCGTCAAGTAGACAGTACAAATAATAAAAATCAATTAAGCGGCCTTGGTCCTAAATTCCATTGGACTGAGGCCGTTTAGTTTTGCTTGTAACCGTTCGTTATTGTAAAAGTGGATATAGGTCTCGATGTCCCTCGAAAGCTCCTCAAAAGTATGGTACGTGTGCAAATAATACTTCTCACATTTCAAGGTCCCCCAGAAAGATTCCATTGGACCGTTATCAATGCACCGTCCAACACGGGACATACTCTGGATCATTTTATTGTCATCCAAGAGCTCCTTAAAGCCCAAAGAGGTGTATTGGAAGCCTCGATCACTATGAAGCATGGGGCTGCTTCCTGGAGCTACTTGTAGGGCTCGTTTTAACGTCTGGAATACAAGCGGATTGTTATTGGAACGCCCTAATACATAGGAGACGATGGATTTATCATGAAGGTCGAGAATCGCGCTTAAATACGCTTTTTGGCCATTGCCGTACTTGAATTCCGTTACATCGGTGAGCCACTTTTCATTCGGTGCAACGGCATGGAATTCGCGGTTTAGTATGTTCTCGGCCACCTGCTGCGGAGTGGCGATCACGTAACTCTTTTTCTTCCTACGGATAACTGACTGGATCCCCTGTACCCTCATCAGGCGGTAGACGCGCTTATGGTTAATCGGTCTTTCCGTTTGGCTGCGCATATGTAGCGTTAATTGACGATATCCAAAGATACGCTCAACTTTCTCGTAAATGGACAACATGACATGTGTCAGTTCTGCGTTCTCCTGTTTACGGGAACTGGGTTTGCGATTTAGCCACTTGTAATAGCTTGAGCGTGGGATTCCTGCAATTTCACACAGAAGCTGAACGCTGAACAACGCTTCTTCCCGAAGCGCTTGAATGGCAAGATAGACGTTCTCTTGGCGGTATTGACTTAGTTTTGCCTCCTTTGGAATTCCCGTAACTTTTTTAGAAACGCATTCTCCGCCCGTAGCCGTTCCATTTCATATTCCATCTTCTTCATCTCGAGCTTTTGGTGATCTGCCTCCGATAACTCTTCCAGTGCTTTCTTTCGTCCACGACCATCCTTTAATGCATCCTGACCGCCGTCTTCGAACTTCTTCACCCATTGGTACACTTGCTGGTAGGAGACCTGAAAATGTCCCGCTGCCTTATGAATGTCACGCTGATGTGTTAGGCAGTATTGGACAATATCGATTCGTTCCTGCCAAGTCGTAGAACGCCCCTTCGTCATCGCTTTCACTCCCCTTGAATAGGCTGTTAAGCTGCTACGATGATTATACTGCTTAATCCAGTTAGAAAGCTGCGTTCTACTAGAAATCTTGTATTTATCGATGATCTGATACGAAGACATTCCCCCCTCAAGGTAATCCTTCACTGCTTGGAGCTTAATCTCCGCACTGTAACTTCGATTATGAGTACGACTCTCTAAACCTTCATATCCGTACACCTTATAACGACGTTGCCATTTCCATAAGGTCCCTGTATTAATGCCGTGTTTTTTGCCTACTGCATTAACACCTATCTCACCATTCTCGATTTCTTCTAGGATAGCGAGTTTCTCTGAGGCAGAATATTGACGTCTAAGCATAAAAAAGCCCCCCTTTCAGTAGCAGGTTTTATTATTTCACCTGTCTACCGTAAGGGGAGCATATCAGTTGGCAGCTGCTCCATTTTTTATTACGCTAACGGGCATGAAATTTCCAATATGTGTTATATTCAATAAGTAATGCCTATTAAAGTTCAGTGTGAATTTCGTTGATGAAAGGTAGGGAGGCTATTGGGGACAGACATTCATGTATATATCGAGCAGAAAACAATCAATAATAACAATCCTATGATGACTGAATGGATCAGCGTAGATGATTGGAGAGATAGCACTTTCGAGATTCGAAAAAGAAACTGGAAAATATCGATGCCAAAGGGATTGCCTGAAGATGTTAGCCCAGAGGTTAAGAATCAAAGTGATGAAGAAAATGGGGACGCTCACACAAGGAGTTGGCTCACTTTAAAAGAACTCCTCGAATATGATTGGCAACAAAAAATGGAGGATGACAACGAAGAGATTTTTCCGATTGAAGAGTTGATTATCCCTTTTGTGAGTGAGTTTATCCTACGTCTGAGCAAAATTGACGAGCCTGAGAATGTTCGCATGGTCTTTTGGTTTGACAATTAGTAGTTCTTTGAACTAACTGAGAACTATAGCTTAACAATCACCAGAACGCGTTGAGCTAACGGGCAGATTAATGGAATACTTCCACCATATCAGGAAAAGATAAACTAGGGTGATTAAATGAGAAAAAAGTTGTTATATACTCTGCTTCTTATCATTAGTATTTTGTTCCTTCCTCAATCGACATTAGCTGAACCTCAAAAGTTAATACATGACGAAACTAAACCGCCAAACTATAACATCTATAAGAATGTTGATTACCAAGTTGAGTTCAAGTATCCGAAATCGTGGAAACCGGTGACAGGATACACCCCTGTTAAATACGAAGGCATTGACGGATTTTTTTTAATTAGTGCAGTATCAGGGGGAGGCTTTAATATAGATGGGGTTGTGAAACCTATAGCCTATCATAAGTTACAACCATACGGATCAAGACCTAAAATAGAAAGTTTGATTATATCAGGACAAGAAGCAAGACTAATTTTGCCTTCCACTGGCCAAGATGAGCATATGCACAATGAAGCAAGTTTAATTATCAAATATCCTTCACCAGTGACTATAAACGGAGATAAATACTACTTTCTTATCATCTATGCAGATCAAAACCATATATATCAAATCGGTAATACTATTACTTTTATCACTCATATAAGTAAAAATCATATCCCCGATCTAGACAAACATTAAAGGGCAGTTAGTCGTATCAACCTGTTCTTTTTGTTGAACTAAACATTCCTGTTGAGGCTAAGAAATAGCCTTTGTCAAAAAAGGAGCACCTCGGTATGATGGGTTTGTCCAATACACCATCAAGGAGGCACTCTTACTATGAAGTTTAAGCAATCAGACGTACAAAATCAACGGATTGAACGAATTACCACCTCGCATCTTGTCGTAGGGATCGACATGGCCAAAGAAACGCATGTCGCACAAGCTACGAATTTCCGAGGGATCGTGGTTTCCAAACGACATCTCTCATTCTCAAATAGCATTGAAGGCTTTGAAAAATTGAGTCGCTGGATGACGGAGTTACAGCAGAAACACCGACTAAAGAAGCTCATCATCGGCATGGAGCCAACCGGACATTACTGGTTTAACCTGGCCAACTGGTTAGCAGATAAGGAATTACACGTGGTTATGGTTAACCCTGCTACGACGAAGCGCAATAAAGAAAATCGAGATAATAGCCCATCAAAGAACGACCCCAAAGATGCACTTATCATCGCAGATTCAGTAAGTCGGGGCTTCTACTATGAGTACACGCGTCAATCGCTTGTGTTTCAACGCTTACGGACCATAATGAGTGATCGCGAATTCTGGGTGTCGAACAGAGTACGCCTGCAGAATCGAATCATTCGCTGGCTGGACATTCGCTTTCCTGAGTATCCGTCCGTATTCAAAGACTGGACCTGTAAGCGATCATTGGCGACCCTCAAGACATTCCCTTGCCCACAGGATTTAGAGACGTATGCAATACCGGATGTAATCAGTGCTTGGAGAACTCATATGCAGCGCGCTGGGGGTTCTACGGGGATTGAGAAGGCTGCACAGCTCATCGCTCATGCTAAACGCAGTGTTGGAGATCGAACCGCTGTAGAAGAATCGAAGGCAGATTTAATACGGCTAATTGAAGAATATGAACGAGTTACAACCATGCTTGAACAGATTGAAAAGGACATCGAATCCCTGCTTTCTGAGATTCCAATGGCACAGCAGCTTCGCACCATAAAGGGTCTTGGTAAGATCTTCACCGCAGCCATACTAGCAGGCACAGGCATGGACGTCAGGTATTACGGAAGGCTGGCCTGAATTTGGCTGAAAGTACGTCAGGAAAGCGAAAAGGACGAATTGTTCTTTCGAAACGAGGAGACTCATCCCTGCGAAAATATCTCTATCTCGCGACGGTTTAGCTCGTTTGGAATAATCCCGTGTTCCGTCATCTGCATGATCATAATGTGCAAGAAAAGAAGATGAAAAAGCAGCAATCCATATTTAAGTTAATAGGAAAGCTGGCACGAATTCTAGTTGGTATTGTTCAACGGGGAGAAAAGTTCACGCCAGAAAAAACTGTCCTGAGCTGGACAGAAGCAGCTTAATCTAAGCAGCATCACGTATATTGACTCATTCGCAGGATTTCACAAAGAAAGCACGGAGGACCGAGTTCGTTACCCAAAAGGGCTCTGACCCATCCGCTAAACGCTATCGGTCTCCACACCTTGGACAGGTATAACGAAGGAATGTAAGGTGCAGTAGAGACAGTCTGGGGAATATTTCCCGAGAGTTCCTCTATTTCCGCATGCCCAACCTACCACCTCAACCGGCATCAACTGCGTTGCTTCCTGAGATGGATGTGATCCAAGGTGACGAAATCCTGCGAATGAGTGAGTATATGTAAGATAAACCCTTAAAACCGAGGGACGGGTAACGTTAGTTGAATGAAAAACAGCAGCAGCCAGGAATTTTTCCAAGGCTTCTGCTGTTGCTGCGTCTGCGATTCGAACATTTATTGTGTTCTTTTTTGTAATTCTTGATAATTCGCATTTTGAACTACTGTTACTCCTGGACTTTGTATTGTTTTTATTTTTGTATGAGTACTGTAGTTCACGGCTACAAATGCGCTAACAAATAGAGAAGCAATTAAAAATGTGTATGTTATTGTTTTTGGGATTTTGGTTTCTCTTTTCGCTAATATAACAATACACATAGTACTAATTAGCAGAAATAACAGCATGATTCTTTAATCTCCTTTCGTACTGGAAACGTAGATCTTATTTTACATGCTATTATATTCAATAGAAAGGTAGCTAATACAATTTAAATTCATAATTTGCTCCAATTATACCAACCTCCGCATTCAACTAACGGGAAACGATAGTTAAACGATCTTGGTATTACGTTGAGATATCAAAGACTTTGAATTGATAAGTTGTACTGTGTATAGGAAAATCAACACTGTTAATTATAATGTACTAACGAATTTGCGCATCTAGAGATGATCTCTACGATGATCTATAAAATGTATCCAATCCAATATGCAACCTTTAATATGTGCAAAAATGGGGGAAAAAATTGCAGTTTAAGCTACTGTCCCTTTTCCCTTTATAGTGCCGTAGCCGAAGTAGAACCTCATGGGCGGCATGATGTAATAAGGGACGTGAGTACTTATACATCGGTTTTATAATAAAATCCTTTATTGATTAATAAATAGACCACAACAGTCAAAAGAGAGGTTTCTCGGGATTCTAAATTGAATTCTGAGAAGCCTTTTTTTGTGTGTGACAGGGTACGCAAAAATAATATATATCTTAGTTATGGATGTAATGGTATTCAGCTCTTAATAACCTAAATCTTCTATCAGCATCTGATAAGAGATTCACAAAAAAACACATACACTTGAAAAAAAAATACATGTTGGTTCAATAGAATGTTCTATTAAGATAATGTAAGCGTAATTAAAAACCAAATCAAAAGGGGTTACGAGGAGGATGGTTATGAAAAAAGCTTTATATTGTTACTAGTTTGATGCTAAGCATGAGCATGTTTGCTGGGTGCGGAGGGAAGGAGAATAACGCTAATCCACCAAGCACGGCTCTAGGCGATGCATCCGGTGTACCGAGAACGCTGGTAAAAGATAAAGGACTTCTTAATCTGACAGAGGTATTTAACGAGCAGGTTCCAGGCCTTGAACCATACACAGGCACAAACACAATTTTTGAAAGGGGTTGCATTATTTATCCCTTGCGGAACTTGGCTTGAAGGTGAAATGAAGGATATTGTTCCAGCAGACTTTGAAAAATCTAATTGATGGAGGCAACAAGACAAATGAAAAAAAAACCAAGAAGGTTTCGTAAGCAAGTAATTGTTTCAGCCTTGGCTTTGGCCATGATGGTTACCCAAGCAATGCCTGGCGTGAGTGCTGCTTACAGTGGAGAAGTACAGGCTGTTGAAGTGCAAACAGAACAATCAGTTGTTCTTCAAGATGAAATGGAATCTAATGAGAATAGTGTTATTACTGCTTATGAAACGATTGAATCTGATGAGATGCAAGTTACTCTCGATCATAACTTTCCAAGTATTGAGAAATACGTCTGGTTAGATGGTAATAAAACGATATATGGTCAAGATTCACCGATTAATGAAGTGCTCATTAATGAAAAATCTTATACACCTACAGTTGCATTTACGAAAGTAGGGGAGGATAGTGCTTCGTACCATTTGACCTTTGATGACATTAAAGTAGAGATGGATATGGAGTTTAAGGTTGTTGACAATACGGTTAACTTCAAGATTACTAATATTAATGATCCAAACAAAGTGGTATATAATATTCAGATTCCGGATCATAATCTGCTATCGGTAAAAAGTACACAAAAGGGAGCAGCATTTGCAGGATCCAGAATGCATACAGCAAGGTCAGGATCTGGTGACACGTTTGCTTCTGTTGAAGGTACGCCAGAGGTTGATCAAGTCGCTAAAAATTACATGTATGCCATGGTAAACACCGATGAACTCGCTGGTGGCGTATGGACGAATGCAGTTGTGGATGCATCTGACAAGGCAGACACGGATAATAATAGACTAAAGAAACAGACAGTTATTAAACAAGGTTACTATCAAACCGGTCTGTGGAGTACAGGCTGGACCTATCGGATCGAAGGATGGGATGAAACAGAGCCGCTTCCAGAAGCAAAGATTGCGATTACTCCTGATGCCAATGGAGATGGAATTGTAAATTGGCAAGATGGTGCTGTCGCATACAGAAGCATCATGAACAATCCTTTTGGATCAGAATTGATCCCAGAGATGGTTGTACAACGTATTCCTACTAACTTTGGAAGTACGACAGCACAGCCATTCTTGAGAACACTTGATGAAACGAAGAGATTGTATCTCGCCACAGATGGATTGGGGCAACAGGTCATTCTAAAAGGTTATCAATCAGAAGGACATGATTCGGCTCATCCAGATTACGGTGGCAATATCGGCCCGCGGATTGGTGGAGTTAAGGATATAAATACGCTTGTGAATGAAGGCTCAAAGTATAATGCCAATTTTGGTGTTCACATTAATGCACAAGAAGCTTATCCAGAAGCCAAAAACTTCTCTGAAGAGCTGGTGTACAAAAACAGTTTAGGCTGGGATTGGCTTGACGCATCCTACATAATTAATAAACGTCTAGACGGTACTAGTGGTAATAGATTAGATCGTTTGGAAAAATTGAAAGAAGAAGTGCCAGGTCTTAAGATGATATACCTCGATGTTTGGTATGACAAAGGATGGAATGGTCGCAAGATTGCACGTGAAGTCAATTCGTTGGGTTGGATTTTTTCTACAGAATTTATGGATTCTGCAGAATGGGATTCGGTTTGGAGCCATTGGGCAGTTGAACATAATTATGGTGGAAATAGTATAAAGGGATACAATAGTAAGATTGCTAGATTTTTGAGAAACCATCAGAAGGATACTTGGCTCGACCGAGATACTCTTCTGGGTGGAACAGAATTTGTATCTTTTGAGGGCTGGAGTAACGCTAAAGATATTGACAAAAATATCAAGATGACATTTGATACGAATTTACCGACGAAGTTTTTACAACATTATCCAATTATGAAGTGGGAAGACGATACTATTCAATTCCAAGACAATGTGCAAGTGTCTA
The DNA here is from genome assembly GCF_056269345.1 of Paenibacillus sp. J22P15. Taxonomy (NCBI): domain Bacteria; kingdom Bacillati; phylum Bacillota; class Bacilli; order Caryophanales; family Paenibacillaceae; genus Paenibacillus; species Paenibacillus sp. J22P15. Next base: position 18,654 of record NZ_JBWDNT010000032.1, read on the forward strand.
CAGCAACTGGTGAACGTGTCATTCAAAAGGATGGTATTGTTTTGTTGAAAGGCAATGCTTATCTGCTGCCATGGACGATTAAAGATGAAGAAGAGAAGCTTTATCATTGGAATAGAGATGGTGGTTCTACAACTTGGACATTGTCAAACGATTGGGCAAATCTTGGTACTGTTAATGTATATAAATTGACAGATAAGGGTCGCGTGTTTGTTGAAGAGGCTGATGTTACTGATGGACAAGTGACATTGAATGCTGATGCAGAAACAACTTATGTTGTTTATAAGGGTGAACCTAATACAATATCTAATGTCGATGCAGTGAAATTTGGTGAAGGAACGTACCTGAAAGATCCTAGTTTTGATCGAGGAACATTGGATAGCGTCTGGAATGTAGACGGAAGTGGTGCAACTATAGAACGTAATAACTTCGGTCAACATGAACTAGTTATTGATGAGGGCGATGGAGCAACTGTTAGTCAGACCATTACTGGGCTTACTCCAGGAACGTATTATGCAACTGCCCATGTGCAAACGTCGACCTCTTCATCCAGCGAAGGACGTAAAGCTTATATTGGAATTAAAGATATTACTGGTATGGATGAAGTGAGTAATTATATCGATCATTCCTATTGGATGAATAATACAGTGCAAGACGCTAAGGTTGGTACGTATATGACGAAGATGCCAGTTATATTTGAAGTACCAGAAGGGCAAACTACGGCGACTCTATATCTGAAAGCAGACAAGGGAATAGACAAAGTTTTCTTTGATGATGTGCGAGTAATTAAGATTCAAAAACAAGAAAATCCAACTGAAGCTTACTTTGTTCAGGACTTTGAAAATGTTCCAGATGGTTGGTATCCATTTGTACGCGGAACTGTGGATCAAGGAGCACAGACTCATTTATCTGAGTTACATCAGCCTTATACCCAAAAAGGTTGGAATGGTAAGAAAATCGATGATGTGATTACTGGCAATTGGTCGATGAAGTCGCATCATGAAGCTGAGGGGCTTCTGTATCAAACCTTGCCACAAACACTTCGTTTCGAACCAAACAAGGTTTACAAAGTATCTTTCAATTATGAGAATGAGGCAGATAAAGCAATTAGTTTTGTTGTTGGAGACATGAACACAGAAGTGAAGAGCAAGGAGCTTCCAGCAGCAACTGAGCCAACACGGTTTTCCTATGCGTTTCAAACTGGAACATCAGAACAAACTTGGATTGGCATTCAAAAAACACGATCTGTTAGTGGAGATTTTGTATTGGATGATCTGGTTGTAGAGGAAATCGAATATTCAGGTGAACTTCCAATTGCACCTCAGAATCTTAAAGCATCGAATGAGATTGGACAAGAGGGGCAATATGTCGAACTGAATTGGGATGAGGTAGATGGTTCAGATTTTGGAATAGATTCTTATAAAATATACAGAGATGGTAATCTAATAGGAACAAGTAAAACTACTAGCTACAAAGATTACAACATTCAAGATTTAGCGCAGTATTCATATAGCGTTTCGGCTCTAAACGATTTCAATGTTGAAGGAGACAAGAGTAAAGGAGTTAGCATAACTACGGACCCTGATACCATATCCCCTAAAGTTGAAAATATTAACATTATAGACGAAAACACTCTAGCCGTTATTTTCAGTGAAGCTGTAGATAAAGAAAGTGCTGAGTTGGTGAGCAATTATAGTATTAGTAAAGGTCTATCCGTTAATTCTGCAACATTAGAAAATGATAATAAAACAGTAAAACTCATTGTTGATTACATTAATCCTATTCGTAAATATATACTATCCATAAAAGGGATCAAGGATATTGCGAAATCTCCTAACATTATTGAAGGTACAGTTAATATAGGCTTTAGTTGGATTGGAGAAATCCAATATGAAGCAGAAAAATGGTACTCAACTAAAGGGGGGACAGGTGTAATCCAACAAGATGACGCTTCAGGCGGGGCACTAGTATGGATTAACGATTATAATAGGGACGATTCCGGTTTTACTTACAAAATTGAGGAGTCTGCAACAGATATCATTATTCGGCATTCAAATATTAGCGCAAAGGATCGGTTACTAGATTTCTACGTAAACGGTGAACCTGTGTTAGAAAATGTACATTTTCCTACTACTGGACCAAGAGTTAACGGTTTATTGACGTTTGATTTATTATCACTCAAATTGAACCTGAAAAAAGGAGACCTTTTAACACTTAAGGCGCCTGTAGGGGAAGATGCGGCAATGATTGATTATTTCAAAACAGAATTTAATCAAGAAGAAGAGGAGTACAGCGTAAACACCAATCAAGTAGATAACGGAAATATCACAGTATCCAAAAATGTAGTTGAAGGTAAAGTGTTAGCAGGAGAAGATGTAACCTTTACTTTCACACCAAATCAAGGCTACCAAGTGAAGAGTGCAACCGTAAATGGAGTAACAGTCACATTGGTAGATGGCAAGTACACAGAACCAAAAATACAAAGTGATTTAACAGTAACAGCTGAGTTTGAGGAGATTGGTGTGCCTCCAGTAGACAAAACCGCACCAATATGGTCTCCGGAAGCAAAATTATCTGCAACAAATGTTGGCAAGACTAGCCTTACGCTTTCATGGACAGTAGCAACGGATGATACGGGTGTAACAAGCTATAAGGTTTACAAGAATGGTATTGAATTAACTACATTACCAGCTGGTATTACTAGCCATAAAGTCAGTGGCCTTTCAACTGACACGACGTATACCTTTAAAGTTGAAGCAGGTGATGCAGCAGGAAATTGGAGCGTGGATGGTCCGAGTGTAACGGTGACGACTGAAGCTAACTCTTCAGGCGGCGGTGACTGGACACCAACACCAGATCCAACACCAACACCAGATCCTAAACCAACGCCAACACCTAAGCCAATAGATCTGTCAGATATTGCAGATCATTGGGCAAAGGCCTCCATTGCAAAATCAGTTGAACTTGGTTTTGTGAGTGGCTATGAAGATGGAACTTTCAGACCGAATCGTACTGTAACACGTGGTGAGTTTTCAGCCATGTTAGCTAGAGCGCTGAAATTGGAACAAGTTAATACTGAGTTTGGATTTGCAGATCAAGCCAAAACACCAGTATGGGCAAAGCCATTCATTCATGCACTCGCTAATGAAGGTTACATTTCAGGTTATGAAGATGGAACATTCCGTGCGAATAATGAGATTACCAGAAGTGAATTAGTTGTTATTATTGTTCGTGCACTTGGTCTTGAAGTAAATCCAAATGCAGTTCTAACGTTTAAAGATGCAGATCAAGTCCAAGCATGGGCTAAGCCTTATGTAGCGGCAGCAGCAGAAGCAGGCTTAATTAAGGGGAATGGAGATGGCAAATTTAATCCTAATGCTTCATCAACTAGAGCTGAAGCAGTCACTTTGATTCTAGCTATGCTAAACAATAGATAGTGAACGCTTTTGTACAACGCACCGCCATATAAAGCGGTGCGTTGTATTTTTGTCGTACCAGTTAATTTTTTTTTAATCTGTTCAATGTATTTTGTAACTTATCTATCTGATCATCCTTGGACACAGCGTCTAATCGCTCCAGTTGTGTCTCCGACTTCAGCAGGATTGGAATCGTCCATCTTCATATTGGCCTTTACATCCTCAAGATATTGTTCCAACTTATCAACGTATTGAGAGAAACTCGCGTAGAATACTTTTTCGAATAGCTCCAACCTAATTAGACCAGTGAAGTCGACTTTTCCAATCCGCGATGATGGTGCCTTGGTCAGTGGCCTCGGTCTTAAACTGTCTTGGAGCGCCTGATGGCTTTTTGCTCGTCTTTGAAACTTTGGTTTTTCCGAAAACGACTGTTTATTCGTATGTCTGCACCTTGGCAAGCATTTTTTTAAGTTCGGGTCTATTAATGTCTTGAGAAGAACCCACCTCAGAGAACACTTCGAATGTCCAATCGTTCTTTACGCACATTTCAATAAGAATGCTAAGCTGTCTTTGTAACTAGATTTAAGCTGGACGGAATTCCGGGGATCGACTGAATTAATTCATACTTTTCAATTTCTTCAGCCAGAGCATCTATGTTCTGTTCCAATTCCTCTCGGGATCAAGTCCCACGGGCAGTTATACGCGGCAGCCAACCGCAACTAATTGCTCCTTATTGACGTATAAACTGACTAATCAAACTAAATTTTTATATAATCAAAATTAGAGAATACAAGAATCATGCTCCAATTCAAGCTAAGCGTGATGGAGCGGTTAAACAGCGGTGAACGGAGAGTGAGCAGCCTTGAAAATAAAGGTCATTATTGCCGATGACAATCCCTTTGTTCGAGAAGGCATGAGGATCATCTTGACTACCTTCGATGAATTCGAGGTATTGGCATCGGTTCAGGATGGTCAAGAAGCCGTAGATTTCTGCCGGCAGAACGAAGTAGACGTGGCACTGCTCGATGTGCAGATGCCCCATATGAACGGCGTGGAGGCGACCAAGCTGATCTCCGAGCTGACAGGAACCAAAGCGCTAATCCTGACCACTTTTGATGACGAGGCATTTATTCTTGATGCGATAAGGAGCGGAGCGAAGGGGTATCTGCTGAAGAATAATGATCCGGAGCGAATTCGCGATGCCATTATCACAATATACAATGGACATAATGTGCTGCAGGATGCAGTGCTGGATAAGCTGAAATCTAGTTTGCTCGCGGACAAGGATAAAGATAAGAAGACGGATAGAGGCAGTAAAATCGATAGAAGCTTATTCACCGATAGAGAGTACGACATTATGTCCCTCATCGCAAAAGGACTTTCGAATCGTGAAATCTCGAAGAAGCTGTTCATCTCAGAAGGCACGATTGCCAATCACATTACTTCAATTTTAGGAAAAAAAGGTCTAACGCATCGTACACAAATCGCGATTTATTTTCTAACCGGGGAAGTGGATTAAATGACGGAGAGGGCAACCCCTATAGAACTCTGGACAATGGGAATAAAAGCGATTTTCTTAAGCTATGTGGTCATTCAATCCTATGTATCTGTAGGTTCTATTTCACCATGGTATACGTTGTCCATCCTCCTCTACCTGTGTTTGAATATTTCCATTTATATCGCTAAAAAGGTTAGTACCACGACGATCGTGCTTTTGCTGTCCATGCTGGTTATCGCAGCGTCCTCGTTATACATTCAACCCTTATTTTTACTCCTATTCCCTCTGAACATATACGAACTGTTCGCTATATACCTGTGTAAACGCGGAATTATTCTATTTCTTATGCTGGTTCCGCTTTTACTGCTGTCTCAAGAATCTCAAGCCATCTTGATTATATATGGTCTCGTTTCGATGCTAAGTTTTCTCTACTACCTCTTGCTAAACACCTACATAAGCAAAATTGCAGACCTCAAAGAGGACATAGAAAATAGAAACGAACATATCCAGCAGTTAACAAAGAGTCTAAATGAGAATAAAGAATATATTAGACAGTCCGATTATACAATTAAGCTGGAGGAGCGGAACAGACTGTCCCAGGAAATTCATGATAAAATCGGACATTCGATGACAGGTGCATTGATCCAGATGGAAGCCTCGAAGCGCTTGTTCACCTCCGATCCTAACAAGTCGGCGGAGCTGCTGCAGAATGCTATTCACATCTCCAAGGACGGAATTGAGACCATTCGCCTTGTGCTTAAGAATTTGAAACCGCCGACAGAGCAGCTAGGGATGAATCGGATGAAATTATTCATTGATGAATTTTCAGCGAAGCATACGATCAGGACCTCTCTCACTTATGAAGGAAATGTCGACATCATTACTCCAATCCAGTGGAAGGTCATTCAGGAGAACACCCAGGAAGCGTTGACCAATGCCATGAAGTATTCAAACGCTACTTTCGTCTCCATCCATATCGTGGTATTGAGAACCTTAATCAAGGTCGAAGTATCGGACAACGGCAAAGGAGAGCAGAAGGTGATAAAAGGTTTGGGAATAATCGGCATGGAAGAACGGGCAGCAAGCGTAAATGGTACGATTATCTTCGATGGCTCAAGAGGCTTCAGTGTCACTACATTAATTCCTCACGGATAAGATGAGATTTACGATGATTAGATAGGAAGATTCTCAGGGGTTAAGGATGAACTTGTGCACTGTCACAGGGGCATCCTTTTTTATTACAATTACATTATCCTAAAGACGAAACGGGAGAGTGTTACGGATGAACGTACTTGAAATTAAGCAGCTTACGAAGAAGTTTGGGGATTTTATTGCCGTGGATAATATCACGATGTCTGTAAAGGAAGGCGAGATATTTGGATTTCTAGGTGCGAATGGAGCAGGGAAAAGCACTGCCATCAATATGATTGCCTCATTGCTCCGGGTTTCCAAAGGCGAAATCGAAGTTCTTGGCAAGAGTATAGCTAAGCATAGCAAATTTGCGAAGATGAACATCGGGATCGTGCCGCAGGAAATGGCTATTTATGAGGATATGACCGCTTATGAAAACGTTCATTTTTTTGCCGGATTATACGGACTCAGAGGGGCGGAGTTAAAGGAGCGGGTCATTGAAGCACTAGCATTCGTAGGTCTTGGCGATAAGCACAAAAACTATCCCAAAAACTTCTCAGGCGGCATGAAACGAAGATTAAATATAGCCTGTGCAATTGCCCATCGGCCAAAGCTGCTCATTATGGATGAGCCAACGGTGGGAATCGATCCGCAATCTCGCAATTATATTCTTGGTTCTGTGAAGAAATTGAATCAAATGGGCTGCACGATCATTTACACGAGCCATTATATGGAGGAGGTCGAGGAGATCTGTACAAGAATCGCCATTATCGACCACGGCAAGATCATCGCGGAAGGAACAAAAGGTCAATTAAAGGCCATCATTACGAATCAGAAAAATATAGGTATCGAGGTTCGTTCGGCAGAAAATCTGGATAAGAACAAACTGGAGGGAATTGCAGGCGTTAACCGGGTTGAAGTGGAGGATCGAATCGTTAAGATCACCTCTGATTCCGAGGTCAATAATTTGAACCGGATCATCCAGCAGTTGATGGCGGACGATATTGAAATACGTTCAGTGGAAGAAAATGAACCTAGTTTGGAGACGGTGTTCTTGACATTGACAGGCAGAAGCCTGCGGGACTGATAAGAAAGAAGGGATAAGGAGGCGAAGGGGAAATGAATGTATTCAGAATAATGCTCAAAGAGTTAAAGGTTATCCGCGATCCCAAGATGCTTTTGTTCTTGGTGGTTTCTCCGCTATTAACCATGCTTATTTTGGGAACGGCGCTTACGAATGCTTTTAACGGCAGTTTAACGGTTGAAGAAGAGATCAACGTACTTTATAAGAATAATAGCTCATCGAGTGAGTTCTCTAAATATTGGGACGACTTCACGGGGCAGATGCGTCAAGTCGGCATTAAACTCGAGAAAGCAGACGAGAAGACGGATGGGAAGATAGAAGTGAAGAACAACCGCTATGCGGGTTACGTCGAGATTTCGGACAATGGGCTGGAGTATTACAGCAGTAGTCAAAGCTTGATTGAAAGCGATATTGCTAAGAGTGTGCTTACAGCTTTTGCAGATCGTTACCGATTGGCTGCTGAAGTATCAGGTACAGACTCGGAGCAAGCGGTTGCGATCATGGCCGGAAGCGGCGGTGAAAGCTATGTAGTCGAGGAGTCGCTGAATGCCACAAGAAAACCTGGTGCTATGGACTATTTCGCTATAGCGATTACGACAATGATTATTTTATATAGCGCCTTAACAGCCGCACAATTAATAGACAGTGAACGCAAAAGGAACACAGCTGTTCGATTACTTGCTTCACCAGTGACGAAAATCGAAATTTTCGCGGGTAAATTAGCGGGGCTTGTCATGCTTAATTTAATACTAACAATTGTCGTAGTGCTCATCAGTAAATACATGTTTAATGCCTATTGGGGAGAAAATTTGGGTCTCGTGTTTCTAACGCTCTTTACTGAAATCATTTTCGCTGTGAGCTTAGGACTCGGATTTAGTTATATCATTAAGGGAAACGCATCAGGCACTGTTGTTATGATTATCATCCAATTGGCCGCATTTCTCGGCGGTTCATACTTCCCGGTCGAGGAGGCTACTGGAATCATGGCAACCCTCTCTTCTCTTTCTCCGCTGCAATGGTCCAATGCAGCACTTATAGAAATGATATACGCAGGTAGTCTGTCAGCAACAGTTAACGCCATGCTGTTAAATATCGGCTTCGCGGTCGTCTTGCTTGGTATCGCATTAACGATGATGCGTAGAAAGGAGGGGTTGTAACAATGAGAGACACGTTATGGCTAATCAGGAGGACATTTATTTCTACCTTTAAAAATTATTTGAATTTATTTATATACTTCGTCTTTCCAGTTATGGGAATCCTGCTCGCGACACTAGTCCAAGGAGGCTCGGGAGAAACCGATTTGAGAATGGGCATTGTTAATTATGATGGACGTCAGACGATAACACAGGGTGTTATCGATTCGGTGGACAGACAGGATTCCATGCTTGTAAGTGAGATTAAGGAGAATGAGATAAAAGAGCTGATTGCTGCTGGCGAGCTGGATGCAGCAATTATCCTTCCCGCAGGTTTCGCACAGAGCCTGATTGACGGCAAGCCCGCAAATGTTAAGATCGTATCCATTAAGGGGGCGCAGGTTACCGGACATGTGAAAGCATCCTTGGATCAACATATTAACAATATGGCTTCGATCGGCAAGGTGGTTAAAGGAGATAAGGCTAAGTTTGATACCCTGTATGAGGGATATCAAAAAACAGACTTCAGATTATCAGCTGAGAAAGTAGAGGATCAATCCGTAAATTATAACAAAACCAATCAATCAATAGGTTACTTGCTTGTCCTCATGCTGGTGTCGGCTTCGAATTTATCCGGAATTCTTATTAAGGAAAGAGAGAATAGAACCTATTATCGCCTATTATCTTCTCCGATCAATCCTAGAACCTATGTCTTATCTAATATCATCGTTAATTTGACTATGATGATGCTGCAGATTGCAGTGACACTGTTGATTATGATAACTATTTTTCATGTCGATCCGGGTATTCCTTATTGGAGCATGTTCCTAATTCTTGTGTTATTTGCTCTGGTGGCAATAGGGTTATCGCTTGTAATCGTGGCATTTTCCAGCAGCTCTTCTACAGCCAGCGGCATGCAGAATATGATCCTCATTCCTAGCAGCTTATTGTCCGGATGTATGTTCCCGCTTGTGTTAATGCCGGAATCCATGCAGCAGCTCGCGCACTTTCTTCCCCAGTATTGGTTGTTGGATACCTTCAGCGATCTACAACAAGGGGTATCCCTTGGGGAATTATCCTTGAACTTGATCATTTTGATTGCTTTTTCTGTGGCCTTATCTTTAATAGCCGTCTATAAGTTTGGCAGGAATAATGATACTCGAAGCTATATTTAAGAAAATAAGCTAATCCCATATTTTAAATTTTGGGAATCAACGGGACACGATAGCTCAATAAGCACGAAGAGACGGCAGCCGGTGAAGTGGTTGTCGTTTTCTCAACTGGTAGGATAATTGAAGAAGGGTAAGATCTATTTTTCTAAGTATTAGATACAGCTGTTATAAGTCCAAGAATTTTGAGTATAACCACATACGCTATAAATGAGGGGATGGTGGACAAGATGTTAAGATCATCTCACATCATTCTCTGCCGTAGCTTAAAGGCGATGTTCCTGCATCGCCCTTTTTTAATGTGAGTAAAATAAAGAAATCAGTCGAAAATATCAATAATTGAAGTCCTTATGTTTGTTCAACGGGGCAGGAAAGTTAAAAGAACTATTCCTAGTCGAGCGAATTAGTAAGACAAGTAAAAAAGCAGTATGTGTCCTTTACAATCAATTCGACAAAGAATGTAATAATCTATCATTTTGTGAGACATGAAGCGATAACATGCGTAACAGAGCTGATTTATAATAGATAAAGAAATCAAATGAAGCAGCAAAAGGGAGACGTTGAAATGCGTTTAGTATCTGGGCACCTTAAACGCAAGGAGTCATTGGTGCAACCGTCCCAGAATGAATGGGGGACATAGGATTATGGAACTTGTAAAATCAGAGAATAATCATGACTTGGATTTGGAATGGGTAGCCCTAATAAAAAGCGCGCGATCAATGGGGTTTACGAAAGAAGACGTGCGTAAAGTTTTTCTGTGCCTTCAGGAAAGTGATAAGGATGACACTCAAGAAACGTCTGTTTAATAACAAATAAAACGTTATTCACGCTTGATTTTCCACTTATTAAATTCCAAAAATTGTTTAAACTATTCCTTGCTGACACCAGAAGCCGCAGCCTCTCTTACCAATTCGGACCATTCATGTTCAAGATGATCAACCTTTTGCTCACACTGGTCAATTTTTAAAAATTCTTCAACTGTAACCTTCAATACATCGCTTACCTTTTCGAGAAACTGAATCGAAGGATTTTGTTGAAGCCCTCGTTCAATGGAGCTTAAATAAGATTTCGCGGCACCGGCTCTTTTAGAGAGCTCGGTCAGTGATAAGCCATTTCTCTTGCGTTGCATCTTAATACATTCTCCTGTGAGGGAGATAACTATGTTTGGCCCCGTAATACACTGGTCTGACTAGCAGTATATTACTAAAAGTTTTAATTACGATCTTTCTTTCTATGCAAAAGGCTGACCCTGAGTCATCTCCGATGACTTTAGGGACAGCCCCGTTCCGTTATGCTTCGTCTTCTTCATCATCTTCCGACTCGTCTACGAAAAGAGTAAGAATTGATGGTAACGGTAGAAGTCCCGCGGCTACTGCTTTTACTTCTTCAGCATATTCCTTTTTGATTAAATGTTTCAGCGGTTGTTCGACACTATTGAAATACTTAAACGCTTCCCTCGCCATTTCATCCCATTCCTGAGAGAAATACAAATAATCATCCGCTCTCACTCTTGTCCGAGATGTTCCTTCCTCATGCACGCATTCAAAATCTTCATCCTCTCCAACAATTCCATAATCACATGTCAATTGTTCCCCAGGGTGTATATCTCTTTCAGCTAAATTAAATTCAAATACCGTATCGATACAGGTCGGATGGAAGCTATGATTCATGTATTTTGCATGGTCCCAATGTAAAATATAATACTCACCGTCGTCACTTAAATAAGAATATTTATCCACCACTCTCCGCCGAAGTTCATCAAGGGATTCAACGAAATCCTTCTTTAATGTCATTTCTAAGTCATCCGAAATCCAAGTTATGGTTCCTTTTGGAATAAATTTTGTGGCAACAATGCCGACACCTATCACATCGTTGATAAAGCGGAGTTCTGTATCCGGATGCATCATGATTGTGAGTTCATCCTCCTTTTTAGTACTGAAATATAATATTCATTCTTAAAAAGGAGGGACACGTTCATAAAACTATTTTCGGTAAAGATCGGGACCAAAAAAGGCAATAATCCCTCAAACTACAGCTGATTGCCCAAAAATTTGCGTTATTTATGGTACGGTTCCCCCCGGTTTCACCGCTTGGTGAACCGTATTATTTGTCATTACGCTAACGGGACATGATAGCGAACTGTTAGCTCCGAGGTAAAGAAACAAAGTGATGAAGAAACTGATGTAGACGAAGGCGACGAGTTAGCGCCGGATAGCTTTTTTGATGAAAGATCTGATTTGGAAATCCTCGATGTAAAGGTAGATATTAAGAAAGAGCTTTATGAGGTGATTACATTTTCAAAACCATTGTGGTTTACAGATAATAAATTTGCTTTAGTACATAGAGAATTCGCTCGTATTAAACCGCCTTCATTTAGTTATAGTTGGCGTTCAACTAACGGGTAACGTTAGTTCAATGAAGGACTCTATACAAAGATAAAGGAGCTGCCGCGGCAGCTCCTTTTGCATCTATGTCCGATACTCTATCTTTTAATTACAGTTAGGGAGCTTTCACAAACACAGGTACAATTCTGGTACTTTTCATTTTATTGGTGATTATCGCTTGGCTGCATGAGATTTGGCTAATAAAGTGAAACATTCTGTCGACGATTCCTTATATTCAGAATGTTTATATTCCTCCTAACACTTTTCCCGATGGGCCCAATCTATGGGCCTTCTTCTTGTTTAGTGCATTTATCATTTCCGTGGCAACATGCTCACAAAATAAGCGATTTTGTACATATGTAGGTGATAGGCGTTAAGCTAACGGGCAGCATTCCTATTATGAAGAAATACGAGGATTGAGAAATAAAAAGACTCCTTGGTAATGCAAAGAGCTCAATGACAATTCTCCGACGAAGAATGACATGACGGGAGATACGCTGTACCAAGCCTTCCTCAGGGCATTTATGCAGAACTGAGGGAAGCGATGAAAATTCGCGAACACCTGACGACTGACCTTTGTGTTGTGCAAGATATGGACATCAACTCTACGAAATTGATCACTCTCAGGAATGAAAGAAACAAAAAGCAATAGTTAAGTTCAAAAAAAGAAAGATTAACAAAAAAATAATTCGCCAATAATATACGGTTTACAATCGAGATTTATGATTGGGTTGGTCGGAGGCACAGTGGATGGAAATCCGCAATCGCTAGAAGCAGGCTGTTCAGTATTTATTAGAGTTTGAGAAGAGTCAGGTTTAGCAGAGTAGATTTATGAAAGGTGGATTCAATATGGCAGAGAAAGCGCTCAAATTTAATCAAGAAGGTACATTTAAGATTGTTCAGTTTACGGATGTCCATTGGACCTGTGGTGGTGAGCTGGATTTGCGCACGCAATCATTAATGGAAGAAGTAATCAGATCGGAGTCTCCGGATCTTATTGTTTTTACAGGTGATATCATCTACAGCGATTACTGTGAAAATCCGAAGCTTGCCTTTCTGCAGGCTGTGTCCTGTGCTGAAAATGCCGAGGTTCCATGGGCGGCCGTTTTTGGCAACCATGATTCGGAGAAAGGAATAACCCGTCTGGAGCTCATGGAGCTGCAGCAAACCTGTAAATTTTGCCTTTCTGAGGCAGGACCTGAGCACATTGACGGCATCGGAAATTATTTTATACAAGTCCATGGATTACAAGGAAATCCTGAAGCTGCCCTCATCTTTCTCGATTCAGGCAGCTATGCACCGGCGCCGTTGGAAGGGTACGACTGGATCCGGCGAAGCCAAATAGACTGGTATGTACAGAATTCCAAAAAGCTTACCGAAGAGAATGGAGCTCCATTGCCCTCCTTGGCGTTTTTTCACATTCCACTTCCGGAATACATAGAAGTTTGGAATGAGCAAATATGCCACGGAGTCAAATACGAAGATATCGTTCCCCCAAAAATCAATTCTGGATTTGGCACCGCGATGCTTGAACAGGGAGATGTGATAGGGACCTTTGTGGGACACGACCATATTAACGATTTTTATGGAGATTGGCATGGGATTCGTTTATGTTATGGCAGAAGTACTGGCTTTAATACTTATGGAAAAAGCGGGTTTTCCCGAGGGGCAAGAATCATCCGCCTTAGAGAGGGGGTCAGGAATTTCGAGACATGGCTTCGTTTGGAAGACAATACAGTTGAATTGGCGCAGCCTGTCCATCATCCTGAAGCAGGGAATTCCAATAATGCCGAACCGCCTGGATCCTCTGGCTTTGAAGGTATCACCCCCCCGGAACAGTGGCTGGATGCGGCATTTGCCGAACAAGGCCTTGGGCTTCTAGCTCAATTTCTGAAATCCTACTACATGAATAGTAACATCGAGGAAAGAGAACGAGTTTTACAGACAAAGGAGCGAATTGAGGGTTTTCTGTTGCTGCTCCAGCAAGCCGCTCCCAAAGATACGAGAATCATGAGCATGTTTGCGGATTTTTATCACAGGCATGGATCTTTTGCCGAAGCCGGATTCTGGTACGGTTGTTTATTGGAGCAGGAGCCGCAGCATACCGTTTCCGCGGAATTGGCTGAATTGGTTTACAAATTGGCTCCGGAGCTGAATCTGGTGGAGAGCGAGCCATTTGCTCTGCAGGATTGCGTAGCGGTCATCCACCCAGAAATGCCGCTGATTGCGTATCATTTGTTCTGGGAGAATGACGGGAATTCCCCAAATGATGGTATGTCTTATGATCATGAAATTATATGGGTCGGATATGACCCGCAAACGTTGGAGCTTTCTGGGATATGGTCTTATTTCCATGAATACATCATCGCTACAAAGGCTGCTTTAACCGAAGCCCTTGAGCATCAGAATCGACCTCAAGCCTATGTGCAATGGGGAATTCACGGTACATTTTTGGCTGGCGGGCTTAATGCCCTTACTGTGACTTGGAAAGACAGTGCGTCCTCAATAACCCATACAGGTATGGACGCAATGGAGCGTATGTTCCATGATGCTAAAAAAGGAGGTACGTGGAGTAAAAACTCATTAAGGCAGGGTTGTGTCAAATGTTTTGCTGGGGAGTTTTCTGACTATATCCGTTTTTCGAAGAAATTGGATACTCGTGCATACCTTGATAAACAGAAACGAATCTTCAAATCCAGATGGGCTAATGCCGTTTTAAGCCAGAGCGCGTTGACCTACAACGCCGCTCCGAAGCTTGAATGGCCCGAAGAAGCTTTAGAAAGAAGCACGCAACTGTGAAAAATTGACCTCCGTGAGGGAAAAAGGAACAAAAAACAATAAATTAGTTAAACAAGTGAAACATTAACAAAAAAACAATTCGTACCTAACATTCAGTTTACAATCGAGATTTATGATTGATCTGTGGCCCAGTAGCCTATAACTTCAGTAAGCGGGAGGGAATGTCATCACATGTCGGCTATTCATCTAGACAAGGTATCCAAAACGTACCCGAATGGAAAAACCGTTATCGACTCCTTACAGCTCGAAATTCGGGATCGCTCTTTTACCGTATTGGTAGGCCCTTCGGGATGTGGAAAAACGACAGCACTGCGGCTAATTGCCGGTCTGGAGGAAGTTACCAGCGGCGAGATTCGCATTGGAGAGTGCAATGTCACGAAGGCAGAGCCCGGCGACCGTGGTATCGCTATGGTTTTTCAAAACTACGCGATTTATCCGCACATGACCGTCGTCAAAAATATCGAGTTCGGTCTGAAAAACCAAGGGCTTCCCAAAGATGAGATCAAGCGGCGCGTGGAGCATGTGGTGAATTTGGTCGGACTCCAGGACTACATAAACGCCAAGCCGTCTATGCTTTCGGGAGGACAAAGGCAGCGGATTGCATTATCCAGAGCAATCTCGAAACAACCAGAGGTTTTTCTAATGGATGAACCACTGTCCAATTTGGACGCCAAGCTGCGCAATCAGATGCGAAGTGAGCTGATCCAGTTGCACCGCAATTTGCAATCGACGTTTGTTTTCGTTACTCACGATCAGGTGGAAGCGATGACGATGGGGACCGATATCGTTATTTTCAATGAGGGAAAGGTGATGCAGAGCGGCACTCCGAAGCAAGTATACAATGATCCGGATAATGTTTTTGTCGCTACATTCATCGGTGAACCCGGCATGAACATTGTTCCGCTTCCGAATATTTGTCTGCTCGGCTTTCGTCCCCAAAAGGTCAAGTTGATGAAACCGGCACAATTTCAAGGTATTGTCCTGTCCGGGAGTATCGTCTTGAGGGAATCTTTGGGGTTGGAGACTTTGTACCATGTGTCGACAAGCTTGGGTAAGATCGTTATGAAATCCGAGGAGGATAGAGACTTTGGTGACCGTGTGAAGGTATACGTTAGGGATGAGGACTTGTTTTACTTCGATGAGGCGAGTGAACAGCGTATCCGGGATGTTCAGCAAATCAGGTTTGAGTTGCATTCGATTTCTAATCTGGAGGGCGTATATGTGGAAAATGAGCATCAGGTTCATACAACAGCTCTTTAATAGAATCATCAGAAATCCGTATGTACTAATTGCCCCGGCCATCATTCTCGTTTGCTTATTTTCCATCTATCCGCTCTTGTTCGCGATCAAAGTCAGTTTCTTGAATTGGGACATTGTGACGGACACTCAAAGCTTCGTTGGATTCGATAATTATACTAATATTTTGAATGATCCCGTGTTTGCAAAGGTGCTGAAAAATACGCTGGTTTACACACTTTTTACGGTCGTGTTCGGTTTGGTGTTTGCAGTACTCATTGGTATTCTACTGCAAAAGAATACGGTATTGGATAATTTCGTTCAGAGCATCATTTTTACACCCCATATTATTTCGTTCGTATCCGTAACGATCATGTGGATGTGGCTGCTGGATCCGCAAATGGGCATCATCAATTATGTGTTGAAAATGGTGGGACTTGAGCCGTTAAAATGGATGATGAGTCCGGATACATCCCTCTTATCGATTATAATGGTCTCGATTTGGAAAGGGCTCGGATTCAATGTAATGATTATCGTCGCTGGGCTGCAAAGTATACCCAAATACATTTACGAGGCTGCTAAGCTGGATAATTCCAGCAAATGGACGACAATGTTCCGGATCACGCTTCCGATGCTTTCACCGACGCTGTTGTTTCTATTAATTACTTCGATAATAGGATCGTTTAGCTCGTTCGATATCGTCAGCCTGATGACCAAGGGAGGACCGCAGAACTCCTCCAATCTATTCGTGCATTGGATTTATCAAACCGGTTTTTTGAAATTCCAACTCGGTAAAGCGATGGCTGGTTCCATCTTGTTCTTAATCATCATTGGTATCATCTCACTAGCTAACTATTTATTTTTCTCTAAGAAAGTCCATTATCAGTAAAGGGAGGAACAAAGATCACAATGAAACAGACTGTTTTTGTATTGCGTATCTTGCTGCTTATTGCTTTGGTCCTCGTGTTTATCTTCCCTTTTCTCTGGATGATCAGCACTTCCTTGAAAACCTATGTGGAGTCTATTCAATTTCCACCGGCATTGCTGCCTGAGAAGCCGCAGTTTTCCAATTACGCGGCGGCGTGGGAACAAGTCCGGTTTCTCCATTACGGGCTGAATTCTGTCATCGTCACAAGTCTTACTGTGATCGGACAATTACTCGTCTGTATACCTGCCGCATATGCATTTGCCAAAAAAAAGTTTAAGTTATCCGGATTGTTTTTTGGACTTATTCTAATCGACTTGATGCTGCCAGCACAAGTGACCTTCGTTCCGATTTATGTCCTGTTGAGCAATTTCGGATGGATCGACACCTACCAGGGTATGATCGTTCCATTCACGTATTCATCGTTCACCATCTTCTTTATGACACAGGCATTTAAGCAAATCTCGGACGAGATAATTGACGCAGCGAAATTAGACAAGGCATCTGAGTTGCAAATCATAACACGTATTATGCTCCCGATGGCCAAGCCGTTCGTGTTTACGGTAATGTTGATCACATGTATTTCGAAATGGAATGATTACTTCTGGACATTGATTCTAACCAATTCCGAAGCGGTGCGGACACTGCCGATCGCGGTCAAAAGCTTACTGGACGTCGGCGACGGGGTAACCCTATGGAACATTGCAATGGCGGGCAATATGTTACTCATGGCTCCTGTTGTCATTCTTTATTTATTGGCAAACCGTTTCATCAAAAATGCTTTTGTTTACGGAGGAATTAAATAGTTATTCACAAATAAGGACCACATTTAAGGAGGAGTTTTTAACATGAGACGATCTTTGAAAAATACGGTATTTATTCTCTTCTGTGTAGCAATCATTTTTGTGGCTGGATGCGGTGGAAGCAAGGAATCACCAACTAATAATAATGCTGGCGGACAAACAACTGCGAGCAGCCAAGAGAAAGTCGTCGTCGATATGTGGTCAATCTTTGATGTTAGCAATGGTAATGGCAAGGCTCTAGTCGATGCCGCTGAAAAGTTCAACGAATTACATCCGGATGTGAAAGTTACCATCTTCGGACAAGGCGGCTACGACGGAGTAGCCGAGAAGCTGGAGGCGGCACTCGTTGCGAAGAACACGCCGGTTATTGCCCAAATTGAGGAATCCTTCCTCACCCGCTATCACCCGGTGGCTGCTGATCTGAGCAAATATATGCCCCAGGAGACAATCGACAATTATATCGAAGGTTTGACTCGCTCCAGCTACGTCGACGGGGTGTTCAAAGCCGCTCCGATGAATCGCAGCACACCGATAATGTACATAAACGCCGATTTGTTCAAGGCAGCCGGAATTCCGGTGGAAGCGCCGAAGACGTGGGATCAGCTCCAAGAATATGCCAAAAAATTGAGTGATCCAGCCAAGGGGATTTACGGATTTTCCTCCCATTGGGACAGCGATGCGTGGTTCTGGGAGTCTGCAGTGTATTCCTATGGCGGTGAAATCGTGAGTGAAGACGGTTCGAAGGTACTGTTTGACAATGACATGGGTTCGGGAATCGTCGAGCTGTGGCAGAGCATGGTTAAGGAAAATGTCATGTTTAACCCTTATGGCGCGCAAGGCAGCCAATCCGAGCTTATTAAGAAGAAATTTTTCGAAGGCAAAATAGCGATGATAATGGATTCAGTCGGATCACTTGGACCGGTATTTAAGGAAGCAGAAGCTAGCGGGTTTGAAGTGCAAGCTGCGTATCAGCCGTATAAAGAGAAAAATTCGGTCGTGACAGGCGGAGCTAACTTGATCATTCTGGATAGCGCGACGGAAGCACAGAAGAAAGCGGCGGGACAATTTATAGAGTATTTGTCGAATGATGAATTCGTAATGTCCTTCTTCCAAAATTCCGGCTATTTGCCGATAACGAAATCTTCGCTGGAAACGGATGAGATGAAAACGCTGCTCGCCGAGAAGCCGCAGTACAAGGTGGCCATTGATCAACTGGAATATGCTCATAAACGCCCGTGGCAAAAAAACTGGAGAGCGATGTATACGTCCATCGTGGAAAACTTGCAGCTTGCAATGATGGACACTACACAAGATCCAAAGCAAATCATTCATAAAGCAGCTGAGGAGTCACAAGCGATCATCAACGAAAATAAATAAGGTGCCTTTCGAGAGGAGCAACGAAATGATTTCAATAAATGGATTTATTGACAATGGAAGCTGGTATAAAGGTAATTTGCACGGGCATTCCACCCTTTCCGACGGCGAACTAACGACCGATCAACTTCGTGAGGCGTACAAACAGAAGGGTTACCATTTTTTCGCCCACTCTGAACATGATTTCTTCTCCAACTTCGAGCACTTAAATGAACCGGATTTCATTACACTTCCGTCCAGTGAAGTGGGAATCAGAATGCCTAAGGGCGATTATCGAATCTTCCATCTCCATGTCATCATGGGGACGGATGAGCATCTTCGCGCAGCGACGCTTGAGCCTTTGACCCATATGCAGCCGATTATATGGCCGGATTTTGTAGGGTACGAAACGGCCCAGCAGTTCATCGACGACATGGTCGCACGCGGTAATATTGTCATGTTTAACCATCCCCACTGGTCGATTGTGGAATGGGAGGATTTGATAGAGCTCGACAATCTGTTTGCGATTGAGGTTTACAATCACTGCTCCGAATGGCAGGAAAACATGGGGAATTCGCGGATTTTGTGGGACAGCCTGCTGCGTAGAGGTAAGAGGCTGTGGGGAACGGCCACTGACGACAATCACAACCGCTTTCCTCTCGACTCGGCTTATAACGACTCGTTTGGAGGATGGGTTGTGGTGAAGGCGGAGGAGCTGACCCGGAACGCCATCGTAGACGCTCTACTTAAAGGCAGTTTCTATTCGTCGACAGGACCAGAAATCTATGATTTCCGTATCGAAGACAACGAGGTTATCTTCGAATGCTCGCCCGTCGAACGCATTTATATGAACGGTGATGGAAGGCAATACCAAATTGAGATTGGCGACAATGTGACCAAGCTTCGCAAAAAGTTGCACGGTAACGAGAAGTATATTAGAATCGAATGTTATGACAAATACGGTAAATTTGCTTATACAAATCCGATTTTTCTGGATTAAGGCACGCATTGCCGATCAAGCCGGAGTGCCGACCGTAGGTGCTCCGACTTGAGTTTCCATTAAACTAATGAACAGGGTGGGCATTCAATGCTGCAGGTTGAAAGAGTTAGTATTATTATGGCCGAATTGAATACGAACGGAAGAGTAACGGTGAATGGTCTCGCCGAACGATTGGATGTTTCCAAAGTGACGGTTCGCCGCGATTTGGACTTGTTAAGCAAGGAAAGTAAGTTGCTCATCGTTCATGGAGGGGCGGTCAAACCGAATTTTACGCTGTACGAAGCGCCATATAGCCAAAGAAATGCAATTCATATCGAAGAGAAGATGCGGGTAGGCATTAAAGCGGCGGATATGATAAATGATTATGATGTGATCGCTCTCGGTGTAGGTACGACGACGTTGCAAATCGCCAACCACCTGATGAATAAGAAAAATGTGACGATACTCGTTGGATGTGTTCCAATCCTAAACAGCTTGATCGAGCGGAAGAAGGCGGGCTATTTTACGGGGAGAATTATTTTTCTCGGTGGTGAAATTGACACGGACCAGATGTTCGCTACAGGTGCTATAACGTTGGATTTGCTGAACAACTTCCACATCGATAAAGTGTTTATTGGCGCCAACGGTTACTCCATTGCCAACGGGATTACGACCTATCAGATCGACGAGGGTCATTTACTCAAGAAGATGCTTCGGCGTTCCGATCAAGTTCATATCGTCATCGACCATTCAAAAATCGATGCGAAATCGCTTTACCAATATGCTAATTTCGACGAAGTTGATTATGTCATTTGCGATTCTGAGCCGCCAAACGATTGGAATAAGCAACTGCTGGACGCAGATGTAACCTGGGTGAAAGCGTAGCAATATGAATGCAGAATAGATCAAGATGAAGAAAGAGGGAAAAGGAAATGCAGGTATCAAAGGAAATTGTAGATCAGCACGTTCATTCCGTCTACTCTCCCGATTCGAGTGAGTTATTGGCGGATATCGTTCGTCACGCCCAGTCTCTAGGTAAAAAGGCGGTCGTGACGACGGATCATTTCGATTACGACTGCAAATTTTTCAAAAAAGACGTTCTGATCGATATGCCGAGCTATGAGCAAGAAATCGCCGAATTGCGCGGTCAATACGATATCGACATCCGCAAGGGCATTGAAGTTGGGTATCGTAAAGACTACATTGGTCCGATAAACGACTATTTGCAGCAGTATTCATTCGATCTAGTACTGCTCTCCGTTCATAATAACGGCGTACACGATTTCGCCGAAGATGCTTTTCACCAGCAACCGATTGAACATATACTCGACAATTATTTCTCGCATGTGCGGGAAGCCGTCGATGTGATGGACAATTACGATGTCGTCGCTCACCTCGATTACGTCGTTCGATATACGAAAACCGGCGTTCGCATCGAGGATTATGAGCGGTGCCAGTCGATCCTATATGATTTATTGAAGACCATTATTCGCAAGGATAAGGTATTGGAGCTAAATACAACTGGACTGTTTCAACAAGGGTGGATTCACCCGCATTCCTATTTAATCGAGATGTACTTGGATTTGGGCGGAAAATGGTTTTCGCTGGGCTCCGATGCGCACAGCCTGAGCAATTACGAGCGAGGCTTCGGTCTGGGTATTGAACTGTTGGAGTCCTATGGTATTCGTGAAATTGTCCAATTCCACAAGCGTGTTCCTCAGCTTGTGGCGATTAAATGATGCGACTGAACGATGAATTCTACAGCAAGCTATACAGGCTTGCTGTTCCGATGACGATTCAGTTTTTGTTCTCCTCATCCTTCTTCCTGATTGACTCGATTATGCTGGCAAGCTTGGGGGTTGAGGCAATTGCCACCGTAGGCATCGCCGCTCAATTTGAATTTATGCTTGGGATGATATTAGCCGGTGTGTTAAGTGGACCGGCAGTTTTTATCGCGCAATACTATGGCAAAAGAGATTACGATTCGATCCAGAAGCTGGCGGCATTAAACGTCTATTGTGGATTGGCCATCAGCTTTATTTATTTTATTGTCCTGACGTTCAGCTCTCCTTATGTCTTTATGCCATTCACCGATGACAAAGAATTGGTGAAAATGACATCGTCTTTCGTTTCCATTGTCAGTTACGGGTATATTGCTTCGGCTGTCACGAGCGCTTTCGCGATGAACTTGAAGAGCATCGGAGTCGTTAAGGTAATCGTGTACGTGACTACGCTGTCGCTGCTGCTAAACACGGTTCTGAACTATGCGCTGATTTATGGACATTTCGGATTCGCGCCCATGGGAGTCGACGGCGCTGCGGTTGCCACGCTTATTGCAAAGCTGCTGCAGATGGTGCTAACAGTAGTGTATGTGTATACCAAGAGAAGAGAAGTTGCTGTGCCTCTCTCGAGACGGGTCCCGGTTGAACGAGCTCTTGTTGGCAAAGTGTTTACGGTTACGCTGCCGATCATTATTCATGAAACACTGTGGGGACTTGGCACAACGATGTACATGATGGCGTTTGGCCTGTTGGGTCCTTCTGCAATTGCAATTATTCAAGTTTCCAAAGTGATCGGTAACTTTGTTATGGCTGGAGTGTCGGGCTTTGCCCAAGCGGCGAGCGTTATGATCGGTGAGCAGATCGGCCTCCGCCACCGGGAGCGGGCACAGCTCTACACCGAGCGGTTTACGCGAATCGGCATCGCGTCTGGAATTGCAATTGGGCTGGTATTGTTCGCAACTGCTCCGCAAGCCGTTCGGCTGTTTCAAATCAGTGACTATTTGCATGAGCAAGCAGTGTCAGTCGTGCGCATAATGGCTTGTATGTTAATATTCAGTTTTCTTAACTACATCTGGATTGTCGGCGTATTCCGCAGCGGTGGTGATACGCGGTATTCAATGAAGCTTGTGCTGGGATCGACTTGGCTGGTCGGGCTTCCGCTCGCGTTCATAGGAGCGGGGATCATGAAGTGGCCGATAGAAATCGTGTATGCACTGTATGCCGCAGAGGAAATCTCTAAAGCGCTCATCGGCTACTTTCGCTATAGGTCCCGCCGCTGGCAGCATGATTTGGTCAGCGAGACGAATGACAACGGCAAAATCTTAGGAGATGAACAAATAACCGTATCGTGACTCTGATTTGCGTTCAACTAACGGGGAATGATAGTTCAATAAAACAGCGGCAATCTAGGACTTTTTTTCACGTCCCTGACAGCCGCTGTTTCTATTATTGGGGTCGGTCTAATACTTTATTTTCCTTGAACATCAGAACACTTTAGTGTTACAAGAAAACAGCTTCTATGGAGAAGCTGCTCATTAATACAACCCTGACATACAGTTGTCAGGGTTGCTATTGTATGATGAATACATAAGTAAACAACAAAAACCGGAGGTAGTTGAAATGACAAATCATAGTTTGAGATTTTACGACTATCATGTATGGGCAAATAAAATAATCTTTAATCGATTAAAGGAGCTTCCGCATCACCTATACAATCAAGAAATTCAAAGCGTGTTTTCTTCCGTGTCGAAGGTCATGGCACATATATACAAGGTTGATTCCGGTTGGCTGGACATCCTGATGGGTAAAAGTATGAATGAAGCTATGGAAGCTTCTTTTCAAATCGAGGCGGATGCAGAAGCTAGAAGCCTTGGGGAGCTGGAAGCTATGTATGACGAATTGTCCGTGAGATTCAAAGCATGTATTAACGGGCATGCGGATCTTGAGAAAGAGGTTGTCTTAGATAATCCTTACGCTGGAATTTTAAACACCAGATATTCAGAGTTTATTATACAAGTTGTGAATCATGGTACGTACCACCGAGGTAATTTGTCTGCTATGCTTCGTCAACTAGGCCATTCCTCTGTTATGACAGAATATGGACTTTTTATGTACCAGGATGAATCAAACGGTAATATGTCAACAGATCCCGCCAATTAGGACGAATACTTACACACATACAAATATTGAAAACAAACAATGATATAATGGTGCTATTCCATTACAAAAAAAGGGAGATGTTAGATATGTATAAACAAATCGAGGATTTTGCCGCGACTTGGCGTCATGAAACGGCAGCAACATTGCGGACGCTGGAGACGCTCACGGACGAGTCTCTTGACCAACAGATAACTAGCGATCATCGAACGCTTGGACGTCTTGCATGGCATCTTGTACAGACATTGCACGAAATGCCATCGCGGACTGGATTGTCTTTCGAAGGACCGGGAGAAGATGCGTCGGTGCCAACTTCAGCTGCGGACATTGCGGCGGTCTATAAGCGGACCTCGCAAGCGCTCCTTGATGCTGTACAGTCCAGTTGGAAGGATGAGAATCTGCTCATCATGAGCGACATGTACGGAGATCAATGGCCAAACGGCTTGACTCTAGATATCCTCGTAAAGCATGAGATTCATCATCGCGGTCAAATGACGGTCCTGATGCGTCAAGCCGGTCTTCGTGTGCCGGATCTTTACGGCCCGACGAAAGAGCAGTGGGTCGAGTATGGTGCACCGGCTCCGGTAATATAAAGTAAGAGTATATCACGCTTTGGCGTATTGGGAGAAGAGCGATAGAAAGTAAAAGAACAACCCGGAAGATGATTCTTCCGGGTTATTCTTGAGATTGAGGGGTATTATGTCGAGGGGAATAGCGGTCCAATTATTGACCAGGACAATTGCAATTCGGATTACACGAGCTACTCGGACATTCGAGCCAAGGTGCAAAGGATATAGGTGTTTAAGCTGAACGACAGCACCATGCCGAAGATCGATCTGTATA
Organism: Paenibacillus sp. J22P15; assembly: GCF_056269345.1. Classification (NCBI taxonomy): domain Bacteria; kingdom Bacillati; phylum Bacillota; class Bacilli; order Caryophanales; family Paenibacillaceae; genus Paenibacillus; species Paenibacillus sp. J22P15. The sequence continues at coordinate 43,342 of NZ_JBWDNT010000032.1, forward strand.
TTTATGAGAGCTATGTAAATACCGTACCGGCGGACGTTTATTACTTCGATATCGTCATGCTGGATGAGCAGGACAATCCGCACAAGACGATCTTCTCTGCGTCGCTCCCGGCCTATAATATCCCGGGGAGTGTGAGTCCATATTCCATCTATCCGAAGCTGACGAATTTGGATACAAGCAAGAAATACGGCTTGATCTTGAAGTCTCCGAAATCGGTTATGACCGAATCTACGGAAAATAACGGAGAGCGCGATTTAATTTTTACCATTTATTCAAGCGGTGAGGGCGAGTAGTACTCACGGAGCAAGGGGCGATCGATGAGTGAAATCGACCGCCTACTTTTTTACCAGAAAGGGTGATTTCGAATGATTCAGATTACTGAAAGCAAACATCTAGGTTTTCCTTCCGTTAGCATCCATACGAATTATTATGATATGGCATCGGTGCCGGGTATTGGAGGGCGCATCTTGGAATTTGGGACGGACGGTATTAACCTGCTTTACCAGAACCAAAGCCTTGCAGGGCATCGCTCTAAGTACGAAGCTGATAACGTGGAGGAGATGAGATCGCAGCGTATGAAAGGTCAGCAGCTGCTTTACGGTGGCGAGAAAACATGGCTTGCTCCTCAAGCCGATTGGGGCGACTGCCCCTATGCCGATTTAGACCACGGCGAATATGAGCTAGAAATCCAGCGCAGCGAGGATACGGTTAAGCTGCTCCTTACGAGCCCTGTATGCAGAGAAACGCAGCTGCAAATCATTCGGACCATTACATGTTACGGAGACAAGCCGCATATGGATATCGAGCAGAAGCTGATCAATCATGGACCCGGTCCTGTTAAGAAGGGTTTATGGCAGGTAACGATGCTAAATCGAGATGGAGTCGTGGAAATTCCGGACGGCGCGACCGTTTATGCGGATCAACCTGTTATGTTGTTAAAGGGGGAGAATGCTTCTGCCATTCATGACGCGAAGGGATGGCGAATGGAGATAAATAACAATTCGCTCTACAAGTTAGGTTTCATGACAGATGCTGGACAGACTACGGCACGGCTTCCGGCGACAAACGGGAAAAGCTATACGCTTATGAAGACGTATTCGGTGAAGCCGGAACAAACGTATCCACACAATACGGTTGTTGAGGTGTACAATGCCAGTGATTATCTTTATTATGAGCTTGAAGTACACAGCCCTGTCTATACACTGCAGCCGGGTGAAAGTGCATCGTACTCCATCAGATGGGAACTCCAAGCTGATCAGGAAGGTGCATCGTGAACTTGAAATTGTGAACATCGAAGCCCCGATGATAATGCTGCAGCAAATGTTAACTGGGAGGCAATACGATGAATATACTTATTACGGGCGCAAGCGGATTTATCGGACAGAAATTGGTTAATGGCTTGGCAAAAAATCATAACGTTATTTGTATGTCGCGGTCGCGTCATCCTTTAAAAAAAGATGCAGCGTATGTTCAAGGTTCGTTTGATCGTTTGGAAGATTTGCGTAGTTTGGATCCTTATGAGATCGATTATGGGTTAAGCAAAGCCTTAGTGAAGGAATTGACCCGTTATTTTCATTGCGTAAATCCGGACACGGATTTTATCAATTTACGCTTTGGCGCAGTAGCAAGCGAGGATTGGTTACCGCCTTTGGTTGAGAAGGATAAAAGGATGTCTGTTCCGTTTATCGTCTTAGGACATGTGTATGCAAGCGATGTCGTTGAGGGAATTGTCAGAGTCGTGGATGCGCCATTCAAATCAGGTGTAAGAAACTTTAACCTGGTAGGACCGGACATCAGCAGCACGATATCCGTGCGGGAAATTCTCTCTTCTATACTGGGTGACCATTATTATCTAGATTATTACAAACTTCCAGGCAATGAATATAACCCCTTGTATGCCATAGATGATTTCATCGCGGAATTCGGCTACGAACCCCGTAGATCAACGCGCCGTCCCGCAGAATAAACTAACAAATCATGAAGATGAAACGTCGGAGACGAGAACGTCCACGTTTACTAATCTTCATCTGTCCGGTCCATTTAATTGAGCTTGCTTCTGCAAGGTTGAGACCAGCATGACGCAGTAAGGCATTACCATGAACAAAACCAATTTAATTCCCCCGCCTCACTTAAAATACCGGATAACGAAATCTCACTAATCCCTTTGACAGCAAGCATGGACCCCGCAAATGAAATGCGTTCCAAAACGGCGATAATCTCCGTTTCTACCGTTTGCAATTGCAAGCAGGCAAGGTCATACTCATCGAGCAGCTGCTTCAAATGAAGCTTGTAGGCATGTGTGGCTTGCTTAGAACCCACAGATCTGTAAGCCAATGAGATAAGAGCTCGAGCTTTTCGATCACCAGAATGCCGTTTCATAAGCGATTTCCAGCCCCGTAAGATATCTTGAGGCTGTAATTTACACAATTCTTCGGGCGTTGGGAAAAGACGAAGTGTGGCCAATGAACCGATACACATGATGTTTTTGAAAACTTGTCGCAACTCAGGAAAAACAACGTCGACCCAGCGGTGAATTTGGTTCTTC
>NZ_JBWDNT010000041.1:0-4850 GCF_056269345.1 Paenibacillus sp. J22P15
ACAATACATGATTGACAATGTTAACAAGTATAATACATTGCCAATCTCTGGAGCGAACGATAAATATTCAGATGGAGTGAAATCATTCTATGCGGCTTATCCGGAGCAAGGTACGGTATATCAGACAGCTGTTAAGTATGTAAATCCTCAGTGGATGGAAATAGGTAAGGAAATCACGAATGTTATCCTTGGTCAGAACGATTCTAAAAAAATGCTTCAAAACATCGATAAGAACCGTGCTAATCAAGCAACTGCAGCCAGCGATCCAGCTTGGAAGTAAGGGGTAGTAGGTAAGATATCGGCCATTTTATATTAGCAATGGGTAAGTGAGCATTCACTTGCCCTCTTTAAAAAACGGGCGTTCGCTGAATGGAAGGAATCAATTATGATAGACAAAAAAATTTACCCAACTTATTTTGCAGTAGGTGCACTAATCCTATATTCGGTGTTGTATGTGCTGCCTGGCCTGATTGGTATTGGTTACTCATTTACAGATTGGTCAGCGTTTAACGACAAGCTAAATTTCGTATGGCTGGACAATTTCAAAAAAGCTTTTTCGATGGAGGAAAACTACGTAAAGTATCTTGGAAACACGGTTCTATTCACATTTGTCACAACTATTTCAAAGAATGTAATAGGCTTGTTTCTGGCAATTCTCTTGACAAAAAAGGTAATGGTGTTAAATTTCCACAGAGCCGTTATGTATTTACCCGCAGTGCTTTCCGCGCTTGTCGCTGGGATGATTTTCAAGTCCATTTTAAATCCAAGTGTGGGACTGCTTAACACATTTTTACGTCAATTTGGCATCGAAGGTCCCAAGTGGCTGTCTGATCCGAATATTGCTTTCTGGTCAATCATGGGGGTGGATATCTGGAAAGGCGTCGGGTACATTATGACAATTTTTATCGCAGGTATTTTGTCTATTTCGCCAACCTATTACGAGGCTGCCGACATAGACGGTGCAAATGCATGGCAAAAATTCCGGTTAATAACATTACCTATGTTGATGCCTACCATTACTGTGACCACAGTTCTTAATGTTATTTACGGTCTAAAAGTATTCGAAATGGTATATGCCCTTACCAATGGGGGGCCAGGCTATACATCGGAAGTGCTCTATACTAGTGTTTACAAGGAGTTCGGGTATGGTCGCTATGCTATGGGAACGACGCTTTCAACGATAATGTTTGTATTTATGGTGATTGTTGGCTACTTCATGATAAAGAACATGACAAGAAACGAGGTGACGGAATGATACTATCCAAAAAGAGATTGACTTCCATCGGTGTGAATGTACTGGCTTGGATAGTGTCCATTACTCTGCTTGCGCCGTTGTTGTTAATACTGGTTAATTCTTTCAAGACAAGCCTTGAGGCTTCAAATATGTCGTTAGCATTACCTTCCTCAATAATTTGGGAAAATTTCACTATTGTTATTGGAAAAGGAAAATTGATTACAACGTTTTTTAATAGCGTACTTTATTCAGGAGGCAGCGTAGTGCTAACGACGTTGCTGGCCTCTATGGCGGCGTATGTACTGTCTCGTCGCAGAAGCAGACTACATAATTTCCTTTATTTTTACTTGGTACTTGGTATTACAATGCCAATTAACTTTGTAGCGTTAATGAAGGTTATGCAGTCATTGAATTTGGTCAATAGCCAGTTGGGTATCATTTTGTTGTATGCAGCGATTCAATTACCATTTAATGTGTTTCTCATATACAGCTTTATTGGGAAAATTCCGCGAGATATTGACGAAGCAGGTATTATTGATGGCTGTTCTCCTCTTAGGCTATATTTTTCGGTTATTTTTCCATTAATAAAATCTGTTTTAGTGACGGTTATTGTGCTGACATTTTTAAATACATGGAATGAATTCGTCCTGCCGCTCTACTTTCTTAGCAACTCGGAAAAATGGCCGATGACCTTGGCAGTTTATAATTTCTTTGGGATGTACTTCAAGGATTGGAATCTTGTTAGTGCGGATATCGTACTGACTAGTCTTCCGGTCATTATTGTGTATTTGCTGGGTCAAAAATACATTGTTTCCGGTATGACAGCCGGTGCAGTCAAGGGGTAAACGATGAAAGAATTTCGTGAAATTACGGGGAATATTATCAGATGTACCTATGTACCTGAGGGAACTGTACAGCATACTTCTTTCTTTATTGATCCGCAGCGGATGGATGGTTCATTAGTTGAGGAATGTCCTATTTCGATACAAAATGTTGCCTTTTCCCCTAGAGATATTTACCGAAGTGTGCCCGATGGTGAACCGAATATCCAGGTCATTAAAACAGTAGACGGACAGCGAACCAGCATTACAAACTTGAAAAAGATATATTATCGACAAGCTTGGCGTGCAGTCGTTACGCTATCATTTGCAGAAAATGAGCATATTTACGGTTTAGGTCAAGATGAGGATGGTGTGTTTAACAAGCGCGGACGTATTGAGTATCTTTATCAGCACAATATGAAAATACCGATGCCGATGTTTGTATCGAGTAAAGGTTATGCTGTCTTGTTTAACTGTACATGTCTTATGGTCTTTGATGATTCCGAAGATGTCTGCACTATCACTTTGGAGTGTGTTGATCAGGTTGATTTTTTTGTTATTACCGGTACTATGGATGAAATTGTTGCTGGCTATCGGGAGTTAACAGGCAGGGCTGCACCTATGCCCACGTGGACGCTCGGTTATTGGCAATCCAAGGAAAAATATGAGAGCCAAGATGAGTTGCTGGCAGTTGCACGTGAATACCGTCAACTTAACATTCCGTTGGATGTGTTGGTGCAGGACTGGAAAACCTGGGAAGGCGAGCTTTGGGGTGATAAATATTTGGACAAGAGCCGCTACCCTAACATTTCTGGAGCGATGGAACAACTGCATGAGATGAACGTACATGCCTTAGTATCTATTTGGCCAAACCTTAACAGCGGAGGACGTAATCATAAAGAATTAGCCGACGCTGGAGTGTTATTAAATGACTATTCTACGTATGATGCCTTTAATGAGGATGCACGCCGACTCTACTGGGAGCAAGCTGAACGAGAGCTTTATAATGGAGGATTTGACGGCTGGTGGTGCGATAACACCGAACCTTTCACTGCAGCTGATTGGTGTGGTGAGTATAAACTCTCAGAAAAAAAACGGTATGAACTTGTTGGCAGCGAACATGAAAAATATATAGATCCAGATGCAGCCAATGGATATGCTTTGCTTCATGCCAAAGGCATATATGAGAATCAGCCCCGGAAACCTGTAGTCAATCTTACTCGCGCAGGCTGGGCAGGGATTCAGAAATATGGAGCTATATTGTGGGCAGGAGATACATCTGCCACATGGCAAGAACTACGCAATGAAATTGCAAAAGGGTTAAGCATCAGCATGTGTGGAATTCCTTATTGGACAGTAGATGCTGGAGCGTTTTTTGTCGGTGGAACAAATTGTTGGCGCAAGTGGAAGGGCGATCCTGAAGCCGCACCTGTCTGGTTTTGGCATGGCTATTACGATGGTGGGGTAAGCGATAAAGGCTATCAGGAGTTGTACACTCGTTGGCTCCAATTTGCATGTTTCTTGCCCATTTTCCGTTCTCATGGCACGGATACGCCACGGGAAGTATGGAATTTTGAAGATCCGTTTCGTAGTGCTATTGAAAAAACTATCCGTTTGCGTTATTTACTAATGCCTTATATTAGTGAAATGTCTAAGAGAGTTACTGATAATCACGATACTATAATGCGTAGTCTATTGTTTGATTTCCCAGACGACCCGCGTGCTGCAACGATGGACGATGAATTTATGTTTGGTCGTGACCTGCTAGTAATTCCGATCACACATCCGACCCTGTATGGTCCGAACAGTACTCCACTCTCAGATCAGTGCATGACTCTGCGATGCTATCTTCCTAGCGGAGCAGATTGGTATGATTTTTGGACGCATGAATTTTATTATGGAGGACAGGAGGTGGAGGTGTCTATTGAACTGGATCGTATCCCTTTATTTGTGCGTGCAGGTACGCGAATTCCAGTACAGGAAAATATGCAGTACGCACAAGAAGAACAATTGGTGAGCTATTTGGATTATCCGACAAGATAGGAATGGAATGAAGAGTGTGACTAGCAAGGAATATATTAGGTAGTAATTACACGAACTTTGATTCTAGCTATGCTAAATAATAAATAGTAAAGTACGATGGGGCTGTAGAAAAGTTGAGATCATCTCGGCATTTCAGCAACCCCTTTGTTGTAACAAAATGTTAGTATAAAAAACGTAGCATGTCTCATTTGAACCTCCCAACAATCACTCAGTGGTTAAAAAAATACATGAAAGAGGCATGAATGACACATTCCTTCAAAAACAAGGAGAATCTATAATGAATACAAGTTCTGTATAACGCGATTGTACAAGAATTAATGAAAGCGTTTTAATTAAGGGGAAGATTGAGGAGGAAATTTATGAAGAAACTACTTATTTGTGTAATGGCAGTATTCATGATTTTGGGAGTGGTTGCATGCAGCTCTCCAGCGGAGGAGCAGAAACCGGGGACCACGAAACAGGAAACAACAACTCCGAAAGAAGACATTACTCTAACTTATATGGCTAGCCAAGATTGGGTACAGGATGCTGAACTACAGCTTGGTGAAAAGTTCACCCAAGAGACAGGTATTAAGGTGGATTATCAGATCGTTCCTGCCGATCAATATTCTAACTTGTTGCTTACTAAGCTTAATACAGGTGAAGGTGCCGATTTGTTTGGCTCACAAGCGGGTAAATTTGATATCATAACGCAGTTGAATGTAGAAAAAAACGCTGCTGATTTGACTGGCGAAGAATGGGTGTCTCGCTTG
>NZ_JBWDNT010000031.1:0-51416 GCF_056269345.1 Paenibacillus sp. J22P15
CACAGCAATGTGTGTAGCTGACGAATACTAATCGGTCGAGGGCTTATCCTAAACACGTTTGCCGTGACCCATACATCCGGTAGACAGCAGCATAAAGGTTTCAGCAAACCTATCTTTCGTATCCAGTTTTCAGGGCGCAATTTGCTTTGAAAATGCTTAATATTCCCTGATAGCTCAGTTGGTAGAGCACTCGACTGTTAATCGAGTTGTCACAGGTTCGAGTCCTGTTCGGGGAGCCATTGTAGAGAGGTGTCCGAGTGGTCGAAGGAGCACGATTGGAAATCGTGTAGGCTCTAACCGGGTCTCGAGGGTTCGAATCCCTTCCTCTCTGCCAGTAAGGCCCGTTGGTCAAGTGGTTAAGACACCTCCCTTTCACGGAGGTAACAGGGGTTCGAGTCCCCTACGGGTCACCAACTTTTCTTCAAAAAAAAGATTGACAAGCAACAAAGACCTATGATAAGATATAAAGGTCGCTTAGCACGGAGGATTAGCTCAGCTGGGAGAGCATCTGCCTTACAAGCAGAGGGTCGGCGGTTCGATCCCGTCATCCTCCACCATTTAATAAATAATAACGACGCGGGGTGGAGCAGCCCGGTAGCTCGTCGGGCTCATAACCCGAAGGCCGCAGGTTCAAATCCTGCCCCCGCAACCAAAAATCTTTACCATTCGGATTTATCCGAGATCATGATGTGGAGCTGTGGTGTAGTGGCCCAACATGCCTGCCTGTCACGCAGGAGACCGCGGGTTCGAATCCCGTCAGCTCCGCCACTTTCTTAAAAGAAACATCAGGCTCGGTAGCTCAGTCGGTAGAGCAGAGGACTGAAAATCCTCGTGTCGGCGGTTCGATTCCGTCCCGAGCCACCATTTGTTTGATGTAAGTAGTACAAGTAAATATGCCGTTGTAGCTCAACTGGTAGAGCAACTGACTTGTAATCAGTAGGTTGGGGGTTCAAGTCCTCTCGACGGCACCATATGGAGGATTAGTGAAGTGGCTAAACACGGCAGACTGTAAATCTGCTCTCTCTGAGTTCGGTGGTTCGAATCCATCATCCTCCACCATTTTTTTAGGGGCATAGTTTAAAGGTAGAACAAAGGTCTCCAAAACCTTTGGTGTGGGTTCAATTCCTGCTGCCCCTGCCAATAGAATACTTGAATATGGCGGTCGTGGCGAAGTGGTTAACGCATCGGTTTGTGGATCCGACACTCGGGGGTTCAATTCCCCTCGATCGCCCCATTATTTTTAAATCAACATCACGTATTTTGTTGGGGATTAGCCAAGCGGTAAGGCAACGGACTTTGACTCCGTCATTCTCAGGTTCGATCCCTGAATCCCCAGCCATTTATATGCGGAAGTGGCTCAGCGGTAGAGCATCGCCTTGCCAAGGCGAGGGTCGCGGGTTCGATTCCCGTCTTCCGCTCCATTAATTTGGCGCCATAGCCAAGTGGTAAGGCAGAGCTCTGCAAAAGCTCTACCCCCAGTTCGAGTCTGGGTGGCGCCTCCACAGATTTCTCAATGTTACACAATATGTGCCCTTAGCTCAGCTGGATAGAGCGTTTGACTACGAATCAAAAGGTCAGGAGTTCGAATCTCTTAGGGCACGCCATCTTTACTAAATTGCCGATGTGGCGGAATGGCAGACGCGCGCGACTCAAAATCGTGAGGGAAACCGTGGAGGTTCGAGTCCTCTCATCGGCACCAAATTTTCTAACACAAACCCTTAAGATCACTTAGATCTTAAGGGTTTTTTTGTGTTTTTATGTAGACACAAAGTTTCTAGAAATTGACTATTTACATTCCGAACACCCTAGTGTACTATTTAACTAACACACAGATACACTGGAGGTAAAGATATGATAAAACTAACTTCTGAAGCTAAGGATTCGATTCCTGTTCTATCTTTAAAGAACGTAACGAAGCGAATTGCGGATAAAACGATCGTAGATCGAATGTCATTTGATATTCATAAGGGTGAGGTTGTCGGCTTGCTTGGTCCGAACGGAGCTGGAAAGACAACGACAATTCGAATGATTGTTGGCTTGATTGAAATGTCAGAGGGCGACGTGTTCATTCAAGGGAAGAGCATACGGAATGAATTCACAAGCGCTATCCGGCACATAGGAGCTATAATTGAAAACCCCGAGTTTTATCCGTATATGACCGGTTATGATAATTTAAAGCAGTATCAGAGAATGTCAACTGGGATAACTGACGAGCGGATAAAAGTAGTTACTGAGCTTGTAGGTTTGGAAGCAGCTATGAATAAGAAGGTAAAAGCTTATTCACTCGGTATGAGACAGCGTCTAGGTATTGCACAAGCATTATTAGATAATCCATCCTTGCTCATACTTGATGAGCCGACTAATGGCTTAGATCCTGCAGGCATTCGTGAAATGAGACAATATTTGAAGCAAATTGCAGTCCAAGAAGGAATATCAATTCTTGTATCAAGCCACTTACTTTCGGAAATGGAACTCATGTGCAGCAGGGTGGTCGTCATTCAGGAAGGTAAATATGTGACTCATCGTTCACTGAGTGAAGTTAAGGAAGACTCACAACAGCTATCGGTAGTTATCCGAGTGGATGATATCGAGCAAGCAGGTCGAGTATCCGCTGCTATGGAAGGCGTGGAGGTTATCCAGGTATCTGCAGAAAGAAGAGAGCTTGAACTAGCTCTACAGAACGAGCTTATTCCTCAGCTGGTAGCCAAACTAAGTGAAGAACAAATTAAAATTTATAGGATTACAGAAACAAAGATATCACTTGAGGATGAGTTTTTGAAATGGACTGGAGGTAGTCGCATTGCTTAATTTTGGCGGTTTATTAGTAAATGAGTGGTTGAAAATGTCCAAGAAAAAGAGTTTCTTTATTGCATATGCAGTTATGCTCCTGACCGTATCAGGATTCACCTATCTAATATGGAAGATGGCTTATGAACAAATGCCCTCGATGCTTGAATTTGTTGCATCAATCATGTCAACGAATGGAGTCGGCCAAATTGTAACGATTGTCGCTATCATATTCACAGCAGGAATCGTTGCAAAGGAACATCAATTAGGCACAGTTAAATTTTTGCTAATACGAGCACATGGGAGAAGCAAGATTTTAGCGTCTAAATACGTAACAGCGATCTTATTCGTCTGCTCACTCATTATATTCACGATAGCTGTAGCCCTCGTATCTGGTGGAATAGCGTTCGGAGCTGAGTCTATAGGAGACAAAGAAGCATGGTTGGATGTCGCGAAGGCAGTACTCTTTCAAACGGTTTATACGTCCATTTATGTAAGCTTAGCGTTTATGTTTGGCATATTAACAAGATCCTCTGGTGCAACTATAGGTATAGGAATGACCGCTGTTTTATTAGAGGGCTTACTGAAAATGTTATTGTCGAACTATGACTTCTCAAAATATTTACTTTTTATGAATACGGATCTATCGTTGTTTGATGGAAGAGATTCTGCAGCGGGTGGAATGTTATTTCCAAGCGTCATTTGTGCAGTGTATGTGAGCTTGTTTCTAGTTGTAAGCTTTGTAACCTTTAAAAAAAGGGATATTGCCTAACATGCAGCATGTTAGAAAGGGCAGTGGAGAGGAGTTGGACATACGGTGAGCATAGAATTCGATAATAATTTGCCGATCTACTTGCAAATCATGAATTATATTAAGAAAGAGATCGTTATTGGAAAATTGAAGGCTGGTGATAAAATACTGGCAGTACGAGAGCTGGCAGTAGAGCTGCAAATCAACCCCAATACGATACAACGAACCTTTCAGGAGCTTGAACGCGAACAAATTGTTGAAACGAGACGTGGACTTGGACGATTCGTAACGAGTGAGGAGTCGAAAATTATGGATATCAAAAAAGAGATGGCTGGAGATTTGCTCGGCCGATTCATACAAGGTATGCAGGAGCTTGGCTTTGAAAGTAACGATATAGTGACAATCGTTTCACAGGCAGTGAACCAAGAGGATAAAGAGAAGGAGTGAAGAAATCGTGGAAAGTATAATGCAGCTTACAGATGTCTCGAAGTCATATGCCGGTAAGAAGGCTTTAGACAAAGTGTCGCTATCGATAGCTCCTGGTAAGATTATTGGTCTGCTAGGAAGCAATGGCAGCGGTAAAAGCACGTTGATGAAAATCACTGCTGGGCTCGTTCACGCTGATTCAGGCTCTGTGTACATTGATGGTCAACTTGTGGGCATGGAAACAAGGGCAGTAACTTCTTTTATGCCTGATAAACCTCTGACGGAAAGCTGGATGCGAGTAGAGGACGCGATAGATTTTTATAAAGATTTTTATGTCGATTTTGATGCAAAGAAAGCTAGTGAAATGCTTGCTTTCATGAAACTAAATAAAAGAGATCGTGTATCCGGATTATCCAAAGGCATGACGGAACGCCTTCAGCTCACACTCACATTATCGCGAAACGCAAAGTTATATTTACTGGATGAGCCAATAGGCGGAGTAGATCCAGTAGCAAGAACAAAGATATTAGATGCGATCGTTAACTATTATAACGAGGAGAGCAGCCTGGTCGTTTCGACTCACCTTGTACGCGACATTGAGCGGATCTTCGATGAAGTTATTTTTATACGTGACGGTAAAATTGTTCTGCAGGATGAGGTAGAGAATATACGTGTGACTCATGGGAAAAGTGTAGATGAAATGTTTAAGGAGGTATTCGGAGAATGATCAAGCTGTTGAAATACGATTGGAAGAGAAGCAGCGATGGTATTCTCAGCACGCTGGCCATATTGATTGTTGTAGAAGCAGTGCTCACTATCGCCGGAGTAACAAAGAATTGGGATGAAGCACTTCTTATCGTACTTAGCATATTCGGTTATATAATGGCTATGGTATTGTTATTCATCCACTGCTGCAGAACGTTTGATCGCAACATTAAATCATACAGTCGAATGCTGCTTCCACTGCATCCCATCCATGGGATTGGAGCTTCCATTTTGTTAGGTTGGGCAGTCTTGCTAATGGTCACGATCATTGCTGTGATTCATGTGCCACTCTTTTTAGCTTATTCGGGGATGGATATTAGTCAATTGAAAGATCATGTTTCTTTTCAAAAGGCTTCACTTATCAACATAGCTATAACCGGCCTTTGGATGTACACATTTTTTATGCTAATCATTCTTTGTTCGATTACAGTTGCTCGCAGCTTTCGTATGAAGAACAATACTTGGATAGGCATTCTCTTTTTCTTCGCCATACAAATTATCACTTCATGGATATCATCGAAACTATTTGTGCAAAACGATAATGAAATCGGCTTTGTTTCAGTAAATGTTCCGCAAACGACTGAGACGGCGATAACCATTGGATCTTCACTGCAAATGGATTTTTTACTAGGACCATTTCTATTGGAGACGGCCTTTGCTGCTGGTTATGTATTGCTAATGATTTATTTATTAAAAAAGAAAGTTGAACTTTAAAGGTAGATGCCGGCCATGCGATTATTGCTTGGTCGGCATTTTTGGATTACTTCCAGAAGACGGAATGAAATGCTGCAAATTAGTGAGATAAACCTGGTTTCACCCCCCTGAGGCGGGCTGTTGACTCGACCTAAGTCCAGTTCGAAAACCGCCGAAAGTCCGTTTTAGAAAAGGATAAATTGATCTAAACTAGGTACATAGGCAAGAACGACACACGCAAGACAAGAAACAGAGAAATGATTAAATACGAAATGTCGAAAGGAGTTGGAAATAGGGATGAATGGAAAAAGCGCATTAGGCGTTCTGCTCGTGATCGTCGGCAGTATCGCAGTACTTAATTTTCTCGGTATTCATATTGGCGCAATATTCGGATTCTTGCTCCCGTTCATACTAATCGGATTGGGTGTCGTCGGTTGGATGAACAACAAGAAATGGCTTGGCGGAATACTTATCGCAATTGGCGGAATGATGATTTTCAGCAAGCTGGGCGGCATCATCTTGCTGCTTCTGGCAATCGGCTTAATTGTTGCCGGAGTGAGCCTCTTTAAGAAAGATAAACGCAGAGCTTACTAATTGCGCGAATAATAGAAAGCAAGAGTGGAACAAACCGGTTTTGCACCGCAAAACGTTAAGGAGGACATTGGATGAGTATTATGAAGCGAGTTCGCGATATTACTGTTGCAACATTAAATGAACGGCTCGAGAAGTCAGAGGATCCGGTTAAATTGATAGATCAATTCCTCTGGTCTACTAGAGAAGATATTATACAGGCCGAGAAGCTGTACCAGCAGTACGCTGGACATAGCAATCACCTGAAAGCACAGTGGCTGCAGGCCGAAGAGCAGAAGGAACGTCGTGAGAATCAAGCGTTGACGGCTCTGAAAGCAGGCGAGGAGCAGCTGGCAAGAATTGCTCTTCATGAGAAGGCAAGCTGTGAAGAACGTTCCCATCAATATCGTGAGCTGTTCGAGCAAAGCCGCCAGAATACGATTGATCTTGAAGAGCAGCTTCGTGAGATGCGCAGTGAATACCAATCGGTGTATGACAAGCGAGAATATTATGCGGCTCGTATGGAATCGTTAAGACTTCAACAACGGATGAACAGCCGATTTACAAGCGGCTTCGGTGATCAAGGCATTCAATCGGGTGCTGTGTTTAGAAAGCTGGAGGATCGTATAAGCGGGATGGAGCATGAAGCCAAAAGCTTACGCGACATTCGTAAAATGGGCCAAGAATTCGTAACGGAAGCGGGCAACACGTTGCATTCCGTTATAGAACGAGAGCTTGAGCAGTTGAAGCGAAAGCTTGAGAAAGAAGGATGGTCGTCTTGAAGAAACTGTATAGATCTTCCCGCGATAAGAAATTATTCGGTCTTTGCGGCGGACTAGCAGAAATGTTAAATGTTGATGCGACTCTGCTGCGGATCTTACTTATAGTCGTTACGATTTTTACAAGCGGCGCTGTTATTCTGATCTACATTATTGCAGGCTTAGTCGTTCCTAAAGAGCCGCCGATCTATTCGGGCTTTGGGCCAAATGGCTACAGCAACGGAAATGGTTTTGGCGGAGGGTACAATCCAGGATTAGATCAACAAGTAAATTCAACTTTCGGCGGTCCTTACAGAAACCCGCCGCAAGCACCGGGCTCATGGAATACACCAGGCCCCGCATCTCAGCCAACTACATCGTCTCAGTTCGATAGTATGATGGATGATTTGGAGAAAAAAGCACTGCGTCGTGAAATCGAAGAGTTGAAAGCCAAAATTGCTAAATATGAGAAGGGGGATTTTTAATATGGGAATTTTCAAACGCATGAAAGATATGACTAAGGCATCGGTAAATGAGGCGCTCGACAAAATAGAAGATCCGATTATTATGCTGAATCAATACCTTCGTGATATGGAGTCTGAAATTCATCAAGCAGAAGTTACTGTAGCTAAGCAAATGGCTAATGAACGCCGGATGAAGCAGCGTCTGGAAGAGACAGTACGCAGCGCGGCGGATCGTGAATCCAAAGCAGAAGCGGCTCTAAGAGCGGGTCAAGAAGACCATACTCGCAAGCTGCTCGAAGAAAAGCTTTATTTCGATCAGAAGGTAACGGAATATATCGACTTGCATGCCCAAGCGAAGACTCAAGCTGAGGAATTGATGCAACAGCTGCACGGCATGAAAGAAGAGTTCTACCAGCTTCGCAACAAGCGCAATGAGCTTGTTTCTCGTGCACAAGTAGCTAAAGTACAAAAACAAATGGCGCAATTGACTACAAACAGTACGATTGACAGCGGTTCTGCATCGCGCGGTTTCTCTCGTATGGAAGAGAAGATTATGCAAATGGAAGCTGAAGCTGATGTACTGCGTACACCTTCCACTTATAGCGGTGTTTCGAACAGCTTCAGTGCAGCTGATGCTGAGAAGAAAAATAGAGTGGATGAGCAGCTTCAGGCTCTGAAAAACAAGCTAAACCCAACAACCTCTTTAACGAAAGTTCCAACTGAAGAATAAGATACTGGACAATGAAAGAAGCGGACCGTTTACGGTCTGCTCTTTCATATGTTTTTTTTGAAGCACAAAAATGTTAAAATAGTACATAGAAGGAAGTGAGCCGTTTTGGAGCATGGCAATAAAAGTAACCAGCCGAATCATGCGGCCCGCAAACGACATATAACGGAAACGATATTGTGGCTAGTTATTATTATCAGCTTGGTTGTTATCATATTGCAAGGAATTGGCTATGTTGATCTATTTACGCTTCAAGGAAAATGGGCGGTCATCGGATTAACCTTCGTAGGTGCAGGCTTAGCTGCCGCAACATTGAATGGTTATTTGCAAAACTCGAAGTTGAAGGAATCGCTGAAGCGGCTGACGGAACAGCAGAAGAAACGTCGATTTACAGTTACGTTAAGCAATGGGGAGACGGCAGACAACGAAATATCAGAGCAGGAGCAGGTCGATCCTAATTGGGCGAAGAAGGTCAAATTCACCGCAGTAATTGAAGAACGCCAGCGGCTGGCACGCGAGCTGCATGATGCGGTAAGTCAGCAGTTATTTGCCATATCGATGACAGCGACTGCTGTTAGCCGGACAATTGATCGAGATTGGGAGCGTGCGAAGCGTCAGGTACATCTTATTGAAGAAATGGCAGCTGTAGCACAATCAGAAATGCGCGCCCTGCTGCTGCACCTTCGGCCCGTCCACTTGGACGGAAAAAATTTAGGGCAGGCGCTTACTGTTCTAGTGGATGAGCTGAAGCAGAAAGTACCGATGACGATTTCACTTGAAGTGGATGACACGATTTTACTTCCTCCAAATGCCGAGGATCATTTGTTCCGTATCGCACAAGAAGCATTATCAAATACATTGAGGCATTCCAAGGCGGACAGTATGGATATTAAGTTGATTCGCACTGGGAACCAAGTGCATATGAGCTTGCATGATAGCGGCGTTGGATTTGATCTTGAGGCGAAGAAGCAAACGTCTTATGGGCTGCTCACAATGGAAGAGCGTGTTATTGAGATTGGAGGCTCCTTGCAGATGGTTTCCAAGCCTGGTGAAGGAACACTCATTCTAATTTGGGTGCCTGTAGATGTGTAATAAGAGCATATAGTAAAAGAATGAAGAGTAATAAAGCTTTACGAAAAAATGAAGGCGGTGTATGGTGTGGAAGCAATTGAGCAATTGAGTCGGCCGATAAAGGTTCTGCTGGTAGATGATCATGAAATGGTGCGCATCGGACTTGCAGCGGTGCTGGATACCGAGGATGGGATTGAGGTTGTCGGTGAAGCTAGCAACGGCATGGACGGCATTCGATTAGCACAGGCGTACAGACCAGACGTTGTTCTTATGGATTTAGTCATGGATGGCATGGATGGTGTCGAGACGACAGCAAAGCTGCTGGAGCTGTACCCTGAATGCAAGGTTATCGTATTAACTAGCTACTTGGATGACAGTAAGCTTTACCCGGTTATTGAAGCAGGAGCCTTCAGCTACTTGCTGAAGACGTCACGAGCTACGGAGATAGCTGATGCCATACGTGCCGCTGCACGCGGTCAATCGGTGCTGGAATCGCAGGTGGCTGCCAAAATGATGAATCGCTTCCGTCAACCGAAGCAGCAGGAGCAAGCACGGCTGCATGATGAGCTGACTGAGCGGGAGATGGATGTACTGAAGCGGGTAGCTCAGGGACGATCCAATCAAGAGATCGCCGACGAGCTGTTTATTGGCGTGAAAACAGTGAAATTTCATATTACGAATATTTTTAATAAGCTCGATGTGGATGATCGCACGCAAGCAGCAATCTATGCACATAGGCAGGGAATTGCAGAGTAAATAAGCAGCTATCGAGCCAAGGAAAGCGACAATACTTGTTGGAACAGCTGCTTGCTATCATTCACATCTATAGCGGGAGTAGTGGAGTGGGCTAATACTGAAGAATCGACTTCTGGCCAAACAGCTGCTGCAAGAGGGCTCGATACACTTTGCAACAGCTCTAAATCTGCAATCGTACGAATCATAATGATTTTTGGGTAAGATGCATTTTTAAAACCCTCGATTATAATGACATTCGCTTCAGCCATTTGATGAATCAGCTGATCGAGCGATTCGGTATGCTGCTTCATGATCGCTGTGCGATTGGCGGAAGTGATCGCTGTTAAATCTGCTCCGGCCTCTTGGTGCTTCCACGTATCTGTATTAGGTGTATCGATTTGAAAATCATGCGCGTCACGTTTGATAGTTCCAACCTTATATCCCGCTTGTTTGAAAAGTTCAATCAGCCGGCAAACCAATGTGGTTTTGCCGGTATTTTTGTATCCAACGATTTGAACGATTAATTGCATAAGATTCTCCTTCACAAGGCTCGATAACTTTAATTGCTAATAGTTTATCATACAATGTAAAATGGATGCTAAATCAGCTGTTGAAATATTGATTTGGCAGCGAATGGAGCGGGGGATAGTCATGGAGATGACTGAAAGCGGCGGGATGAGCGTGAGAAATAAGAGCGGCCGGTTCAATCGGCAAGCTGTCAAGGTTGGAGAAGCGCAGCAGCGGGTGCTTGCAGCTGCGGAAGGGCTAAGCCTCGGCAGCGAGCTTGTGCCGCTGCCGGCCAGCGGCGGCCGGAGGCTTGCGCAGGCGATAGCTGCGACAAGCGATTGGCCGCCCTTCGCGCGCTCGGGCCTCGACGGCTATGCCGTGCGCGCGGCAGATATAGCGGAAGCGTCGCCGGATACACCGGCGACGCTTCGCGTCATTGACTCGGTTGCAGCGGGCGAACTCGCCCTTACAACCGTGCGGAAGGGCACAGCCGTGCGCATCATGACGGGCGCGGCTGTGCCTGCAGGGGCTGACGCGGTCGTCATGCTTGAGCAGACCGCGGAAGCGATGCTGGCCGATGGTTCAGTGGCGGTGCTGATTAAGCACGCCGGCGCGGCCGGCCAGCACATTGCGCCCCAAGGCGAGGAGTTTCGCCTTGGGGGCGCTTTGGCTTTGCCCGGCACGATCGTGCGGCCGGGCCATGTTGCGCTGCTCGCCACCTTCGGCTATGCCGAGGTGGCGGTGAGCAAGCGCCCGCGCGTTGCGATATTCGCGACCGGCAGCGAATTGCTGCCGGTTGAGGCGCCGCTCGCGCCGGGCCAGATCCGCGACAGCAATAGCTGGATGGTCGCGGCTATGGTTGAGCAGAGCGGCGCAGTGCCGATCCTGTGCGGGTTATTGCCTGACGAGAGCGATGCGGTAGAGGCTGCGCTTGCGAGCGTTTGGACTGACGTTGATTTAGTCATTACGACTGGCGGCGTATCTGTGGGAGATTTTGATGTGATGTCTGATATCATACGATCGATAAAGAACAGCAATGAGTTAACTAACGAAGCAGCAGGACAATTGTTATTCGACCGGGTTGCGATGAGGCCGGGCAGTCCAACGTCAGCAGCAGTCTTGAACGGTAAGCTGTTGTTTGCATTATCGGGAAACCCAGGGGCTTGTTATGTTGGATTTGAGTTATTCGTTCGTCCGGCGCTGCTGCGTATACAGGGCGCTAAAGATGTTTTGCCGCGGATAGTCAGAGCAAAGCTTGCGACGGCTGTTGATAAGCCCAGTCCGCATGATCGTTTCGTCCGAACTAAGCTGATCAGCATGCCGGACGGAACGCTGCTTGCAGATCCCCTTGCGTTTACGAAATCGAGCATGATGGCCTCGATCGCTGATGCGGATGGATTAGCGGTCATCCCTTCGGGTTCAAAGGGGGCTGAAGCGGGACAACTCTTGGATGTTATTCTGTTACCGTCAAATTATAGTTAAAACAAATAAAGGGATATTTATAAATGAATTGGAAGGAAATTCTGTGTGATGAGCCGAATATATCACATACTGTATATAAACAAGTGTATTAAAGGTATCTATTCAATAATAAACCAACATATGGAATCGGCGAGTAGGTTTGCATCGAATTGTGGTAAGCGGCATAAGGCAGGGCCGATGTTAACGGAGACTGCAGAAGATCAACCGTCTTTTGCTGCTGGGCATAGCCAAGTGCGTATTTCAAGCCATTCAGCATGCCATCCGATCCGAGAAGCAGTCGATGCATACGCATGGGAACATCTGAACGTATTGTTTCTTTGATAATAGGTGCGATATTATTCGGATTGATGTTCCACTTGCCGTCCCGTCCACTGCGCCGCAGTCCAACTTCTTCGGCTGCGGGATGTCTTAAAGCTAGTTCAATGCTCTGCCATAACTCGGGTATTAAATCATCGGCAAGCTCATTATAGCGAGCTTCAATATGATTGAGCATTGTAGTGAGGCTGTACAAGCTATTATCGATAGGCTTGTCTGTATGCAATTCGTTGCTAATATTTCGGGTGATTCGGTCAATACTCTGCTGCGCTTGCTTCACTTCTTGCAGCCAGGATGTGACGCTGTTAGCAGCTTGATGAAACATCGTATTCCAAGTTCGATTGTAATCGGATGCTTGCTGAGCTTCTCCATCGCGATAAGGATAATAAGCGTAAGAACGGACTCTTTGTACAGGTGAATATGTATTTGATCGTTCTATGCTTCTAATGGACCTTATAGATGAACTCATAATCAAACTCCTCTCTAACTCAACAGCGTCAGCATACTATACCGTCAGTAAAAAGACTGGCGAAACCTGTCAGCAGGGTAGATGAAATGAGAAAAGCGGCGCATCTCCGCTGAGCTCGCCGCTTCGCCGCTTAAAGTATAAGAAACAAGAATGCGATAGATGCTAAATCAAGAGCGAGCGCTGTACCCCATGGACAGTAAGGCTGCTCTCCATAATAGTAAGGATCATATGGATAGGCTTGGGTTTGTGCCTGTGCCTGTGGCTTTACAGATACGGATTTATGAAGAGACTCTTTTTTACCTTTACCACCCTTTTTCTTTTTTGGAACCTGCGGCTGCGCGTTGTTTAGATTGGCATCTGTCTGTTCCGATTCTGAGTTTAACAGCACTCTGCCGCCCCCACAGGAGCTAAGTATGCCTATATGACGCATGCCGTCATTCATGATCACGCATACGGGATATCCGCAAAATTGACTAATGACTTCCTCATGTAATGGATAAATGCGTTCCATTTGCTAATGACACCTCCTACGTTTATTGAGAATTACGCTTTGAGTATTGTACTTGTATATTCCTGCCACCAGTGTATTCACCTACAGGCTCATGTGTATGGATGTTTACCCATTCCGAAGAGGACAGGAGAGACAAATGATGTATATTCCGAATAAAACAACCGCTGTGCGTCATCGTAAGTCTGCAAAGCAGCGTGCCAAACAAACGAGGGTGGGCATCATTGTTGCATTCATCGTTATTTTGCTGTGTGCAGCTTGGGCGATGTGGCAAGCAGACAGGGCACCTCGGGAAGCGACCGCAGCAGAACAGCTGCTTCAGCACGATTTGGAGGCACTATGGTTATGGAGCGATAATCAGTTCAGCAGTGGCTCTGAGGGAGCGAAATGGACAATTAGATGGAATGTAACGGGTAAGGAAGGCTCCATGAAGGAGCTTGTTCAACAGTTTTTTTATGAGGAACAAGGAGAGGTTAGCGATATTTATATTCAAAATGAGGGTCAAACGGTAACAGGCACTATTCCGAGATACGGAGGGAAACTGTCAATCCATCTAACGCAGGCAGACAGCCACGGCGAGCAGCTTATGATTTTGCTTGATACATCGGATAATAATTTAACGACTCAAAAAGTGCTATTTCAAGCGACAGCGGGTGTTTCGAAGCAGCTTGCGCTCATCTCTCCAGCGTTTACAAGCAGCATGAAGGTTCAGGGTTATACGGAACATAGTCAAGCGATTCAGCGTATTGTAAGGCTAGCTGATGCCAAATCGGTGGATCATTATGAAGATAAAGGAACGATCAGTGATATGTTGTATACATCTAAATTGCATTCAGCCATTACTGTCGAAAAAGGAAAAACAGCAAATTTGCAAATTGCTCTACATAAAGAGACAAATTCTGATAAAACCGCTCTGACAATGGGAGTACCTGTCATTACAGGCGAATACAGCACGCCTGCAGCCGAAAGCGAGTAGCTATTATTGCTGTGATTAGAAGAAGTATCGGATCTTATCAGTATTTTTTATGACATGTTGAATAGCGAATTAAAGATGAATATGCTAAACTACATATCATGTAAAGCTGTATAAAAATACATAGGGAAAGAATGAGGCAAATGACATATACTAATAATCTTGAATCCGTTTCCGCCGAGGGCGCTGTATACTACCTCTTCGGAGCCACGGGCGATCTGGCACGGCGCAAGCTGTTTCCAGCCCTTTTCAGTTTATATAAAGAAGGCAAGCTTTCGGAAAATTTTGCCGTTGTTGGTCTAGCTAGACGTCCTCGTACAAATGAACAATTTCGTGCGGACCTGTACGAGTCGATTGTAGAATTTTGTCGTTATAAAGCGGACGATGCTGAGCTTTGGAATCGTTTTGCAGAGCACTTCGTATATATGTCGTTAGATATTAACGATGTAGAAGGCTTCCGTGAGCTTAGCAAATTGTCTGCGCAGCTTGATGTGAAATTCAATATTCCCGGCAATCGTCTCTTTTACTTGGCGCTTGCGCCATCTCTATTCGGACCCGTATCATTCAATTTGCGTGACGGCGGTTTGCTTGAGTCGAGCGGCTGGCATCGCGTCGTGATCGAGAAGCCTTTCGGTTACGATCTTCCATCAGCTCAAAAGCTGAACGAACAGATTAACCAAGTGTTCAAGGAAGAAGAGATTTATCGTATCGATCATTATCTTGGTAAAGAAATGGTTCAAAATATTCAAGTTATTCGTTTTGCCAATGCCTTTTTCGAACCTTTGTGGAATAATAACCATATTGCTAACGTTCAAATCACATTATCTGAAACGGTTGGTGTAGAGGATCGCGGAGGCTATTATGACAAATCGGGTGCATTGCGTGACATGGGTCAGAACCATATGCTGCAAATGCTTACGATGATTGCGATGGAGCCGCCTAGCCGCCTGCATGGTGAGGATATTCGTGACGAGAAGGTAAAGGTGCTTCGCTCGCTGCGTAACTATACCTCAAGTGATGAAGTTCGCTCACACGTCGTCCGCGGTCAATACAGCGAAGGCAGCCATCATGGCAAAGATCTTCCTGGTTACCGTCAAGAGGACTCGGTTGCTGAGGATTCTACGACTGAAACTTATTTTGCTGCAAAAGTATTCGTCGATAACTTCCGCTGGGCTGGCGTGCCATTCTATATTAGAACGGGCAAACGTCTACCAGTAAAAACGACTGAGGTCGTAATCGAGTTTAAATCGATGCCGCAAAATGTCCTATTCGCGCAGCGTCATGATTTAGCACCTAATCTGCTTGTTATTCGCGTGAACCCGATTGAAGGCATATATATTAAAGTAAATGCCAAAACACCAGGCCAAAACAATTCAGTTCAGCCGGTAGCAATGGAATTTTGCCAAAGCTGCCAAATCGGCTTAAACACGCCAGAAGCTTACGAGCGGCTCATTCATGATGCAGCCCGCGGCGATTCTACTTATTTCACGCGTTGGGATGAGGTTTCTCAAGCATGGGCATTCGTGGATCGCATCGCACAAGCTTGGCGTGAGGAGAAAAGTGATTTGAAACTGTATCCAGCTGGATCATGGGGGCCGGAAGCAGCGGATGAAATGCTTAAAGAAGATGGATTCCATTGGTGGCCGGTTAATGGTCAAGATGAAGATAACGTCATTTGGGTTTCGAACAGCGGGAAATAAGCGCTGCCGTATACCTTACGTAATGAAGGGAAGACAAGAATGAGCGAATCGTTAAGTAAAGAAATTAAACAGGAAGTAGATAAGCGCCGTACATTTGCGATTATCTCTCACCCGGATGCAGGAAAAACAACCCTTACTGAGAAGCTCCTCCTATTCGGAGGAGCCATTCGGCTTGCAGGGTCAGTCAAGGCGCGCAAAGCGAACCGTCATGCAACATCTGACTGGATGGAAATTGAGAAGCAGCGTGGAATCTCGGTAACGTCGAGCGTAATGCAGTTCGATTATTTGGGACATCGCGTCAACATTCTCGATACACCTGGTCACCAAGATTTCAGTGAGGATACTTATCGTACACTTACCGCAGCCGATAGCGCCGTCATGCTTATCGACGTTGCCAAAGGTGTGGAAGCACAAACGATCAAGCTGTTCCAAGTTTGCCGTAAACGCGGCATTCCGATTTTTACTTTTATTAATAAGCTAGACCGTGAAGGGCAAAGTCCATTTGAATTAATGGAGGAGCTTGAGCGTGTCCTAGGCATTCGCGCAGTTCCTATGAACTGGCCAATCGGCATGGGGCGTGAGCTTTGCGGTGTTTATGACCGAATGAAAACACAGGTTGAGCTGTTCCAAGGCAATGATCATTCGACAATAGAGGTTCGCCCTGTTAGCGATTATAATGATCCGCTTATCCGTGAGATGGCTGGAGATTATTTAACTGATCAGCTTATTGGCGATCTTGAGCTGCTTGACGTCGCAGGAGATCAATTTGATTACGAGAAGGTGCAAGCGGGCGAGTTGACGCCTCTTTTCTTCGGGAGCGCGGTTAACAACTTCGGCGTGCAAACTTTTCTAGAAAACTTCCTGCAGCTCGCGCCTAAGCCAGCGTCACGCAACACGACGACGGGTCAAATTGAACCGACGAATGAGAAGTTCACGGGCTATGTTTTCAAAATTCAAGCGAATATGAACCCGGCGCATCGTGACCGAATTGCTTTCCTTCGTATTTGCTCCGGCAAATTCGAACGCGGCATGAGTGTTCGCCATGTGCGTAACGGTAAAGACATTAAGCTTGCACAGCCGCAGCAGTTTCTAGCGCAGGACCGTGATATCGTTGATACGGCTTATCCTGGTGATATTATCGGTTTGTTTGATCCAGGTATTTTCCGAATTGGCGATTCCTTATCGCAAGGCGGCGAAGTCGTGTTCGACGAGCTCCCTACATTCTCACCTGAGATTTTTGCTAAAGTGACAGTTAAAAATGCATTGAAACATAAGCAATACCAAAAAGGCGTCGACCAGCTGACAGAGGAAGGCACCATTCAGGTGTTCCATTCTACGGGCAACTTCGACGAGACGATTCTCGGTGTTGTCGGTCATTTGCAATTCGAGGTATTCGAGCATCGAATGAGAGCAGAGTACGGTGTAGAAGTTCAACTGCATCGTATGCAGTTCCAATTTGCACGTTGGATTGTCGATGATAATATTGATCCAGGCAAATTCCGTATTAATACGACGCTCGTGAAGGACAAGAAAGGCAACTATGTTGTTTTGTTCGAGAATGAATATGCGATGCGTACGGCAATAGACAAGAATCCAACATCTAAGTTTCTGGAAACCGCGCCTTAAAGGTAGGGATATAAGTAAGCTAGAAGCATCCTCAGCCAATCGCGCAGCAGCGCATGCGGCTGAGGATGCTTTTGTTTACATCGTTATCAATATCAGTGCTAAAACAAATGTTTACCCGTATAATAAATGGATAAAAAACGATAGGTGGCTAGTCATTCATGAAAACAATTATGTTCACCGGGGGAGGCTCAGCCGGACACGTTACCGTTAATATGGCCTTGATCCCGCATTTTTTGGAAGAGGGTTGGTCTGTCCAATATATTGGCTCGGAGAGCGGTATTGAAAGGAAGCTTATCGCAACGATTCCGCAGGTCAAGTATTATCCGATATCAACGGGGAAGCTGAGAAGGTATATTGATATTCAGAACATTAAAGATCCATTCAAGGTGGTAAAGGGTCTTTATCAAGCATATCGTCTCATTAAGAAAAATAAACCGAATGTCATCTTCTCCAAAGGCGGATTTGTTTCCGTGCCAGTCGTCATTGGCGCATGGTTGAACAAGGTGCCGCTGCTCATTCATGAATCGGATTTGACGCCAGGACTCGCTAATCGGCTATCGATTCCTTTCGCAACGGGCGTATGCACGACGTTTCCAGAGACGGGCAAAATGTTGAAGGCTGACAAAAGCAGACATGTAGGAGCTGTTATACGTGAGGAAGTGAAGCAGGGGAATGGTGACCTGGGAAGATCCTTCTGCGGCTTTACAAAAAACAAGCCAGTCATTCTCATTATGGGCGGAAGTTTAGGTGCGCGTAAAATAAATCAGACCGTCAGGCAGGCACTTATAAGCTTGACAAAAAACTTTCAAATCGTTCATTTATGCGGTAAAAACCAGGTTGATCCATCGATTGTAATGCCAGGCTATAAGCAATTTGAATATGTAAATGAACAATTGCCTGATATTTTTGCGATGACGGATCTTGTTATCTCTCGTGCAGGCTCGAATTCTATTTTTGAATTTCTATCTCTAAAGAAGCCGATGCTGCTCATCCCGCTTACGCGGGAGCAGAGCCGAGGCGATCAAATTTTGAATGCCCAGTCTTTCGAGAAATCGGGTTATGCAGACGTTCTGTATGAAGAGAAGCTGACAGCAGCGACATTGACGGAGAGTGTCGAGCGCTTGTACCAAAATCGAATATCCTATATCGATAAAATGAACATGAGTGAAGATGCAAACGCGTTGTCCGCTGTTTATGAGTGGATTAATGATATTGCTAAGAAATAGTTAGAGTACTGTGTGGAAAATACTTAAAAACGATTTAGAACGCAAAGGTAAACGTTCTGGATCGTTTTTTTTTTATTGACGATAAAACGTTTTCATGCAATAATGTACGCGTGTACATTAAACGAAATTTACAACTTAGCATATGAGTTTTTCAGGAGGTTCATGATTATTAGCAGGAAAGAAGTAGCGAAGCTCGCCGGAGTTTCTGAGGCAACGGTTTCAAGAGTAATGAATAACGTCGGCCCGATCAAAGAGGAAACGCGAGAACGCGTATTGCAGGCTGCAACGGAGCTGGGATACGTTCCTAATGCGCTGGCACAGCAATTCGCCAGGCGGAAGAGCGGGAATATCGGCGTCATTTTACCTTTCGTTCCAAAGGTTCATTTGTTCTCCACTTACTATTTTTCAGAAATATTAAGCGGAATAGGTGAAACAGCGAAGCGCTGCGGCTATGACCTGTTGCTTATCTTCAGAGAACCAGACGGCGTGCGAGATTACGCTAAGCTGTTTCGCACGCATAAGATTGATGCTTGTATCGTACTTGGCTCTCAGAATATCCCAGAAGAAAGAGCTGCGCTTGCTGAGCTGAAGGCAGAGAACTTTCCTTTCTGCCTTGTGAATCAGCGGTTTGACGAGGAGCTTTATAAGACGGTAGATGCGGATCATGTATCAGGCAGTAAGTCAGCAGTTCAGCATCTGGTGGAACAGGACAAACATTGCATTGCATTTGTAAATGGACCGATGCAATATTCCAATAGCTTTGACAGGCTAAATGGATATAAAGCTGCGCTCGATGAAGCGGGGATAGCTTACGAGCCGAAGCTAGTCTACTACGGCAACTACAGCCGCAAGAGCGGCTATGGGCTTGCGGAGCAATTGGCGGGGCAGATCAAAGGCGGCAGAATCGATGCGATATTTGCAGCGAATGATCGAATGGCCATCGGACTGATGCAAGGATTGCGGGAGCGCGGGCTTGAAGCTGGTGAACACTATGCGCTAGTCGGATATGACGACTCAGACGGTTCTCGTATTATTAGCCCGCGGCTTTCAACTGTATCTGTGCCTTTTTACGAGATGGGTAAGCTTGCGGCTGCAAGGCTGCTCGACCCAGAACAGATCGGCGAGTCGACGGAGCCTGATCGGGATTTGCTGCCTGTGAGCATGGTAGTCAGAGAGACATCTGGGAATAAACAATAGGTCTTATCTTAAGAGAGGCGGGTTTTTATGGATAAAGTAAGAGTTGGCATGGTTGGATATAAGTTTATGGGGAAGGCTCACAGCAATGCTTATCGCGCGCTTCCGATGTTTTTTCCAAATTCGATTAAACCGGAAATGACTGCGATTTGCGGTCGTGATCCAGAAGGCTTGGAGCATGCAAGATCACAATTCGGCTGGGATAGCGCAGAAACGGATTGGAAGGATCTCATTAATCGTGATGATATCGATTTGATTGATATCAATGCGCCAAGTGATGCGCATAAAGCAATTGCTCTTGCAGCCGCTGCAGCTGGCAAGCATATCTTTTGTGAGAAGCCGCTCGCACTTACTCTTGAAGACTCTCGTGAAATGCTAGAAGCTGCGGAGACGGCTGGCGTGAAGCATATGGTAGGCTTTAACTACCGATTCGCACCTGCAGTTCAGCTGGCGAAGAAACTAGTATCTGACGGACGAATCGGTGAAATCTATCATTTCCGCGCAGTTTTCTTGCAAGATTGGATTATTGATCCCAGCTTCCCTCTCGTATGGCGACTGCAGAAGGAAATTGCAGGCTCCGGCTCTCATGGTGATTTAGGAGCTCATCTGATTGATATGGCTCGGTTCCTTGTCGGCGAATTCAACGAGGTTATCGGAATGAATGAGACTTTTGTGAAAGAGCGGCCGATTGCTTCAGCGATGACAGGTCTCAGCGCCAAAGGCAGCGAGAGTGGACCGGTTGGAGAGGTTACAGTCGATGATGCTACGTTGTTCATGACACGCTTCGCTAACGGCGCGCTAGGCAGCTTCGAGGCGACTCGTTTTGCAGCGGGCCATCGTTGTACGAATGCTTTTGAAATTAACGGCAGTAAAGGAAGCATCAAATTCGATTTTGAGCGAATGAATGAGCTTCAGGTTTATTTTGCAGATGATGCAGAAGATGTACAAGGCTTCCGCCGTGTACTTGCAACGGACCCGTCGCATGCTTACATGGATGCTTGGTGGCCAGCAGGACACACAATCGGGTATGAGCATACATTCACGCATGAAGTGCATGAGCTGATGCAAGCATTTGCTGAGGATCGTCAGCCGGTACCGAATTTTGTGGATGGTGTCAAATGCCAAGAGGTTCTAGAAGCGGTAGACCGTTCAATTGCAGAACGGCGCTGGGTAGCTATTAGCGAATTATCGTAAGTAAAATATGGAGATGCTATGAGCTTGGGAGAGGCAGGAGAATTTAATGAAAAAAGCGTTAATCGTATGGGGCGGCTGGGATGGACATCAGCCGAAGGAGGTAGCAGAAATATTTCGTGGGGTACTTGCTGCTGAAGACTTTGAGGTAGAGGTATCCGATACGCTGGAGGCTTTCGCGGATGCAGATAAGCTGCTGGGTCTGGATCTAATCGTTCCGGTTTGGACGATGGCACGCATTGAGCAAGAGCTCGTTAATAATGTGTCGGCAGCGGTTCAAAGCGGTGTAGGTTTGGCAGGATGCCATGGCGGAATGTGCGATTCGTTTCGTGATAATGTAGACTGGCAGTTCATGACCGGAGGACAATGGGTCGCTCACCCTGGCAATAATGGTCTTGAATATACCGTAAATATTACAAATTCATCAAGTTCACTTACGGAAGGCATCGAAGACTTTGTTGTTAGCACCGAACAATATTATTTGCATGTAGATCCTGCCGTCGAAGTGCTCGCGACAACACGATTTCCACTGACGCCGGGACCTCACTCTCTTAACAAAGCAGTCGATATGCCTGTTGTATGGACGAAGCGATGGGGTGTAGGACGGGTTTATTATAACTCGCTTGGTCATCAAGCCAATATTATGGATATTCCTACTGTGAAGGAGCTCATGAGACGCGGCTTTTTATGGTGTGCGGAAGGCAAAGCAAAAGCATTAGAAGCAGGTGCGGCTTCTGCGGCTTATAGCGGTATGGCGGATAATCAACTGTAAATTGGAATTATAATCTTAGGATATGAGAAGAGGGATTCGAGATTATGGAAAAAATTAAAGCTGGGATTATTGGAACAGGTAATATTAGCGGTATTTATTTCGAAAACGGGAATCGCTTTGATGCCTTGCAGGTTGTAGCTTGTGCAGATTTGGATGTAGCTCGGGCAAAAGCGAAAGGCGAGGAGTTTGGCGTTCGAGGCTGTTCTGTGGAGGAAATGCTTGCTGATCCGGAAATTCAAATGATTATCAATTTGACCATCCCTCAGGCGCATGCTTCCGTATGTTTGCAAGCTCTAGAAGCAGGTAAGCATGTTTACGTAGAGAAGCCGTTCGCTGTAACCCGTGAGGAAGCGCAGCAAGTACTTGAACTCGCTGAGCGTAAAGGACTTTATGTTGGCAGCGCGCCGGATACATTCCTTGGCGGCGGTATCCAAACAAGCATTAAGCTGATTGAGGATGGCTGGATCGGTACGCCAATCGGTGCGACGGCATTCTTTGTTTCCGGCGGACATGAATCATGGCACCCAGCTCCTGAATTTTATTACCAAAAGGGCGGCGGTCCAATGTTCGACATGGGCCCGTACTATTTAACAGCACTTGTTGCACTCCTTGGGCCAATTACTCGTGTGACAGGCTCGGCACGCATCACCTTCCCTGAAAGAACGATTACAAGCAAGCCGAAATACGGCCAGCAGGTCGAGGTGGAAGTACCGACCCATATAGCAGGAGTGATGGATTTTGCATCGGGTCCAATCGGCACGCTGTTGACGAGTTTTGACGTGAAGGGCGGCTCCATGCTGCCTCGCATCGAAATATATGGAAGTGCAGGCACGCTTCTAGTACCAGATCCGAATGGATTTGGCGGTGAAATCAAAATTTGGCGAGCAGGATCGAATGAATGGTCCACGATTCCGCATGCTTATGGATACACAGAAAACGCTCGCGGAGTCGGTGCAGCTGATATGGCTAAAGCGATTCAGACGGGCCGGAAGCATCGTGCGAACGGTGAGCTCGCTTATCATGTGCTTGAAGCGATGCACGGCTTCCATGACGCATCAGAGCAAGGGGTACATTATGTTATGAAGAGCACCTGTGAGCGCCCAGCGCCATTGCCGATTGGTCTGCAGCCATTCTGCTTGGATTAATATAGAAGAAGAGCATTTACTCATGAGACCTCAGTCTCTCGGTAAATGCTCTTATTTCTAGTGACGTTATATTATTTTATCCACGCTTCAACTTTGTCAGCGTTTTGCTCAACCCAAGCTTTTGCGGAAGCTTCAGGCGTTTCGCCCTCTTGAATTTTTATCATAACGGATGCTATATCATCGGGCGACCAATTAAACTGATCAAGGAATTTATATGCCTCAGGAAGATCAGCCTCTAAGCCTTTACGAGCAATCGTATGAATTTGCTCATCTCCGCCATATGCATTTTTAGGGTCTTCTAGATATTTCAGATCCATCTTGGCAAATTTCCAGTGCGGTGTCCAGCCAGTCACAATAATTGGCTCTTTATTTGCGTACGCCTTCTCAAGCTGCTGTGTCATTGCTGCGGAAGAGCTTTCGAGCAGGTTCCATTTATCCTGCAATTTGTAATCATCCAAAGCTTTCTCTGTTGACATCATAATTCCGGCGCCGGGCTCAATACCGATAATCGTATGGTCTACTGTAGCGCCAACGACATCGGTAAGATCTTCAATACTGTTAATGTCCATATATTGAGGAACGACTAGGCCAACTTTTGTTCCCTCTAGATTTGGTCCAAGATCGTCGTATTTACCGTTATATTTAGCAACGTATGAAGCATGTGTAGTAGGGAGCCAAGCGGCTACCATGGCATCAACGCTGCCATCCGAAACACCTGCCCACATAGGACCCGCGTCTACTTGCATTATATCAACCTTATAGTTAAGCTTCTGTTCAAGTACTTCTTTCACAACATATGTGCTCGAAATTTCAGAATCCCAAGCTACATAGGCGAGCGTTATTTTTTTCTTGCCGACCCCATTGTTTGAAGACGAACATCCGGCTACCAATGTCAAAGCCATTACGGCTGCTGCAATTACAGTTATTTTGTTGAATTTCAAAAAACCACTCCTCAAAGTTTGCGCAGCAAACTAACTGCGAAAGCATGCGCTCAAAGTTTGCGTAGCAAACTAGCTTCGTAAGCATACGCTCAAAGTTTGCGCAGCAAACTAGCTACGAAAGCGTGCGATTAACGTTTATAAATTAGATATTAATTTGTTCTGTTTTTACGAATAATCTGTTGGGTTAAACGGTCTAAAACGATAGCTAAAATAACGATAGCTAGACCAGCTTCAAATCCTACACCGGTATTCCCTTGTGTTACTGCGCGATATACAGAAGCACCTACACCTTGGGCGCCAATCATTGAAGCGATTACGACCATGGAAAGTGACAGCATAATGGTTTGGTTGATGCCTGCCATAATTGTTGGCAATGCAATCGGAAGCTGCAGCTTAAAGAGTTTCTGCGATGGCGTGGAGCCGAAGGCATCAGCTGCTTCCACTAATTCTGAAGGTACTTGGCGAATACCGAGATTCGTTAATCGGATCGTTGGCGGTATTGCGAAAATAATGGAAGAGATTACACCAGGAACAACACCTAAAGAGAAGAAGGTTACTGCCGGAAGCAAGTATACGAAAGCTGGCATCGTCTGCATGAAATCAAGTACTGGCGTAAAAAACTTTTGAACATTGTTATACCGTGCACATAAAATTCCGATTGGCACGCCAATCAGTACGGATATGAAGGCCGCAGTCAAAACGAGCGCTAAAGTCTGCATCGTTTGGCTCCATAAGCCGAGATTTTCGATGATCAGCAATCCGATAAGTGTAAATATACCCATTTTCCACTTACCGATAT
Organism: Paenibacillus sp. J22P15; assembly: GCF_056269345.1. Taxonomy (NCBI): domain Bacteria; kingdom Bacillati; phylum Bacillota; class Bacilli; order Caryophanales; family Paenibacillaceae; genus Paenibacillus; species Paenibacillus sp. J22P15. The sequence continues at coordinate 24,596 of NZ_JBWDNT010000031.1, forward strand.
ACCAGGCAAATAGTGTAAATATTAATATAAGAACTAGCGAAGGAAACCAGTTAAGTGCGGTATCCAAGCCGTTTACCGTCTGACCTACTACTGTTCGGATAAATTTGAAAAGCGGATCGAAATTAGTTTCCAACCAGGCTTCCAGCCATTCTATCCACTCCGCTAATGGGATTTTAGGAAGATTCAACACGTTCACCTGCCTCTAATACGGAATTTCCAGCTAATGCGGCCAAAACCGCGCCCTTGATGACGATGCCTTTTAGACGTCCGTTGTCATCAATGATGGAAATGGGAAATTTAGAATTACTCATTAATTCAAACAATTCATTAAGCAGCGTATCTGGATGTGCAGAAGGTGCTTCACGCTCCATTGCTTCTTCAAGCTTTTGGCCGTTTTTAATCGCGTTAGCGGCCTCTTCTGCAGTTATAACTCCAAGCAGACGCATACCTTTGTCAACTACATATAGACTTGATACACCGCGGTCACGCATAAACTGTAAAGCAACACGCGGCCCCTTCTCAATGGTAATCGTCTCAGGTTTAATCATGACATGGGATGCAGTAAAAACTTTAGAAAGATCGACGTCTTCGACGAAGCGTTCTACATATTTGTTAGCAGGCTGCATTAATATTTCGTCCGGTGAACCGATTTGGACAATGCTTCCGTCCTTCATCAACGCGATTTGATCACCGATTCGCAGCGCTTCGTTTAAGTCATGCGTTATGAATACAATCGTTTTTTTCATTTTGGATTGAAGCTCAAGCAGCTCATCCTGCATATCCTTCCGAATTAGCGGATCAAGTGCGCCAAATGCTTCGTCCATAAGCAGCACATCAGGATCGTTTGCAAGTCCTCTAGCAAGACCGACACGCTGCTGCATGCCGCCGCTCAATTGATCGGGGTAGCTGTTCTCCCAGCCCTTTAGACCAACAAGCTCCAGCGAGTTCATCGCCATTTCTCTGCGTTTCTTTTTATCGATTCCTTGTACCTCTAGTCCGTATTCAATGTTCTGAATAACTGTACGATGTGGGAATAACGCAAATTTTTGGAATACCATCCCTACATTTTTTCTTCTAAACTGCCGCAGCTGCTCAGGAGACATTTTAAGCACATCTGTACCGTTAAACAGAACTTGGCCTATAGTAGGTTCAATTAATCGATTTAGCAGACGAACTAGTGTCGACTTACCGCTTCCGGACAAGCCCATGATGACAAATATTTGTCCCTCTTCAATCGAGAAGTTTGCTTGGTTTACACCAACCGTAAGCTTTGTTTCAGCTAAAATTCTTTCTTTAGACCATCCTTTATCCAGCAGCGGGATCGCCTTTTTCGGATCAGCTCCGAAGATCTTGGTTAGCCTCTTGGCTTCTAAAAGTGCCATGTTGTGCCCCCTTGTGGAATATTTCGACTCCTATAAGTTTAGTTGGGAATGTTTGTGATGGTCAAAAGGCGTGAGCCGTTGTATACTTCGTACAGTTTATACTTTACGTACTTCACATACTGTATACTCTTTATAACTCCCTTTTTCACATGAACAGCTTTCTTTACTTTTGGATGCCCATTTGATTACAATGATTGATGTAAGCATGATAGGGGAAAGACACTCCTCAGGAGGAACGACATGAATGAGCTGGCAGGATTAACAGATGAGCAACTAACGAAATTGCATAAGGCGCGGCGCCGAGTCATTGAATCAATTGGTGAAAACATGGATTTGTACGGAATTACGTTATCTATTGGTCATCTATACGGAAATATGTACTTCAATCGAGAACCAGTTACGCTTGACGAGATGAGTCAGACGATGGGCATGAGTAAGACTTCAATGAGTACAGGCATGCGAACGTTACATGACTTAAAGATGATAAATAAAGTATGGGGCAAGGGCTCAAGAAAAGATTTGTATGAGGTGGAATCGAACTGGCATCAGAACTTCACTGATTTCTTCTCCATTAAATGGAGAAAGGCAGTCGAGCACAACATGAGTGCTTTGAATCGTTCCATGAAAGAAATCGATGGTTTAAAGCAGCAATATGAAAGTGATCAGGCATTTCTTGATGTGCTGGAGAATGATACGCAAAAGATTGATGAAGCATTAAAATATTACAAATGGCTGGATCGTTTGATTGATTCGCTCGAAACCGGAGATATCTATAAACATATACCTCTTGAAGACTGACTATAAAATTAATGGAGTGATAAAGGTACCGTTTCTTGCCTTTATTATGCTGCAAAGCCGCAAGGAATTATTCTAGCGGTTTTTTTGTTTTTTAGTGTCTCGCAGTGAGTCATTATCTTCATCGATTTTCATAATCGGACTATGGTAAACTTATGAATATAACTAGAGGTAAGGGGACGAGCAAATCGATGAATGATCGCTTTCGAGCTAGCACGAAGCCGATGGTCGTTACGAATGGGAAGGTTGTTTTGCCTGATGAAATCGTCGATGCAGCAATAACTGTGGTCGATGGACGAATTGATGCTGTGCTTCGCGATGATAAGGCAATTGATGATTGGATACGACTGCATCCCCAATCCATAAGAATAGATGCAAAACAGCAATATGTGCTTCCGGGTCTTATTGACATTCATTGTGATGCCATAGAGAAGGAAGTGCAGCCGCGTCCCAATACGCTATTTCCGCTTAATATGGCTTTGTTGGAATTTGAGAGAAAGCTGCCGGTACACGGCATTACGACAATGTACCACTCATTATCACTTGGCGTAGGACTGAGCTTGCGCGGGGATCATTTGCTGACAGGGATGATAGAGCAAATTAATAGCTATCGCAATAAACGATCAATGATCCGCAATCGTATACATTTGCGGTTTGAGGTGTCACATCTTGCTGGGATGCCGATTGTTGAACGATTGCTTGATGAGAAGGCGATAGAATATTTATCCTTTATGGATCATTCACCAGGGCAAGGCCAATATCGTGAGCCTGGCTCTTTTGAGCGATATGTGATGAAAAATCAAGGAGTGGGTCTCGAAGAGGTTCGTGTCATTGTTCAGGATCTCGTTGAGCGAAGACAGCTCGTAAACGGTGAGCATTTGCAGCATCTGAGTAAATTAGCAGCCAAAGCGGGCATAGCAATCGCATCGCATGATGATGATACGGTCGATAAAGTTGATGAATCGGTTTCATATGGCGTTTCTGTTTGTGAATTTCCGATTAATTTGGAAACAGCAAAGTATGCAGTAAAGCGGGGACTTCGTGTTTGTGTGGGAGCTCCAAATGTAGTCAGGGGCGCGTCTCATGACAAAAATTTAAAAGCAATCGACGCCATTTCTGCGGGTGCAGCGGACATTTTGTGTTCAGACTATCATCCTGCTTCGATGCTGGCAGCGGTGTTCAAACTTGCAGATGAAGGGATTGCTGCTTTGCCTGCTGCAGTACGGATGGCCACTTTACATCCTGCTCAGGCACTGGGTGTTGGCAGGGAGATTGGTTCCATTGAGCTTGGCAAAGCAGCAGACTTAATTATTGTCGATCGTTATGAAGGCTTGCCTTGGGTAACAAATACCATTGTCGGGGGCCAGATCGTGTATACTGCAGACGTTCGTTACTGAGACGGATTGGCAAATTCGGAATGATGTAAATGTCTATACAGGGAATCGACCATTCGCCCTTGCTCCGGTTCAGAGGATTGCTGCCAGATCATTTCAAACAGCACTCCGAGCCCTGGCAGTGTACGTTCATCGGCACCAATGGAATCTTCAATGACTTCCGTGAGCTCTTGAGCGGAATTATCTTGCACACGCATAACGATGGCTTGACGCAAATCAATAGTATTCAACTAAACAGCCTCCTGCCCCATTCGGATTTACTTCTTTACTATGCCCTTCACTTGCTGCTTTCATCCGAATGAGCAAGCTATGGTATACTGTCTAAATAACTGCAGCAATCATCCGTGTAAGGGGGATTTTGTCAAGATGGCTAAGAAGCAGTACGCAATAATTGGAATGGGACGTTTCGGCTCCAGCGTTGCAAAAGCGTTGACAGATATGGGCTTTGAGGTGCTTGCTATAGATTCGAACGAGCAGCGGGTGCAAGAAGTTGTTAATTTTGTTACTCATGCGGTATCTGCAGATTCGACGGACGAAGATGCACTTCGGGCGCTAGGCATTCGGAATTTTGATGTCGTTGTAGTTGCTATCGGACAAGACATTCAGTCCAGCATTCTGACAACTCTGATCTTGAAGGATCTAGGTGTCAAAACGTTGATCGTCAAAGCTCAAAATGATCTTCACGGTAAGGTCGTAAGCAAGATTGGAGCTGATAAGGTTGTTTTCCCTGAGCGGGATATGGGACTGCGCGTCGCGCATCACCTTGTATCACCTAACATTTTAGATTACATCGAGATTTCTGATGATTATAGTATTATTGAGCTCAAAGCTCCTCTTCCGATGATCGGACAGAGCTTAAAGCAGCTCGATATTAGAGCAAAGTATAAATGTAATGTTATGGCTATCAAGACAGGCTCTGCGATGAACATTGCCCCGTATGCGGACGATTTAATCGGCAGGGATGATATTATTGTTATCGTTGGCAAAAACTCGGATCTAACAAATTTAGAAATCGCATATTCGGAAGGTTAAAGAAGGTTAAATGAAACTATGAATGAAAATTTCGATTCTTTACTATCATCTGTTCAAAATGACAGAGTCAAGCAGTGGGCCTCACTGCTGGATAAAAAATACCGCGATCGCAGCGGTCAGTTTCTAATTGAAGGCGTTCACCTAGTACTGGAAGCGCTAAAGGGAACAGCCGATGTGACAACAATCGTATATGACACGGAACGCGGCATTCCCGCAGAACTTAAGCTTGAGCGAGAAACGAACGATACAGCAGCAACGCTCGGTTTGGAGTGGGTACAAGCCTCACGAGCGGTTATGTCCAAATGTACCGGGACGGATACGCCACCTCCTGTATTTGCTATTTTGTCTAAGCTATCTGTAGATAAAGCTGCTTTATTCCGTAAAAACGGCCTTGTTGTTGTACTTGACGGTGTACGAGATCCCGGCAATGCCGGTACGATCATTCGCAGTGCTGATGCTGTTGGAGCAGACGCCGTTATTTTGGGCAAAGGCTGCGTAGATCTTTATAATCCGAAGACGGTAAGATCGACGATGGGTTCCTTGTTCCATTTACCAATTATCGAAGCAGACTTAAAAGAGCTGCTTCCACAAGCGAAAGAGAAAGACATAAAGCTAGTAGGAACAAGTCTACAAGCGGAGCATACCTGCTACGGCTATGACTGGACGCAGTCAACATGGCTGCTAATGGGCAGTGAATCAGAAGGATTATCACCTATGGTTCGCGAGCTTGTTGATGAATCGGTCATTATTCCGATGGTTGGTCAAGCTGAATCGTTGAATGTGGCGATGGCGGCAACGGTGCTGCTTTATGAGAGCTTGCGGCAGAGAGCGTATAAAAAGTAAATCTTAGACAACTTCATCAGTCCTGATATTCAAGAAACCCTTGATATATCGGGACTTTTTTATTATATGGGTCATGGAGGCGATCTGAATGTATGTAGATTGTGTAGGGAAAGTATTTAACATGGATTTTAGAAGCGATTTATTATCGAATAATGAGTTGATTACTGAGGAAATAAAATTTACAACTCGGTGTTTGTATGGGTTTGGCGTTTATGATAACTGTATTTGTATACAATATTCATGTTGGATCTTGTTAACTTTAGGGGATTATTTTGTTTAAAACTAAATGGGGTACCACCAGGGTACCCACCAGCAAATCGGAATTTAAGTAAATTTCGACATGATAAAACGTTGATTTTACTACTCTAAGGAATTCATCTAGACATACCTTATCCTATTCAAGACAAAAGCTTTGTAATGCCTGTCGTTTTTCCTTTGTTAAACCGAACTCATGAGCAAAGTACGTCTCAAGGCTTCCATACGTATTCGTAATAGATTGGAAAACGCCCTCTAAAAACTCTTCCTTTACTCCAAGCAGATGTTCCATGATTTGAAGGCCTCTGTCATCCAAATGCGTTGAGATTTGCTTCAAAACCTTTTCCTTAAACACTTTCATCGTTTCATTTGTCAATAAATAATCTTTCATAACAGTTTCTTTTGGAACTCCAAGCACAGATAAAATAAGAGCAGCACCAACACCCGTACGATCCTTTCCAGCGGCACAATGATGTATTAAACCCAAATTATTTGGGTCTTGGATAATTTCCATCAATCGTTTGTAAGATGGATTGTTTAGCGGAAGTTTGGAATACAACTCCGACATATTATCTAAGTTAAGATTTTTGAAGAAATTACTTCTAGCCAATTCTTCGATAGTGCCGAATTGATTATTTTGCTTTGATGCTGGGATACGTTCGTATGCCACATTTGAAAGTGTAGGATCGGGCTTCTTTTGTGCTTCCAACTCATCGCGATAATCAAAAATGTATTTAATATTTAATGTTTGTAAGAAGTTCATATCTTCATCTGTCAAACCTGTTAGTTCGTCTGAACGGAAAAAAAGTCCAAACTTTACTGTACGGCCATCGGATGTTGTATAGCCGCCCATGTCACGAAAGTTATTAGCTCCAATAAAGGGGACTACTCGGTTTGCAGGATATGACGCAAAACGATTTGTTGTTGTGATTTCCATTAAAATAAACACCTCTTCTATTTGTAATTAGGAACACTTACTTCTTGGAGAGTTGGACGATAATTTCCTCTTTTCATCACAAGTAGTATACAAGTAGGATACTACTTGATTGTAAAAAAAACATTAACGCTTTTTAAAATTCTTGTAAATTCCGATTTTAAATATAAAAAAACATCCTGTATGATCAGAACGGAAAAAGAAAAAGGAACGTAAGATATATTATTATCTGACGTCCCTGAGTAATGTGAGGTAAGGTAAGGTAAGGCATAAACAAGTGAAATGCAAAATTTAAATTCTTCCTTCCATTACTAAACGATTACGATTGTTGAGAAGAGTCTCTTTTACTATTTGCTTCGCACCTTCATAGTCTCTGGATGCCACAGCTTGATAAAGAGATTCATTAGCTCGGTTAGCGGAATAATGAGGAAGATGAGGGGTGAGCTTCCAGTGTACGGTAGCAATCATGATAATTTTATCTTGATACGAATCCATAATTTGCAGCATAGCTTGATTATTCAAAGCAGAAATAATACCGCGCAGAAAAGAATTGGAGTATTTTACGTATTCAGGGTAATCGTCTTGCTGGCTGGCTTGAATCTGATTTTTGAGACACTTTTCTAATTCTGGGATATCTATAGGACAACCACGTTCAATAATAGAATCTAACGCATGTATTTGAAAAGAGGCCATCACTTCTATTATATCCAAAATTTCTTTAAACGACATTTCTTTCACCAAAATGCCCCGATTTTTTAATGAAACCACAAACCCCTCCGATTCCAAATGAGAAATGGCAGTTCGAATTGGTGTTCGACTCATGTTCAGTTCATTTGCAAGTTCGTTTTCTGATAATAGGGTTCCAGGCATGAAATCTCCAAGAATGATCTTTTGGCGTATTTTTGTATAGGCAGTATCTATCAATGATTTAGATGGCATGAACTTTTAATCCCTTTCGTTTATCATTTACTAAATTATCTTAAAGTAGGTGTGCTTCAACTGCAAGCAATTAATTGTAAATGTAGGTTCCAGATAAATAAACGAAAATTTACATAAACTTTAAATGCAATTGATTTTTCATTTACATACAATGTGTATACTACTTGTATACAACTAGAAAAGCAGATCCAAGTTAAAAGGTTGTTTCTCATTGTTTAAAGACCAATGACTTTAAGGGGGAAGCTAAAACAAACTAATAACCGCAGAAAAGTGTTGTTCAGAACCATAATCAATTTGGAGGAGATATACAATGAAGCTTTCCACAAAAACGATTCTTTCCTATGGGGTAGGGAGTTTGGGCCAGAATCTAATTTATGTATTAATGGTTAGTTATCTTATGCTTTTTTATACAGATTATTTCGGATTGTCACCGGCAATTGTAGGTACCCTTTTTCTTGTGGCACGGATTTTTGATGCCATGATAGATCCTGTCATTGGAGTAATTGTAGACAATACAAAATCCAGGTGGGGAAGGTTTAGGCCTTATCTTCTATTTGCTCCTATAATAATGGCTGTCTTTACGGTTCTATGCTTTCTGCAGCCTGATATTAGTCCAACAGCCAAAATTATTTATGCCTCTGTCACATATATCCTATGGGGAATAAGCTATGGTGTAGTAGATGTGCCATACTGGGCTATGACATCTGCGATTACAGAAGATTCGCAGGAAAGAACCAAGATTGTTACTGTACCTCGTGTAATGGGAGCTATTGCCGCTACTTGTGTAAGTGTATTGACCCTGCCGTTTGTTAAAGCGGCAAACAGCTGGATCCCAGTGGCTGCTATTTATGCTGTATTATGTGTAGGGTTCTTCTGGATTACTTTTTATAACGTGAAGGAGCAAGTAACAGTAGCAAGAAATGAAAAACTCACTTTTAAAGATGCCGCACGTTTTATCGGATCGAATCGGCCGCTTTTATTAATATTGCTGACATTGTTAATTGGGGACATGACGATGAATATTCGAGGTGCTTTCTCCATCTATTATTTTAAATATTATTTGAATGCGGAACATTTGTTTCCGGTATTTTCTTTAGCAAGTATGCTTCCTATGTTGCTCGGAGCCTTACTTGCGCCATTCGTATCGAAGCGTCTAGGGAAAAGAACAACAGCTATTATCGGAACTGTTGGTTACGGTTTGGCTCATGTTGCTTTATTCTTTGTGAGTAAAAACATCATATTCCTTTTTGCATTGAGCGGGTTAGGAACTTTATTTTTCGGTATAGCGGCGATTGCGATGAGCGCTATGGTTGCGGATTGTGTGGAATACGGAGAGTGGAAAACGGGAAAACGAGCTGAGGGAACTGTATTTTCGTCCAATACATTCCGCTCAAAATTGGCTGATGCTTTAGGAGGAGCAATGGGAGCTTATGCGTTGGGAGCTGTTGGATATATTCCGAAAGGAGCCCAAACGAATACTACTATGACTTGGATGCATTTATTTTTTACCCTTATTCCTGGAATATTAATGATAACTGCTGCGTTACCGCTTTTGAAATACCAGTTAACAGAAGGGGTCTATGCAAAAATCCTATCTGAAATAAAAATTAGACGAAAGAGTCGTACGAGTGAATTTCAGAATGCTGTGAAAGTATCATAATAGCTGCAGATGCGGAACTGTGTTAAAAATAGAACTATACAAATCGGGGGAGTAAATGTGATTAATTTAAGAGAAAATCCTTTCTATCTGACAGATCAAGATATTGTATGGGTAAATAAAACCTTATCCTCTATGACTACTGAAGAAAAAGTCGGTCAACTGTTCTGTCTGCACGTTATGCATAAGGATGAAAAGATACTGAAAGAAATATTAGAGAAATTTAACCCTGGCGGGTTTATGTTTAGGCCGGACAAAGGAAAGACAATTCAAGAGGTTCATCGTTTTTTACAAGAGCAATCCTCCATTCCTCTACTTCTTGCGGCAAACCTAGAAAGCGGAGGAAAAGGCATTGCATTGGACGGGACAGCCGTTGCTAATCCTATGCAGGCAGCAGCAACAGGAAACACAGAAATAGCACACAAGTTAGGGGAGATTGCATCTAAAGAAGGTGGAGCGGTAGGCTGTAACTGGTCTTTTGCACCTGTAGTAGATATTGATATAAACTTTCGAAATCCCATTACCAACATTCGTACATTTGGATCAGATATTTCCACCGTTATAAAAATGGGAAAAGCGTATGTACAAGCCTTGCAAGAAAAAGGACTAGCGGCAACCGCCAAACATTTTCCGGGAGACGGTGTGGATGAAAGAGATCAGCATCTAGTGACTGCTGTTAATTCTCTCTCTGTTGAGGAGTGGGATCGTACCTTTGGTATTGTTTATAAGGAATTAATTGAGGCAGGTACAAAAACTATTATGGCCGGACATATTATGCTCCCTCATTATTCCAGAAAGCTTCGTCCAGATATTAAGGAAGAAGAAATTATGCCGGCTACTCTTTCTAAAGAATTGTTACAGAATTTACTAAGAGAACAACTGCAATTTAATGGGGTCATCGTCTCTGATTCTACAATGATGGCTGGGTTCTCAATGGCGAAAAATCGAGAAGAGGCAATTCCTTTAACAATCGAAGCGGGCTGTGATGTGCTGCTCTTTAACCGAGATGTACAAGAAGACTTTGAATTTATGATGCAGGGCCTTGAAAACGGACTGCTGACTATGGAAAGAGTAGAGGAAGCAGCCACGAGGGTGTTGGCCTTAAAAGCATCTCTTGGTCTTCATAAAAAAGAAACCGCTGCGTTAATTCCTAGACAAGAGGAGCTCGAGGTACTCGGCTGTCAAGAACATAAGCAGTGGGCATCCATTGCGGCAGATGAATCGATTACCCTAGTAAAAGATACAAAACAATTACTGCCTATATCTGCTGATCTATATCGGAGAGTTTTGTTAATTTCTGTAGAGGACATAAATTCTCAGTTAAAAGGAGAGGGGTTCTACACAGAATCCTACACTGAGAGATTTGCAGAAAAGCTGCAAACAAATGGGTTTGAGGTGGTTCTCTTTGAGCCAAAAAAATTTGGAGCGTCATTTACGGAGCCTTCGTACACAATAAAAGAACAATTTGATCTTGTTATTTATTTGGCGAACATTCCTTCTGCTAACTTAAAGCCGACTTTAAGGCTGCAGTGGTCGCCATTGTTTGCGGGCGACATACCATGGTTCATTCAGGAAGTGCCTACTATCTTCATTTCTTTGGCTAATCCTTATCATTTATTCGATATTCCGAGAGTCCCTGTCATGATCAACTGCTATCATGCAAACGAAAATACTATTGATTATCTCTATAAGAAGTTAACGGGGGAATCCGAATTTAAAGGAAAGAGTCCGGTAGATCCGTTTTGTGGATGTTGGGATACACGGTTTTAACTTTAGTTCCATTGCTACACAGACCCCAAATTTATCCGCCTGTGCAACTTGTGACAGGCGGTTTTTTTAGGTTCAGTTGTATAGACAGGCTCCCTCTTTGACTGACGGTGTAACATTGAACTCGTACGCTTGTTCAAATCCCCTCGCCTCCATACATCAAATCCACAAACACAAAAAAGGAGCTTTACCACTGAAGTATGGTGGCAGGCTCCTTTTTGCGTTACACGGCTTTGTAGCTGAGGCGAAACAGCTCTAGTTTGTCTACGGACCGGACTCGGCTAAATCATCCGTAACGTAAATAGTGACGCCAGCGGCCTCCAATTTGAAAATGGGGAGAAGGGCTCTTTTTTTGATAATTTATTAGGAAAATAGGGAAGTTATAACTTGTTGAAATATGAATCCTAATCATTTCGGAATAGATGTTCCGAAATTCGGGACAAAAGGGAAGCGAGGATATAATTGTGTACACAATCGATATGAACTGTGATATGGGTGAAAGCTTCGGCACCTACAAGATGGGGGAAGACGAGGAGATACTCGAATTTGTTACCTCGGCCAATATTGCCTGCGGATTTCATGCAGGGGACCCGTCTGTCATGCGTAAAACGGTACGACTGGCGTTGGATAGAGGGATCGGCATCGGAGCGCACCCAGGACTTCCTGATTTGGTCGGCTTCGGCAGAAGAAATATGGATATTTCAGCGCAGGAAGCTTTTGATATGGTCGTTTATCAGATTGGGGCATTGTACGGTTTTGTAAAGGCGGAAGGGGGAAGGATGCAGCACGTGAAGCCCCATGGTGCTTTATATAACATGGCTGCGAAGAGCCCGGTGTTATCCGAAGCGATTGCCGAAGCGGTTTATAAAGTCGACCCAGAATTGATCCTATTTGGGCTCTCAGGGAGCAGTTTAATCGCTGCTGGACAGATAATAGGACTTCAAACCTCTAGCGAAGTTTTTGCGGACAGAACGTACCAGCAAGACGGATCGTTAACGCCCCGTGGTCAACATGATGCCTTGATCACAGATCATCGTCAAGCGGTCGATCAGGTCATTCGTATGGCGAAAGAAGGAAAAGTAAAAACAATGCAAGGGTTAGACATATCAATCATGGCAGATACGCTCTGCATCCATGGCGACAGCCCGAATGCGTTGAGTTTGGCGAGTCATATTCGGGAATCATTTGAAGCTGCAGGAATTATTGTTCAGGCTATTGGAAAAAATAAACGAAAATGAAGAGGGGAAGCTAATATATGTTATCACTCATTGGTATCCTTATCGTTATAGTCGGATTTGCCTTGCGGTTTAATCCGCTGCTCGTCGTAACGGTAGCCGGTATTATCACTGGTTTGGCCGGACATCTCCCGTTGGAGAAGATTGTTACGACCTTTGGAGATGCATTTGTAAAAAACCGTTATTTGTCTTTGTTTATTTTGACCTTGCCTGTTATAGGACTTTTGGAACGAAACGGCTTGAAGGAACAAGCGCAAAAATTGATCGGTAAGGTCAAAGCCGCCACAACAGGCCGCATCCTGATTTTGTATCTCTTCATACGCGAAGCTTCTGCAGCCTTAGGATTAACCAGTCTAGGCGGACATGCCCAAATGGTTCGTCCGCTCGTTGCTCCGATGGCGGAGGGGGCAGCCGAAAATAAATATGGGAAATTACCGGAAGAGATCCGCAATAAAATCAAGGCGTTTGCTGCTTCCTCTGACAATGTCGGATTGTTTTTCGGGGAAGATATATTCATTGCTTTTGGCGCAATTTTGCTGATGAAAGGCTTCTTTGAACAGAATGGCATTATGTTGGAGCCGTTGGATATTGCTGTATGGGGGATTCCGACTGCCATTGCAGCTTTCCTTGTTCATAGTACCCGGCTTTTTCTGTTCGATCGGACAATTCAGCGCGAATTAGAAGCTGGTGCCGAAGCAAGTAAGGATTCATCTGAGAAGGAGGGAACAGAACAGCGTGATTATTAGTCTCGAATATATTTATTACGTTGCCGGTATTTTTCTGGCGGTCATTGCACTTCTAACGCTGAGAGACAAAGGGAACCCGAGACGTGTAATGACAGCTATATTCTGGGGATTATATGCGGTTACGTTCTTATTCGGAACCGTCATTCCTTCCTTACATATGGGAATTATCGTCATCGTTCTGGCATTGATTGCCGGCTTTGGGGGCGTTCGGATCGGATCCTATGATCAAGTTGATGAGGAGCAACGTGCCGCCCGTTCGAAAAAGCTGGGCAACCTTTTATTCTTGCCGGCTCTTTTGATCCCATTGATTACATTGGTAGGGACAGTTGGTTTAAAAAACTTGACTATAGGCGGGTTTCAATTGTTGGATCAAAAGAACATTACGCTCGTCAGTCTCGGTGTTGCTTGTGTAATCGCATTAATTGCAGCGATAATGCTGACGAAGGAAACAGGCTTGCGGTCGATCAAAGAATCCCGCCGTTTGCTTGATGCAATTGGTTGGGCGGCCGTTCTTCCGCAGATGCTGGCTACGCTCGGAGGTCTCTTCGCTGCCGCGGGTGTCGGCAAAGCGGTTTCCGATTTGGTTAGCGCCGCGATTCCTGTGGACAATCGCTTCTTGGTTGTGCTGGCCTATTGCGTTGGGATGGCGCTGTTTACGATGATCATGGGGAATGCGTTTGCTGCTTTTCCAGTCATGACCGCGGGGATCGCGCTGCCGCTGCTCGTTCATGTTCACGGTGCCAATCCGGCCACTTTAGCTGCGATCGGCATGTTCAGCGGCTATTGCGGGACACTGATGACGCCAATGGCGGCGAACTACAACATTGTGCCTGCGGCTTTGCTGGATTTACCTGATAAGAACGGCGTAATTAAGGCTCAAGTGCCAACAGCGCTAATATTATTGGCAGTGAATGTATTCCTGATGTATTTTCTAGCGTTTTAAGAGGGGGTAACTCTATGGGAAATGGTGAATTCCAGATGAAGCTGTCCCCGCATGGGGAATCGGCGATTCGCATCGAATTGGGGAAAAGCATTAATGATGATATACATCGCAAGGTACACGGGGTAAGAGATTACATCGAAAAGCATCCATTTCTAGGGATGATTGAATGTATTCCTGCTTTTGCAAGCGTTACTGTGTTGTATGATCCTATGAAGGTGAAGATTTTATATGCAGACCACGGGGAGATTAACAAACGCTCATCATATGAAATAGTGGTCTCAATAATAGAGCAGATGGTGTCCAGCTTCGAAATCTCCAACCATTATGAACCAAGGATTATGGAAATTCCGGTTTGCTATGGCGGGGAATTCGGACCGGATTTGGAAGATGTGGCAGAGCAAAATAAGATCAAGCCGGATGAGGTCATTGAGATTCATTCCAGCGGCGAATATCTTGTTTATATGATCGGGTTTGCTCCCGGCTTTCCTTATTTAGGAGGGATGTCTGAGAGGATTTCGTCTCCCAGGCGGTCTTCTCCCCGTCAATCCATTCCGGAAGGGTCCGTAGGTATTGCAGGAATACAAACGGGTGTTTACCCTATCTCAACCCCGGGAGGCTGGCAGTTGATTGGCCGTACCCCATTGAAATTATTCCGTCCAAGCGACAATCCTCCAAGTCTTCTTCAATCAGGGGATATCGTAAAATTTCGTTCCATTTCCCTTCAGGAATATGAGCTTTGCAAGGGGGAGAGCCAATGAGTATGAAAGTGTTGCAGCCAGGTCTTCTTACTAGCATCCAAGATTTGGGTCGATACGGGTATCAAAAACACGGAGTCATTGTCAGTGGCGCCATGGATACGTACTCTCTTCGGATTGCCAATCTGCTGGTTGGTAATGAAGAGGGTGAAGCAGGATTAGAGATTACCTTAATGGGTCCTTCGTTTCTTATAGAGCAAGATACCTTATTGGCCATTACCGGCGGAGATTTATCGCCCAGCATCGACGAAGAGTCGATCCCGATGTGGAGACCTGTTTATATCAAGGGAGGAAGCGTGCTTCGGTTTGGAACGTGCAAATCGGGATGCCGGTCTTATATAGCGGTCGCGGGTGGATTTAACATTCCTGAGGTGATGGGCAGCAAGAGCACTTACTTGAGAGCTGGATTAGGAGGCTTTCATGGAAGAGCTTTAAAAGAGGCGGATGTGCTTGAGCTTAACACGCCTTCGGAACAAGCAGTTCACACGATGAGAGGGTTGGAAGCGAAATCCAGAGAGAGGCCGTTTGTACCAACCTCTTGGTATATAGAAAGAGGTTGTATCCCGCAGGATACAGGGCGCACGATGGTCCGTGTGATGCGCGGCAGTCAGTTTGAGCTATTTGATGAAGACAGTATAACTACTTTTTTTAATGAACCGTTTCAGGTTACACCCCAATCGGACCGTATGGGTTATCGATTGTCAGGTCTAGCGTTGAAGTTAAAGAAACCGGTAGAAATGATTTCTGAAGCGGTTTCCCTTGGAACCGTACAAATTCCTCCCGATGGAAACCCGATTTTATTGTTAGCCGACCGGCAGACGGTAGGTGGGTATCCGAAAATTGCTCAGGTCGCTGCGGTAGATATTTCGGTTATCGCCCAAATGAAGCCGGGGAATAAATTAACCTTTCAAGAGATTACTGTAGAAGAAGCGGAAAGGCTTTATATGGTTAGAGAAATGCATATTCAAAGTCTGAAGCTAAGAATGAAGTTAAAGGGGATTATTCGTCATGATAAAAATAAATGAGATCCGAGAAATGATTAAAATGGTTGAGGAGTCTGCCATACAGAGATTCGAGTATGAGACGAGCCGGATCGTTATCGTGAAAAATGATTTGCATGCAGTAAAATCAACAATCATCGAAGATAAGACTGAAGAGGAAGTACGTCCTGTAAAACCAGCCGTTAGCTCGTATTCGGTTGAAGTCCAACAAGATATCGAATTGCAAAAAATTACTTCTCCCACGGTAGGGACGTTTTATTCTGCTCCGCAGCCGGGGGAGGATCCATTTGTAAAAATCGGCCAAAACGTCGTTTCTTCAACGGTGGTTTGTGTACTTGAAGCGATGAAACTGTTTAATGAGATTCATGCCGGGGTCGACGGGAAGATTGTAGAAATCTTGGTTAAGGAAGGCGACTTTGTTGGATTTGGCCAACCTCTGTTTTTAGTTAAAAAGGGGGATTAAGTGATGTTTAACAAAGTGTTGATTGCCAATAGAGGGGAAATCGCCGTACGGGTGATCAGAGCTTGCCGGGAAATGGGCATCGCTACGGTTGCCGTATATTCTGAAGCAGATCGGCAAGCGCTGCACGTGCAGCTCGCGGACGAGGCGTACTGCATTGGACCGACTGCTTCAAAAGAAAGTTATTTGAATATGATAAATATTCTTACTGTGGCAACGTTTACCCAATCGGACGCAATTCATCCGGGGTATGGGTTTCTTTCGGAAAACGCTGATTTCGCTGGAATCTGCGAAGCGTCCGGGTTCACCTTTATAGGGCCAGATGCCGACGCGATTAAAAAAATGGGTGCCAAAGCCGTTGCCAGAGATACGATGAAACAGGCCGGCGTTCCTACGGTGCCCGGTACCGAAGGCATTATTGAAGATCTGGAGTCTGCCGTCAAGGTCGCTTGCGAGATTGGGTATCCCGTTATTGTGAAGGCAACGGCCGGCGGAGGCGGCAAAGGAATGAGGGTAGCTCACAGCGAGGAAGAACTGGTAACATCCATTCGTCAGGCTCAGCAGGAAGCGGAAACGGCTTTCGGTAATTCAGGGGTGTATATAGAAAAGTATTTGGAAGAGCCGAGACATGTGGAAATCCAAATTATGGCAGATAAATATGGGGAAGTCGTATACCTTGGGGAACGGGACTGCTCGATTCAACGTCGTCATCAGAAACTGCTGGAAGAGGCGCCGTCGCCTGCCCTTGATCAAGCTTTGCGGGAGCAAATGGGGCGGATAGCCGTTTTAGCCGCCAAAGCCGTCAATTATCATGGCGCTGGAACTGTAGAATTTCTTCTGGATCGACACGGTGGGTTTTATTTTATGGAGATGAATACCCGAATTCAAGTAGAGCATCCGGTAACAGAGCTCGTCACGGGAGTAGATTTAATTAAAGAGCAAGTTGCTGTGGCGGCAGGCGTTCCGCTCTCTTTTTGCCAAGAAGATATCGACATTAAGGGTTGGGCGATTGAATGTCGGATTAATGCAGAAAATCCTTACAACAATTTCATGCCGTCACCTGGGAAAGTGGAACAGTATCATTCGCCGGGTGGATTCGGAGTGCGAATTGATAGTGCGGTTTATTCTGGCTATGAGATTTCTCCTTATTATGATTCTATGGTGGCGAAAGTGATAGTTTGGGGAAGAGACCGCAAGGAAGCGATACAGAGAATGAAGCGGACACTCGACGAATTTACTATAAAAGGGATTGTGACAACGATTCCATTTCACCAGAGATTGTTGGAGCATGAGATGTTTGTAAAAGGGGATTATAACACGAAATTTCTGGAAATATACAATGTCATGGATATGGAAACCAGATAGTTCGTACGAATGGTCTCGAACGATCTTCGTGTCTTGGCGAATTTGTGGATTTGTCAAGCCGCGGTTCGCTTCCACCAACCCAGTCCGAATGAGGGCTGGGTTTTTCTGTGTCCTAAAATTGCAGACGGATTGTGGACATCAAAAAATAAATGTCGTATCAGTCTAAAAAACGATTGTTTTATAGACTTTGTGAACATCAGCTTAAAATATCCCAGTCTCCGGGAAGAAAAGTGATCGACCATAGTTAGCTCGCTACTTGGAACTGCACCCCATTTGTTAGACACCATCTAATGTCCAATGACACAAAAGTGCCAACATAACTTATCGATAAAAAGCTGATAAACCGATTCTTCTATGCATTACTCGATCTCTTCAAATTTAAGCGACTAAAATAGTAAAGGTTATTGAACTACGGGACACGTTAGCTTGATTGAACAAACCATCTTTGTAATTCAGCCCCAAAGTAGACACTCGGAATCTTCGGGCCGTCGGTCTGCTTTGGGGAAGCCGTGTTGAAGCTCTTTGTTCCGCTTACGGGTAGGATTGTTAATCTCTAAAAAAAAGAGATATACGCTTGCGTATGGTTAAATATGTATGCCCGATCCCAGAAGTAGAAGTATCTTTGATCCTTGTTGTTTATTAATGCTAATTCATTTTTTTCAATTATATCCATTATTGCGGACTCAATTAATTCAAATCTCACGGGTCCCCATGCCTCTTGCTTTAATTGAGCATAATTCATGCTTTCCGTCAAGGTCAGACCTTTAATTCGCTGGAAAGGAGCAGCCCACATAGTCAAATCGGGCCTCAGGCTGTTACAAGGGATCTCAAATTCCCTTAAGCCAACTGCTCCTGTATTTGTGGAGATAGCAATTAGCCCGCAGATATCATCTGTTCCATGTCCAAGTTGCAGCTTTTCTGTATGTTTACTGTCAAATCGAAAACATTCTATTCGGGTAATCTTACACTGCTGCGAACTTTCAAAAGAAAGACCAATCGCTGATTTTTTCAAATTTAGCAAAGCAATACGAAGGGGATGAATATCTTGGTGATACTCGGTAGTTTCATTGTTAGGAATCGTGATCGGCATCATTATCACACCTTTACACATGTTTAGTTAGTTCATGAAAACAAAAATGACCTTCTCTGGAATCAGAGAAAGGTCATAAGAATTCAAAGTCATATCCTCTCTCTTATCTCCCAGATTCGCTTAGTACAGCTTTTCTGCAAGAATTAGCACCGTGCATTCCTTTGGTAACAAAGGTTTGTCGGTTGCCGGGTTTCATCGGGCTAGTCCCTCCACCTACTCTTGATAAGAAAATTCAACATATTCAATTATGTTTATAATACTATATAGCATTCTGATGTCAAGGTACTTCGTCGTAAAAGAGGTCAGAGAGGAACCACGTTTGAACCCCCCATCTTCGATTTTTGCATTTCTTTACGAGTTAAGAGATAATACGTAATCCTCAACATAGCATGGGCTACATTTACTGCAGCTCGTTTTTTGACTTTTCGTGCTGCTGTTCGTCTGTACATTGCCCTGAGAAAATTCTTGGATGCCGCAACGGAGTGAGCTGCTTCTACCAAGGCAGATTTAAGATACTTGTTCCCGTTCGTGGTTCTAGCAGATTTCTTTTTGCTATCTTTTTATTAGGTTTTACAAAACTTGGATTACTGCAACACTGAAACCTAGACGGAAATATGATATTAGAGTGGTAGAGCGTGTGTGGAAACTGCTCCACTTTATTGTTCAACGATAGGGCTGGGAGATTTCCCAGGAAATCAAAAGCTCTATTGGTGTTTCCGAAAGATATTGTTATTGCTCACATAGTTTGATTGAGCTATTATAATGTACATGTTAAAAAGGCGAAGGGGGAATCCAAATGATCCTGAATCAAAAGACGAGAAAAGCTAAACGGCACCGGATCCTTGTGCGTCTACTAGTACCGAACATTCTGCTGATCTTTTTGCCGCTGCTGATCGGATGGGTCATTTACAACAAGACGTTGGTCGTCATGGAGAAAGAGTTGACGACGAACAATATGAACATACTGGAACAAGGCAAGAATACATTGGATTTACGGTTCAAAGAAGTAGAATCGATCGTTCGGCAACTTGCAAATGACACCAGGATAATAAAATTCCAAGACGTTTCCCAACCTTTCACGGGTTCTAATCCAGTCCGTATTCTCGAAGCCCACAAAGGGTTATTCCCTTACAACTTGACCAACAATTTTATTGATCAATATTATATTGCATTCAAAAACAGCGAACTAGTCCTGACGCTGGGCTCCACTTATACGTATAAAGAATTTTATTCTTCCTATCTGAAATACAAGTCATTGAATTTTCAAAATTGGAAGCGTTATCTCAATGGCGAATTCGGGGTGAAAGCGATCATTCCTGCGCAAGACGTCAAAATGGGAAACCAGACTAAATCGCTGCTAACTTATATACAGCCATTTGGCTATCCAGGCAATCCGCAAGGATCGATTATCGTTACGATTAACAATCGAGAGGTACAAAAGCTTCTTGGAGGACTTGATCTTTCGGAAGGCGGCTGGGCATATATTGTCGATCAACAAGGAAATATTATCAGTTCGATCGCTTCCGGCACTGATATTACGCCGATAGATAAAAGCCGGTTGCAAGGGCTTAAGGGCAATAAGAAGGAGCGCATTCATTCGGTTGACATGATGATTACCTATACGACTTCGAATTATAGCGGATGGACTTTTTTAGTTGCTCAGCCGACTCACGTTGTTCTGAGCAAATTGCATTATATCCGAAATAATACGTTTATATTGACGTCTGTCTTTCTTGCAATCGGATTGCTAGTTGCATTCGCGATAGCTTACCGTAACAGCCGTCCGCTTCGCCACATTGTAGAAACTCTTCATATGCGAACGGAAGGAGGGGACGATTCGGGAGCGGATGTATACCGGGTCATCCGCGAGTCCGTATCCCGGCTGTTGGACAGCAACGACGAGCTGCGGGACCAAATCAAACGTCAGGAGCCTCTCCTGCAGGCGGCCTTCTTCGAAGGTCTGCTGAAAGGTGATTATTTATCTTCCCATGAGATCCATACTCGGATGTGTCATGTTGGTATTGTCATGGACGGCACGCATGTTGTCGCAGGGATCGTTCATTTTTCAGGCAATGAAACTGTTGTAGACAGGACAGCACTGGACGAGCTTGATGTCATACGCATCATGGTGAAGGACGTTGTTGTAGCGCTGCTGCCGGAAGCCTACTTGATTGATGTGGCGGGCGATAAGATTGCGTTTATTTACTCATTTGAATCATCGGGAGCAGACGAGAAAAATGGTGAGATCAAGCAACGTCTTGAAAGGGTGGTTGACGAGGTTCGGTCAAGACTGCATATTCCGATAAGCATAGCGATTGGCGGTATGTACGACGGCCTCTCGAATGTGTCCCGTTCCTATGAGGAGGCTAGGCGGGTTCTAGAATACCTAAGCTGGGAGAAAAGAAGCGGTTTTATGAGCTTTGGGGATATGCCCAAAGAAAGCGACAGCTATTATTATCCACCTGATCTTGAAGTTCGATTGATGAACATGACCAAAGCCGGAGAATGGGTAGAAGTGCAGGAGCTGCTAGAGGAGATGCATACCATTAATTTCAAACAAAATCATTTGTCGCTGGATATGCTGGTTTTGTTGATGAATGAAATGTGGGGAACCTTGGTGAAGCTGCTGCACCAGATTTCGAAGGAGGGAGAGTTCGAAATCGAACCGGTCAGCAGTACTGGAGGCCACGAGAAGCTAGATTATAGCTACGGTAAACTAAAGGACAAATACAAAATGCTCTGTGAATACGTAATGGAGCACAAAAAAAGCCAAAACGTTCAACTCCTTGAACGGGTCATCGATCTGCTTCAAAATCAATTCATGCATTCCAACATGGGTCTGGATGTTGCCGCGGAAAGCGTTAACATTTCTAAAGGGTACCTGTCCCAATTTTTCAAAGAACAAACCGGCGTCAATTTTTCAGAGTATCTGGAAAACTTGCGAATGAAGAAAGCGAAGGAGCTTCTTGGAAACACGGATTTAGCCGTTCAAGAAATTGCAGTGCGTGTCGGTTACAATTCATCCGGATCCTTCGGACGAGCGTTCAAGCGAATCAACGGAGTAAGCACATCGGCTTATCGAAGCGCTCAACACTAATCATTGCGGTAAATATGAATGATTGCACACGAATATGAAATAATGAGCATCGGCTTTCTGCATAGATGCTTATCGATCTGAACGTTTTCTTATTTCCCTCCCCCGGAACTCGCTCTATGATGAAAGTATCGGTTTCTCGAAACAGTACAATGGGAGATTGCCATTCATCAAGAGGAAGCAGACAAGAGAAGGGGGAGCTGGGCCAGGACGAAGTCGATTGGGATATGATAAACGATATCACGGAAACGCTGCAAAGGCAGCAACTTTCGCAGTTGTTGAAATATTCGTTGATTGTCCTTTCGACTCTGCCGCTGATGGTTATCTACCCGTTTGTACAGAAGCATTTTGTCAAAGGGATGATGATCGGTTCACTGAATGGTTAGAAATTCTACAGTATTCCCAAGAAGGAGACTGTTACATGAGGAAATTATGGATAGTCAGCTTGATCTTGATTTTTGGATTTGGAGCAGTATCCGTATTAAGCGGTTGCAGCAGCGAAAAAGAAGCCGTTGATACGAATGACAAGGGAAATAATGCGGAGACGACCATTGCGGTGAATCCAGCCGGTCAATTTCCGATTACGAAAGAGAAAACAACGATAAAGATTATGATTAAAGACCCCGGCGATGTAGAAAATTTCGAGACGAATTGGTTTACCAAGTATTTGGAGGAAAAGACAAACGTCCATATCGAATGGGACATTGTCAACGATAAGACTGCGCAGGAAAAGCTTAATCTCGTTCTGGGCAGCGGTGAGTATCCGGATGTCATTATGGGCTTCGGGATTTCCAACACCCAACAACTGATTTACGGCAGCCAAGGTGTATTCCTTCCGCTGAACGACATGATCGAACGATATGGTACAGAAACGAAAGAGATGTTCAAAACGTTGCCTAATGTAAAAGATTCGATTACTTCAACGGATGACAATATTTACGCATTGCCAATGGTTAATGAATGTTACCACTGTTCGTTACCGCAAAAAATGTGGATCAATAAAGTGTGGCTCGACAAACTCGGAATGAAAGTGCCTACGACGACAGACGAATTTTACGAAGTGTTGAAAGCGTTTAAAACGCAAGACCCAAACGGTAACAAGAAAGCGGATGAAATTCCGATGGTAGGCACCAATATTGATGCCGAGATCGATTCATTCTTGATGAACGCATTTGTAGTGAATAACGGACCAAAACGTCTTTACATCAACAACAACAAGGTGGATGTACCATACAATAAACCGGAATGGAAAGAGGGTCTTGCTTACCTGAGGAAGCTGTATGCGGAAGGCCTGATTAGCCCGCAATCGTTCACGATGGACAGTACGCAATATGAACAAATCGGTGAAACTCCAGAAGCCGAACTGGTCGGCGCAGGATCGGGATTAGTTCCAGGCTTTACGGACGTGGATGGAAAAAGCGGAAGATGGCTTGATTACGTTACGGTTCCGCCTCTAAAAGGTCCTGCAGGTGTTCAAGTTGCTCCCGTTGCTCAAAGTGTCAAAGGCGGCTTTTACCTGATCACGAAATCAAGTAAACACCCGGAAGTTGCATTCCGCCTGGCCGACTTGTTATATAACACGGAGATGACCCTCACTTCCATTTATGGGGAGAAAGATAAGCGATGGACATGGGCGATTGAATCCGAAATCGGAGTTAACGGCAAAAAGGCAATATGGAAAGTCCTCCCTAACCCGAATGAGGCTGCCGTACAAAACGACAGCTGGGTGCAGCTTGCTCCGACATTGCGCACGAACGAGCTGCGACTCGGAAAAGCCACGGATCCGACAAAACCGTCGCTTGAAAGCGTTTTGTATAAAGAGACAAACGAAAATTACGAGAAATATAAGCAGGATGCGGCGTCGATCATTCCTGAACTTTATATGACGAACGAACAGGCATCCGAGCTTGCTGATTTGGAGAAAACGATCGGAGACTTTGTAAAAGAAATGATAGCCCGATTTGTGACGGGAGACGCAATTCTCGATAAAGATTGGGATTCTTATATCCAAACGTTAGACGGCATGAAATTGAAGCGCTATCTGGAAATCTATCAAACCGCATACGACGCGAAGATGTCCAAAAAGCCATAAAGGGAGGGGAACGATATGAAAAGTTTATTATACAGCAAGCCTGCGTTGCACTGGACGGAGGCATTGCCGCTTGGCAACGGAAGAATAGGTGCTATGCATTTTGGAGGCGTGGGGGAGGAGCGTTTTCAGCTGAACGAAGATACGCTGTGGTCTGGTCCCCCAAGCCGATATAAGCCGCATGACGATCGGGAATCGCTGCAGAAAGTGAGGCAGCTGCTTCGCGAGCATAAATATGGCGAGGCAGACGAGGAAACGAAAAATATGTTCGGCCCTTTTGCGCAAGTGTATATGCCTCTTGGGAACTTGGGAATACGCTTTATGCACGGCGAAGAAGGCCGGCGGTATAAACGGTCGCTGGACCTAGAACGCGCTCTTTCTTCGGTAACGTACACGATTGGCCCGGTCGAATATACGCGCGAGGCTTTTATTTCAAGCCCCCACCAGGTATTGGCAATTCGATTGACCAGCTCCGTTCCGAAGCAGCTTAACTTCGAAGTGACCTTGGATAGTCCGCATAAATCTTATACGCTGCAAGACGATCATGCATTGTTTTTGCAAGGAATTTGTCCCGAATACTGTGCACCGGGTTATTACGAAGAGGACTTGCTGCCGATTGTGTACGGGGAATTCGGTAATACGAAATCAATTCATTTTGAGGGAAGATTGGGTGCTTCGATCGAAGATGGCCAAGTTGTATATCGGAATGGCAAGTTATGTGTTCAAGACGCTACAAAAGTTGTTCTTTACTTTGCGGCCGCGACGTCCTTCAACGGCTACGATCAATTGCCAGGCACCGATTTTGGCCTATTGGCCCGACATAATGAGTCAATACTTTCGAAAGCGATGGAAATTTCTTACGATCAATTGAAAGAGGAGCATATACGCGATTATCGGGAGCTGTTTGATCGAGTAGATTTTACTCTAGAGGATGGTGCCCTGGAGGACGAAATGCTTGATACCGATAAGCGGATGCAGAAATATGGTGCTAACGACCCAGCAATGGTTGCCTTGTTGTTTCATTTCGGACGCTACTTGCTGATCGCCTCTTCCCGGGAAGGGACTCAGCCGACCAACCTGCAGGGGATATGGAACGATATGGTGCGGCCTCCTTGGGGATGCAATTATACGCTGAATATTAATACGGAAATGAATTATTGGCCTGCGGAAGTGACGAATTTATCCGAATGCCACCGTCCGCTGCTGAAGGCGATTCAGGAGCTTTCGGTAAACGGCAGGAAAATGGTCAAGGAGCGGTATGGGCTAAATGGCTGGGCGGCGCATCACAACTCGGATTTATGGAGACATGCACAGCCTGTAGGCGCCGAGCGGCACGGAGATCCGGCGTGGGCATTCTGGCCGATGTCCGGGGTTTGGCTGTGCCGCCACTTATGGGAGCATTACGAGTACACGCAGGATAAACAATTTCTTGCAGAAGAAGCGTATCAACTTATGAAAGGCGCGGCTGAATTTTGCCTGGATTGGCTCGTGGAGGATGAAAGCGGATATCTGATTACATCGCCTTCGACATCGCCGGAGCACCATTTTTATTCGAATGACGGTCAGCTGGGAGCGGTCTCACAAGGTGCGACGATGGATCTCCAACTTATCGGCGACTTATTTGAGAATTGTTTGAACATGGTTGCCATCCTTGGAGTTGAAGATGAATGGGTGAAGCATATGGCTGCAGCCAAGGCACGTCTTCATCCGATGCAAATAGGGAAATACGGCCAGCTGCAAGAATGGCTCATTGATTACGAGGATGAATATCAGGATCATCGTCATGTGTCACACCTTTACGGCGCGTATCCAGGAAATCAACTGACGGAGGATAGTATGCTGGATGCCGTCCGGCTAACGTTGAACAGACGCGGCGATGCCGGATCAGGCTGGAGTCTCGGGTGGAAGGTTTGTTTATGGGCTCGTTTGAAGGATGGGGAACGCGCTTTTCTGCTGCTTCGGCGTATTTTTAACGTCGTTACAGCATATGGAGGAAAAGGCAGCGGCATATCTCCTAATCTACTTGGTTCCCATCCTCCTTTTCAAATTGACGGAAATTTCGGCTATACGGCGGGCATTGCAGAGATGATTGTTCAATCCCACAGAGGGTATGTCGAATTATTGCCTGCAATTCCATCCGCTTGGCAGAGCGGGGCGTTATCCGGCGTTCGCGTCCGTGGTGGGTTTGAAATTTCTCTTACATGGGAGCGTATGCAAGTCAGTCAGCTTGACATCGCTTGCCGTGTCGATAATACGTTTCGAATGAAATCCGATAAATCGGCAATTGTCCGTGAAGAAGGAAAGGAAGACTGGACCCTTGAACCGACCGAGGGTTATCTGTCCCTGGAAGTTTGCAAGGATCAAAAAGTCACACTCCGGTTTTAATAATGATCCCCCTTGCCAATATGCAGGGGGGATCATTGTGTTTGTAAGGAAAATCATACCTTATCTACATATTATTTTATTTAGAAGCGCTTAGGGCCGAAAATTTTAACGAATTCTCAATTTTTGCGCAAGCAAATAAGAATTGCACATCGGTATTCTGCATTAATGCGCACGTATCTGAATTCTTGCTTATTTTCGCTTCATAAGGTTGCAGCTATGATGAATGTACCGGTTTTCCGGCTAGAAACATTACGGGAATCTGCAAACATCTAGTAGAGCTTAAAAGAAAGGGGGGTGTCTTGGAATGCAATTGGCACAAACGGAGATCGGTTCCGGTACGGCTGGCGGCTTTCGTTCGCGTAAGGAGTTCTTGCGACCAAGGGGATCGAGGGTAGCGAATGGTTGGACCCTAAGCAGTTCGTTCGTTTCAAAAAAAGGGGATGAGGTGAGCTCTTGTCGACGACTACTGAAAAAATATTTAAAAAGTCATTTATTTCTAAGTTAAATTATGACTGGAAATGCAACCGCTTTCTTCTGTTGTTATCGTTTCCGGGATTAATCATGATTGGTTTCTTTGCTTATTATCCCATGGTCGGTGTCGTAACTGCTTTTCAAAATTACAGTTTGTTTTTAGGAATAAGCGGCTCTGAATGGATTGGC
>NZ_JBWDNT010000030.1:0-53314 GCF_056269345.1 Paenibacillus sp. J22P15
CGCAAGCGGTTTGCTGACAGCTGTGAAGGATGGTGCGGTGAAAATCGTAGCAACAGCAGCAGATGGTTCCGCAGTAATCGGAAGCAAGGTCATTACAATTAGCGGTCAAAGTGACACGCCAGATCCAGACCCTGTGACGGTTGAATCAATTGCAGTAACAAGTACAGTCGACACAATATCGGCAAAAGGCGGCACGCTACAACTAGGAGCTACTGTACTCCCTGAGAATGCAACGAACAAAGCTGTAACGTGGTCGTTATATGAAGCAGATGGAACGACGGCAACGGATAAAGCAACAATAAGCGCAAGCGGTTTGCTGACAGCTGTGAAGGATGGTGCGGTGAAAATCGTAGCGACAGCAGCAGATGGATCAGCAGTAATCGGAAGCAAGGTCATTACGATTAGCGGTCAAAGCGACACGCCTGACCCAGACCCTGTGACGGTTGAATCAATTGCAGTCACAAGTAACGTTGACACAATATCGGCAAAAGGTGGCACACTGCAACTAGGAGCTACTATATTGCCAGCCAATGCAACTAATAAAGCTGTAACGTGGTCGTTATATGAAGCAGATGGAACGACAGCAACAGATAAAGCAACAATAAGCGCAAGCGGTTTGTTGACAGCTGTGAAGGATGGTGCGGTGAAAGTCGTAGCGACAGCAGCAGATGGTTCCGGAGTAATCGGAAGCAAGGTCATTACGATTAGCGGTCAAAGCACAAGTGGTGGCGGTAACAACGGCGGTGGAAATAACGGTGGAGGCAACAGCGGTGGTACGACAGAGCCGTCTGTAGAGAATCCAGCACTGTATGAAACCAATGGAAGCGAGCTTACCGTTGATGCGGCTCAGAACAAAGTGAAGGCTGAGCTGGATGCAGAAGCCTTTATGAAGAAGGTTCAAGCATTTGAACAAGCAGGGCAAGGGGCAGGCTCGGTACTGAGCATTGAGGTTTCTGGTTCTTACGCAGGCTACGAGGTAGTAATTCCAGCAGAAGCAATGAATCATTTGGCAAGCAGTAAGCCGAATGCATTCATCGAAGTAAATAGTCCATTAGGAAGCTATGCATGGCCGGTTTCTGAGCTGGGAGGGAAAGTCCTTGATCCAAACGGTCAAGTGATTGTACGCGTTGAACAAGCAGACCCGGCAGTACAGAAAGGTTTGGAAGAAAAGATTGCTAGTAGCGGTACAAGGATACGAGGTGCAGTTGTTAGCTATGAAGCAGAACTGAAAGAAAAGGGAGCGACAACGGAGCTAACACCAACAGGTTATGTAGAGCGCACACTGATCGTAGATGGTGCAGTAAGCCATCCGAATGAAGCAACGGTAGTGAAATACGATCCGGCAACAGGCGAGCTTTGCTTTGTTCCAGCTGTATTTACAGTGAAGGCCGGCAAGACGATAGCAACGATCCAACATAACGAAAACGGCCTGTATGTGATCGTAGAAGGGAAGAAAACCTTCGCAGATATGCAAGGTCACTGGGCGCAGCAGGCAGTAGAAGCACTGGCATCTAAGCTGATTGTGAAAGGGAAAACAGAATCGACATTTGATCCTAAAGGTCAAGTGACGCGTGCAGAATTTGCGTCTTTGCTCGTGAGAAGCTTAGGTCTGTCGAGTAAAGGTTCAGATCAAGCATTTACTGACGTAGCAGCAAGCAGCTGGTATGCAGCAGATGTGAGCGCAGCGGTACAGTATGGATTTGTTCAAGGCGTAGGTAACGACAGATTTGCTCCTGAGGCACGCATTACGAGAGAGCAAATGGTCGTGATGATGATGAATGCGATTCAGTTTGTACAAGGAGCGGCAAGTATGGGAGCAGGTGAGCCTTCCTTTGTAGATCAGGCTCAAATCTCATCTTATGCTGAAAGTGCAGTTGCGGTAGCGGCAGAAAAAGGACTGATTAATGGAAAAACAGCAACAAGCTTTGCGCCGAAGGATCTGACTACTCGTGCTGAAGCAGTAGTCGTTCTGAAAAATGCATTGCAATACTTAAATTTTATCAATAAATAGATGTTAATACTGCGCCTGATCTCTACACTGGATCAGGTGCAGTTACATTACAGTGAGTTATTTCCAATATATTGAAAGGAGATTAAAATATGTATTTTAATAAAAAGAAATCTTTGGCGAAACGTTTGTTAATCGGTGCATTATCGTTAAGTTTATTTGTACAGTTTCCAGCGCCTATCTCAAACAATCAGACGGCATTCGCCTTTGAGGGAGATCAAGGTAATGAGCCTGCATCAGTTGTCGGCAACGTAGACTTGTTTGATCAGAAAACGTTTAACCTTATGGTAAAGCAAAGTGGTCTTAATATGGATCTGGCAGGCGGCTCAAATAATGATGGCGCTTCATCATCGGAAGATGGTGCGCAAATCGTGCAAAATTCATATACAGATGGTGACACATACAATGATGAATGGTCTGTTATCGATGCAGGTGAAGACCAATTCGAATACAGCTCAGGGTGGGAGTCATGGGGGGGGAATCATTATTCCAATCAGACTGATGCTGATGCGCTTCTAAGGTTTACTGGCTCGCAATTTAAATTATATGGGACGAAAGACACTAATCATGGGATTGTAGCGATCTCCATTGACGACGATCCTGAAGTCTTAATTGATACATATGCTCCATCACGAGAAGAACAGCAGTTGCTTTTTGAAAGTCCAATGCTGACGAATCAAGAGCATGTATTGCGAATTAGAGTAACAGGAACCAAAAATGAACAAGCAAGCGATACTTTTTTTACACTTAATTATGTTGATCTTATATCGCGAGTAGATAGATTAGTAGAGTCGATTACGGTAAGCAGTGAAGGTGAAGTTTCGGAGATTACAACCCAAGGGGAAGCAACCATTCTACCTGCATCGACTTTGGCTGCAGATTATATCAACCCATCGCCGATCAGTTCCTACTCAGGCGAAGACTTTAGTTTGATGAACGATGGGGATATCAGCACCGCAAGCTACATTAATAGAGTTCAAGTTATTGGTGACTGGTATGGGTTGGATCTTGGCAAAGTTGTTAGTATAAATGAGATTTCCATTACACAGGGCCGACATAATGCGGACCATGATATTTTTCAGAAAGGGATGCTAGAGTATTCACTTGATAATCAGACTTGGACATCTATCGGCACAGAGCGATCTGGCTTCAAAATCACAGAAAAAAGTCTTAATCTAGAAGCCCAATATGTGCGATATCGTGTAACATACGCGGGGATTCCAAAAGTAAAATCTGACTTATGGACAGCTATTAGGGAGTTTACTGTAAACGGTCAAAGCGGAAAAGCGGTTGTGTATACGAATGTTAACGCACTGCAAAATACAGACGTTTTTTCTTCTGAAATATCATCTGAATTAAACAATGTCAACAATATCACGCTGGGACCGTGGCAATACATTGGTTTAAAGCTGCCTGCGATTACAGAGATCGCACAAGTCGAGTTTAATGCAACTAATACGGATGTCGTACTAGAGTCTTCCGTCACTGGCTCACAATGGTGGCCGGTGACGGATGGTGATTCTTCTATAAATGCAAGATATTTCCGTGTAATCAATAACACAAGCAACAGCATGACTTTCGATCTCGAAAAATTATTCATCTTGCGTCCTACTCGGTTATTAGCAGATTTGGATCTAATCAATATCAAGGAATATCTACGAGCATTCTTAATTCCACCTACCTTTATTTTTACAGGTGAAAATATGACGTATGCACCAGGACAGCCTGAAGGTTACCGTAACTTTATCCAGCATTTTGAAGAAAGGGTCCGTGGTGAAGCTACGCCTACTCAGGAAAACTATATATTTAATACACAAAAGGTAGGAATGACTTCTGCAGAATTATTGACTGAATTATCTAGACGAGTCATAGATTTTAAGTCGCAAGTAGCTTTTGTTTTGTTAGGTAAGGAAGATGCGAATCAGAATATACCGCTAAGCACATTTAAGTCGAATGTAAAATCGATCATCAGCAAGCTTAGAGACTTAGGCGTCGTACCTGTATTGCAGACACCGATTTATCCGAATGATGAAGCGATTGTATCTAAATTACTTCCGTATAAAGAAGTTGTGGAGCAAGTTGCATCTGAGGAAAGCGTTGTACTAATTAACCATTTTGAAACATGGAAAGCCATGACTGATCGTTCTTTGTTAACAATCTCTGACGGTACATTGCCAAATGAATTGGGTCATTTACAGTTGTCCAAAGAGCTGATGACAACGTTCGGTGTTGGTGGAAGCGGGGCAACTTGGGATCTGAACGGTTTCCCGGCAGATATAAGAGAGCCACTTCAGCAATCGGTCGATAAGGACATTGCGTTCATGAAGTTGGGTGACAGCGCAGTAGTCATCGATATCGAAACAACCCTGCACGGTATGTCAAATATAGAGAAGGTCGTCGTGACGCTGCGTGCTGATGATGAACAAGTAATTCGGGAGACTCAAAATTTAACAGGTATCGTGACGATTGGAGACTTGACTGCCGGAAAATCATATGTGTTATCAGTGAAAGCCAAGCTGTACGGCGAAAATAAATATATAAAAGTAAATGATACGTATATCAATTCCACCAAGACTGATCAGGTAGTGGTTCCAGACGAGCTTCAAGCACTTATTAACGGTAGCAAGCCCATAAATTGGTTGTTCACAGGTGATAGTATCACTCATGGAATTCACTATAATAATGGACACAAATCGTATGTCGAGCTATTTGGTGAGCGAGTAAAGGGCGAGATGGCATCGGATAATCCTGCCAGAGCGAATGATATCGTTCTCAATACAGGAGTATCGGGCAGGAATACACAGCAATTGTTGGATAATTTTGATCGATGGGTTGCGATCAATAATCCAGATGTCGTATTTATTGCGATGGGGATGAATGATAGTAACAACTATTGGGTGCCAATCGATCAATTTGAAACTAATCTGAAAAATCTGATTGACAAAGTGCGAGAGATTGGCGCAATTCCGATTTTGCAAACGATCAATACAGTTAAAGAATCAGCACCGCGTTCAGCGACTCTGCCGGCTTATGTTGAAGTGATTCGTAAAGTGGCATCTGAGAAAAATGAATTGTTGGTCGATCATTACAAGTATTGGACAGAAGCGGAGAAAGATCAGTCGGAAATTAAAAACGTATGGTTAGGCGATGATATTCATCCAAACCATATTGGTGGAACGCACATGGCGGCGGTTATTTTTAATACACTTGGTTTATATGATCCAAACAGCTATATTTCGAATCTGCGATATAGTGTTGCACCAGTTGTAGAGACATTAAACTCTTCGCCTAAAGTGACAGTGAAGAATGGCACTTTGTCAGTAGATCTGCCTTCAATAGTTAGTATAGCTGGAGGGGCTATTGCAGTTGAGCGCGTTTCTGTGATGATTACTACAGACGATCATGAAATAATCACTAAGGAATCGCGCGATATGAACGGAGTAATTCGTTTTAGTGAGCTACCATCAGGGACGTATACAGTGAAAACCAAGGTGAAAGTGAAAGGACAAAATAAAGAGTTAATTTTAAAAAATAAGAGCGCCGTTATCGTTCAAAACGTTGCGAATACCTCATTGTCTGCCGTCGAAGATTCTGTCCAATCTGGTAACTCTTTAGATATTCAATATGGGTTGACCGGCACACAGGAAGTTTACACACAAGATATTACAATCAGCTACGATGCAAGTGCGCTTGAGTATGAACTCGGATCGATTAAATCCATCAAAGAAGGAATCGTTATTGTCAATGAGCCGAGCGTTATAGTTCCTGGAAAGCTGCGTGTTATTTTAGCTAGTTCGGGGGTTACGGGAACAGCGCCAATATTACAGTTGAGCTTTAAGGCCAAGGAGACAGCACAGCCAATTGATGCGAGTAT
Source organism: Paenibacillus sp. J22P15 (assembly GCF_056269345.1). Lineage (NCBI taxonomy): Bacteria > Bacillati > Bacillota > Bacilli > Caryophanales > Paenibacillaceae > Paenibacillus > Paenibacillus sp. J22P15. Next base: position 5,883 of record NZ_JBWDNT010000030.1, read on the forward strand.
AGCAATAACCAAATCGCAGATCAGTGATCGTAACGGCCATGAAATACAAGCAGTACTATCCACGATCAATATTCGTGTTACACCACCGACGGAGGTAACGATCATTGGTGATCTAAATCGCGACGGTCAAGTCAATATTGACGATTTGGCGTTACTTGCCGTGAATAATAGTAAAAATATTAACAGTACCGATTGGGAGATTGTCAAAATATATGATCTTAGTGGGGATGGGGTGCTGGATATTGAAGACCTTGTGATCGTAGCGAGAAGTTTTATTGAATAATTGAATTAAGAGAACTGGGCACTCGGAATAACAACTGCTTATAAAAATGAGAATAACACGAACGAATATGGTCTAAGTAAATCGGCATTATATCAATGGATCAATGAACGTAAAGAGATAACGGTAAAGAACAAGCAGATCTCTTTATTAGATGTGATGACGTCTCAGATACCCATATAAACTACAATAAAAGGAAGTTGAGTCTATTGAAAAGAAAAATACTAGCAATTAGTTTAATGACGCTATTGTTATGTAGTTTGTGGCCGTCAATTCTATTTGCGTCGGAGGGACCAGAATTTTATGTAAACGTCTCTAAAACTCAAGCAAAGATTAATGACACGATTTCTGTTGAGATTGGTGTGAGAAATGCACAAGATTGGGTTGCACATGAACTGAATCTATCATTTGATCCTTCGTATTGGACTATTGATAAAAACTCGTATACAACAAATTTAGAAGGCTTTAGTTCAGTTGTAAATGTAAATTTGCTGGATGATGGTCATTTGCGTGCTGTATATACAAAACTAGGTAAAACAGAGGGTGAAAATGGGGATCTAATTTTAGGTAAAGTGGAAATAAAAGCTAAAGCGAATGGCACAGCTACGTTTACACTAGACAAGATTAAAGTGGGACAAACAAGCGGAAATTGGACGACCTATATCCCACTCGCACAGGCTGTTGTGGAAATTAACAGTGGTGGTAACAACGGCGGCGGTAACAATAGTGGTGGTAACAACGGCAGCGGTAACAATGGTGGTGGTAACAACAGCAGCGGTAACAACGGTGGAGGTAGCGATGGAGGCGGCAGCACGACAGGGCCGTCTGTAGAGAATCCAGCACTGTATGAAACCAAAGGAGGCGAGATTACCGTTGATGCGGCTCAGAACAAAGTGAAGGCTGAGCTAGATGCAGAAGCCTTTATGAAGAAGGTTCAAGCATTTGAACAAGCAGGAGACAACGCAGACTCGGTACTGAGCATTGAGGTTTCTGGTTCTTACGCAGGCTACGAGATAGCGATTCCAGCAGAAGCAGTGAATCGTTTGGCAAGCAGTAAGCCGAATGCATTCATCGAAGTAAATAGTTCATTAGGAAGCTATGCATGGCCGGTTTCTAAGCTGGTAGGGAAAGTTCTTGATTCAATCGGACAAGTGATTGTACGTATTGAACAAGCAGACCCGGCAGTATTGAAAGGATTGGAAGAAAAGCTTGCTGGCAGCGGTACAAGGATACGAGGTGCAGTTGTTAGCTATGAAGCAGAACTGAAAGAAAAGGGAGCGACAACGGAGCTAACACCAACAGGATATGTAGAGCGCACACTGATCGTAGATGGTGCAGTAAGCAATCCGAATGAAGCAACGGTAGTGAAATACGATCCGGCAACAGGCGAGTTTCACTTTGTTCCAGCCGAATTTACGGTGAAGGACGGCAAGACGATAGCAACGATTCAACATAATGAAAATGGCCTGTATGTGATCGTAGAAGGGAAGAAAACCTTCGCAGATATGCAAGGTCACTGGGCGCAGCAGGCAGTAGAAGCACTGGCATCTAAGCTGATTGTGAAAGGGAAAACAGAAACGACATTTGATCCCAATGGTCAAGTAACGCGTGCAGAATTCGCGTCCTTGCTCGTGAGAAGCTTAGGTCTGTCGAGCAAAGGATCGGATCAAGCATTTACTGACGTAGCAGCAAGCAGCTGGTATGCAGCAGATGTGAGCGCAGCGGTACAGTATGGATTTGTTCAAGGAGTAGGCAACGACAGATTTGCTCCTGAGGCACGCATTACGAGAGAGCAAATGGTCTTGATGATGATGAATGCGATTCAGTTTGTACAAGGAGCGGCAAGTATGGGAGCAGGTGAGCCTTCCTTTGCAGATCAGGCTCAAATCTCATCTTATGCTCAAAGTGCAGTTGCGGTAGCGGCAGAAAAAGGACTGATTAATGGAAAAACAGCAACAACCTTTGCTCCGAAGGATCTGACTACTCGTGCTGAAGCAGTAGTCGTTCTGAAAAATGCATTGAAATATTTGAATTTTACTAATAAATAGATGTTAATACTGTGCCTGATCTCTACACTGGATCAGGTGTAGTTACATTACAGTGATTTATTTCCAATATAATGAAAGGGGATTAAAATATGTATTTTATTAAAGTGAAATCTTTGGCGAAACGTTTGTTAATCGGTGCATTATCGTTAAGTTTATTTGTACAGTTTCCAGCGCCTATCTCAAACAATCAGACGGCATTCGCCTTTGAGGGAGATCAAGGTAATGAGCCTGCATCAGTTGTCGGCAACGTAGATAAAAAAACGTTTAACCTTATGGTTAAGCATAGTGGTCTTAATATGGATCTGGCAGGCGGCTCAAATGATGACGGCGCTTCAATTGTTCAATGGGAAGCGAGCGACAGTCTGAACCAGCAATGGACATTTGAACAGACATCATCTGGGTATTATAAAATTATTTCGAAAAGCAGCTCAAAGGTACTTGTAGTTGATGGGGCATCATTGGATAACGGTGCGCGAATCGTGCAAAATTCATATACAGATGATGACACATACAATGATGAATGGACTGTTATCGATGCAGGTGAAGGCTACTTTCAATTACAGAACCGTGAAAGCGGCAAAGTGATTGAAATAAATAACGGAGATACAGAACCGGACGTCTCATTTACGCAAAATGAGAATAGCTCATCAGATCATCAAAAGTTGTTCCTATCCTTTGATAGACGGGTGAATCACGATACGACAGGATCGGGTGAAGATCAATTCGAATACAGCTCTGGATGGGACTCTTGGTGGGAGGGGCATTTTTCGAATGAAGCTGAGGCTGATGTACTTCTTAGGTTTACTGGTTCACAAGTAAAACTATACGGAGGGAAAGGAATGGATCAAGGGATTATAGCGATCTCCATTGATGATGGTCCTGAAGAGGTCGTAGATGCGTATGCCGAATCGTGGGCAGCTGAGCATTTGCTTTTTGAAAGCCCAATGCTGACGAATAAAGAGCATGTATTAAAAATTAGAGTAACAGGAACTAAAAATGAACAAGCAACAGATACTAATTTTACACTTAATTATGTTGACCTTGTATCGCGAGTAGATCAATTGCAGGTAGATCAATTGGTAGAGTCGATTGTCGTAAGTAGTGAAGATGAAGTTTCGGAAATTACGACGAAAGGAGGCACGCTGCAGCTAGGAGCAACAGTTCTGCCTGCAAATGCCACGAATTCAGCCGTAAGCTGGACCGTCCATGAAGCTGATGGCCAGACATTAACAGATAAAGCGACGATAGATGCAAGCGGCTTATTGACTGCAGATAAGGATGGCGAAGTCACAGTCGTAGCAACAGCGACAGATGGCTCAGCAGTAATTGGCTCAAAGATTATTACGATCAGCGGTCAAAACAATCCGACAAATCGTCAGGAGCTGAATTTCAATACGGGTTGGTTGTTTCACCGCGAGGATGTCAGCGAAGCTGAGGCAGCTAGTTTCGACGACAGCGGATGGGAAGGCGTCAACTTGCCCCATAGTGTTCGCTTGGAGCCGAAAATTAACAGCGGCGCCAATCCAAACTACCAAGGCATTTCTTGGTATCGGAGGCATTTAACGCTGGATGAAACTTATATCGGCAAGAAGTTGTTCGTTGAATTTGAAGGCGTGATGACCAACGCTGATATATGGGTGAATGGTCAATATCTCGGTATACATTATGGGGGATATAATTCATTCTCCATTGATATTACAGACTACGTTAATTTCGACGGGACGGACAATGTAATCGCTATCAAAGCAGATAATCGAGATGACTTGCAGACGCCTCCAGGCAAGCCGCAAAAAGAATTAGATTTTTCATATTTTGGCGGCATATACAGAGATGTTAAGCTGCACGTAACGGACAAGTTGCATGTAACGGATGCAGTATATGCTAACAAGGTAGCAGATGGCGGGATATTTGTTACATACCCATCGGTTAGCTCCGATCAAGCAACTGTCCAAGTGAAAACGAATATCATGAACGAATATGTAACGGATAAAAACACACGTGTTAAAACATCGATTGTTGATCGTGACAATCAAGTAGTTGCAACACTTGTTAGCGAAGCACAAACTATCGCTGCGGGAGAAGACTACACCTTTATTCAAACGTTAGAGGTTAACAATCCGAAGCTTTGGCATCCTAATCATCCTAACCTATACACAGTAGATACGGTTGTGTATGACGGGACTGCTGTAGCAGATACCTATAACACTCGTATTGGGATTCGCGAGATTAAATTTACTGCTGATGAAGGGTTCTTCATTAACGGAGAAAAATTACTGCTGTATGGGGCAAACCGACATCAGGAATATTTATATGTAGGCAACGCGATGCCTAATTCAGGTCAATATCGTGATGCTAAGCAATTGAGAGATGGTGGCTTCAACAACGTTCGAGCAGGTCACTATCCACAGGACCCGGCATTTCTTGATGCGGCAGACGAGCTTGGATTGACCGTCATTGCACCGACGCCAGGCTGGCAGTTTTTTGGTGATGAGGTCTTCCAAGAGCGTTCCTATCAAGCGATACGAGATATGGTTCGTAGAGATCGAAACCATCCAAGTATCATTTTGTGGGAATCCAGCTTGAATGAAACATCATATTCTTTTGAATATGCTCAGAATGCGCATAACGCCACACATGAGGAATATCCTGGAGACCAAATCTATACATCGGCGGAGTATGGACTTTGGGGTAAAGAAATATATGACGTGAACTATAGGGAAATCAACACTCAATCGAAGCCGCTTATTACGAGAGAGTGGGGAGATGACTGGAATGAGAAAGCATCAAGCCCTGAAGGACTGCGTTCTTCTAGAAAAATAGGCGAAATTGATATGCTCAACTCCACTATATTGCGTCAAAAAGCGTTGAATGGCGATAATATCGTCGATTGGGCAGCCGATTGGGCAGGACTTAATGCTAATCCACGCATCGCAGGGCATGTAGTATGGAGCTACAATGACTACAATAGAGGCTATGACAATGATCCAGCTTATACAGGGCTGGTAGACTTGGATCGATATCCAAAATTCAACTATTATTTTTTCCAAAGCCAACGCGATCCTAACATTGAGTTAAATGGGATCGATTCTGGACCAATGGTATTTATTGCGAATTATTGGACGCCAACATCTCCAAAAGATGTGATGGTGTCAAGCAATGCTGATCAAATTAAGCTGTATTTGAATGATAGGCTCATTGCCACTCAGGATCCGGATAGTGGATTGAATCATGTGGCACATCCTACATTTACATTTGAGAATGTACCATGGGAAGCAGGAACACTAAGAGCAGATGGGCTAATCAACGGTGTTGTCGTAGATACACATACTGTAGGCACACCAGGAGAACCGCATCATCTATCTGTGGAATATGATACGAAAGGTATAGATTTGGAAGCCGATGGCTCTGATCTCGTCACCGCATATATTACAGTGCGAGATGCTGACGACAATATTGTTCCAACCAATGCCTTTTCCGTTTCACTAAGTGTAAAAGGTGAGGTCGGAATCATTGGCAACGGAGAAACACGTACGTATGCAAACCCTGTTGCAGTAGAAGGTGGCGTTGCGGCAGCGATTGTACAATCCACACGTACGCCAGGAGTTTTGGAACTAACTGCGACAGCTGATGGCTTGCTTGCGGGTAGTGCTGAGATTAGTAGTATTCCAAGTCAAAGCGTGTTTGTGCCAGGCGGAAGTGATACGCAAGAAAATAAATTTGTAGGCGAAAATATAGCATTAAACAAGACTGTAACGACAAGTGGAGAGGGAAGCGAGCATCCAGGATCAAGTGGCAATGATGGAAGTGAAGCAACATATTGGGAAGCAGATGCTAACGAATCTCAAGCATGGTGGCAAGTTGATTTGGGAAGCTCCTATAATATTACCGGATCTGAAATTGTGTGGAGGGATCATACTTCATTCGATCAGTACAAAATTGATGTGTCTGACGATGGAGTGAACTGGACGACAATATTGGACAAAACAGACAATATTAGCATCGTGGATAAGCAACGCGATAAGCTTGCTGCTAATGCACGCTATGCGCGGATTACAATAACCGGTGCGGAAAATGATGCAATTGGATTTTATGAGTTTAAGGTGTTTGGAGTTGCTCCGTTTCAGAACAACGCAGAACAATTCCCTTCATTAGTAAACGTTGCACTGAATAAACAGGTAACTGCTAGCAACTCGCTTAGCGGCAATGAACCGTCAAAAGCGAATGATGGCAATAGCCTTTCATGGTGGGAAGCCGATGAACATGCTCCTAGCTGGTGGCAGGTGGACTTGGGCGCGTACTATAATCTGGAAGGCAGTAAAATCCTGTGGGGCAGAGACAATATGTATTACAACTACAGAATTGAAGTTTCTGCGGATGGTGTTACATGGTCGCAAGTGTCGGGTAGACGAGCTTCCGGACAAGATATGAAGAAGGATAGCTTTACAGCAACAGCGGTCCGCTATGTCCGGGTAAACGTGGATTCTCTTGAAGGCGGTACGGGCAATGAGCGGCCAGCAATAAGAGAAGTTCAAATTTTTAGTGAACCGACTAACGTTGCATTGAATAAGTCTGTAATTTCGGATAGCTATCAACATAATAATTGGGTCGAAAATAGTATTGATGGTGATGAGTGGAGTCGGTGGAGCGCATCAGACGGAAATACAGGGCATTGGTTGTTGGTCGATTTAGGAACTAATTATGATTTATCAGGAACGAAGATAAAGTGGGAAGCTGATAATACACAATATGGTTATCGTATTGAGGCTTCGAAAGACAAAGAGAACTGGTCTGTAGTAGCTCATAAGTCAAGTGAACAGCAAATCCAATTTGACTACTTTAATACGTCCGCAAGATATATACGTATTCAAGTGACTGATCTGCAGCCTGGCGTATGGGCAAGTATTTATGAGTTTGAAGTGTTTGGCGCTGAGCCTAACTCCTCTTTGGATCGTTTTAACAATAAGACTTTCCATTTGACGGTTGTGAGCAACCAATTGCGTATGGACGTGTCTGGAAACTCTGATCAAGACGGTGCCAAGATTGTTCAATGGAATGCAGGCACAGCTCGCAATCAGCAATGGACATTTGTAGAAACTGATCCTGGCTATTACAAAATCATTTCCAGAAGCAGCTCGAAGGTGCTGGCAGTTTCCAATACTGCGATGGAAGACGGCGCTGAGATTATACAGTATACGTATACTCAGGATGAGGTTTACAACGATGAATGGTCGGTTGTTGATTGGGGAGATGGCAGCTTCCAATTGAAAAATCGTCAAAGCGCAAAAGTAATTGAAGTACCGAACAATAAATCAGTACAAGGTACGCAATTTGTACAAGGAACTGCAGGGGAAGGAGAGCATCAAAGATTCTATTTAACTTTTAATCGAACAATTAACGACAATGCTACTGGTTACGAAGCAGATGAGTTTGAATATAGCTCAGATTGGGACTACAACTATACTGAGTCTGGAGCTTACATGGAAGATATTCATTACTCTAATAAAACGAATGCAACTGCTACTATTCGCTTCACTGGTTCCGAATTACAGTTATTTGGTCCAAAAAATAGCAATCAAGGTATTGCTGCTATTTCAATAGACGACGGTGAGGAAATATTAGTAGATATGTATGCTTCTTCGAAACTAAGTCAGCAATTGCTGCTAGAATTAAAAGATTTGCCTAATGTGGAGCATAAGCTCGTCATAAGAGTTACAGGGGACAAACGTTCTGAGGCAAGTAATTCCTTCGTAGCTATTGATCGAATCGAAGCAGCATCCTATGCTGGATCGTCGAACCCTGATCCGGACCCAGTTAAAGTTGAGTCGATTGCCATAACAAGCACAGGGAATGTGGCATCTATTACAAGCAAAGGTGGCACGTTGCAACTAGGAGCTACTGTACTCCCTGAGAATGCAACGAACAAAACTGTAGCGTGGTCGTTATATGAAGCAGATGGAACGACAGCAACAGATAAAGCAACAATAAGCGCAAGCGGTTTGCTGACAGCTGTGAAGGATGGTGCGGTGAAAATCGTAGCGACAGCAGCAGATGGTTCCGCAGTAATCGGAAGCAAGGTCATTACAATTAGCGGTCAAAGCGACACGCCAGACCCAGAGCTAGTAGAGGTAGAGTCGATTGAAGTAACAAGTACAGGCAATACCATTACGGCAAAAAGCGGCACGCTGCAACTAGGAGCGACTGTACTCCCTGAGAATGCAACGAACAAAGCGGTTACGTGGTCGTTATATGAAGCAGATGGAACGACAGCAACGGATAAAGCAACAATAAGCGCAAGCGGTTTGCTGACAGCTGTGAAGGATGGTGCGGTGAAAATCGTAGCGACAGCAGTAGATGGATCAGCAGTAATCGGAAGCAAGGTCATTACGATTAGCGGTCAAAGCGACACGCCAGACCCAGAGCTAGTAGAGGTAGAGTTGATTGAAGTAACAAGTACAGGCAATACCATTACTGCAAAAAGCGGCACGCTGCAACTAGGAGCTACTGTATTGCCAGCCAATGCAACGAACAAAGCTGTAGCGTGGTCGGTATTTGAAACAGATGGAACGACAGCAACGGATATAGCAACGATTAGCGCAAGCGGTTTGCTGACAGCTGTGAAGGATGGTGCGGTGAAAATCGTAGCGACAGCAGCAGATGGATCAGCAGTAATCGGAAGCAAAGTCATTACAATTAGCGGTCAAAGCGACACGCCAGAGCTAGTAGAGGTAGAGTCGATTGAAGTAACAAGTACAGGCAATACCATTACGTCAAAAGGCGGCACACTGCAACTAGGAGCTACTGTATTGCCAGTCAATGCAACGAACAAAGCGGTTACATGGTCGTTATATGAATCAGATGGAACGACAGCAACGGCTAAAGCAACAATAAGCGCAAACGGTTTGCTGACAGCTGTGAAGGATGGTGCGGTGAAAATCGTAGCGACAGCAGCAGATGGTTCCGGAGTAATCGGAAGCAAGGTCATTACGATTAGCGGTCAAAGCACAAGTGGTGGCGGTAACAACGGCGGTGGAAATAACGGTGGAGGCAACAGCGGTGGTACGACAGAGCCGTCTGTAGAGAATCCAGCACTGTATGAAACCAAAGGAGGCGAGCTTACCGTTGATGCGGCTCAGAACAAAGTGAAGGCTGAGCTGGATGCAGCAACTTTTATGAAGAAGGTTCAAGCATTTGAACAAGCAGGGCAAGGGGCAGGCTCGGTACTGAGCATTGAGGTTTCTGGTTCTTACGCAGGCTACGAGGTAGTAATTCCAGCAGAAGCAGTGAATCGTTTGGCAAGAAGTAAGTCGAATGCAGTCATCGAAGTAAAAAGTCCATTAGGAAGCTATGCATGGCCGGTTTCTGAGCTGGTAGGGCAAGTTCTTGATCCAAACGGACAAGTGATTGTACGCGTTGGACAAGCAGACCCGACAGTACAGAAAGATTTGGAAGAAAAGCTTGCTAGTAGCGGTACAAGGATAAGAGGTGCCGTTGTAAGCTATGAAGCAGAACTGAAAGAAAAGGGAGCGACAACGGAGCTAACACCAACAGGTTATGTAGAGCGCACACTGATCGTAGATGGTGTAGTAAGCAATTCGAATGAAGCAACGGTAGTGAAATACGATCCGGCAACAGGCGTGATTCGCTTTGTTCCAGCCGTATTTACAGTGAAGGACGGCAAGACGATATCAACGATTCAACATAATGAAAATGGCCTGTATGTGATCTTGGAAGGTAAGAAAACATTCGCAGATCTACAGGCTCACTGGGCGCAGCAGGCAGTAGAAGCACTGGCATCTAAGCTGATTGTGAAAGGGAAAACAGAAACGACATTTGATCCCAATGGTCAAGTGACGCGTGCAGAATTTGCGTCCTTGCTCGTGAGAAGCTTAGGTCTGTCGAGCAAAGGATCGGATCAAGCATTTACTGACGTAGCAGCAAGCAGCTGGTATGCAGCAGATGTGAGCGCAGCGGTACAGTATGGATTTGTTCAAGGAGTAGGCAACGACAGATTTGCTCCTGAGGCACGCATTACGAGAGAGCAAATGGTCGTGATGATGATGAATGCAATTCAGTTTGTACAAGGAGCGGCAAGTATGGGAGCAGGTGAGCCTTCCTTTGCAGATCAGGCTCAAATCTCATCCTATGCTCAAAGTGCAGTTGCGGTAGCGGCAGAAAAAGGACTGATTAATGGAAAAACAGCAACAACCTTTGCTCCTAAGGATCTGACTACTCGTGCTGAAGCAGTAGTCGTTCTGAAAAATGCATTGCAATATTTGAATTTTACTAATAAATAGATGTTAATACTGTGCCTGATCTCTACACTGGATCAGGTGCAGTTACATTACAAAGACTTATTTCCAATATATTTAAAGGTAATTAAATTATGTATTTTGCATTGATGAATGCTACTTTCAATTGAAGAACCGTGAAAGCGGTAAGGTGATTGAAATGCATAACGGGGATGACACATGGGGAGCTTCCTTTACGCAACATGAGAATATCTCAGAAGATCATCAAAAGTTTTTTTATTCGATCCAAATGCGACAGCAACTAGAGTAGTAGCTATTACTAAATGAAGAAACTAGGATGAAAGATAGTTTGGAGTATTCAAGAAATATTAATGTAACGATAGTGGCTAATATATAACAATAAGGAGATTGATTATTATGCGATTGAGAGTAATTTCATTATTTTTATCATTATTCATGATTATCTCGATATTTCCGTTGAGTCCTGCCAAAGCCGCTCCTGAAATCCTTTCTGAAGGCGATTATTCTATAGACATGAATAATATCCCAAAAGTTTATTTGGGAGAACATAAGGAATGGGAAACACTTTATAATGCAGCATGGCAATTTCATAAAAAAAATATTAGACATACCGATTCAATGATTGGCTTGAGTGAGTATTGGGTGGACGAAGCATTTGATGATAGGCTTTTCCAATGGGATACGTTGTTTATGATGTTATTTGACAAATACGGCTTCAATGAATTTCCTGTGCAGCAATCAATGGATAATTTTTATGCCGGTCAATTTGATTCCGATGGTACGGCATCTGGAAATCAATTGAACGGATTTATTTCTAGGATGATTTATGAGAAGAGCGGCAGTCCGTCCTATGTCTATACAGATACCGATTCCATCAATCCGCCTATGTTTGGGTGGGCGGAATGGGAACAATATCTCTTGCATAATGACAAGGAGCGATTTACACAGCCAATCACTTCTTATATGTCGACTGATATCTCAAATGTACCAGGTAATGTGAAGCCAACGACAAAAACATTGTTGCAGAGGCTGACTGAATATTTTGAATTTATTAAGAGAAACAGGACATATTCGAATGGTGTCGGGGAAGGTTTATTTTATTCAAGTGGTCAGGCGAATGGCCTTGATAATACCCCGAATCAGGACTGGGGGCAACAAAAGCAAGTTTATAATGATATAAGTATTCAAATGGTGCAATTTGCTGATTATATTTCAAAAATTGCAACGGAAGTCGGCGAAACGGCTATTGCGAATAAATATGCTGAAGAACGAGAACGTCTTAAAGACTTAATTAATTCTACATTGTGGGATACTACCGATGGTTTTTATTACAACGTAGATAGAAATACAGGAGAATTCACCCGAATACAAACTCCGACAGGACTTTGGGCATTAACTGCAGGAATAGCTTCCGAGGAGCAATCCGAAAGGTTAATTGAAACGGTACTGAATTCCGAAAAGATGTTCCGCCCGTACGGACTATCGACGGTAAGATATGATTATTCTTCATTTAAACCTACCGGGGGATATTGGAATGGGGCCATCTGGTCACCAACTTCTTATCAAACTATTCACGGTCTGAGACAAGCAGGCTATGGGGATTTGGCGTTTCAAATGGCTATACAACATATGGATGCTTTCTCGAAAGTCTATGAAAAAGGTGCATATGATAGAACGGGACAGTATTTGCACACGCTGTGGGAAAACTACTCTTCTGAATATTTGAGGCCTGGGTCTACGGAGTATTCTGATACAGAGCCTTCAAGAAAAGATTTTGTAGGTTGGTCAGGTGCTATAGCTATTGCAGCACTTATTGAGGATATTATCGGAATTAATATAAACGCACCTCAAGATACAATCAATTGGACGATCAGACTTTTAGAAGAGCACGGGATCGATGACTTGAAGTATGGGAATGAAAAGAATAATTCGAATAATATTGTATCACTCCGCGCAGCAGCGAGACAGAGCGGAACGTCAGGCACGACAGTTACAATTCAAGCACAAAAGCCATTTACATTAAAGGTTCATCTCAATGGTTCACTCCAGGTATTCCAAGTGGAAGAGGGAAATAATACGTTTACGGTTGAAGGAACTGCAGGGAATTCGCCTTTCTTAAACTCGATAAATTATACGCTTGAAGACCCGAAGGCCAATCTCGCTTCTATTATGAATAGTAAGGATTTTGTTTTGTTTAAGAATGTACAGGACCAAACTGTAGTCGACGGAATCAAAAATAGATTCGGGAAATCAAAGCATGAAAGACTTATCTACAATGTCAATACGATTGGATATCGAGACGCGCAAATTCAGCCAAGTGCGACTATGAATACATTCACCAATAGTACGGAATTTTACGAAGTTGTAAAATATGGAAAAGAAGATGGATTTATGGTGATGGCGCCAGCTAATAATGAACTGCAGACGTTAAAGTTGGTAGTTGGTGTTAAAAATGCTAAAGCCAGCCTGATAACAACATTAAGTGATGGTTCACAGCCAGAGGTTGTGACTGAGCTTACAGGCGGAGATACAGAGCAAGTGTCTATCGTAGAAATCCCATATAGAGCGGGTTCGATCGACAAGTATGTAATGGTCAAATTTATAATTAATGAAAATGAGCCTAACAAGGAAGGAACAATTAGTTTGAAGGGCGTTATGCTAGATGATAACGGAACGGAATATACACGAACGCCTGAAACTCCATACAATGTATCGGTAACACCTGGAGACAACAGTTTAACTGTGAATGCTGATGTGAAGGGAAAGGCTGACTTAGATGGTTTTAAAATACATGTTGGAAGCTCGCCGCTTAATATCGAAGATGTATATGAAGCAAAACAGTTGCCTATTACGATACATGGACTGGAAAATTACAAAAAATACAATGTAGCTGTACAAGGTGTGAAAAATGATGTCATAGGAAATTTGAGTGAATTTATAGTCGGTATGCCAGAAGAAGGCGAGGATGGTTCGTCGCCAAAGGAGAAGATTGACAGAGATTTCAACTCGATTTTACAGCTAATATTAAATGGTAACTCTAGTATTGATAACATAACGGAAAAATTAAATTTTGACAGCTTGCAAGGGCAACTCTATGGAAGCACAGCAAAAGTTTACACGCTGAACTCGGACATTATTGATATAAACGGAAATTTGTCGAGACCTGCCGGGCTAGGTAATGAAAAAAAGGCGACTATCGCAATAGAAATGACTAATGGTAACTATGTGATGACAACAGAGCTAATTCTAACGGTAAAGCCTATTGACCAAACGATAGAGCCTTATGTTGTTGGTGCGATAAACGACTACTCGTCTAATATTAATTTGACTCAGCAGGGCAAGTTGGATTGGGTTCATTTAGACCGCATAGCGACTAACTTCCCAAGGAAACAAGATGCAAACCTGATTTCCGATCTTGTGTTCAGCCAGGGACAGCCAGATGAGAATCCGACAGATTATCCTAGAAAGGTATATTATTCTGACGGCGTTATGGATGGAATTAGTATTTCTTCTGTAGATGAAACTGACGAAAGGTCAAGATATTTTGTAGGCATGGCAGGAGAAGGCAAAGAAACGGAGTTTACGTTGCCGAGCGAAAGTGGAATCAGAGAAGTGAAAATTTATGCTGGATCCTGGGATAGTACAGTTCGAATCGAAGCATCTTCCGTAAATGATCCTACTAAAGTCTATTATTCGAATAGCTTCAGTAAAGACAGTTCATCAGGGTTGCTAGACAAAGAGATTTCTATTCGATATCAGCTCCCAGAAGCTGATCGTCTCAAGGTGACTGTATCTGTTGCCAGCGGACAAAAAGCATTTTTGCATGCTATTACGTTGACTGATGTAGATGAGATATTGAATCCGAAGCCGAAGGTAGAGGTGTTGGACCCACCTAGTCAACTAAATCTTTCGATTGAAGGAAAGAAGGACTGGTTGCATTTCAATAATAAGGACGTATCTCATCATGAGAGAAAAAATATTGCCGATGGATGGATCGATGAGATCTCTCTTATGCCGAATACGAAAATTGAAGGCGTAGCTGCAGACACGACAACCAATTATACGTATACCGATGCAAAGGGCACGAACTTTGTGCACTACTCGGGGAACAAGAAAGGACTTATTGCTCAAGAGTTAAACAGTGGTTTTACGTTTACATTACCGTATGCGGAGAATGAGCAGCAGGTCAAATTATATGTTGGATCATGGGCGTCCAAAGTTGCGGCGGAGTTTTATATTGCCGAAGAAGGAAGTCAAGACATCTTATATGCCGAAGGGGAGTTTACAAATGCGGTGAATGTATTTGGAACGCCTGCTCAGAGTAAAGTTATTCAACTGAATTACCGTTTGAATCATCCCCAGCAGAAACTGAAAGTAAAAGTTTATAACAAAGCAGTCTACGATAATGAGTGGGCCAATATGTCGCTGCAGGCGATAACTCTACGTGAACTTGAAGATACTTACAGTATACTGACTGCTTCTGCTGGAGAGGGCGGTACTATTACACCGAACGGAACGATGTCCGCTATTAAAAATTCGACCTCATCTTTTATTGTAGAGCCGTTATCGGGATATGAGTTGGACAAGTTGCTTGTGAAAGGTCAAGAGGTTTCAGGCTTTACCGGGTTAAACTATCAATTGAAGGTCAATGAAGACGAGATAGACATTCGCGCCGTATTTAAGCCGAAAAATTTTACTGTAAATACAATTACTGGCGACGGTGGAAATATAATCGCAGACAAGCCTGAAGTGGAATTAGGAGGAACGGTAACATTTACAGTCACCCCTGATGAACATCATGAAGTTTTAGGTGTTCAAGTAAACAACAAGCCTGTGACTTTGGATGAGAATAATCAATATACCCTCATTGGCGTCAAAACGAAGGTTATAGCATCAGCAGTGTTTAAGTCGACGAATATTGTCCCTGTACAGCATTTGATAACAGCAACAGCTGGCGAAGGTGGAACGATTAGTCCAAGCGGTGAAGTTATAGTGAATAATCAGGCTGACAGGGACTTTATTATTACGTCAGATGAAGGGTATGAAGTAAGTGAGATTTTGGTTGACGGTGTACCGGTTGATCTGGAAAGCAACAAGTATACCTTCAAAAATGTGTCTCAAAATCATACCATTGAGGCTGCCTTTAGAGCGAAGCCTACGCCTAAATACACGATTACGGCAACTGCAGGTAATGGAGGCGAAATTTCGCCAGCCGGAGATATTGAAATTCAGGAAGGCGAAGGGAAAGCCTTCAGTATAACTGCTCATGCTGGCTATCAAATCAATGATGTTCTCGTTGACGGCGGCTCTGTTGGACAGATTTCAACTTATGCTTTTGAGAACGTGGCAAGAAATCATACAATTTTTGTTACTTTCAAAAGCGCTTCTGTCGGGCCGTCAGTTGATCTTGAAGCTTCTGAAGTGGGCAGTTTGTCAGACATTGCTGTTGCCTTTGGAACGAAACAAGCTGATCTTCTGTTACCTCAGCAAGTAGAAGTTACATTAAGTGACAGTAGCAAACACTTCGTAAATATTGCAGCGTGGGATAATGGTACACCAAGCTATGAGGCTACGACTGCAGGTAGCTATTTGTTTAGAGGAGAGCTTGTGTTGTCTGAACAATGGAGCAATACTCAGCAATTGCAGGCAGAAGTAAAGGTAATTGTTGCTACTCAAAGCAACCCAGGCGGTAATGGAAATGGCGGCAACAATGGCGGAGGAAACAACGGTGGAGGCGGCAGCACGACAGAGCCGAGTGTCGGAGATCCAGCAATGTATGAAACTAAAGGTAGCGAGCTTACGGTAGATACAGCTGACAACACAGTGAAGGCGGAGCTGAATGCAGCAACTTTTATGAAGAAGGTTCAAGCATTTGAACAAGCAGGAGAAAACGCAGGCTCGGTACTGAGCATTGAGGTTTATGGTTCTTACGCAGGCTACGAGGTAGCGATTCCAGCAGAAGCAGTGAATCGTTTGGCAAGCAGTAAGCCGAATGCAGTCATCGAAGTAAATAGTCCACTAGGAAGCTATGCATGGCTGGTTTCTGAGCTGGTAGGGAAAGTTCTTGATCCAAACGGTCAAGTGATTGTACGTATTGAACAAGCAGACCCGGCTGTACAGAAAGGTTTGGAAGAAAAGCTTGCTAGTAGCGGTACAAGGATACGAGGTGCCGTTGTAAGCTATGAAGCAGAACTGAAAGAAAAGGGAGCGACAACGGAGCTAACACCAACAGGTTATGTAGGGCGCACACTGATCGTAGATGGTGTAGTAAGCAATCCGAATGAAGCAACGGTAGTGAAATACGATCCGGCAACAGGCGAGCTTCACTTTGTTCCAGCCGTATTTACGGTGAAGGACGGCAAGACGATAGCAACGATCCAACATAACGAAAACGGCCTGTATGTCATTTTGGAAGGCAAGAAAACCTTCGCAGATATGCAAGGTCACTGGGCACAGCAGGCAGTAGCAGCACTGGCATCTAAGCTGATTGTGAAAGGGAAAACAGAAACGACATTTGATCCTAATGGTCAAGTGACGCGTGCAGAATTTGCGTCCTTGCTCGTACGAAGCTTAGGTCTGTCGAGCAAAGGATCGGATCAAGCATTTACTGACGTAGCAGCAAGCAGCTGGTATGCAGCAGATGTGAGCGCAGCGGTACAGTATGGATTTGTTCAAGGAGTAGGAAACTACAGATTTGCTCCTGAGGCACGCATTACGAGAGAACAAATGGTCGTGATGATGATGAATGCAATTCAGTTTGCTCAAGGAACAGCAAGTGCTGAAGTAAGTCAGCCATCCTTTGCAGATCAGGCTCAAATCTCAACCTATGCTCGAGATGCCATTGCAGCGGCGGCAGCAAAAGGATTGATAAATGGCAAGACGGCAACAAGCTTTGCGCCGAAGGATCTGACTACTCGTGCTGAAGCTGTAGTCGTTCTGAAAAATGCATTGCAATATTTGAATTTTATCAATAAATAGTTCTCTGCACTTAGTCTGATCCATCAATGGATCAGACTAAGTAACACGATGAAAAAATCTCAAATCGCGCTGAAGAAAGCATTGAGCTATTTACATTTAATTAATTCGTAATATTAACAGAAATCGCTGCAGTGCTTTATTGAAGTGAAAATAAATTTAATAAGGGGTAAGATTGTGAAAAACTGGAGAATACTCAAAGTGTTTTTATCTATATCTTTAGTGTTTAGTATTACTTTTTTTAATTCTAGTATATATAGCTCAGCTTCCTCAAAGTCAGACATTAAAGATTCCTGGGCAGAGGATGTATTGAATGAGTGGGTAGCAAAAGGGTGGCTTAATGGTGATCCAGATGGATCGGTTAGACCCAATGATAATATCACTCGTGCAGAATTTTCCATACTTTTAAATAGGGCAATGGAATTTTCACAAAAAGGTAACAAAGTGTATACAGACCTAAATCCTGATACATGGATGTATGAACCGATGATGATTGCTGTAAATGCAGGATATATGAAAGGATACGATGATCAAACGATTCGTCCTCATAAAGCAGCAACCAGGCAAGAGGTTGCAGTTATGTTGGAAGCTCTATTGCCTGAGCAGAATAAGGCTAGTATAGCGATTTCTTACTTTAAAGATTATGAAAAAATTGCTAGTTGGAGTTATTCTGCAATTAGCAGACTTGTTTCTGAGGAGATTCTCAATGGCTATTCTGATGGCTTTTTTAGACCGAATAACAATATAACTCGTGCTGAATCCGTTGTCGCGATAAATCGTATAATTCAGCTAATAGATAAGCTTAAAAATAGAACTTACGATAAATCTGGCGTTTACGGTCCAGAAACAGGGATAGAGGTAATTGAAGGAGACCTCATTATAGAGACTTCTGATATTACGCTGCAAAATATAGTCATTAAAGGGAAGCTTATTGTTAACAGTAAAAATGGCCCTGTTCGTTTAACTGTAAAAGAAAATACATCAGTTGGGCAGGTGTTATTACTGTCCGAGACGGAGCTTAGTGAATCAGCTTTAACTGGAACTGGTTTTGAGAACGTAGTGGTGTCAAGTGAGTTCCCGAAAAATAAAAAAGT
Organism: Paenibacillus sp. J22P15; assembly: GCF_056269345.1. Classification (NCBI taxonomy): domain Bacteria; kingdom Bacillati; phylum Bacillota; class Bacilli; order Caryophanales; family Paenibacillaceae; genus Paenibacillus; species Paenibacillus sp. J22P15. The sequence continues at coordinate 24,550 of NZ_JBWDNT010000030.1, forward strand.
AACGTTTTCAGGCGTTTTTGGAAATGTTGAAGTATTAGCTGCGGGTACAAACATCATTGTGCATACTGATTCGTCTATTCGTTCTCTAGATTTGAATGCGAAAGCTAATATAAGAGGAAAAGGAAAAATTGAGCAGGCAGTAGTAAATGATGGTGCCGAGGGCAGTTCTTTTGAAATAAGACCAACAAATGTGAGCGGCTCACAAGCACATACCATTGTTATAATAACAGAAGAGGATACAACTATTTATGGTGGAGGCACCTCAATACCTACTCCGAGTCCAACAATAACACCCACTCCAAGCCCAACAACATCTGTGACTCCGAGTCCAACAATAACACCTACTCCAAGCCCAACAACATCTGTGACTCCGAGTCCAACAATAACACCTACTCCAAGTCCGACAACATCTGTGACTCCGAGTCCAACTCCGGATAACAATGACTGGAGCAATATGATTTTATCTTATGGTTCACCTGCAGTTGCCTGGGACTCGGAGGGTACGTCTTATGGAACTCCTATAGGTAATGGCTTTTTTGGAGCGAAGCAATTAGGCGGAGTGGAGGAAGATGTTTTTCAACTGAATCATAAAGGATTCTGGTCTGGTGATCCTGCTTCTATTGATATGCTGCAAGAAGGAGGGCCGGGAAGCTACGGTGGTACATCAGCTGATCGTTTAGCAGCTTTTAACGACACGAGAACTTTATTAGCGGAAGCATATAGTGAAGGAATGACATACGAAGCTAAATTGGCAAAATTGAAAGAAGTAGATCGTGAGGCTCAAGAAATGTGGGAATCTCCTTATTTAAGCACACATTTGCCTCTTGGGAAGATGAAGCTTCAATTTCCAAAGTTAAAAGATAATGATGTACAAAATTATAAGCGAGAGTTAGATATAGATGGCGCTACTTCTAATGTCTCATTCAGCAAAGATGGAACAACCTATACACGTCAAGCTTTTACTAGTTATCCTGATAAGGTGATGGTTGTAAAAATTAGTAATGACGGTAATAAACCAATGGATATGAATGTAAATATGGAACTGCATAATCAGATGGTTGGTAAAGTTGCAGATAACAAAGTAACGGTTGATGCGGCGAGCAATGAGCTTGTAATGACAGGCAGGGCACCTGTACTTGATCCTTCAGCAGGAAATGAAACTCCTTGGCAGACTGTTCAATCAGTTCACTTCTGGGATGAAGATAGAGGAGTGACCTTTGAATCTCGTGTTAAAGTGATTCCAACGGGTGGTAAAATTACAGCGAAGGGTGATCAATTATCTGTGTCAGGCGCTAAGGAAATTTTACTAGTTTATTCAAGCGAAACTAGCTATAAAGATATGCACACTGATCCGTCTAATAGTGGAATTGATGTATCAGGAAATGTTCGCAATGCCATTGATAATGCTGCAATAAAAACATTTGATGAATTGCTTGCTGCTCATCAAAATGATTATCGTTCACTGTATAGAAAGTTGTGGATTGACTTGAAAGGCGATTCTATTACTGCAAAAAATGGAGCTTCGATAACACCATATCAATATGCTAGACATTATCAGTATAGTCGCTACCTCATGATTTCTGTTGCGAGAGAAAATGCTGTTAATCTCCCGAACAATTTGATGGGGATGTGGAATTATAAGTGGTATCCGGAAAACGAAGGATCATATTTCTTGAATGAAAACTTACAAAAGTTTCATGCGCTTTTAGGTCCAGCTAATATTGTAGAGATTGGTGAGCCTTTGTGGAAATGGACAAAAGACTTAGCTGTTAATGGCGCGGAGACGGCAAAGGATAGCTTTGGAATTGAAAATGCTTGGATGGTTGGCCATAGTACAGATGCTTGGGGTAAAACAGATTTATATGGTTTGAATACCCATTGGACTAACTGGACTAGTGGTGGTCTTTGGTTAATGAATGACATTTATAATATGTATGAATATAGTCAAGATATTGAATATTTGCAAGAGATGTACCCTGTGTTGGAAGGGGCTGCCCGTTTTGCTCTTGGAACACTAATGAAAGTAGACGGCGTTTACGGCGAGCTTAAAGATTATTTGGTCATTGCTCCATCGGGATCTGCAGAACATTGGTTTTCGGTTAATGGGGATAAAATAAGCGGAGTAGATATCAGCTCTGCAGGTGATGTACAGATTTATCAAAATTTATTCAATATTATTGCGCAAGCATCTAAACAATTACAAAGTGCTGGTATTGCAGTAGATACGGATTTAGTCAATGAGGTCAAACTTGCAAATGAGAAGATGATTCCACTCGATATGTACATTACTCCAGATGGGCGTATGAAGGAATGGTATAACGAGTATAGCTGGGGGGAAGAGTATCATCGCCACGCTACACACTTACTCGGTCTGTTCTTGGGATATTTGGATATTAATGAAAGAAGTAACCCGGCTATTTTTGAAGCCCAGAAACGAGAATTGCTTCGATTAACTAGTTTTGGCGGGGGCTTTCATCCAGATGATATGACGATGTCGATCCATGCTGGAATTCCAACATGGGGATATAGCAACTCTCAACATGGCATACTTGATTCCGGTTATAAAAATGATGATGTCATGTATTGGGGGCCAATTGCTGGTGGCTCCATTGCAGAGACAATGCTGGATAGCCGATTTGAAGAGTTGAATATTTTACCTGCGCTTCCTGAAGAATGGAAGACAGGATCTGTTTCAGGTTTGCGTGGTCGAGGTGGATACGAGCTTAGCATCTCTTGGGAGAATGGGGAGCTTGTGAAGTGTGAAATTGTATCTCCTACGGGTTATACTCCATTTGTACGCTATAAAGGGGATGCTATTGATTTGAGCAGTGATTCACGTTTTGTTTTGAAGCGTGCGGATACTACGTTAGATAAACTGATCGTTGAAGCAAAAGAGAAATTGGATGGTCCATATACAGCGGCTTCTTTACAAGCTCTGGGCGATGCGATTGGAACAAATAGCTATAATAATATTTCTGCTGCCTTATTGAACTTAAAGCCTTATGAATTAGAGGCGACAGTATCTATTATAGCTGAAAATGAACAAATCCTGCTTACTAGTTTTAATGAAACATTACAATTTACAGCTGAATCGAATATTCCAAATGCCGAGTACATTTGGCAGGTAACTACATTGAATGGAGAGCCGACAGAAGCTGCGATTATCGATCAGACAGGGCTTTTGACGGCGAAGGAAACAGAACGGTTATTAGTAACTGTTGCTTTGAAGGGGATGCCAAAGATTAATGCTGGTTTTGAAATTAATATCACACTTCCTGAATTAACAAAAGAAATTGTCGATGACAGAGATAGTAGGTTGACCTATATAGGTCCTTGGAATGACTGGAGTGACTGGAAGCACTTGAATGGAACGATTAAGTATGCAGATATATCTAGTGACGAAGATTTCTCTGTTGAACTGACATTCGAAGGAGTAGGAATTGAGTTTGTTTCTTCTCGTGGAAGTGATATGGGTGCCGCACGTATTGAAATCGATGGTGTAGTAGTTGAAGAAAATCTTTCATTACGAGGCGATGGTATTTGGCCGTTTTATGTTTTCAAAAAAATGGATCTAACTGATGATCAGCATACAATAAAAATTACTAAAGTTAATCCGGGGGCATACTCCGAAAATGGTTTGCAGGTTGATGCATTTATTGTTTATAAAACAATAAACAATGAATAATAATAAACGTGAAATGAGTTCATGAGTAAGGCAGTTGAATAAATACCTATGTAATAGTGAAGGGCTCCTGTAAGAAGTTAAGGATATTTATCCAACAAGCCTCGAACCCAATTGGGTTCGAGGCTTGTTTCGTTATTAAAGCGGTTGAAGAGTTTTCGACGCACGGCTTTCCTGAATCAGTACTGAAGAAATAATAATAAGTGAAATAAATACCAGAACAATTGGAATGACAAATATGGAAGGGTCATACCCTTCAATGAATAGCGGTAACAAATATCCGATTAAGGATGCCGTCAGTGAAATGAATACGTACAAACTCGCACCGAATCCGGTTCGACCTGCAAACATGCGCTGCACATACCCCATAGCCACTCCGTACAGGATGGATACGAAGAAAGAATAAACCGGCTGAATGAGGAAAAAAACGATCAATGGCGAGTGCAAAGCATAAATCGAATAAGTGATAAGCGCACCAAACCCTCCGAGTAATATAATTTTTTTGCTGCCGTATTTCGCCGCCCAATAGCCCGCAATGGTCATGAACAACAGCTCGAATACGGCTTGGGCGCTCCAAATATAGGACATGTACTCGGGCTTGCCGAACAATGATTTTACGACAAGCGGCAAGTACAATCCTCGAATCGCGTCTGCGCATGCTAGAAGCAGCAGCGCGATCAGCATAATGATGGAAAGCGGCTCGCTTGCTCCTGAACTTGTTGGTTTCTTCTCCTCAGACCGTTCTCGATAGAACAACAGCAGAATAACGAGCAATCCGTAACCTGCAAAATTCCCCCATAACACGCCTTGAAACGTGGCGATCAAATACAAATTCGCTCCTGCCAGCAAACCACAAAAAAATCCAACGCTGTACCCAGCTCGCAGCCAAATTTGTGCCATCTCTACTAAATCTCCAGCCAACCTAGCAAAATGATTGCGAGACATTGCGAACAATTGTCCCATAATTAGTCCGGATGGAGCGCTCACAACACACATACCAACCAGCGCCTGAACATATCCTTCTGCACGCATGTAAATCAACAAACCGCCGAGACATAGCGATGCTGCAGTAATAACCAGTTTTTTTCTGCTGCGCAGCTTATCGCTGAGCAGTCCGACGGTGATCGTAGTTCCCATATTGAGCAGCAGGGACACAACGAAGATAGATACGACTTCCCCCTTTGACAGCCCGATGCTTTCACTTAAATAAATAGCGTTCATCGGAGCTAGTATTCCCATGCCGATGCCGTAGCAAAATAGTGTAAAAAGCATCTTACCTGCTCCATCGACCTGCAAAAAACGTTTCATATCTGCGGCAACACGCATCTTTACTCTGCTCCAATCTTCTAATGATCTTTCCAAATCATTACAAAGTGTAGCTCACTTTTCTTGTATTGTCTAGAAATAAACAGTGATGTGAATACTTGTGAAGCCATTGATCGAGATAAAGTATTTGTTCATTGTTTAGACTGACCGTTCATATTATAATGTTGCTTAGAGAAGGATGAATATCATATTTTTTCCATGTTGGTCGCAGCGCAGCGAATTGGCGACTCGATGGTCTCTGACACGACTAAACACAAACGGCAGAAATGCCGTTTTTTTGTATAATTATGAGCATATATTTTAATGTAAACAATAAAAGGATCCAACGATAACGGAGGAAATTATGAATATCCTACTAAAGACGGAGCTTTGCCAAACTTTTAATATTCGTTATCCGCTCTTTTTGGCAGGAATGGCAGGGGGGCCAACAACGGTAAAGCTGGTAGCGGCGGTGTCTAATGCTGGCGGACTTGGAACGCTGGGCGCAGCTTACATGGAGCCCTCTGCCATTCGAGAAGCGATTCTCGAAATCCGTAAGCTGACTGATAAGCCTTTTGCTGTTAACCTTTTTGTGACTCAAGCCTTGGACGATAACACTAGAATTGAAGAAGCGCAGCGAGAGTTAGATCGGATGCGGGATGTGCTTGGAATTAACCATGCGGCTGCGGATCACGTGACGACACCAAATCTTTTTGAGAAACAATTTGCTGTTTTACTTGAAGAAAAGGTACCCGTCATCAGCACTGCATTCGGTGTTCTGCCTGAACCTTTCATGCGGCAAGCTAAAGCAGCTAAACTACGCGTTGTTACGATGGTAACAACAGTGAATGAAGCTCTCGAGGCAGAGAAAGCCGGTTGTGATGCTATTGTTGCACAAGGCAGCGAAGCGGGCGGGCACAGAGGAACGTTTGATATTACGGAGCACCCGCTGGGCGCCAATATCGGGACGTTTGCTTTGGTACCACAAATTGTGGACCGTGTTCATATTCCTGTTATTGCTGCAGGAGGTATTATGGATGGACGGGGGCTCGTTGCCTCATTAGTTCTAGGAGCACAGGGTGTTCAGATGGGGACACGATTTCTGACAGCTATGGAGTCTGGTGCACATCAGGCTTACAAGCAGGCACTGCTCGATAGTACGGAAGAAAGTACAGTCATAACGAAAGTGTTTTCGGGTAGGCCTGCAAGAGGAATACGGAATGCATTTATTAGGAAATGGGATGCAAGCGGCATTGAGCCACTTCCTTTTCCAACCCAGAATAGTGCGACTCGTGATATTAGAAACGCCGCTAATATCCAGAATAATCCGGAATATATGTCATTGTGGGCAGGACAAGGGACTAGGCTTCTGACATCGGGCCAAACAGCTGAGGATATTGTTGCTGAGACGATCCGACAAGCACTTTCGATATGTTCAGATAACAAGTGAACTTTCCTTTGGGAGGTTGTGATCTGCTTGATTGATAAAATTGTAATAATTACCGGAGCAAATTCGGGGATAGGCAAAGCTGCAGCTTTAAAATTTGCAATCGAAGGATATCGTGTGATTATGGCTTGCCGCAATATGGTGACTAGTAAAGTAGTACAACGGGAAATCATCGAAGCTTCCCACAATACTAAAGTAGAATTAATGAAGCTGGATGTTTCTTCTTTTGAGTCTATTCGAACATTCTGCTCAGCTTTTAAAACCCAATACCCGCGTCTGGACGTTCTCATACATAACGCTGCTTACTTAAATCATGGAGAGAAACAATATAAGCTTAGCCCTGAGCATATCGAATTATCATTTGCTACAAATACGTTCGGCCCCTACTTAATGACCAATTTATTGGCAGATCATCTTGAAAAATCACAAGATCCGAGAGTACTTCACGCTTGCACGACAAATATTAAAAATTTCTTCGATCCAAAAAGGAAAATCGACTTCGATAATTTACGAGGGGAATTCCAGGACACGCGGCGATATAGCGCATATAAGATGTACGGCGACTCCAAAATGGCTTTCTTGATATTAACGTTTAAAATGGCAGAACAATATAAAAGTCAGGGCATTAAAGTCAATGCTATTCAAATCAACCGTGTCAAACTTTCTAAAGAAACGATTAGAAAACTAAGTCCTATTTGGAGAGTGCTTGCGAGTGTTCAAAATTTAACTAGTCCTATGCCATCCGGCATGGCAAATAACTATTTTCATATTTGCACATCAGATGAATTTAGAAATGTTACAGGTCAGTTAATCAACCATAAGAGAGAAATAGATCAGCCATCTACAAGCGAAGTGGGCATTGCTCAAGTGAAGAATATATTTGGTACGGGCACTTACCCTAAATATGCGAATGATAGTCAAAATGCTGAAAAATTATGGAGTTTGAGCAATGAGTTAATTAAAGCTAAGGTGTGAACTTCCTTCTCATGCTTCAGACCGTACTTAGAATAGACGCTGTTTGCACTCATGCTACATAGCTGGTGCACATCGCAATGAGGCAGGAACCACTTCTTAGGAGGTGGTTTTTTTTGTTTTGGTGGATTCTGCACGCAGGAAACGATCTGGCTTTCGTCCTATCAGATGGAAGGATGGGGGGATCTTTTATAGTGGAGAAGTACGACGATTGGAATTTCCTCTAATAAGTCACCAAACTGTTGGCATGGAAGTCATTTCATTATGTTTGCTATGGCTTGCGGACAGACGATCCGCTATTTCATCGTTTTTGTCATTTTGAGTGTGCAAACGGATAGGAGATCCGCTATTACTTATAATTTGAATGAAATAGAGGGCTTCCTGCGAAAGCGCCTGCAGAATGTAATGTAGTGACTAATGATAATCACATTAAGTCATATTGAATATATTTATAAATTCATTTTTAAGGGTTTAACAAGGTATTAATAATGAAATATAGTTTCATATCTTTGATAGGGGCTGAAATATGAAAGGGAATTGTGCTAATTCTTACTTGATATGCGCTAGAATCGTTGTGACAACCTATATTTACAAAGTATAAGGAGTATGCTGCTGTGAAAAATATAATACTCACAAATAAAATTATATTGAATATATTTAATTCAATCGTTATACTGATGGTGATCAAAGTGTCTTTTTAAACAGTGTCAATCGGTGAATGTCGAAGAATCGGCAAGGAGGTTGTAAATTTGGTCAGAAGCCCGCCTATATAATCGGAATTCGAGCTAGACCTATGTTTTTTCTTTTGGAAAATACGTTTATGAAAACGTTTTATAAAGGGGGAGACGAGTTGCCTAGGAAAGCCATTAACATTATTTCAATTGTGCTCGCAATAGCAATTGCATTTGTGGTCTATTCGATGTGGCCTGAGAAGAAAGAAGGCGTTCATTGGCCGAAAGACCAGGCTCTGCCATCCTTCCCAGAACCAGCACCCGTTCTTGACCTTATCAGCCTCTACAACAAGTTAATCTACGAAGCAGAGGACGCTGAATATGGTCATGAGATCGGAAAAGTAGATGGGGATGGTTGGATCGCGACAGCCGGCACAGATAAATCGGGTGTGCTGTTTAACTCCAAGGCGATAACGGATGTACCCGAAGGTGACAACAAAGCGGTGTTTTATATGAGTGTGGACCGATTTGCAGATGAGAATGGAAACGTGGCCGAGCTTGAAATCCGCGATCAGGCGACGGGCACAGTTCTGGGGTCATTGGAAGTTACAAACTGGGATTTCCGAAATGAAAACGCATCACAAGATTTTGAGGTTCCTTTCACCTCTCCCGGCCTTGGTCAGGCACTTGAATTCAACGTTGTCTGGACGGGGAAGTCGACGATAAAGCTGTATGATGTTCAGATCACTTCTCCGATGAGGGAAGAGGAAGTTGGAATGTTCGAAACTCTTAAAGGTGTGGTTAACAAAACAAAACCGCGCATTTATGACGACAGCCGCAGCGACGAAGGAACATCATGGTTGACGGCGCTCGGACTGGGTTACAACAAAATTAAAAATAATTGGGAGTTATTGACCAAATATCGCTCTGAAATAAGCGGTATAGTCATTTATGATCCAGAAGTTAAGGATACTTATAACTTAGCGACGACCATTGCCGGTTTGAAAAGTGCGATCGTCGTTCCTCCTTCACTGGTCGAGAAGCTTACCGGTGATCCTTATAAACTTCCGGTACTGGAAGATCTGCGGGGTAAATTCAAAACCAATATTGAGGTGTATGAATTTCTTTATGATGAGTACTGGCCTAAAATTACCCATCGGGTTCTCGTTGGGCTGACGCCTGACATCAAGATACACCTGCGGGACTATGCGATGGGTATTGAGGCGGCCATCGTCTGGCTTAACCCGAATGTTCCCGAAGAAGAGGCTCTACTAAACAAATTCATGGAGAATATGCCATATGGAAGCGGTCTTTATCTTGGGTGGTGGCCGGATGAAGGGAAAGGTGTATCAAAAACCTCTGAGTTCGGTTTGGCTACCGTGGCAGCGGATTTCTCTTCCAATCTTTCAGTTCTCAGCGGTACTTCCAGAACGATCACACCGGCGAAAATTCCAGATAAGCCGCCACTGGAGAATAAAGTCTATGTGTCTTATGTTATGAGTGACGGGGATAACCTTCAGTATATGGAGCACTATTTCAGTAAACTGTGGGCTTTACCAAACCGGGGGGAAGTTCCGATCGGCTGGACGGTATCACCTCTGATGGTAGACGCAATGCCGGGGATTTTGAATTATCTTCACGAAACGGCAACAGAAAACGATGCTCTTATTTCTGGTCCGACGGGTCTGGGTTATACTTACCCGAATTTCTGGCACGATCAAAAGGGGTTAGACAGCTTTTTCTCCCGCACGGATGATTATATGAAGCGAGGGGGATTGCGTGTGCTTACCGTCTGGAATACGGTCAAAGGAGTAACGAATCCGAATGTTGGAAACAGCATAGCGGAGATGGCTCCATCGCTTCTCGGTTTTACTTCGCAGGGTGGCACCGGCACTATTGAGACTTACCAAAACTCTATGCCTGGTCAAGAGCTGGATGTCGTCTATGGTTCCTCGGAAGGGGACTTGATTTTCCCAATTCAGAAGGCGATTGAAAAATGGGATCGGAAATCGCCCCTTTTTGTAAGCATTCAGGCCAATCCATGGGAAGTTCGTTATCAAAACTTTGTGAATGCTTATAATATGTTCAAGGAAAACAAGGACATCGTTTTTGTTCGACCTGATACGTATTTTCAATTGATCCGTGAGAGCAAAAACTTGCCGATTGATCCGTTGGCGCAATAGTGTTTTAGGTGAAAGAATCTTCGTATCATTAGGTCAGCCAGAAACGTCTGGTTGGCCTAGTTCTATAGGTGCAGTATGATGGTGATAACGGTTGTGTCACCTTCATCTAGTACTTGCTGGAGTCTTCGATCTCCGACGGATGTTTCATTTTACTTATTTGGCCGAAATCTAGCTATAAATGATATACTAAACATACATAAAAAGATTTTAGGGAGATAAAAATGAAAAATGATCGCCAACCACTTTATAGGCAAATTCAGGAATATTTTCAGGAACAGATTAGAACGGGGCAGTTGAAGAACGATGATAAAATTCCTTCGGATAAGGAATTGATGGAACAATTTGAAGTCAGTCGAATTACGATTGCGACTGCACTTGTTCAGTTGGCTAAGGAGGGGTGGATCTATCGAATTCCTGGTCGCGGCAGCTTCGTTAAGGAGGTTGTCGGCGAAGAAGTGGTGAATCCGGGGCTAGCTGTTAGGAAGGGGGAGGGGAAGACAATCACCCTGATCATTCCGACGTTGCAAGATTTTTTTGCTATCCGCTTAATATCGGGTATAAACGATGTGCTGAAGGAGCAAGGGTATTATTTGTATGTGGCTCTCAGTAACAACTGCATAGAAACCGAGAAGAGTTTGATTTTGGAAAATGTTTCAGGAGGAACCTCCGGATTGATCATATTTCCCTGCGATGCGCAGACGTATAACGAGGAAATTCTTGCGCTAAAACTGCGGAATTACCCTTTTGTGCTCATTGACCGATGTTTTGCTGGCGTGGATACGAATTTTGTTTGTACAGATAGCATGGAAGGGGCTAAGCTCGCGCTTAATCATCTTTGGGAGCTTGGGCACCGGGATATTGCAATCTGTTCGGATACGCCGCTTCCCACAATTACCGTCAACGACCGGATTGCTGGTTACTTGGAGGCTTTGAAGCAAAAAGGAGTCATGATTAATCCAGCGATGATCCTCACGGACTTTCAGGTGGACTACTCGGATATCAGGGAGGAACATCCCCTCTATCGTTTCATTCGCAATCGGATGGCGACAGCTTACATCACTCTCAATGCCAGACTCGGGATTTATATTTCCTATGTAGCCAGGCAGGTTGGTCTGAAGGTGCCGGAAGACATCTCTATTGTCACGTTTGACGATCCATCTTCAGGCTTTGACGAATTTGGCTCATTCACGCATATCTCCCAATCGGAGCTGAAGATGGGGAGAGAGGCTGCCGAGATTTTGGTCAAACTATTGGAGGGTCGAGAGCAAGGCAATAAGTACAACAAAATGATCAAGAAACCGGAACTTGTCATGAGATCCTCGACGGGTCAATTAAAAGCTTAAGCGTAGTTATAGTTACTCATTGAGAAAGACTCTGAACGAATAGTCGGAGTCTTTTTTGTTGTCCAAAACATATTGACTATATATAAATAATATTGTATATATTAAATATAATTATTAATGATAGGGGGAGAAGGAATGGGACAAACTGTTCCGTTGAAACGAGCGGTTTCGTTGAAAGAAACGAAACGTAAGCGCTTTCTAGTTCGGCATCGGGATGGCCTGATGGCTGCTGCTATTCTTGGGCCAATGATTTTCTGGTGGCTGGTCGTGTCTGGGTTTCCGACGCTATTTGGTTTTGTTCTCGGTTTTTTTGAATGGATCGGTATACAGGGTCAACCTAAATTTATTTGGTTTGATAATTATGTTCGTTTTTTCCAAGACCCTCTATACTACAATGCCTTGATAAGATCCGTATGGATGGGGGCTCTTGTTTCAGGTGTAACGCTTCTAGCTGGCTTCGGCGCCTCCCTCCTGATGAACATGCCGCTTTTCGGAAAAGGAATATACAGGTCGATTTGGTATATTCCCGCCGTAACATCTACTGTAGCTACAACACAGATTTTTAATATCTTTCTTGATCCCAATAATGGGGTCATCAACAACTTTCTGAAATCAATAGGGAAGGAGCCGGTTATTTGGCAGTTTTCTGTGCCTTGGAGTGTTTTCTGGATCGTTGTTTACTCGGTCTGGAAAGGGGTTGGAGGAGCAGCTTTGATCTGGCTGGCAGGTTTGCAATCCGTGGATGTAACTTTGTATGAAGCGGCAGAAATTGACGGCGCAAGCCGCTTTCAGAAGCTGCTATATGTAACTATTCCCGGATTGAAGCCGATTGCCACTTTCATTGTTATTACCAGTCTGATCGGTGCTATCCAGATTTATGAGCAAGTTATGTTTATTACCGGCGGCGGTCCTTATGGTCAGACTGAAGTGCTCGTCTTTCGGATCTACCGCGACGCATTCTGGGATTTCAACCTCGGCATGGCAGGCGCTTCATCCTTGGTTATGGCGGTTATCGTGTTCACGGCCACCGTCTTCTATTATCGCTGGTCCATCAAGGGAGATCGCGGCAACACGATACCTTTAAAGAGGGGGAAATAAATTGTGGCTTCTGCATCTATACACGCGAAACCGGGACGCAAGCTAAAAATGAGCTCCGTCTTTGCACATCTTGTTCTGGGCGGAGTGGGATTTCTTCTTTTTTATCCTCTGATCTTCATGATATTATCCGGTTTTTTTACGAAAGAGGAATTTACGACCAGCATACTCGGTTTCTTTCCGATTCCTAAGCAGGTTACTTTTGAAAATTACATGATTTTGTTTAAAGGATCATCGGAAACTTCAACACGACTTTACTTTATGAACTCACTTTATCGTACGTTGTACAGCACGTTTTTTGCTATGCTTACCGCATTTTTGGCTGGTTATGCTTTTGCTCGGTTGAAATTTAAAGGAAAAGAAGGATTGTTTCTTACTCTGCTTGCGACTCAGATGATACCGGGAACCATTGCCCTCATTCCGACCTATTTGCAGCTCGCCCGTTGGCCTCTCGCGGGAGGTAACGATATATTTACCGGAGGAACGGGGATTTTGGATACGTGGTGGGTTTACCTCCTTGGTGGACCTGCGATTAATATTATGGGAATGTTTCTCGTCAAGCAGTCGCTTGAGAAGGTTCCGTATGAATTGGACGAAGCGGCGAAGATGGACGGCGCAGGGGCGCTGCGGATTATTTTTCAAATTTTATTGCCTCTCCAACTGCCAATTATGGCTTTTATCGCGATCACGACAGCGCTCGGTACTTGGAATGACTTTGCGACACCGTTCTTTTATACTAGCAGCGACACTTTGCAGACGCTCCCTTCCGCCATTACGCGATTATCATCGGCGGCCATAGGTCCTGTTGGTATTCCTAACTATCCAATGATCATTACACTTGGGCTGGGTACGACGATTCCTGCTTTGCTGATCTTCTTCTTCTTCCAGAAGTATATTGTTCAAGGATTGGCCAATACCGGCATCAAAGGGTAAAAAAATTTGAGTAATCCATATAAAACATATTGAATATATTTAAAATGGTGATATGATTTGTTTACGGAAAACAATCAACTCATTACATATTACGATGGAGGGGTTAACATGAAAAAAGAAACTGTAACCAAATGGGCGGTCTCCGCTCTTCTCGTCACGGCTCTGGCAGGATGTTCCGATGGAGGAAACAACGTAACCGTGAGTCCGACAGCGAGTCCGGAGTCTGAGGACACAACAGTATCTACGCAAACTGCGACGATTAAGGTGCTGAATGAAGGAGCAACAGGTATCGGCAGTGGTAAACTTGGGGAGCTGTTAGCTCCAAAGGAAGCGGAACTGAAGGGGAAAGAACTTGATACTAGCTATACGCCCGGAAAGTCGTTCGAGGCGGATACGTTCAATTTGCATTATCAGACGATCATTTACAACATGCTGAAAGAGAAAAATATCGAAGTCGTTACGGAGGATTGGGGCTGGGGAGAGGCTCTGATCCAGAAGCAAACGGCAGGATTTCTCGCCAAAAATATGCCAGATATCATAGTCGGTGAAACACAAATGAACGGATTTGCTCAGCAAGGGCTGCTGGAGCCTTTCCCAGACAGCCTAGCTGATGAGATACGGGCCAACGTAGCGGATGCTGCTTGGAAACCGATGGAGTATAACGGTGATATTTATGGCCTCGCCGCTCAACCGGGCGTAAGTAGTTTATTCTGGAACAAGGATTTGGTAAGGCAGGCCGGACTAGATCCGGAAAAGGCTCCGACTACCTGGGCGGAACTGGTTGAAAACTCGAAGAAAGTTACGGAAGCCGGCAAAGGAAAATTTTATGGCGGCGGTGTTTATGCGGGAGCTAACTTCGGCGGTTACTTGCGCTATGGCGCTCTGATGATGATCAACGGAGGAGCTTTCGCAACAGACGGAGAGGCTACCTTTAACAGCGATGCAAATATCGAAATGGTTTCTCTGCTTCGGGAGTTGAATGCCAACCATGCTCCGGGACTTATGGTGAATACGAACGAAGGATCTTACTTTGACGCTTGGTCCAAGGGACAGCTTGCTTATCTTATCGATGGACCGTGGCAGTCTCAGCAGGCGAGAAATAACAAAATTGATGTCGGGATGGCTCCAATTCCGCTTTCGCCGAATGGCAAAGCAGGCAATATTACGATCGGCGCCGCATTCCATTCTGTTCCGAAGGACTCCAAAAACAAGGAAGCGGCTTTTGAATATATCCGTGCCATGTTCAGCAGGGACATTCAGCAACTCGTTGCCGACTCCAATGTTCGTTCCCCAATTTTGAAGGAGATCGCAGAGTCTGAGGCCTACCAAAAGGATCATCCGGAGCTCTACACCCATTATCTAGCGATGAGCGGTAACGTACAAGGCTTACCTACATTCGCCAAGGATAACTCGAAAGCGTGGCAAATCTGGGGTGATGCTGTTACGAAGTCGATTATGACTAAAGGCGATATTAAAGCAATTCTCGACGACGCACAAAAAAGAGCGGAAACGGTTTTGAAATAATGGAATAACGAACGGGGGGAGCGGAGCGGTATTCCGCTCTCTTTTCTTTCCTGGTGCAATTCGAATTGAAAAAGTATTTTATACTGCCATAACAAAAGAGACAGCCTCCTAATGGACGCTGTCTCTTTGTAGTTCTTCACTAGTGGTTCAACGCGTGTTCTTTCTGCTTATTTAAGGCGACGAAAACAGCAAATAGCAGCAGGATGATTCCTGTGAATATAAAACCCTCGATGATGTTGAAGGGCAGCCAGCCTAACACGGAAGATCCGGCAACAACACCTAGAGAGAAGAAGGCATAGAAATATCCATAAGCTTTCCCGCGCAGCTCCGATGGTGTAGCTTTAATGAGCATCGTATTAATGGATGGAAACAAGAGAGCAAAGCCTACTCCATAAAGACCCAATACGAAGTAAAGTAAAAATGTCGTCGTTGCTTGGCTAATTAGCAGTTGACTTAAACCCATTAATCCCATTCCTAAAGCCATCGTCCTTGATGGGGATACACGGTCAAAAATACGATTAGTAGGAAGGACAAAGATGAGTACGGCAATGATCCCAAAAGCACTCATCAGTGTGCCGCTTAGTTTCGAATCATATCCTAGCGTTTGAACGTGCAATGGCAACAAATATGCGATCACACCTTGTGAGAACATTAAGAAGAAGGCGCCGCCGTAAGCTTTTAATACACCTGCATTGAAGATTGAGCCTGATGTTTGAACGATAGAAACATCTTTTTCTTTCTTTGTAATCTTATACTTGCTGAGAAAAATGGCCGATAGGATGGCAAGTGCAAAACCTAGTATAGCTACACAAGTAAAGACATAAGGTACAGAGGTTTTGCTTGCCATAATTCCACTGAAAGCAGGGCCGATAATGGCGGCTAGTCCCACAAATGTCCCGGTGAAGGCAACTTTTTTCCCTTGCTCATCATTTATCGTCGTATTCGCAGAGAATGTAAACGCAGCTGGAACAATCAAGCCGGCAACAAAACCATGAATAATTCGAACGATTATCAATATGAAAGGTGAGTCAACGAAATGATAAAGCAGAAGAGCACCGCTTGTTAAAACCAATCCAACCATTAGTATTTTGAACGGTCCAACCTTATCGGTCATAATACCGGATAAAATATTGCCAAATGTATTAGTTAACGAATAGAGCCCCACGACAATTCCTACAACAAACGAGCTGGCACCGACGGAAGCAGCAAATGTACTCATGACAGGCAGCTGAGCGAATAGATCAATAAAAGAAAAGAAAACAATACTGTACACTAATAGCGCATAGTTAAAAGGCTTCACACTATATTTGGCTTGTGCCTTCTTAAGCTGCCAGTCCAGCACGAAGTTGCCAAGTGGTATAAAAGCCGCGATTACTGCAGCAGCAGGCCAAAGCAGGCTCCACTTGACTCGAATTGCAGCATAAAGGATGGCTAGCGCATAAAAACTGAAAATCCCGCCGTGAATACTGCCGACAATCGTTACGGCTTGATCTATCCCCCAAATATATTTCAAGGGCATAGCGATACAAAGTAATGCTAATAATGAGATGCCATCTAAAAGACCAGTAAAACGTAGAATGTAGATTGGATGTGACCGCAATTGTTATACTCCTAATTTATATTTTGAACTGATATTCTATTGTAACATTTTATTTGGCTAGTATCATAGGAGAGAACTCTATATTTTTGACAATTTGTCCATACAAATGATACTGTATTTCTAATCCAGATAAGTTGGAATACAGGGGGCGGATTTTTATGTATGAACAGAAGACAAAAGAAACCGACAACAGTGTTATTGAGTTTATTGAAAATGTCGATAACCTGAAAAAGCGCGAGGACGCCTATAAATTGTTAGATATTTTCACTGAAACGACGGGTTATCCTGCCAAAATGTGGGGACCTAGCATTATTGGATTTGGATCATACCACTACAAATATGAGTCAGGTCATGAAGGGGACGCGGCGCTAGTTGGATTTTCACCTCGAAAAGCAAAGATCAGCCTGTATTTTGCGACGGGTGACTCAGAACGAGATTCGTTGTTAAACGACTTTGGGAAGCATACAGCAGGAAAAGCCTGTGTCTATATCAATAAAGTCGCGGACATTGATGTTGATGTCTTAAAAGCGTTAATCAACCAATCTGTTAAGTTTCTTGGGGAGACCTACCCGAGTCATTGAATCCAAGCTAAGAATAGAGAAGATTCTCTTTTTTGGAGAGGAACAGCAGCTTAAACAAAAACGGCAGAGATGCCGTTTTTTTGTTGACTAAAAGAAAAGAGGACACTTATGGATTTTTTACAGTAAAAATAGATCTAGAATATAGATCTATATTCATCAAACTAGCTATTTTGGTAGAAATAGGTCTAGAAATTAGACTTAAATTTGTTGTGAACCCGCTATATGACCCTCGAAGCTCCGTTCTAGTAAAAATAGATCTAGAATATAGATCTATATTCATCAAACTAGCTATTTCGGTAGAAATAGGTCTAGATATTAGACTTAAATTTATTGTGATCCCGCTATATGACCCTCGAAGTTCCGTTCTAGTAAAAATAGATCTAGAATATAGATCTATATTCATCAAATTAGCTATTTCGGTAGAAATAGGTCTAGATATTAGACTTAAATTTGTTGTGAACCCGCTACATGACCCTCGAAGCTCCGTTCTAGTATAAATTGATCTAGAATATAGATCTATTTTCATCAAACTAGCCTTTTCCACAGAAATAGGTCTAGAAGTTAGACTAAATGTTGCTGACAACCCTAGCGATGACTCTCTACGTGACGTTTCACTTGTACATCGAAGAGCGAGACCAAATCACTATGTCGCCAAAATCATTTACACAGCAATAGTAGGAGGACTCACCTATATTTTCCTGAATTTGGAACGATCGTCTCGAGCAATCGTATAACTCCTTTAAACTACAAGGAGGAATGCAATATGAATTTTGAGCTGGTTCTGATCATCGTTTTGCTCATCATAAATATTCCAATTTATAAATTTCTATTTCGCTTTTTCTTTGTAGATGAAACGGATTATAACGAATCGGTTAGATTTACTTTCACACCTAATTTCATTTCTTTTTTTAGAGGAGAATATTGGAAAGATAGAATTAACACTGCAAGACTACAATTTTATATGCTCTTATGCATAGGAATAGTTGTGCTGGAATACCTTGCGATTAATAAATTAATTGATTTTATACGTTAAAATGAAAATCCCCCATGAACACATGGTTCATGAGGGATTTTTAACTGATTTAGTTTTTGATTTTACAAATATCTTTGTCCAAAAGCATTTTAATAAATAATCCGCCTTGTACCGTTCTGTTCTGGAAGCCGATCATTTTAGCATTGCTTGTCGAATACCAGTCGGTCATCGGAACACGGCTCTCGGATTTATCATAGGCATGCCATAGGCGGTCAACAATGGTTGTGAAATCTTCTTTGTTGTCGCACAGTGTGGCACTCCAAACGAGCCAGTCGGATTTCGTATAAGTATCGCGATTATCGAGCATCAGACCAAACTCACCAGAACGTTTCTCGATATAGGATTTTGTTTCAGCTTTAAATGTATCCTTCGGAAACAGATTGATACCGAAAATTTGATCCCAAACGGCATTGTATTTCATACTGAAGGAATCAGGCTGATCAAATGCTAAACGATAGGTTCCATCTTCATTTGCAGCCATTCCGAGCCATTTGTCGATCATGGATTTGGCAATATCGATTAATTCCTCTGACTTTTTCTCATCGCCTGCCATACGGTTTAGAATAGAGAAGCTTGCTATTCCCATAATGGCTTTAATTGATAGGTTACAGTTATGTGCCAAATGTCCTGCGAAATCATCCGTACATAGCTGGTTATCAGGATCTACACCATTTTTAATTAAATAATTACTCCATTTTTCAAGGTGTGACCAGTTTTCTTTTGCAAAAGATACATCGTTTTCTGCAATCGCCACTGCTGCCGTACAAACGAGCATATTTCCACATTCCTCAACCGGCATTTGCCAAGTAGGGCATGTTCCATGACTATAAACCTGTCCATTAACGAGCGGATACTGACCGGCATCATGCGGTGCAAAGTCGTAATACCAAATATCGGTTGCCGCATATTTAAATATAGGTCTAAGCATTCCCTTAACGAGCTCTGGGTTGTAAATTAAAAATTGCGGGATAGAAGGATAGGTGACATCGACGGTAGCGGCACAGCCATTACTGAAGTTTTCTTTAGAAATAAACAGGACGTCTCCGTTCGTATCTGCACAAATTTTGTGACCAGCGATAGCTTGTCTGTATGCCAGCGATACCAGCTCAGCATATTTCACGTTGCCCGATTCAGTCGCCTCAGCTGATAACTTGGCGGAGAACTGTTCACATTTATCGAATAGGCTGTTGTATTCACTCAAAGCTTGCTTAATAGCATCTTCGATGATTTCTCCGTCTTTTTTCCAATAAGCATTAAGAGGCTCATTAAAATATTCAATAGATTTAATATCATCATAAGCTACCGCAAACAGCGCATTCGTGTTATTGTCTGTTTTAATTGAAATAGACAACTCAATGTTATGGCTATCAGTACCGTATTCATTTGTGTTTTTAACATTGATAACGCTTGCATTTTCATTATTAGACGCTAGGTACAAATAACCCCAGTTAATTCTAAGGTCATCACCAGATTTATTTAATACGTTTTGAAATGCACTGCCAACTTTGCCGCAAGTAAAACCTGATTCACTAAGATCGGTATAATTTGTTGGGAATTCGTATTTAAAGTTTTGGGATAATTCATCATCCACATTTATTTTAATGATAACATCGTGTTTGTTTCCATTTTTAGATCCCGCTTGTACATTAATGTAAGACACAGGTCTCGAAGCGAGCTTTAAATCATCCAGCAATAGCGGCGTTGTAAAAGTAACATCTAACATAATTTCATCACATGTGAAGCTATACTTGCTAGAGAGTGCATTAATATCAACACTTGTTTGTTCCATTTTTAAGCTATTTTCTTTGTCGCCCATAAAGCAATATTCTTTGCCATTAACCTCAGCGATACCGATCATTCTATGAGGATGACCAGTCCAATGCTTGGTATCCGATGCGTTAAGTTCATTCGTCATAGACCAAACAGAGAAGTACGGATCAACGGTTACAAGTGGAACAGCTGGAGCTCGCATAAGCATAGTGATTCCTCCTAAGTTAGATGAAAATCAAATAAATTGCTGAATATTGTATAATTTACTTGATTGTTGTAATATACAATTTATCATACAAATTAGGGTATCGTAATAGAAGTTATCACAATAAATGTGAGGATTATCACAATGAATGAAACGATTTATAGCTTTTGGCATCTATACGATTCTAAGCTTCCGCTTAACATCGTAATGGCGGGAATATCTTATTGCGACAAGAATTACAAAATCGAACGCAATGGCGACAACATCTATTCCTTCGAGTATATTATTGAGGGGAGCGGTGTGTTGGAGATCGAGTCTAAAACCTTTTACCCTCAAAAAAATGACGTGTACCTATTAACAAAAAACAGCCAGCACAAATATTATTCAAGCCACGAAAATCCGTGGGTTAAGATTTGGGTCGTGTTTAACGGGGATTTGGCAGAATACTTGTTTAATCGATATTTGCCAGCTGATACCTATATAGTGAAGGATTGCAACATTCTTTCCTATATGAATGAAATTATAAAGCTTGCATCTGTAAATCAAAAAAACTATTCAGATTTAACAGATGAGATTTCTGTTATTGTGCTAAAAATAATTTTACATTTAAAAAACCATCTAGAAAATAAAGTACTTTCAATTCCAGAACAGATTAAGCTGTGTTTAGATTTAAATATTGAAAACGCAATGGATATTAACGATGTGTCATTGGAGCTGGGATACTCAAAAAATTATATTATAAAACTATTCCGAGAAAACTATGGTTTAACGCCATATGCTTATTTTCGTAAACGTAAAATTGAGCTTGCCAAACAATATTTGCTCAACACGCATCTCAACATAAACGAGATTTCTAACAAACTAAATTTCGCAGACCAGCATTATTTTTCGGGCAGTTTTAAAACAATAGTAGGCATTTCCCCTTCGGAATATAGAAGAAATAATATAAGCCAATATATTGAATGAAGCCGATCCAGCTGCCTTATGGTTGGACCTTATTCCGAAGAGGGATTGATAGGAGAAATCGTAGTTGAATAGGAACGAACTTAAAACACCAGATGATTCTGGTGTTTTTTTTGTGAGGCGAAAACCTCACGTAGCTCGAAGTTGTAACTATGAATATCTTTCTATTCTCTGGAAAAAAATATGTGAAACGCAATAGGAAGGAATGTTGAACGTGTCACATTCAAACGAGCATAACATGCCGATCAGCTCGGAATTGTCTCAAAATCTCGCATTCATCAAGGAGCGTTTTGCGGATACTGATGATCTTGCGATTCGTATGGTCGATCTGGACGAATCGGCTGAATTGAAGATGGCGATCGTTTATTTTAAGGGTATGGCGGATTCCGAGCGGATCAACAATTTGGTATGGCGCACCGTGGCATGCCGGTCTTCCTTGCCGTCCAAAGGTCATCCGCTCGACTTTGTAATGGAAATAACCAAAACGACATGCGATGCGTCGGTTACTGAGGTCTGGGCAGAGGCGAACATGTCGCTCTTTTCCGGCAACGTCGTCATCTTCATCGACCGTTGTCCCAAAGCCATTGTAGGCTCGATCCAAGCTTACGAAAATCGCACTATTGCCGAACCGACGTCGCAAACCGTTATTCGCGGTCCTAAAGACGGATTTGTCGAAGGGATGGAAACAAACATCTCGTTAGTCCGCCGCCGGATTAAACATGCAGGGCTGCGTCTGGAAATTATGAAAATAGGAAAAATCTCAAGCACGAGCGTTGCCATCA
The DNA here is from genome assembly GCF_056269345.1 of Paenibacillus sp. J22P15. Taxonomy (NCBI): domain Bacteria; kingdom Bacillati; phylum Bacillota; class Bacilli; order Caryophanales; family Paenibacillaceae; genus Paenibacillus; species Paenibacillus sp. J22P15. The sequence goes on from NZ_JBWDNT010000030.1 coordinate 46,639, forward strand.
TGTATATGGACGGAATTGCGAAAGAGGATGACGTGTCCAGCGTAAGAAATAAACTGGAGACGATCGATCTCGATTCCGTTCTTGATTCTGGGTACATCGAAGAATATTTGCAAGGGACCAAATCTTCACCGTTTCCGACCGTCTACAATACGGAACGCCCGGATGTCGCGGCAGGCAACCTTATGGAAGGGAAGGTGGCCGTCTTTGTAGACGGAAGTCCGTTTGTTCTTGTGCTGCCGGCAACGTTTCCCCAGTTCATGTCATCGCCGGAGGATTACTATCAGCGTTTCCAGTTCGGTTCATTATCGAGGATACTGCGCTATTTGGCCTTCTTTATTTCCATATTCAGTTCATCGCTGTATATTGCGTTCACGACGTTTCATAAAGAAATGATACCGACGCCGCTATTAATCAGCTTGGCCGCTCAGCGGGAGGGCATCCCGTTCCCAGCATTTTTCGAAGCGCTTGTCATGGAAATCACCTTCGAGTTTTTGCTGGAAGCAGGGGTGAGGATGCCAAGGGCGACGGGACAAGCGGTATCCATCGTCGGCGCGCTCGTGCTGGGCGAGTCGGCCGTTGCGGCGGGACTCGTCTCTTCCGCTATGGTCATCATCGTTTCTTTGACAGCGATTTGTAATTTCACGACTCCATCGATATCGCTTTCGATTTCTTCACGCTTGCTTCGCTTTATGTTTATGGTGCTGGCCGCCACCTTCGGCTTGTACGGCATTGCGCTGGGCTTTATCGTCATGGTCGCCCATATGGTGAGCTTGGAATCAATAGGCACGCCGTATATGACGCCTTATGCTCCAATTCAATGGAAAAAACAAAGAGACGCTATACTCCGGTTTCCGTTGCGCTGGCTCCATGATCCGAAACGCTCTGGGGATTCATAATGAAGCGTATTCTGCCCATTTTGTTGCTGGCTGCCATTTTATCGGGATGCTGGAATCGAGAGGAATTGAATGAGATCGCCATTGTGAGCGGAATCGGCGTCGACAAGGATGCGGAGAAGGGCGGCTACCGTCTGACCTATCAAGTCGTGAACCCGAGCCAGGCGTCCAAGACGAAAGGCAGCAGCGGCGGCGCCTCGGGGTCCAAAGCCTTCGTCATCTATGAAGGAAGAGGCCAAACGCTGTTTGAGGCGACAAGGAGGTCATCGCAAAAGTTGCCGCGCAGACTGTTTTTTTCACATGCGCGACTTTTGGTTATTTCGGAACAAGTAGCGAAGCAAGGGGTTGCTCACTTATTGGATTTTATGGATAGAAACCACGAGTTTCGTCCAACGATGCAGCTCTTTATCGCAAAAGGAATTGACGCGAATCAGGTGCTGAAGGCGAGCGCTCCGTTAGAATTAGTGTCGGCCAACTCAATTGTGGAAGAAAATAGGTTATCGGAGAAGCTGTGGGGCAACAATAAAAGGGTGACATTGGGACAATATTTGGACATCATTCACAAACCTTTGGTCATTCCAGGATTGATCAGCACCGATACGGGCATGCAGGTATCTGGATTAGCCATCATGAAGTCCCAGAAGCTAGCCGGCTGGATCGAGGAACCGAATGCCAGAGGGTTGATGTGGGCTCAAAACGAAATTACGAGCACGATCGTTCCGCTCGCATGCGATGGACAGGATGAAGGGACCGGCATGGAAATTACCCGTTCCGAAACGAAAATAAAGGCTACGGTCAGCGGGCCGGTTCCGGCTATGGAGATCAACGTAACGGTCGAAGCGAATATTGGGGAAGACGCTTGCGGAACGGATCCGACCAAGCCGAATGACATTACGAAGCTGGAGAAAAAATTATCGTCGCGTATAAAAAAGGAGATACAAGGCGCGGTCCGGCAAGCGAAACAAAAAAAGAGCGATATATTCGGCTTCGGGGATGCCGTGATGAGGGAAAACAAGAACTATTGGAACAAGATAAAGTCGGAATGGGATAACATGCTGCCAGAGGTCGAAGTAACGATTCAGGTCAGTTCGACGATTCGGAGAACCGGGTTGAAAAAAACATCGTTCTGGAAAGAAGTAAGCAGCTGAAAGCGAGGTCATCATATTTTGGAAAGTGTAAAGCTCAAAACTTCGCAAGTTTTTTTGCTGATGTTGTTATTCGAGCTGGGAACGGCTGTCGTATTCAGTCCCGGGCTTGGGGCAAAAAAAGACGGGTGGATGGTGCCGCTGATCGCCATGGTGATCGGAGCTGGTTTGTATGGCATTTATTATGCCATACACCGGCAATATCCTGACGTTCCGCTAACCGGGTATTTGCAAATCGTGCTCGGAAAGCCGATAGGCTGGCTTGTCTCCTTTGTTTATATCAACTATTTTTTTTATTTGGCATCGAGAAATATAAGGGATTATGCCGAGCTGTTATCGGAATCCGTCCTCGATCGAACCCCGCTTCTCATCATCAGTTCGTTAATGGTGTTTACGGTATGCTACGTGCTTTGGCTGGGTGTAAAGGTTATGGCGAGAATGGCGGAAATATTTATTGTCATCTTTTTGTTCATGTTGATCCTGATGCTGATCCTCGTCGTTTTTTCCGGGATTATTAAAGTGGACTACCTGTTTCCCGTATTGGAGCATGGCTGGAAGCCGGTGTTTAAGGCGATTCCGTCGGCGTACAATTTCCCCTTTGCCGAAATGATTGTGTTTCTGATGTTTTTTCCGTATATGAAAAAGCCCGAGAAAGCGCTCAAGATTGGCCAGCTTGCAATACTTGTAACTGGAATTGTGTTATGCGTCATCGTCATCATGGATATTGTCGTATTGGGCACGCATACGGCGACGCGCTCCAGTTTTCCGCTGTTCGAAGTCGTCAGAAGAATCAATATCGCCGAGTTTATACAGCGGCTCGATCCGCTCATTATATTGACGCTTATTATCGGCGTTTTCTTTAAAGTCGCGATTTACTTTTACGCAGGTATCATAGGAGTTGCAGACTTATTCAAAGTCCGGGATCATCGGCTGCTCGTCATTCCGGCCGGTATCGTTATTCTCTATTCGTCGCTGCTCGTTGCGAAGGGGATTGCGGACCATCTGAAAGAAGGGCTCAAAGTACTGCCTGAGCAAGTGCACCCGATTATGAGAATCGTGATCCCAGTCTTGTTGTTTCTAATTGGATATATCAGACGCCGTATTTCCGCGAGGAAGATAGGCGCTTAATGTTTCTTTCTGGAGGCGAAGGCAATTGCGATGATAAGTACGACATAGAGGATAACCAGCATCATTTCAACCGGACTGAACATGACGAAGGTGTGGTACAGATTATCGAAATACAAATCAGGTTTTATACCGGAAAACAAATCGATGACGAGACCTGACAGCGTGATGGACGCCATAAATAACACGAATATGAATAGGATTTTCATAACTAGTTGCCCCTTTCGATCGATGCTTTGGTGCCTGCTTATATGTTCATTTCCATTGTTGGCGTTTCGTGCCCAAAGTATGCGATCCAGCATTGAAGAGGCGGAATAGATCACTAATCAGCCGACCTAAGGTAAGGGCGGCTGTTTTTTTAAATTATCGTTATATTTTTCGTTTATAATTACATTTGTTTGCTCGAGATCGAAGATTTATGTATCGTCTTAATCGATCTGTTATAGACCTGTAGGATATAAACAACGTCCAGAATAAGGATCAGAACATACATAATCATTAATAAAATAGATTGTGGAAAGAGTGAGAAGCAGAGGATGGAGGCGCATAAGGTGCCTATCATTTTGAAGAAAGCGATGGAGAGTGATTGTCCTTGCAGGTCTTTGATCAAGAGCATTCTTATGAAGAGAATGGACATCATCAAATTGATGCCAAATGCTGAATAAATACCCCATTTATCCTGAAATTCTACCGCCATTCCATAATGCAGCAGAAAAGCGATAACGAGCAGAGTGAAAACAGAAGCTTGCAGCGTGCGTTTGGGAAGAGGACCTTTTGTATAATAGAGAAATTGGAGCAGAATGATACAGTCTAGTAGAAACCATATTAAGGTTGCGATTTGCTGAAGCGGGTGAAACGGCATAATAAAGGTAAACAGAAACTCCCAAGTAATATTAGCACAGATGGAGGCGAGCGGCATTCCGCAGGCTTGATCCTTGAAGCCCTTATAAATAACGAGAATATAGACGATAGTCCAAAATAACGCTACTCCAAACATAAGCAGAAACTCTACTTTTAACGGCAATAGGTGCTCCATGTGACAGTAATCGCATCCTTTCATAAAAAATCCGTCCATCAACTTTGAGCTTGTCTATGTATATGAAAATCGTAATAAATGTAGACCTTTTCATATTTAGGATCATTTCATGGTAAAATAAAAAATTGAGATTGCACGATTTCAAGAAACACACACACGGAGGAATTAAACATTTATGAGTGCACCCAACCTGTTACGAAGCTTTAATTTTTTGTATTTCGCGTTGTTAGCAATGTTCATTTCTTTCCTTCCAGTCTATTTAGATGTACAAGGCCTTAGTCCTTCACAAATTGGTTTCATCATCGGTACCGGAGGATTTGTAACTCTTATTGCCCAACCCTTGTGGGGGATGATCAGCGATAAAACCAAATCAATTCGTAAAGTACTATTAGTACTGCTCATGTGCTCCACTATAATCGGATACTTGCTGTACGACTCTAGCAGTTATCCGATGCTTATTCTGCTTGCTATGCTTCTGTACTTCTTTCTAATGTCGATTGATCCGTTGACGGAAAGTCTCAATTTTACAGTAGCCGAATCGTCAGGAACCAGCTATGGCTCAATCCGCACCTATGGAGCTTTAGGTTATGCTGTTGCAGCGCTGCTTACAGGATACGTTATTTCGTATTTCGGGGAGCATAGCTTGGCACTGCTTTTTGCTGGCATTGGCATCTTTAGTTTTGTGATAGGCTGGATGATGCCCGATGCGCCTGTTACAGGGAAACCGGTTACCTTAAGCAGTCTCAAGCATTTTATTAGCAACAAGGAGACGCTTTTGTTTTTATTGCTGGTGTTTATTTGTTCAATCCCTGCACGAATGAATGATACGTTCCTTGGCGTCTACATTCGGGAGCTTGGCGGGAGTACTGAACTGGTAGGACAAGCATTCTTCTTGGCGGCAGGAAGTGAAATTGTAGTATTTGCGCTCAGCTTTTGGTGGATGCGGAAAGGCAAAGAGCTGCTTATTATTTCATTTGCAGCTGTGTTTTATTTCCTTCGGTTCTTCGTTTCAGCATGGATTACCGATCCGCACCTGCTCGCCTATTTGCAAATTTTGCAGCTGTTGACCTTCCCGGTCTTCTACTCCGCAGCTATTCAATATTTATATCGAATTGTTCCAACGGAATGGCGTGCGACTGGTCAAACGGTGCTCGCGCTGCTGTTCTTCGGTATTTCAGGAATTTTAGCCTCCTATGTGGGCGGAGCTGTTTATGGAACCTTTGGCGGCAAAACACTTTATTTGTCTATATCGGCAATCTCTTTTTTGGGAATGCTGTTTGGTTTGGTTCTATACCGGGTGTATGGGAAAAGGCTCGCGGAAACAGAGGAAGCTGTATAACTGTATAAGGGATAAAGGGTCTATGGGTTGTAATAAAAAAAAAGAGAGCAGTTCAGGATTGATATGCTCCCCCTACGGTAGACAGGTTAAAAAATAAAACCTGTAACTGTAAGGGGAGCTTTTTCATGGTCGGGGGAAAATATAATGCGCTAGAGAAACTCAATATCATTGAAGAAGTTTCTAGTGGAGAGATAGGTTTTCTAGCTGCTGCTAAGAAATATAAGATTAACAATACTACATTGATGAAGTGGCAACGTCGCTATAAGCTGTACGGTTATGAAGGTCTGGAGCGCCGTACACATAACCGAAGTTATTGTGCTGAACTCAAGCTTCAAGCAGTGAAAGATTACCTTGAGGGGAAATTGTCTAAGTACCAGATCATCGATAAATACAAGATCTCCAGCACAACACAGCTCTCTGAATGGATAAAGAAGTATAATGGTCATAGCAGCTTAAAAGCCTACAAAGGGGAAGCAAAAGCTATGACAAAGGGTCGCTCTACAACATGGCAGGAACGGATAGAGATCGTCCAGTATTGCCTAACGAATCAGCATGACTACCAAAAGACTTCGGGACAATTTCAGGTCTCCTACCAGCAAGTATATCAATGGATGAAGAAGTTTGAAGATGGTGGTCAGGAAGCATTAAAAGATGGCCGTGGGAGAAAGAAAGCTCTAGAAGAGTTAACGGAGACCGATCAACAGAAACTCAAGATGAAGCAAATGGAGCACGAAATTGAACGACTTCGGGCCGAAAATGTATTCTTAAAAAAGTTAGAGGAACTCGAAAGAAGGCGACGCTAGGACATATTCGACAGGAAACGGTCTATCTCGCCATTCAAGCGCTTCATAAGGATGAGTCATTAAGTATACAGCTTCTCTGTGAAATTGCAGGAATTGCACGCTCGAGCTATTACAAATGGCTAAATCGAAAACCCAGCGCTTGCGAGCTGGAGAATGAGCAGTTGACACAGGTAATGCTATCCATCTACGAGAAAGTGGAGCGTACCTTCGGATACCGCCAATTGACTCTGCATATGCGCAAGCAAACCGGAAAAACGATCAACCATAAACGTGTATACCGGTTGATGAAGCTAAGGGGTATTCAGTCTGTAATTCGCAGGAAGAGAGCGAAATAT
>NZ_JBWDNT010000029.1:0-54227 GCF_056269345.1 Paenibacillus sp. J22P15
AGAAATAAACCAAACAAGGAAAGAGTTCTACGACGCAGTATGGGTTTCAAACATCCCTTCAGATGTAAAAGTAGGAGAAATCGTTCATGTATGGTTTGAGGGTGAATTGGCTACTTCTTACCCTGGTCAGGGAAAGGCGGCGAAGGTCACGATTGCCGAAATAAAAAAACCTGAAAAAGCAATACTTTCTCCTGATGAAATAATACGTAAAGCACTTACAAATAAAGACATTTCAAATGTTAACATCCTTGTTGTCAAAGAAGTGAATTATGATGAAAAATCAGCGGTATGGACTCTAAGATACAAAAGTGCAATGATTACAGATGGCTCATTAGAAGAGCGTACTATACAAGTACCTGATAGATAATCGTTAAACTAACGGGTAACGATACTTCAATAAAAACACGTAAGCAGCCGACCACAATGATCGGCTGCTTCATTATGCTAACGTGCAGTTTAGTGTAATATTAATCTTAGCAGGCGAACTATTTTATTCAACAAATCAGATATGGAAGCAAGGAGTATTTTATGTCAATGTCAGATAGCCAGTTTGATGAATACCTAGATTTTTGCTATGAAAATTTACAGAAGAGACAAGAAATATTACTTGCAGAGTATGGTCTTGGGAATTTTCAAGAGTATTGGTTTGACCAGGAATCAAGCAAAATTCAATTTAAAAATGATGGTAAAGTAATGATTGAATTTAGTATCGTATTTATTGGTTCATGGTCAAGTAAAAGCAACTCTTGGATGTGGGCGTGGGCAAACAACAGCATGACAGATCAAACCAGGGCACAGTCCTCAGTATTGAGAGAAATAGAGTCCATCACAGGGAGTGGCATTTTTACGAAGGAATACTTTAACTGTGACGAGGCAATGGCACACGAATTAACTGCGTTATCTGTTGAACATTTAAAAGCAAAAGGAATGTATATATCCCCTGATGGTAAAAGCGATTTATTCATGGCTTTGACACATTCTATTTCTTTAGATCGCTAAACTAACGGAGAACGATAGTTGAACAAAAAAGGAGCAATTCGCTGCGGCAGTTGCTCCTTTATTTGTTAAGCTAACGGGCAGGATACTTCGAACGTGGCAAGAATTATAACCATGAACGTTTATTGAGAAAGTAGGTTGTTAATACGTGGTGTTTGCACATCTCATTGTGGAGTTGCACTGTCTTTACGGGATAGGTGACCAAGATGAAATTAATCCTGTTCCACCTTTTTGTAAAAACGGAGTTCGTAAACCAGGGTACCATTGTTTATCGGGAAATTGTGAGTTCTCAGGGCATGCACCAGCACCTCTTGAAATAGCCTATTCAGATGAAAAGGGTGAAGTAGCCCCTGATGCGTGGATAGGATTTGGAGGCGATATGGACCCTAATCCTTATAACGATAAGATGGTATCGGAACTAAAAGAATCATGGGAAAATATTTGTAAAAAGAAAGTAAATGAAGCATATGAAGATTATATGAAGCAGCACAAACTACTTGAAGATAAAGAATGAAATTCACAAATAGAGAATGGCAAAAACGCTAATAAAGGGGTAACTCATGGATAAAATGGTTCATGAATTGAAGAGCATTGAATTAGATAATCCATTTCCGTATAGAGATTCCGATAAAATTCAGGAGGATTTCCGTTATGCTTTTATGAAGCTAAGAGATGAGGAAAACTCATTGAATGGCGATTTTAACACCTACTGTATGAATATTGCGGGTACTTTAAGCTATGTCTTGACTGGTAAAATAGAAGATATTCCTCACCGACAAAGAGAATTGTTAGAGCTTTCTTTCTTTAATTGGTACCCGCAGTATAGATTCATCGAGGGAAGTATCGGTAAGTACGCGGAGTTCTATAAAGAGTACGAGAACTTCGAGAAAACTCGACTGGTGCTTCTCGACTATTTAGAGGCAGCAGATAAGGGATTGAGCTAACGGGAAACGTTAGATCAATAGCACTCAACGACGAGCAGGCACTGCGGTAGCCTGCTCGTTTTAATAAACTAACGGGCAGGATAACGTAGCACTATGTTGAATCGTTCAGATATCAAATTAATAAAAGGAATGGTCTGAAAAATGGATCAGTTAGATTTTTTGGAAACAGAACCTTGGGAAACAACAACGGCAGATATGGCTAATGCTTATCAGAAAGAATTAAATAGTGAATTAGTGGATACTCATATACTTTTCGGAAAAGCAGATACTGCCATGGCACATCGTATTGATAACGACGATGTAATCTTTTGGATTGAAGAATTACAAAAATATGCGGTCGTGCATTTGACATGGTCCAAAAACAATTCATTAGGCTATCCTATGACAGCATTTTTTTCATTAGATGATCTGAGATATCACTGTAAAAGGGAATCAGAACTTTATTAAGCTAACGGGCAGGTTAGTGCAACTATGTGGGGTTTAATTCGTTTATATCTACAACAAGTATCATGGCAGGAGAACACTTGAAGGGGGATTAGTAATGTGGTTAAAAATGATATTTAGTGTGTTCTTCATTTTGTTGATTGTTGGTTGCGAAGGGCAAAATATTAATGACCATTCTACTCAGGAGTCGCCAGCGACAGTAGAGAAAAATCAGGACTCAATCCTTGTTCAGAACAATAACGATGGAATGTCCCGTCGCAACCTAGAATACGACTCGCAGGAGAAAGGGAAGCTTGTGGTTGATCCCAACTATTTCATTCAAAATGAATTTAAACGTGGTGAAGTGGTTTATTATAAAACACCCGCAATTGATAAGAGTAAATATCCGCGTTTAAATCCGCCTGAACAAAACATCTCGCGGGTGATTGCTCTCCCTGGTGAAGTTGTGCAAATAAAAAAAGGTCAGATTTTTGTGAATGGAAAAAAGTTAAATACGTTTTATGGAAAGGCTTTAAGTAGGGGACTGGATGAAGAAGAGTATTTTAAGACAGTCAATCAGTCAGGAGCAGCTGAGTGTAACGAATCATGCCAGAAAACCATGAAGGATTACTTTAATATGGATATGGAGAAGTTTAAAGTACCAGATAGTCATCTATTTGTCATGGGTGATACTTGGTGGAGAAGTATTGACAGTCAGATATATGGTCCACTTCCCATTGGTAATGTTATAGGCAAAGTTCAGGGATATGAAAAAAAATAATGGAATGCTAATTCGGCTTCGACTGAGCTAACGGGACACGTTAGTTGAATGAAAAACAGCAGCAGCCAGGAATTTTCCCAAGGCTACTGCTGTTGCTGCGTCTGCGATTCGAACATTTATTGTGTTTATTTTTGTAATTATTGGTAATTTGCATTTTGAACTACTGTTACTCCTGGACTTTGTATTGTTTTTATTTTTGTATGAGTACTGTATTTCACGGCTGCAAATGCGCCAACAAATAGAGAGGCAATTAAAAATGTGTTTGTTACTGTTTTTGGGATTTTGGTTTCTCTTTTCGCTAATATAACAATACATATAATACTAATTAGCAGAAATAACAACATGATTCTTTAATCTCCTTTCGTACTGAAAACGTAGATCTTATTTTACATGCTATTATATTCAACAGAAAGGTAGCTAATACAATTTAAATTCATGATTTTCTCCAATTATACCAACCTCCGAATTCAACTAAAGGGACACGGTAGTTCAATATCGAAATGGGCTGCCGCGTGGCAGTCCTTCGTTGCGCTAAAGGCAGGATAGTTAAATTGATTCACGAATATTTCAGTTCGAGGTGAGTGCAATGAATGAAATATCAATACAAACCTGCTCTGAAGAAGATATGGATGTTCTTGCTGTATTAAACAAGCATCTTATTGAGGATGAAAAACATGATAACAAAATGAACGTTGAGCAGTTAAAAGAACGAATGAGAGCTTTTATAAACACAGGCTATAAAGCCTATAAATTTGAAGAGAATGGTGAAATCATTGGTTATGCTTTGGTAAATCATATTAAGCAGCCTTTGTATTTAAGACAGTTCTTTATTTGTAGAAGCAGTAGAAGGAAAGGATATGGAAAATTAGCTTTTGAAAAGTTACTTGATTTGTTAAACACTAAAAACATTGATATTGAAGTGCTGCATTGGAATACTTCTGGATATCAGTTTTGGAAATCTCTTGGATTCATTGAAAGAAGCCTCTATATGAGGCTAGATGGGACAAATGATTAGGACCTCAGTATTGTGCTAACGAGCAGCATAGTTGAATAGACCATAAAGTTTAGAACCTATACTTAGTGGTGAATTATTCCGAAATGAAGGAGTTAAAGAATAAATGGAAATAAGCCATTGGCACTTGGGGTATTACAAGGATGGCAATGATATCGAAGCTGTTGGTTTTTTTGAAGATAGCAAATGGGTTGTTTACTACGATGATAGTCATGATACAGGTTTGTTTGCAAAGACTCAGCAAAGGCATGAATTGTTTGGTGCTGTGATTTTAATGGTGAATGACTACGAAGAAGCAAAAAATAAATTTTATGAATGGGTAGAAAGCATTCTACTTCCATATAGAAAAAAACGCTAGTCCTTTGTTACGCTAACGGGACACGATAGTTGAACAAACAAGGAGTAGTTGCTACGGCAGCTGCTCCCGTTCTGTATTAAGCTAATGGGCAGGTTAACGCAATGGTCGGCAGCTCATTTTCGCTAAAAGTAAACATGTAAACGTTGAGAGATGTGTTATTATTTAAATATCCACATTTTGTAAAATTAAATTATAATGAGATGAGGTCTACTTATGCGGATAGATTTTCATGTAAATCATGATGATTTTGATAAGCATCTTGATTTTACGGAAGCGCAGGTCTTTTTCTCTTCACCGATTGAGCGAATGTGTACGTTCCAAGCTTGGGGGATTGCTGTGTTATGTGAGACTCCTCTAAATAAGGAACTAAAAAGGCATGTAGGTAAAGAGGAGGGTGATTATAACAGTTACTCGTCTCTATATAAGGAACTAAAGAAGCATCTGGAAGTCGAAGGGGATATATATGTTTCTGGGATGGTTTCGGTAAAATTTCCTAATATCGAGGCAGGAGCCATTAAAGTTGCACTTTATAAAGGAAATGACGAAGGTTTTTTATACGGACCAGAGGGTATTGTACGAGTTACGCGGAGTTGGGGAAATATCATATCACCTAGTAAGAAGGAGTATTACATAGATTTTATATCGGACTGGCCATCTGGAAGCGGCAGTCTACGGATTTACGCTGAGAATGAGTTTATACTTTCAATTGATGTGAAAGACTGCATTCCTCTTAGTTGGTATGTTGAAAATCCAGAGAAGTACGGGTATCAGAAGAGGTCAAGAGATTAAGCTAACGGGCAGGTTAACGTGGTGTTTAGGGGTTCACTTTGTTAAACTGGAAGGATATTGAAACTCCCAAAACGAATTATTTAACGAGTACATTTGTTTGTTAATCAGTTACAGAATAACTCTTAAAGGCTGTGGATGTGTGAGTAAAGATATTGCATATTACATGACAAGGAGTTACAACTTTATTTCCGAATATATACCTGAGAGCAATAATCGTTCGGGTTATTATTTTGGTCTCGTAGAAGAACTTCCTGGATGTCATGCTTTTGGCACAACAATGGTCAAAATGTTGAAAGAAATAGAAGTTGTCAAAAAAGATTATTTCGAATCACGGCTTAAAAACAAGGAATTTATACCCGAGCCTGGCGATATGAGTCAGCGCCGCCCATCCCGTCTGAGAATTCAAATTAGGGGATTGGGTATCGACACAACAGATGAATGATTTTGTCATTATTCAACTAACGGGTAACGATAGTTCAATAAAACAGCTCCTCGTGATCCGTTGCTGACACTTGGCTCCTTCTCTCTACTCGGGCGCGGCGTTCACGGCATTAAGCTAACGGGCAGTGTAGTGGAACAAAATGAAATTTATTACGTCTAATAAATGGTAGAAGATACAACCAAACTATTAAACGTGATAGCTCAGGAGGTGTATATTTGAAGATTAAACTAATGTTACTGTGTTTCGTATTAATTATGACTCTTATAGGTTGTAGTAAAGGAACAACAGAGTCAAAGTCATTAGATGAAATGAAGATGCGAGAGATCGCCTGGAATTCATTGAAGGAAGCTGAGAAAGAAACAGTTATTGGTGACTGGAAGCAAGCTGAGGTCACGCTAGCTAAGTGGGATGACATTGGGTTAAAAACAACCAAAGAAAAACCTGAAAGCATAGCTCGGGTCTTATTTAAGACTACTTTTGATGCCCTATTAGGTTCAAACTGTATTTATATCGATACAGATGCAAATGAAATTATCGGTTATAACATTAGGATGTAAGTATAATCAGTATAAAAATAAAAAACCTACATTTTCCCCCTCGGTCTAATTGAACTAACGGGTAACAATAGTTGAATCAAACAAGGAGCAGTTTGCCACGGCAGTTGCTCCTTGTTTTCGTTAAGCTAACGGGCAGTTTTGTTCAATAAACCTGTGTTAAAATGAATGACGGACATTATAGATTGTGAACTTCAAGGAGGTAGGTTTAATGAAGAAAATTCTGATTTTCGTATTTATGTTTATACCCTTATGTGGTTGTTTAAACAGTTCCCCCACAGTTTATACAGGCGAGAGTAAGAACTGGTCAGCAAGTTATACAATTGAGAATCCACAGGGGGAATCTCATAACGAAACATTGAAGATCATTTACAAAGGGAAAAATCCACAAGAAACAAGTGATATCAAATATAAGTATAATGGAACCAATATCGGGGGCAGTGGGGAGCATAAATTATCGGGAAGCAGTTCGATTGTTTCAAAAACTGGGGGTAATGGTGCCCTTCCACCGAAAGATTCGATAATTAATGTAACCGTTGAGTGGAATGGCAATAAAGAAGAGTTACAGCTTTCAACTAACGGGTAACGTTAGTTGAACAAACAAGAATACGGCAGCTGCTTCCTTTCTTTATTAAGCTAACGGGTAGTATAACGCAACTAAAATCTAATTTCTTTAGTATTAACATATGGGGTGAGGTCATGAAGAAAACTAAAAAGTATGTGATGATGAAGGTTTTTTTATTTAGCTTTTTAACCGCAATTCTTGCACTGGTTGCCTACACTCAATTTCATAAGAATAATAGCAGGTTGATTCAAGTACAGGGTGTTGACCTCGTTGATTCCGTTCGGCTTTTTCCTCCCCAAGTCGGAGTCGGATCTAATAATATGATAATTCTGTTTGACGCTCAGAGTACAAAAGACAAACAAGTTATTTCAAAAATTATAAGGCATCTCCAAGAAGCTAAGCTCATTGGGCAGGCTTCCAACCAGTTTACACCCATAGGTGGAAGTCCAACGTCTCTTGTTATTAAATTTAAAAATGGTGACACAATACAGATTGTAGACGCAGTAGGTGCCATAGCCAAAAAGTTGGAGAACGGTAGCACTGAAGTACACTCCGAGTCCATTCCCAATCAGGTTACTGTATATCAAAATGGCAAAGCATGTAGAATTGTATCTCCAGAATTAAAAGTGTGGATTGAAACCGATTGGAGTAAAGATGTGGACGACTTTAAGAATCATTAAACTAACGGGTAACATTAGTTGAACAGTGCTAGGAGCAGATACTACGGTAGCTGCTCCTTGTTTTTATTAATCTAACGGGCAGGATTGCTTAAACTTTTAGCGAATACTTCAAACAAATTATTTAGGAGTGATAACATCATGAGTTTAATGCGAATAAAAATTCCAAATGGTTATGCAATAATTAATAATAAATTTCATGATGTTGATCCAATTCAAGCCGAAGAAGATGACTTGTTAAGCAACTGGGAATACTTCACGGAAGATATTATGTATATTCAAAAACTCGAAAATGTAAATGGAAGATATGTCATTCCAGAAAGTAATGCACGTATAATTGATTTAGGTTGGTACCCAGATAGTAGTATAAATGGGGCGTATAGGTTAGTGCTTGTAGATGAGGACTGGAATGAATTAAAAACAAAACGGTCTAAAGACAGATTTGAAATTAGAGATACTATTGAAATTTTGTTGCGAGAACTTAATAATAATCAACCTGATGATGGATTTTAAGCATCCGTTCGATTATGGTCTCCTGGGGGTTTCGGGGCAGTAAAGTTGTTCAACTAACGGGTAACGATAGTTGAACAAACAAGGAGCAGTTTGCTACGTGGCAGTTGCTCCCGTTCTTTGTTAAGCTAACGGGCAGTTTAGCGCAACAAGTAGTAATTCAAAACGTCTATATAGTAATTTCAAATTAGGGGAATTATGGGAGACTAAAACACAGCTGCCATCATATATAACGGCGTCAGCTAATTATTGGGTAGTATCGTTATCGTTGCTGACGGTGAAGAATACGGGAGGTGGCAAAAATAACAAAAAAAATGATAGTTGTTGTTCTAAGCGGATTTTTCGTAGTCTTCACTGTGCTGGCAATCCAATACATAATTGAATTGAAAGAAAGAAAAGAAATTGCTAAGAGTTTGACCTTCGACTACATCCAAAAACAATATTCCGAACAAGACGCTCTGGAGTTAACGAAGTTTTGCCGTCCTATCTTGGGACATAGTGATTACCAAATGGTAATAAATGATAATAGCGGTGATAGTTATTATTTATTCGTGAAGTTGACGAGGGACCGAAAGTTGCAGTGGATAGACGATTTGACGATAGATGTACGAAACGGAAAATCCGTTTTCCCGTGCGATAAATAACAACTGTACATAGAATATTCAACCCTGGGGAGTTGCACTAACGGGAAACGATAGTTGAGGGGCTTGCTTTGCGGCAGCTCCTCTTTTTGTTTATTAAAGCAGCGGTAGTTGGGTAGCCATACCCAGAAAAATTCAATAGGAATCGAACTTTATTATGATCCACTTTTTGGAATTAAAATAAATAACAATAAGAGGTGTATTATGGGGAAAGATGAGTTGCTTTTAGAATTGAAGCAAGTGCTCCTAAGAGAAATACCTAATGCGGTACAGAAAATTAAATTAAATCAAGGAGA
Organism: Paenibacillus sp. J22P15; assembly: GCF_056269345.1. NCBI lineage: Bacteria > Bacillati > Bacillota > Bacilli > Caryophanales > Paenibacillaceae > Paenibacillus > Paenibacillus sp. J22P15. The sequence continues at coordinate 8,989 of NZ_JBWDNT010000029.1, forward strand.
TAAGGTTTGCTATGTATCTTTACTTGGAACCGATTATGAACCTGTTCTTGGGCTAATTACATTAGGAATTGAATCTTACAGAAACAAGATGATCGAGGAATCGGGAACTGATGATAAGTGGTATTTATGGAACTCTGGAGAGATGCCCGCTAATTATCAAACTGGTTTTGAAGATCAAGAACAAACTTTTCAACATAAGCAGGAAACATTAGTGAGTTTATTTGGAAATGAGAAATGGGAAGAGTTTTGGGAAGGTTGTCAGACAATACGGTTTGAAGTCGCAAAAAAATTAAATGCATATAACTGGAGTGACATTATACCAATTTCTGATGATTTTGTTGTTTATTCAGATTGGGAATCAATAGACGTTTCAAACGGGGATCTATTAAAAAGTATCCCTCAAGAAAAGATTGAAATACTTTTAGAAAAGAACTTGATCTAATAAGCAAAGTGAATAATCCATCCTAGGTATTAAACTAACGGGATACGATTGTTAAATAGCGTAGCTAAATCTCGGTTGTTAACAATAGAGGTGAGTAAAATAAAGGATTATTCTAAGCTGGAAGACAAAATAAACTTGTTATATGAATGCATTCGTGAGGAAGGAGGCATCGTTGATTTGGATTGGTGTACAGGGCTACTCTACCCTTACCATTTGCATTTCGACGATAATAAAATTAGGTATCGTTCAGCCTCTCTTATTGCATTTTTTGGACTATTAACTGAGTGGCAAGATGGCAGTGGATTTCCTTTTTATAGGACCAGAAAAGAACTTTACGAATGCCATGATTTTGAGAAATATATGGATGCATTATTACAACGCCAGAGTGAAATTGAGCGGGAGTTTCCAAACATCTTTTATGCAATCGTGATTACTTTAAGTTGGCTGATTCACCATGAAGATTTACTTGATACATTCTCATATATTGATGAGCAAAAAGTTATCAAGTATATAACAGCCATGAAAAGTATCGAAATAAAAGAAAGCAGTGAGGTTTATAAATTGGCTTTTGAAGAAGCAGCAGTATTCAACTAACGGGGAACGATAGTTGAACAAACAAGGAGCAGTTTGCTTCGTGGCAGTTGCTCCCTTTTTTTTGTTAAGCTAACTGGCAGTTATGCGCAATATTCTCCTTCAAATTTATGGTACAATTTTTGGTGAAGGAGGGTTTAAATTGACAGCTATTATTAATAAAAATGGCTACGAGTTTTTAGGGTGCATTCCATTGAATGAACATGAACTAATAAATTTCACTCCGTTGGCAGGTTCATACGCCGTGGTTAGTTTTTACGGTAAGTATCTTCTTTGTTTTAATACATGGAGAAAACAGTGGGAAGTACCTGCTGGAGGAAGAGAAGACAATGAAACAGCTAAAGAATGCGCTATTCGGGAGCTTTTAGAGGAAACAGCGCAGGTTGTTCAAGATATGGATTTTAAAGGTTTACTGAAAGTAAGGAAACCAGATGGAACAATAAAATTTAACCCGATTTATTATGCTGAGTTGGATTACATAACCCCGTTTAAAGAAAACGACGAAGCAGATAAAATTATACTTTGGAATTTAATTGATGATGTTGGCTATATTGATGATGTTGACCAAGCAGTTCTTAAATGGTGTAGGTCATTGAACTAACGGGTAACGTTAGTTCTTTAAAGACACCGCGGCTTCTATGCCGTCGATCGGCTGCCGTTCGTCGTTGAACTAACGGGCAGGATAGTTGAACAAAAGGAATCTATGCAGTTTTTTTAAATATACCCTATTTTTCCTGTTTTTGTGTTAAAATTAGTTTCGCAGGGAAAGGGGAGAATTAGTTGGTTTTCGAAACTTTAGCAGCTCAACTAACTGTTGTACTCACTCTGGGAATCGGAACATTATTAATCGTACTGTATCCATTGTTGAAAAAGGAAAGCCGTTTTTTTGCGTTGTTTAGTTTGGTAATGGGTATTGTAGTCTGGCTTTTACTAATTTGGTTTACCTTCGGTAATGAGGTAATTCGATATCAAATTATTCATCATGGTCTTCATTGAAGTGACGGGGAACTCTAGTTGAACAAATAAGGAGCAGTTTGCTACGTGGCAGCTGCTCCCTTTCTTTGTTAAGCTAACGGGCAGGATAACGAAACCTAATTGGGTTATATTCGTCTTATTGGTAAGATAGTTTTGAGAAGCGAACGTGGGGGAGCAGCATTAGTATGAAATTTTTCTTGAAGTTAAATGTGGTAAGTGCCATTTTTGCTTTCCTGCCCTTCGTCGGTCTTGAACTAATGGGCAATGTATATCGAATTAGTAGGTTATCAGGGATAGAACTAGGGATGGTTAATAAAGTTGTTTCGCTTATTAATGTTGTTGCACTAATTTTTTCGACTATATTTTTTGTGATTTTAATAAAACATTGGTTGAAGGGTAAAAAAATAAGCTTCTTTTCCACTTTTCTCTGGATTCCTTATTTCGTCATATATGTCTTTATCTTCATCACCTTCTTCTCAATAAGTAGTCCAGCTGATAATCCAAATCCTGTTACTGGGTTGATTATAATCGCTGCTTTAATGTTCTATCCGTTTTACTTGGCGGGCATTAACCTCATTGGCTTATATCTCCATAAAGATTAAACTAACGGGCAGGTTAACGCAACAAAAGCAGGCTTCCGAAAATATGGGAGTATGTTAAGTGTTGTTGGGTGTAGAAAATAGAATTAAATAGAATCTGACTAAACTGGCATCATGTGCTACAATGTGGTTCAATTGGGCGACTAAGAATTATTAGAATACATTTGATCAGAAAGGAAGTACACTTTGCCAAAGCACATAAAGATCTACGCACTACTACTTATCATTATCATATTAATAAACGTTGCAGTGTACAGACATTTGGAAAACCAGTCATCTGTTAAATACAACAGCCTAAATTCACTGTATCAGCTGAAGAACGACTCGGCATTTGCCTATTTAGTGAAGCACGCTTCTGAAACGATTCCGCTTGCTGACACTTTGATGGCAATCAGTGAGTCGAAGGAAAACGAAGATCCTGTTAAGATTCGACAATTGATTGATAAGGCAAAGATACAAGCAGAAGAAATTGATGAGCAACTGTTAACACTCATTGAATTTAGCGATATCTACACAAACAATGCTGTCCCTAAGCTTTTAGTTAATAATACGGCAATGACAACGGATGAGCAGCAGGACATGTTTATTCTTGCTCTTGAAGCGCGGGTATGGGGACCGTTATACAGTATAAGCTACTCGTATTGGAAGTCTAATCCTAAAACGATAGACGCCAAGACTAGAGAAACCTTGCACTTGCTGGCGATGGAGCTCCGTGCATTAGACAAGACAATTGCGTCGTTTAAGGAAGACGCACATCGCATGTTTTTCCAAGAGCAAGTAGCGCCTTATAAAGCGGAGATACTGCGGCAATTGAAACCACACCTTGAAAGATTGAAAAAGATCCAAGATGATTTTTCAGGACATAAATAAGTCGAATGCGTTGAATGTGTTCACCAGGAAGCTATCGGAATTCGACCTTAAATCATTCAACTAACGGAGAACGATAGTTAAACAAACAAAGAGTAGTTTGCTGAGGCAGCTGCTCCATTTCTTTATTAAGCTAACGGGCAGGATAGTTTGATCTCTTCACGAATACCTCAGATATGGGAAATTTAGGGTCATCGCAAATAAGACGTTATGAGAAACTGCGGTAGTGCCATTAATTTCAAAAATCCATTAAGCTCGGAGTTGAAATATGAGTTTAATTCTTCCTTTGGATATTATTGAAAAAATACAGCAGGAATATAAGGATCAATACGATTTTGTTGAAGATCTATTAACTAATCAAAGTTTTTTCCACACCGAAGAAGAGTTTATATTGAGATTAATTAGATCAATTTTGTTTTTATCTGAAGGAAGTATTGAACAGCTTCAAAAATATCTCAACATTGCAAAAATAGATTTTAGAGATGTGTTCTATTGGGCTGAATACGATCAAAATAACAAACAAATACGGGATTTTAAAAAGCCATTTAAAGGGGAATTCAATTAAACGTTGAGCTAACGGGGAACGATAGGGGAGTATGCTGCCACGGTGCAGAGGCTCTATTTTTCACTCAACTAACGGGCAGTTATCTTCAATTCTTTCATATGGTAATATTAGAATAAATTGTCTATCGGATTGAGGGAAAACTGATGAAAATACGAGAAGCTCACATTGAGGATGCTGAAAAAATCGCAATTGTTCATGTTGATAGCTGGAAAACCACTTATAACGGCATTATATCCGAATCGTATTTGTCCAATCTCTCCGTTGAAAATAGAATGAAAAGTTGGTTATGGACTTTTGAGAATCTAAACGTACATGAAAAGATATTCGTTGCAGAGGACAGTGCAGGTAAAATCGTTGGATTTTCTAGTGGGGGTCGAAGTCGGCATGATGAATTTGAATATGATGGAGAACTATATGCAATCTATTTGTTAAAGGGCTTCCAACGAATAGGCTTAGGAAAAATGCTGTTTAATTCAGTTGTAGAATCATTAAAGGATAATCGCTACTCATCAATGATGTTGTGGGTTCTCAAAGATAATCCTTCCATAGAATTTTATAAAGCACAAGGTGGTCGGATAATTGGACAGAAGGGTATTACAATAGGTGGAAACAATTTAGTTGAATTAGCTATTGGATGGGATAGAAAATAAACAATTAGTTGTTAAGCTAACGGAGAACGTTAGTTAAACACAATTGGAGCAGTTGCAGACGGCAGCTGCTCCAATTTTTGATTACGCTAACGGGCAGGATAGATGTAAATTGTGGTCTAATATAGAATACATAACAGTTCCAGTCCCAAGGATTAAGGAGGATTTATGCAGATTTCAGCAAAACTAAACTTATGGTCTATGGTATTAATGTTGTTCTGCTGGGTAGCAATTTTTATACCTCTACCATCAATTCCATTTAATCGACATTACGCAATCTTGAGTGCGTCGATTATCGTGTTCTTTTTAAGTGTGATGGGTCTAGGTGGGATGAAAAATTGGAGATCAGCCTTCCAATCAATAATTGCAATTCTCGGTTCTATTGCCCTAGTCTTATTCGAATCTTGGGTGGTATTCGTGGGAAGCCTACTATCTTAATCAGACAAATGTTAGTGCTTTGTTGTTAAGCTAACGGGTAACGTTAGTTGAATAGTACACAACGATGAGCAGGCACTGAGGTAGCCCGCTCATTTCATTAAACTAACGGGCAGGTTAACATGGTAACCGTACTGAGTTAATATATGGTAATGTATATAGAAGAGCATATATTTATTTTAGAATTAGAGGTGCAGTAAATGAAAAAAAAATACTTAATATACAGTCTTTTGACCCTTACAGTTGTATTACTTGCATGGGGGGCACATTTTTCTTCATCAGTTAGTCCGAATAAAATCTATCCCAATGAGAACAACCCAATTAACACTGGAGAAGTGAAAGGGGCATCATTAAATAAACTTGCTGAAGACCCTACTATTCATGTGTTCGAAGTAGACGCAATGCCAAGTGACTCTGCCTTAAAGGAGGCTCTCCTTAGTCAAACAGTACTTGCTGACGGTCAAGGCGCACTCACTTTTGAGTACAGCACACAAACAGATAGTAAAAGGGAACCGCTGCAATTTTTCGTACATAATACAGGTAAGAAAGAGTTGTTTCTTCGTTTAGAGTCTCCTTTAAGTAATAAGTGGATTGAAGCAACAGTCGCTCCTGGTACTTTCTATGGAGCAGAGATGCACTGGGGACTGGAACAAGTAGGCAAATGGCACATAGATTTAATCAATGCTGATGGGTCTAATATTATCGCAGATTTAGCGTTAATAAGAAACGGGACAGCTGCTCCCTTTAATTATTAAGCTAACGGGCAGGATACTTTAATCACTACTCTACTTATTTAGTGGTGAGATTCAAGCCTTTCATTGTACTTGCGGATAGTTACATTTAATGTTAGTTGAGGTGGTGGTTGACAATTGAAGAAAAAACTAAGGATACCAATTGTACTTCTTATAGTGGCATTTATTGTATGGATATTAATGTATACATACCCAAAGCACTATAAATTTACGATTCAAGGAGTATTGTATCAATTGGGTGAAGAAAATAGTGATTTTGTGAAGCCAGATACCATATTTGTAAATGGTAAAATGAAAAAGAGCATAAAAGGAGTAAGATCATTCACAGGAATAATCGATATTAAAGGTGAAAATATACCTGTTCCAGAAGAGCATCGACAATTAAAGATTACACTGAACGAATATGGTGAAGCAGTTCTATTTTATACCTATAATGAAAAGGGACAGCCTAAACATTTTGCTTACGGTAATATTTTTATTAACGACGATTTTAGTAAACTTACAATTTTAAAATTTACAAAAGATGCTAAGAACCCTGATCAATCAGGTTTTGATGGTCGTAGCGGGTATATCATATCAGCACCTGCACAAAAAAGGGATGATGCATTGGAGATCACAAATGAACTGATACATGGTGCTCTGAAAGGAGACATACTAAAATGAAGGGATGCCTACTTTAACTAACGGGAAACGATAGTTCAATACCATGAGGGCTGCCAGCGGGCGGCCCTTCGTTACGCCAACTGGCAGTTATGTACTAAAAACTGCGATAAAATAGGAATATTGATTACATGGTACAATGCTATATGTATTTAGGAGGAGAGTTCATGACTTTGAAAAAGTATCCCTATATTTCTATAACGATGATTATCGGTTTGACTTATACGATCTTTTACTTCTTAACATACATGTTTGCGGCAATTAGTTACTCATTAATAATTGAAATTCCAGCAGATCAGTCCAGGTCGATCTCGTGGTTGTATTATGGGATAGTCTTTACCATTATTCCTAATATTGGCGTGTTATTTGTAGTTTATGTAATAAGCTTTCGAGTCCAATATAATCATGTAACGTTGGTACATACCTTTCTGGTAACCCTAACAGTTGATAAGCTCGGAGTTGCCTTTTTAGCGACTATTCTCGCCAAAGGTTTTCCAGCAAGTTGGTATGGACGCGATTTCCCAACAGCTGGTTATAGCTTACTTTGCGAAGAACTACCTTTTTACTGTACAAATTATGTTCTACCCTATTTTATATATAATACCGCTGGCGGAGCTGCAATGTTTCTAATAGCACATTGCATCGTTCTAAGGAGACAGAAAATCCGCGAAAATAAAATTGTAGAATGAAAAATGACATCTTATTCTGACTTTAACATTAAGCTAACGGGGAACGATAGTTCAATACCATGAGGGCTGCCAGCGGGCGGCCCTTCGTTACGCTAACGGACAGTAATGCTGAGAATAAAACAACCAATGCATTGAAAGTGGCTTCCACTTCATAAATATAATCAAAGGAATTAAAAGGGGCAGGATGAAACGATGAGATTCGGAATTATCGTCATAACAATAATAAGCCTCATTGTACTAACCACTTGCAATACTTCTTTAAGTCGAACTGATGCAATAAGATTCACTCTGTCGGAAGTTAATAAATTAAATGAACCCCATTTAAATGTGGATTTTCCTAAACGAACTGGAACTAAGAAAATGAAGGTCCCAATAGGAGGCCCCTTAGGTTCAAAAGCAAATTTAGAGTTAACCACAAAGGTTGCTGTAATCGATAAAGATACTTACGAAGTTACACTTATCAAAGATTGGAACATGAAAGTCAATGATATGGTTGTTCTTAGTTATTGGAAATTCAGGGTTGTAAAAGGAAATGTAACTCTTTTAGAAAAAGATGACAAAGACGATATAATGTCGGTAATTGCTTGAAGTTAATGAATTTCATATTGAACTACGGGCAGGATAGCGCAACAATTCTCCCTCGTGTTCGTCTAATATTGTGCTTGAGTGTCTCTAACTATTTACTGAGAAAGGAAACAACGACATCGTGAAACGATATAAGAACTTACTATTTCTAACCGTCACATTACTGGCTGTATTTATCTTCATAGGTTTTTGGGTTTACTCTAACAAAGCTTATTACCCAGAGCTTCCTTTTGAAGGAGGATCAAAAAAAGAAGTCGTTGAGAAATTGGATAAGAATAACAATAAATTAGTTGAATTATCAAATATTAATGGCTTTTATTGGCTAGGTTTTAGAGGGAATCAAAGAGAGGGAAGAGACGAAGTCATCAAGCAAATGGAAGATCGAGGGTTGAAATACGACTATTATGAGGGTTCAGGGATATTTTTTTAAAATGGGGAACGGGTTATTATTTCAGGGAAACAGTGGACAAAAGATTATATTCTATACAAAGTGCCAGAAGGAAGTTATATCAATAAAAAGTATTAATCGGAAACAAATTGAAGAGGTACAGGAAGTTGGAGTTAAGCTAACGGGCAGGATAATGGTGTTATCGTAAAGAATTATTAATGGCAAATTTTTTAGGAAGTATCTCTGATATACAAGGGAGTGTTTCAATTGAGTTTGACGGGCAGTTTCACTTTGTTAATTCGTTCTGATAACCTGAATATTGATGATATTACGAATAGTATTGGATTAAAACCAACGGATAGTAAGAAAAAAGGTGATTTTATTAGTAAAGCGTTGAATCAAAGGATGCAGGAGAATCTTTGGCAATATCAAGTCAAATACGGTGAATCAGACAATCCTAATAATGTATTAGGAGAATTTCTTTCACTACTAATCGCAAAGTCAGATTATATTCATCGAGCGTCTGAGGAACATAAGGTATATCTTACATGGTTTCTTCAATCCGATTATGCCCAAGTGGGTGTGGTACTGGAGCCAGGTGTGCTAAAGAAGTTGTCAGACCTTAAATTACAATTAGAAATTCATATACTTTCTTGGGGTGGCGTGGAGGACTAAACTAACGGGGAACGATAGTTGAATAGCAGGTTGTCTGTTATGTTACGATTAAACATTTTATTGTGAGGTTATGGATAATGGAGACCGTCGAATGAGCAAGGAAAACATCGAAGTACATGAATTATTAAAAGATACAATTGATCGTTTTATTTTCCCTGATGCCCAAATCTTAAGTATCGAAAGTAAACCCATAGGTATGGGATTTCAGGCAGTTGAATTGTTGCGGCACAATGTAAAACTAAAGGTAAACGAAGAAGAAACAGACATTTCTCTCGTTACAAAGAAGGCAACGTTAATTGAACGATCCACACTCTCCAGATTATATTGCCAAAAAGCAAATGTCCCATTTAGTTTGTCAAAAAATTCGCTCACCGAAGGCCGTAGCTTGATTTGTATTCAAGATGTGGACTATCAAACGGAATATAGTAGTCTGGATATTGAGATGCTTCAAAAAAAGGAATTACAAGCACTAGCCTATATCCATCGAAGCAATATGGGTTTTAAAGAAGAATTATCATGGATACCTAGCGTTGATCGAACTCATATTATAGAAATGATAAATGGACGATGGAAACCTTCGTGGGAAGCTGCAAAAGAAAATATAGCATTCATTGAGGAATTTGGATCACACATAATATCAAAAATTGAGGATGTAGCAAATAGCATAGTTGAAGAAATCGGTGTTGTTATCGATGATGTAAGTACACATACCTTGATACATAATGATCTCAATCCAGGAAACGTATTAGTATATAACAATGTGGATGTGTATTTTATTGACTGGGAGGAAGCACAGTACGGATCACTATTCTTTGACATTCCTCTGCGGTGTAGCAACTTGAGACAAATAAAAGATTATCAAAGCTTTTTAGGCGCTCTCAGCATCGATATTCCACAGGCGCGGTTTGAAGAATTATTCTCAATAGCGTCTCGTTACCTTGGAATTCGTTATATGAGTTGGAACCTTAGTGTTTGGCATCATAATCAACATGCGAAGGATGACCTGAAGAAATACATAGGGATGGTAACAAACCCTTTATTCAGCTAACGGGCAGGATAGTTCCAATAGATAGAATTAAATGACAACGCAGCAACCTGTACAAAAGATGATTCAGTGTATTCAACGATTTGGAGGTAATATTAAGTGTCGAATGCGGACAGAGAACTTAGTCTTAGAGTGTGGCTTGGTGAACTGAAGGATGAGCTTATTACGTTGGAACAAAACCGTAAGACTTATAAAGAGGCACTTACTCACTTTGATTTACGTATTGATTTTTTATACGCCAGTGCTGAACACATGGATTACTTGGCTAAGAAAAACATGTATGAGCAGTTCGTTGAGCCTATAAAAGGGAAACGGGATGATTCAAGGAAAATGTTGGATGATTTTGAAGAAGAAAATTTCGAACGCATTAGAGCCCTGAAAGAGTTGATTGGGAGGCTTGAAAAAGAAACCCTAGACAGCAAACGGGACTCGATAGTTGAATAACACACATGGATGAGCAGGCGCTACGGTGGCCTGCTCACCTTATTAAGCTAACGGGCAGGATGCTTAAAAGAATGACTTCTATGATAGATAGGATGATTAGTATTAATAACTACAAAAACAAAGTAAAATGGTGTGTGATTTGTGACCAGGGCTGGGTTGAAATTTTAAAAGAGGCTGAATCAAACAAGCTAATTCTATGTTGTAGTGAATGTGAATCAACTTGGGAACATCCTAACTATGTTAATAATGCTGAAAAAGCATCTTCAACAGATGAACTACTGGTCGAACCTGATGATGACGAAATCAAACACTGGGAGAAGTATATAATCGAACATTGATGGAACTGATGAACACATAACAGGTGGTTAAACTAACGGGTAACGATAGTTCAATACCATGAGGGCTGCCAACGGGCGGCCCTTCGTTACGCTAACTGGCTGTTATGCTCAATACCAATATGTGTTAACATGATATACAGGCGCAATAGAGTAGAATTGTTAAAGGGTGTTGAAAAACGGATGCAAAAATTACAAGCCAATTTTCTGTATTCAAATTCTGATGAGGAGATTGATGTCGTTCTGGTTGGTTTTGCTGATGATGAATATGATACTAATGAGTATTTACTTTTGCAAAAGTCAATGAAAAGTGATGAGCAGGACAAAACTCTTGGATTAGATAAAGTACACATTACATACAAGGAAGATATGTGTTCAACCTATGGAGTGGTTGAAAAATTGATTTTAAAGAGCAGTTCAGTTGAAATATTTCTTGATTCCGATACTTCGAAGGAGCTTCAAATTGCAAACCATCTAATTGTGGAGTTCCCCATAAATTTAAAGGATGTCCATGGAATAAAACAACATTTAGAAATGATGTTTCAGGATGAGGTTGGAGTATTTGAAAGCAATTTATAACTGAGACTGAGAGATAGCTCGTTACGCTAACGAGGAACGATTGTTGAATAATACACATGAATGAGCAGGCTCTGCGATGGTCTTCTCATTTTATTAAGCTAACGGGCAGTTTAGTCGAGTAACACCTTAGCAGAACCAACAACTTATGGTAATGTAAAACTAAGTTAGTAAAAGCTGAGGAAGGTGTTTCAGTTATGGATAACATTAAGTTACTTCAAGTGGCAGTAAAGCAATATGGATATAATCCTGAAGATTTGGTTGTCGAAAAAGAGCTTCAATCGAATACTTGGCATGGGGATTTACATTTTAAAATTCATTTAAAAGAAAAGTCGTTCTCAGCAAGATTTATTAGCCATGAGCGATATGAAAGTAGCGTATTTGTTAAATTAACGGATAAAGTTCTTACAGAACAAATTAAATATTGCAATTATCTGCGTGAATCTGGAATTCCTTTTATGAAGCATCGGTCAACTGTTTATAATGAACCATTTACTTTGGTTAATGATGGGGAAAAGGAATGGAGATTCGTATTATTTGAGTGGATTGAAGGTGAACATATTACTCATTGTACTGAGTCCGTATCAGAAAAATTTAGTAAACTGGCACGAAAGATTCACGACATATCAGTAAAATTTGAAAGTGAGGTCTTTACGAAAGAATCCCATGTTTATGGTTCAGAACAATTTCTTGAAATGATTCGTAGAGAATTAGGCTCAATCAAGTTTACGGCAAGAACAGACGAATTGTTACAAAACTACATATCTCTTGTAGAATATCATATAGAAAAAGCCAAATCTGAATCATTGGAGTTCATAGTTCAAAGTGACCTAAACAATCTAAATATACTGTGGGATAGTAACGGTGAAATCATTGGAATCGTTGATTTTGAGTCAATCACTTATACGGATAGAGTAGAAGGCTTAGCATGGCTAATAAAATGGTATTCACGACCTCATGGAATAGGCTCCCATGAAATGTTTCCTGCTCTTGGAAAGGCTGTCTTACGCGGTTATGAGGCAAAAGAAATTCTTAATCAAAGTGATTTTAGCAGACTCCCTTCATTGCTATGGTTATCAGGTTGTTTAAATTGGAATTTTACTGCTCAAACAATAAATTTAATAAAGAATAATGAAGATATACTCCTAAAAGAACATCTAACTAAGTATTTAAAACGTGGGGAAAAACTTGTATCCCTTATTTAATGAAATATACTCAAAATGCTAAACCATATGTTATTGAACTAACGGGTAACAATTGTTGAGGATGAGTTAAATTTACTAAAGTGGCTCCTCTTTGATTTATTCAGGTATTTTAAATAAACTGTATTGTAGAAGGGATTTCAATGAAAGGACAGGTATGAAATGAAGAAAAAAGCAGTGGTAAAATTAGATGATCTAATTAATGAAATCGAAATTCAAATGGATGAGACATTTACCTTTATAAACACTCAGACAGGAGAAGTTATAACATTATCGAGAGACGAGATGAGAGCGGCTGAAGATGAAGAGCCACTTGAAAAATATCCAGAATGGCAAAGAGAGAACATTGAACAAGCAATAAAAATTATAGAGGATGAAGACGAGGTTTACCTCGATTTCACATTAAGAAACGAGTACCATGAGTATGAAATTGTAGAAGAATTTATCAGGACATTAAGCGAAGTAGAGGTTCGAGAAGAATTGTTTGGAGCAATTCAAGGAAGAGGGGCATTTAGAAGATTTAAAGACAGGATCAGAGAACATGATGTCGAAAAACAATGGTATGAATTCAAAGAAAAAGAGATAAAGGAATTAGTTATTGAATGGTGTGAAGAGAAGGATCTTGTAATAGCTGAATGAAGTAATATTTGTTTGTGTTATCGAGAAATAAGAGTTGAATAAAATAAAGAGCTGACTGCGTGAACAGTCAGCTTTTCTGTTTTTGGCTATTCAGCTAACGGGTAGGATAGAGACAGTAACATATAGAAATAAATTGTAAATATTGCGAGCTGCTAGTTTCAAATTCTACATATTGAGGAGATAAATTGTGCTGATACATAAAGGAACAGTTCCGATAAAAACGAAACGGCTGGTTTTACGTAAGTTTGCAAAGAACGACAAACATGCGGTATACCACAACATGACAAGTGATGCTCAAATGACTAAATAATTTGTCGTGGGAAACTCATGAATCGCTGGAAGAAACGGCTGAAATGCTTACCAAATGGATATCAGGATACGAAAATCCCGAGTTTTACCGTTAGGCGATTGAGTTTGAAGATGAAGTGATAGGTTCAGTTCATTTGCTTGATATATCAAATAAGTCATGTCGTTGTGAATTGGGCTATTATATCGGTTCAAAATGGTGGAATATCGGTATTGTAACGGAAACCGCTTATGAAGTCATGAGATTTGCATTTGAAGAACTAGGCATGCACAAAATAGTAGCATGGTACCATGCAGACAATGCTGCATCTGGACATGTTATGAAAAAGCTTGGAATGGTTCTAGAAGGGACACTTAGGAAAGATACACTACTTAAGAATGGAGCTTTTAGCGATGTAAAAACATACGGGGTATTACTTGAAGATTGGAACAATATGAAGACGTTAAGCTAACGGGAAACGATAGATGAATAACACATAGTTGAGCAGGCGCTGCGGTGGCCTGCTTATTTTATTGAGCTAACGGGCAGGATAGTTAAAATATATCCAAACTGTACCTAGTATTTAAATCACCTGAGAATTACAATTGAAATATATGGTGAAAGCTCAGGAGGCAGTAATGACACTAAAACTAGATGTTAACGACATCATTAAAGAACTTCGTGAAATAAGTGTAATTGATTCTACCTCTAAACTTACTAATAAGATGGATGGAACCACAGATGGACTCGTATATACTCTTACTGTCAATGACGAACCGAAATACGTGTTGAAGCTGGATAGCCCACAAAATATTTCCTTGGTGGAACAATTACATCAATATTATATACATAGCACTCTATTACCTAAGCTGCTCTATACCAAACTTGATAAAACGTTCATTTTGTATTCTTACATTACTGGTACAACCCATTATAATCGAGGTTCCAAAATAAACTGGTTAACGCTTTTGGTCGAAGAACTCTTGAATCATTATGAAATTTATCAACAAGCAGACAAGTGGGGCTTCTGGACAGAAGATCCGTGCCATACTTGGCGTGATTTTATTGATCAGGGTGTAGAATACGCTCGAATTAATGTGGGTATCCATTTACCATCCGAGGATTATTATAAAGTGAAATCATTTGTTGGAAACATATCGAAAGGTGAAGAACATGAAAGATTTTTGCTTCACGGCGATTGTGGTGTTCATAATTTCGTTTTTGACCAGAACACCTTAACAGGAGTTATCGATCCTTCCCCGATTGTCGGTCCTCTGTTATATGATTTCATATATGCTTTTTGCTCCTCTCCTGACGATTTGAACCTTGAAACATTAATTCCAGCATTCACTTTGCTTAAACACGAACCTATGGAAAGATCAAAGCTAATTGAAGAAGTGATCATTCAGCTTTATTGTCGAATAGGGATATGTTTAAAACACCATCCACATGATTTGGATGATTACTTAAAAGCGTGGGATTACTGGAAAATTCTTATTCCTTAATTAACAGAGTTTGAATAGAGGTAAATAGACAAAAAATACGGGCAGCGTTACTAATGAAGGTGAACCCTTTATTGTATGAAATTCGAGAAAAAATAAGCTAGTCTCATTGTGCTAACGGGGAACGATAGTTCAACTGACATGGCTGCCGCTTAGCAGCCTTTTGTTCAACTAACGGGCAGTAGAGCGTGGCAGTAGCCAGCCGCAGTTATGAAGAAAATTAGTGGCAGTATTTTGCTTGTGACAGCCATTATCATCACGACCGTATTACTTTATGATTTCTTCACAGTATCAAAAGTGGAATCAAGGCAAATCGCTGAAAGATATATCGCTAGTCAATCGTTTAAATGGAACGTTGGAGGGATAAGCAGGGAAAGGGATTTTTGGGTTGTATACTTATCTCCAGTAGATGCTGTTAAGGAAATTACATGGCTCTACATTGATAGACGTTCGGGGGAAATACAAAAAATCGCAGAGACCGAGTAACAAATTATGCCCAATATTGATAAATTCATTGAACCAACGGGTACTATAGTTGAACAAACAAGGAGGAGTTTGCTGCGGCAACTGCTCCCTTTATTTGTTAAGCTAACGGGAGGATAGTGCAACATAACTTCTCATTGATCGTCTGTAAATGCAAAGGAGGTTTACATATGAACTTAATGAGACCAGTTTTTATTGGTACCGCACTGTTGATTTTATTCCTATCAGGCTGTGGTAATTTTCAAAAGGATAAGGAAAATAATATACAGGTATCGAAATCAGTTGAGACAGAGGAACCAGTTTCGATACCGATCAGTTCCTCTATTCCCTTTGAAGATCGAATACCTAGTGATGATAGTGTATTAAGAAAAATTGCTTGGGAACAAGTAAGTGACAACGCGAAAGAAACTGTTATCGGCGACTGGAAGGAAGCCCCCATAGATAAATCGAGTTTTGAACAAGTGCCAATTAAGAAGAACTCTATAAAGACATCAAATAACATTTATAAGGTTACCTTTAAGACAAATCAAGACGATTTAATTGGGGCAATAGGGATTTACATCGATGCTGTATCAAACCAGGTTGTAGGAAAAGACGCTCGTAAATAAAACATGGTTATTAGGGTAGTTGGATTAGTGGGGCGGTAAATGCCGTAGCCTTTGTTAAACTAACGGGAAACGATAGTTGAATAACGTATTGATGAGCAGGAGCTGCGGTGGCCTGTCATTTTATTAAGCTAACGGCCAGGATAGTTTAATTATATCGACGAATACTTAATGTCAAGGCGATATGATTGGGGGATATACTTTCAATGGGTAACTTTAGCATATACTGGGGAATTTTCGGCAAGTATTTCCCTTTTGTTTTGACTACATTGATCACTATTTTTATTGTGTTTGCTATTATTTATTACAGAAGACAAAAGAGTGGAGATCAATTAAATGCCATCAGAACGACAATGAGTGAACTGGTTATTTCATTAGTTATGTTAGGCATACTGTCTGTATCACTCTTACCTTCGAACAGTTATTTAACTTTTCAATTCAGCATTAAAATACAACTAATTCCTCTGCTGGCAGGGGATCTGGAGTATTTAATCAATGTAGTCATGTATTTAGTTCTGATTTCTTTTGTGACATTTCATACAAATGCGAGAAACGTAAATCCAATATTTTTTGGCATGATGCTTTCATTATTCATTGAGGTCATGCAATATTTATTACCAACAGGTAGAATAGCTAGTGTTACTGACTTAATTTTAAATTCAATGGGATCAGTGATAGGATTCTGCATCGCAAAAATAATATTGTCTGGAATCCAGATGGTTTCAAACACGCGTCCGATAAACGAGCGAACTTGAGTTTATTAAAGAGGTTGCTTCGGTAGCTGTTTGTTAAGCTAACGGGAAACGATAGTTGAACAAACATGGAGTAGTTTGCTGCGGCAGCTGCTCCTTTCTTTGTTAAGCTAATGGGCAGGATAGTCAAAACGTTGGTGTCGTTGATTATCTTATGATAGGATTGGAATATATAGGAAATGGAGGCGATTTACATGAAAAGTAATAACTATAATGGGCCAAAAAACGGGGAACACAGCGCATAATTAGCCCTTTAACTGCGACTCCCCATAAGGGAGAAAAATGTCTTGAATAATCCTTTTCTAAATATCCAAAACCCAACTCCATTAGGCGCGGGATCATACGAAATGGCACTGCCACTGATTACTGCTTTAGAATTGAAGCCAGGTATGCGTGTGTTGGAAATAGGCGCTGGCACTGGTCAAGTTGCGGCAACGTTAGCTAAACATTGGGGAGTAGCTGTTATTACTTTAGAACTGTGGGAAAATTTGAATGTTATCCAAGAATACGCATCAGTTCTAGGCGTAGAAAATAACGTTCTGGCAGTGAAGGCGAACGCTGAACTTATGCCATTTCCTGACGAATCATTTGATGCAGTCTTTAGTATCGGTTCCTTTTTTATGATTGAGGATAGGAAACAAGCTCTGAAAGAAATCACACGCGTTACTCGTATTAACGGTTTTTTTGGTTTTGCGGAGCCTTTGTGTACATTGAATCCAGTGCCGCCTGGTTTGGAAAATTTCGATATCTTTCAATCTTATAAAAAATGGCTTCGGACGTTGGACTGGAATCGTAATTTACTTCGAGGTCAAGGTTTTTGTATTACGGAAAGCTATTACTTCAGTGAGGGTTACCAATGGATGCTCGATAATTTCCAATATTACGATGGCGAAAAGGATTTTATTCTGCATGATGAAGGACGTTGGTTGGGGCTAGGGCTCACTGTTGGCAAGAAAGTACGGCGGTGAGTGTTAATTTAACAGGGAACGATTTTGAACAACGAAAGGGCTACCGAGTGGTAGCCCTCTTTTCTATTGAACTAAA
The DNA here is from genome assembly GCF_056269345.1 of Paenibacillus sp. J22P15. NCBI lineage: Bacteria > Bacillati > Bacillota > Bacilli > Caryophanales > Paenibacillaceae > Paenibacillus > Paenibacillus sp. J22P15. The sequence continues at coordinate 26,772 of NZ_JBWDNT010000029.1, forward strand.
GGGCAGGATAATTGAAGACATGATAGTATAATCTCTATAATTGAAACGAGGTGGACTATGCGGTTAAGTTCAAGGCCACAAACAGGAATAAGGCAAGTTTCCAAAAGCTTTAGGCTATTGTATCCTCTGGAAGACCAACTTAATGTTTACAATCAGGAAGATGTAATAGTTTCAAATAGAATTAGCACCGTTCAAATATTTTTTGACACAGATATAACTGATGATGATAAAGTAAGGATTTTAAGTCTTAGGGATAACATATTGCAGGTTGAAACTTCCCTAAATTGGGAAGAGTTTTCCGCTTTGGAAAGTTCTGAAACAGTAGAGATTACCTTTCGGGTGGATCAGACAGAAGGGTATAAAGCTGTTGGTTTGAGCGTTGTTTCTAGGCAACCACGCGAATGATGTCAGACCGAAACATTAAACTAACGGGACACGATAGTTTAATACTGAAAAGGCTGCCGCTTGGCAGCCTTTTGTTCAACTAACGGGCAGTTTAATGGATGAATTTACTTGTTGATTCAAGGTTCTATTTACATATTAAATATAGAATAGTAGGTAAAAGAAGTGGAGAGAAAAAATTGAACAAGAAAGAACTTGTGCTTTATTTAATTTCAGGCTCGATTGTATATGGCGGAACAATTATTATATTAAATAGCTTTCTTTGGACCTTATTTTTTTTATTATTCATAAGTTTGTTAATCACTCTTAGGGTTTCTAATACAAATCATAGTTTCGGTAAACAATTTTTTAGCGTTTGTATGGGGCTTTTCTTTTTTGGGTGGATTGCTGTAATAATTATCTTGATGGTTAAAGCGTTGTTTATGTACTTGTACAGTTTATTAAGCTAACGGAGAACTATAGTTTAATACTGAAAAGGCTGCCGCTTGGCAGCCTTTTGTTCAACTAACTGGCAGGATAGCGCAATCACTTTAAAGAAGTATTAATAGAAAACACTTCAATCTCTAGTGGAGGAATAAGAATGATTTTCTTTGATTTAGATGGGACACTTCTAGATTTTAAGGGTGCAGAGTTCTTAGCCGTTCATGCGTTTCACAACCAATACAGCTCTTTATTCAATTTTACTGATAATCAAAATGATTTTTATCAAGAATGGTGCAGTATCGGAAAAAAACATTATTCACGGTTTTTACAAGGCGAGCTGTCCTTTGAGCAACAACAAATTGAAAGGATGAAAGAACTTTTGGGCGAGCTTCAGGATAGTGAAGCTGCGGAGCATTTTCAATATTATTTAAAGAGCTTCGAAAACAATTGGAGGCCCTATGAGGATGTTATCCCTTGTCTTCAGAACTTAAAAGATAATCGGCTAGGTATTATTACGAATGGCGATCTAAATCAACAAAGACAGAAGCTTGAACGAATGGGAATTTCGGATCACTTCGAAGTTTTGATTGCCTCAGGGGACGTTGGATTCTCTAAGCCAAATACAAGGATTTTTGAAATAGCGTCTGAAATTACTGGTAAACACCTGCACGAGATTACATATATAGGTGATGATTTTTCGTCAGATATCGCTCCTTGTGAAAAGCTCAATATGAGAGGTATCTGGTTAAACAGGCGGAATGAACTTCTTGAAAGGCCTGTTGAGCGAATGATAACAACTTTAAATGAACTCTATGAACATCTATCATAAAACACCTCACAATAAGATTGCTTGCGGCATGATTGTTACGCTTACGGGACACGATAGCACTACATTTAGAAATTGTGCGTTATGTACTAAGGAATATGACAAATCAAATCGATAAGATCATCAGCAAAATTTATGGAGGCAGCAAATGATATTTAGTAAACAAGTTGAACTATCTAGGAAAGCACAAGATATTGCAGTCCAATCATGCCAGCGTTCGAAAGAGTATTTAAAACCAGGTATTAGTGAGAAGGAATTTGCGGTTATTTGTGAAAATATCATGAAGGAATTAGGAGCCGAAGATTTGTGGTATCCGATGTTGGTCAACTTTGGTACTAACAGTATTTATTGTACTAGGGGTGACCATTTGCCTTCTGACGATATCTACTTAAGAGAGAACGATATAGTCCTTGTTGATTATAGTCCACTTGTTTATGGTTATTGGGGGGATTATTCCGAGACTATTTTAGTGGGGGATGATTTATTTTATTCGGGTTTGATAAACGATGCAAAAGAGATTTTTGAAAAAACATTTGATTTTTCAAAAAATGCAAACACCATCGGAGAAATATTCAATTATTGCAGTGAAATAATCAATTCCAAAGGGTATGAACTTCTTGATCCGTATGGTAACATTGGACATTCCATTGAAAATAATGCGAATCAGGATAAAAGGATCTACATATATCCAGAAAATAACGATGTTTTATTACAAGGTAAAAACTGGGCAATTGAACCCCATATAGGGAAAAATGGTTTTGGTGCAAAATTTGAAAATGTTATTGAAAAGTAGAAATTTCGAACGCCATTGCAGTGTTCGTTACGCTAACGGGGAACGATAGCTCAATGACAACAGGCTGCCGAATTTATCGGCTGCCTGTTAAACTTGACAGGTTTTCTTAATACATTTGCATATACTGGGTAGATTAACCAGTGAGGTGAATTTTAAGTGAAACTAAGTCATGTCATACTAGCAATAAGCTTTCTTATTGGACAAACTCAAAACCATGAGGATAAACGCGCACAGCTTTTACGTGTGTATACGGATTTACCCAAAGAATCAGGGTGGTGGGTTGTTCCAAAAGGTGTTAGTAAGATGACAATCCATGCCGAGGCCAAAAATACAGAAACCGTTCTATTTTGGTTAATCCCGACAGGAACGGAGACCTGGAGTGAAAGAGAACTCATTGGTTATGACAAAGATGGAAATGATGGATGGTCTGTAACATGGAAGTTCGGCAATCTGAGACTTCATGACCACATTCATGTTCAGGCGTTGGGAAGCGATAGTTATACGCAATCTAATTCATCCATTAATATAACTACAAAAGAACCATAAAGGCATTACGCTAAATGGCAGAACTAGTTACAATTAAAGCCATGAAAAAAGACGCTAATTAAGCGCCTTTATCGTTTTCGTTCTTTTGCTTTCTGTATTTGTTTTAACCAAAAATCTGGTGGTTCGTAAACAATGAGTGAGTGATCAAGTTCATGTCCAAGGGGAGTTGCTAATTGAATAAGCAACAATTTCTTTAAATCCGAAGGATGTAAATCACCTGTTTTAACGGTCAAGACTTGCACTCCATTTCTTTCGGGAGTACCCACGACAATTAATTGGTTTCCTTTTGTATATACATCGGTGACATTCGTTTGGAAAACAACGATATACAAATCAAGATCAGTTTTATTTTGAAACATGGGGAAATCAATGCCAACGTTTTGTTTGAAATTTAACTCGCAAGATATTCCAATGTCATAAGTGACAAAAAGCCGATGGAGTGCGTAATGTATTCGCGTAGGAACATAACTCCATCTGCCTCCCCAATCTGTGCTATGCCAATGTTCTTCATATACGGGTCTTTTATAGTTAGGGTCATTCTTTATAACGTTGAAGTGAATTTTTGTTCCTTTATCCATTACCTCAGAAATAGGAATGGTATCGGAAGGATAGTGTTTTTCGGTTTCTATTTCCCAGGGTAATGTCACAATTGTAATCGGTTTAGGTGGCTCAAGCTGTTGTAAACGTTTTTCTAGATCTTCTATACTTTTATTTACATCTTCGGTGTCATTTGAATGAGAATCTGGAAACCCTTGTGCATAAGAAGTTGTGAATGAAACTAAGAAAGTCAATAATATTGATATCGATATCCTTAAAACATAACCATGGCGTACTTTTGACATTCTCGTCACCTCATGGTTATGTTTCTACTTTATAAGCAGTTTTATGTAAGAAATTCCATTGAACTAACGGGGAACAATAGTTTAATACTGAAAAGGCTGCCGCTTGGCAGCCTTTTGTTCAACTAACGGGCAGATTAGTTGAATAGTACAGACAGTCATTAATCATAATCATCTAGGGAAGAATACCTGAAAAAAGAGCAGGTGCGATAATGAAAATGAAACTGTATGTTTTAATTATTTACTGTCTGTTTGTCAATGCATCTTCCACCACTTACGCTGATCAATCTCCGAATAATGAACGTGTACCTTTTGAAAAAATCTACTTTGAATCTGGTTACAAATCTGTGGACGATGCCGTACTGGAATTTGAAAAACACTTCAATCGAGACATCGAACTGCCAGTCATGTTACCTCCAGTAGCATTCACACATGTTTTTGGAAAGTGCAATATCGATACTAATTATAATATTAATGATAAATTACGAATCGAATATGTTAGTGATAACTCGGCCCCGAATCACTACGTAATTGATATTCGACCAGCAGCACAAAATCAAAAAGAGATTATACGAAAAAATAAGGTCATCCGAACATATGAGTTAGAGGATGGAACAAATGCTGTATATGGCACTATGTTTAACGAACGTATAAACGCTCTTGTCTTTGAAAGAAACGGTTGGCAGTACTGGGTATGGGTTGATAAAAGAATTGAGAATAAAGTGCCTGCAGATACTTTAATCGAAATAGCCAATTCTATTGGATTAGAAGCTAAGTACAAAGTGAAGGTGTTAAAATAAGTTTGCTTTCTCGTTCAACTAACGGGAGACGATAGCGGAGGAGCTTCCTATGTGATAGCTCCTCTTTTCTATTGAACTAACGGGCAGATTACGCTAATGAAGAAACTCAAAAAAGGGATTTAAAAGTTCCTACCGAAATAAGTAAAAAACAAAAAAATTAATGGGGAGGATAATTATATGTCATATGATATTCATATTACCCGTGCTGAACGATGGATCTATAGCGAAGAGACACCAATAAATTATGAAGAATACGAAGAAATCGTAAAAAACGATAGCAGTTTCAGAGTCGCTCATGGCCCAGTAACCGAATTAGAGGGAGTAACCATAGAACACGAAGACGGGCCGCTTTATATCTGGACTTTTGAAGGTGAAGATGCAGCTATTTTTTGGTACGACATGGGAAAATTATACATACCACGAGCCCAAGATCATGTTATTGAAAAAATGATAGATCTGGCTAGTAAGTTAAATGCAATAGTACAAGGCGACGAAGGAGAAACCTATTACTTGGACGAAGGCAAGGTTTCTTATCGATTTGATTAATTACCTACAGGGGTTCCACTAACGGGATACAATAGTTTAATACTGAAAAGGCTGCCGCTTGGCAGCCTTTTGTTCAACTAACGGGCAGGATAGCTTAGTCATGCGATACCAAATGATTATAGGCAAATACTATTAGAAGTATAGATATTATATATTATTTTAATGAACTGAATTGTTATATGATTTGAATTGTAATGGAATTAATTGGAGGTGTGCGCAGTGGACAACAGTAAAAATAATAATAATGATGTAGTTCTAAAGTTTAATCAAGTTGCGAATGCGTATGACAAGCAACGTAGGAATCTTATACCCTGTTTTGATGATTTTTATGGTACAGCGGTATCAATTGCTGAGACAGGAAACGAGACCCCAAGTATTTTAGATTTAGGTGCTGGTACGGGATTATTGTCATCTTTGATGCTAAAAAAATATCCGAAAGCAAACCTCACTTTGATTGATATTTCTGAAAAGATGATAGAAGTAGCTAAATCGAGATTCGATGGTATGAATAATGTAAAATACATTGTCGCTGATTATACAAATTATGTTTATGAAAATAAGTTCGATGTTATTGTGTCTGCCCTTTCTATACATCATCTTCTAGATGAAGAAAAAAAGGTGCTATACAAAAACACTTTTCAGAGTTTGCGGGAAGGTGGGGTGTTCATAAATGCCGACCAAATTCTTGGTAACACAAAGTTTCTCGATTCATTATATAAAAACGATTGGAAAAGAAAAGTAGAGTCCAGTGAATTATTAAGAGAAGAAATTGCTTCTGCGTATGAACGAACTAAACTTGATAAAATGGCAATTTTAGAAAGTCAGATAAGATGGTTGAAAGAGATTGGTTTTTCGGATGTAGACTGTATATATAAGTATTATAATTTTGTTGTCTTGTACGGCAGGAAAATTGACAGACAAGATTGAACTAACGGGCAGAAGAGTTCAATATTCATTTGTAGGTATAGTTTAGTTATAGGCATTTTCAACAGCTTTAAAATGGTATAATTTAATACATATTATGTAATCGTGCTTTTTAGGGAGTGTTAGTATGCTTAGTTTTAAGAACACGACAACGGAAATTTCAATTAGCGGGATTGACACTGTTGTTCTATCGGTAGGGGCAACCGAACAGTTTGGACCGTATTTGCCAATGCATTTAGATACGCTTATGGCAGAGTTATACGCTGATGCTTATGGGAGAGAATTGAATGCTTACGTTTTACCTACAATCCCGTTTAATACCTCTGAAGAACACGCCAATTTCAAGGGGACAGTTACGGTAAGTCCTAATATTTTGACAGCCATGTTGGAGGAAATTATTTGCAACCTAATAAGACAAGGTTTTAGGAAGTTTTTGGTGTGCACTGGACATGGAGGCTCATATTGGGAGGGGGCATTTGTCAAGCATATTAATTACAAGTACCCTGAGATAATCTTAATTTCCGCATATCATAACAACCAAAATGCATGGGAAGAATCATTAGAAATGGCAGGCTTACAAGGCTTGAACGAAATGCATGGTGGTTTATTGTCCGTTTGTACAGCTATGTGGCTTTGTCCTGAATTGGTTAAAACAAAATCAATGGGTTCAGACATACCTTCAGAAAACCGTCTTTACGCAGATTACTTAGGATGGGACAAACTTACTCAAGATGGTTGTTGGGGAAAGTTCGAAGAAGGAAGTTATTCACACGAAGAATTGGCTGAAAAAGGAAGGTTTTTTTGGAATACATTTATCCAAAAAAGAACGAAAGGTTTGAAACAATTCCTAGAAGAGGGATACCGTCGAAAAACTCAAAGATGATTCAACTAACGGGGAGCGATAGTTCAATAAAACAGCTCCTCGCGATCCGTTGCTGAAACTTGGCTCCTTTTCGAAACTAGGATACGACAGGGGGATTTTTGCATGACCGATGATAATGTGATTCCATTTCCAAATCAAAAGACCGCGCTGCAGATCGTTCAGGAAAATCGAGCCAAACGCATAGCAGAAGAAGCCATCCTAATCGCCGAAATCGAGGAATTGAAACGCAAACTTGGTGAATCAGAAAGACAGACGTTCGATTTTAAGGAGTGATTGAATTTATCGTTCTTGAAATCAAATACAAAGCGCGGTAGGGGCTCGCGGAATTAAACTAACGGGTAACGTTAGTTAAATACAAAATGGAGCAGTTGCAGTCGGCAGCTGCTCCATTTTTCATTACGCTAACGGGCAGGATACTGGAACAATGGTGAAGAAATAAACTGGAAATGAGACTGTGAGGTGAGCTCTAATCGAAAAGTGTGTTGAAGTAAACAAAATAATGAATGAATTTCGTATGCCTTGGGCTATTGCTGGAGGATGGTCGATCGATCTCTATCTAGGCAAAGTAACACGAGATCACTCTGACATTGAAATAGCTATTTTAAGAGACCATCAATTAGCTATACGAGAATATCTGACTGGTTGGGATTATAAGAAGGTCCAAGGTGGGAAAATAATAACGTGGTCTGAAAATGAAATATTAGAACTGCCTATCCATGAAACCTACGCAGAAAAAGTTACTGAGAAGATCGAGATCCTCTTAAATGAATCCGACAATGATTGGTGGATATATCGCAGGGATTCTCGAATACAACGAGAGATGCAAAGAACGATATTAATTACAGCTAACGGAATCCCATACTTAAGTCCTGAAATTACATTGCTATTCAAATCAAAGAACCCAGAACCAAAAGACGAAATGGACTTTAAGAATATTGTTAATTACCTGAATGATGAACAAAAAACTTGGCTGCAAACATCGCTTAAGCTCGTATATACCGAGCATCCTTGGATTGAGTCACTAAACTAACGGGCAGGTTTATTCAGGAGGTGGTTAAATGGATTCTCGAAAAGAAACACCTGAAGAACTAAGAGAACGTTTAAGACAAGAAGAATTAAAAAACAACCCTTTTGGTGCGTTTAGTGATGGAGTAAATCGTGCTGAATTTGGAAATTTAGCTGGTTTATTTGGCGGTTTGAGGTGGAAAGGAACTGGAATAATAATTTTATTATTGGTTATAGGGTATATAATTTACAAATTACTATATTAAAAATTATAGGGACGATAATACATTTTTCACCACTTGCTGGAGCTAAAAGATGATCTTGAACGAATGAAATACCAGCCAACAAAGGATGAAGAAGACGAGGACTTTGAAGAATAAATTGATGAGCTATTAGCAAGGATTAATTGAACTAACGGGACACGATAGTTGAATGATACACATTGATGAGCAGGTACTACGGTATCCTACTTTTTTCATTGAACTAACGGGCAGTTATCTTCAATAGCAACAGCTGCTAAAATTTACGCCAACACCTAAATTACCGAATTACCATTGGGGGTATAAGATTAATGAGCTACGATTTAATGGTATTTGAAAAAACGAAAGCTCCAAAAACAAAGAAAGATTTTATGGCTTGGTATGAAAACTTAACAACCTGGAGCGTAGATGTCGACTATAACGAGATATCACACACAACTACATCACTACAAAATTGGTTTCAAGAAAGTATTAAAACATTTCCGACAATGAACGGTACATTTGCACCATCTGATGAGGAAATAAACGAGAACGAGGAGCTAGAGAAGAGATTAGCCGATTATTGCGTTGCATCGAATGCTATTTATATCGCCTTTGCATGGTCAGTAGCTGAAGAGGCGTATGAACATGTTCGCAAGTTAGCAATTAAGCATGACGTTGGATTTTTCAATGTTAGTGATGATGATGGTGAAATTATTCTTCCAGATGGTTTAAAGATTGAGTAACGTTCTTGAATTAACAGAAAACTAGGAAAATGAAATAAATGATTGAGCTAACGGGTAACTTTAGTTCAATTCTTAAGGAGAAGATATTTTGAATCAGAAAGAATTCGAAGCCATCATCAATCTTCCAGCGAATATTCGATATGAGTACTTTATTAAGAAGATTGCTGACTCTGAAGAAGTTTGGGGGTTGTATGATGACAGTTGGGCAATGACTTCAGACATTAACGGGAGATTGCTTATTCCATTCTGGCCAAAGAAAGAGTTTGCGGAGTATTGTGCCTTTGAAGAGTGGTCTAATTATAACGTACAGAGTATCTCATTGGACGAGTTTATTAATGACTGGTTACCTGGTATAGAGGAAGCACAGCATAAGCCGTCCATCTTTTGGAACAGAGATGATTCTGCAGTTCTTGAGGTTCACGTGCTGCTGAATGATATAAAGCAGGAACTCGAAAATTATTGAACCGTCATTACGCTAACGGGGAACGATAGTTGAACACCGAAAGGGCTGCCATGTGGTAGCCCTTCATTACGCTAACGGGCAGTTTAGGTTAATGAATAAACCTCTCTTTTCTGGACAGATTAATCTATGTTTGGTGGATTAAGGTAAAGGAAGGATCGAGGTTCTTGAGGGTAATAATATGCTTTGTAATCCTATTCTCATTGGTTGGAACGCAATTTTGTAATGCAGTTGATGAGAAGCCACTTAAGGACTCAAGAGAATTGCAACTTCAAGATATGCTCGTATTGCTTTTGCTTCCTCATATGAGAGAGAAACTTGCTGAGGCGTATTCGGATGTATTTTCTGTACCAGGTTCACCCGATATTTATCCTTATTTTGTTGATGTGAAGGATATAAAAAGGGTTAATGGCTTCCGTGGTTTTGATTTTTTGATTACTCTTGATGTACGTCCAACAGTTGGACCTCATATCCCTGTCGGTGAAGATGTTTTTATATATCGAATCTCGCCAGCTGGAGTTGAGCTTAAAAATTTTGAACATGTTAGAGGACCAGATAAGAATGATTTCCCCCCAAATTATCAAGATCTTTTGAGGTAACGGGACACGATGATATACATTGATGAGCAGGTACTACGGTATCCTGCTTTTTTCATTGAACTAACGGGCAGGATAGTTGAATAAACCATAATGTTTAGAACCTATACTTAGTGGTGAATTATTCTGCAATGAAGGAGTTAAAGAATAAATGGAAATAAGCCATTGGCACTTGGGGTATTACAAGGATGGCAATGATATAGAAGCTGTTGTTTTTTTTGAAGATGGCAAATGGGTTGTTTACTACGATGATAGTCATGATACGGGTTTGTTTGCAAAGACTCAGCCAAGACATGAATTGTTTGGTGCTGTGATTTTAAAGGTGTATGACTACGAAGAAGCAGAAAATAAATTTTATGAATGGGTAGAAAGCATTCTACTTCCATATAGAAAAAAACGCTAGTCCTATGTTACGCTAACGGGGAACGATAGTTGAATAACACACATGATGAGTAGGCGCTGCGGTGGCCTGTTCATTTTATTAAGCTAACGGGCAGGATAGTTGAGTTGGCCATCAATATACATAATTTAACTCTAATTGGACAAATAAATTCTATTAAATAATCCCCTGTCATAGAAATAAATTAGGAGAACGCCATAGCGGATTAAATGATACAAGTAACTGGGAGGAGTAAATGATGAAGTTTAAGTTTGTTATTCTAATTTTCCTGTTTATTTTGTCTGCTTGTGGTAATTCTCAACTAGCAACATCTGTTCAAGTAAAAAAAGAAAGAATCGGATTGCTTCCAAGTCATGTTAAGTGGAATCAACAAGATTATAAAATAACTGGGCAACAAGTTGTATCAATTGGAAAGCCTTTAGGTACAACAGAATCCAACAAGGTGTTCGGTTCAAAAAAAGTTTATCAAATACCAGGGATAGACTATCAGAAAGAAATTGCAATTCTTCTGTCTTCCAAATACTTTATAGCATCATATAATGTTACGCATGATAAGGTGGAACTCATCACAAGTGAATAAAACGATAAATTAATTTATTAACCTAACGGGAAACGATAGCTGAATAAACACGATGATACGGCTGCCATGAATCTGGCTGCCGTATTCTTAACTAACGGACAGTTTAGCGGAGTAGTTATTCTTTACCATTTCTGCGAATAATAAAGGATATTTTCAACTTTAATCGAATAAAAGAGCTACATATTTGCTTTGTAGTTATTTAATGATGGGGGATTTGTATGAAGAGTTTTTTTGATGAATTTCAAAATATTGCTGTTAATTCAGGCGGTTACATCGTCTATAAGATGGATGGTACATTTGAGTATACTGAGGACAATGATATGTCTTGTACAGTTGTAGACAGTAATTTATTGTACCAATTAATACTGAATTATTGTGAGGTAAAGCTTGAGCAATTTTCCAAGACAACAAGTAATAATCAAGTATATGCCTATGTTCTATATGTTGATCCGTACTATAGTGACATCATCATTTACGTAAATACGAAAGATGCATTGAATTCCTACCTGGAACGAAAACAGCTAGAACCTAAAAGACAAGAATGGCAAAAGTATCATGGTATTGGGGATTTTAAATATATGATCCATGAAGAATTGCCTGAGCCCTTAAACAGCTACATGAAACTTTATCTTAAAATCTATGATGGACAAGGGAAACCACGGTTTGATCATGATGTTACAGTTAAAAATGAGCTATTCGAAGCGGAGCTAGTTTCTATCGCTGAACGTGTCATTAATACTTTAAAGCCTTTCACCATGCTGAACAAATCAAAAGACTTTGCTGGATATGTATCTGATCAAGACAGGCAGTATTTTGATAATACTATTGATAAAGAAACATATGAGAAACACATTAAATTATCTTATGTATTGTAGTGTATTAACTGGTCGGCAATTACGAACAGTGATTGAACTAGCAGGAAACGTTAGTTCATTAAAGACACCGCGGCAGCTGCTCCTTTTTCATTAAGCTAACGGGCAGGATAGCGTAATCACTTCACGAATACCTTAGGCAAGGCGATTCTTCGAAGTTCGCGAAAAAGAGGAGAAGAAAAATGGAAACATTCATCTTAAACCAGTATGAATTGAATATAACAAATCAGAGCGATAGAACAACAATTATAAAGATTAATCATTTTCTAACGAATGAATCTGGAGGAAGAAATATTACCCCAATTGGTTATTTGATAATCTCATATGAAAAAGCAGATGAAACTTTTCTAAATCATTACTCAATCCAAATGTTCTGTAGAAATGATGTACGATATGATATTGATTCAAAGGAAACGATTGTTGTCTCTAATCCTGAAGGACAAGCAGGACCAAATAAATCATTGTTACAAAAACTTATGAAAATAAAAAATTCAGAACTACCTTTTTATCATCCAAAGCTACCAGATGAAATAATTGATTTTTTACTCAAAATTAATATTTGCAAAGAACCGCTTGGAATGAATATTTGTCATTACAACTATGCTGGATATCGTGAAAGAGGACATTTATGGGATGATTATTAATAACTTGCAGGTTAATTTCGATGAATAGGATAGTTCATCTAAAAGCGAATCCACGCTTCGGGGCATTCGCTCCTCGGTCCACATGAGGCATTTCTGATTAAGCTAACGGGGAACGTTAGTTCAATAGCACTCAACGACGAGCAGGCACTGCGGTAGCCTGCTCGTTTTATTAAACTAACGGGCAGGATAACGTGGTATGATCTTGAATAAACACTGTACTAATTCGTTAAACCTCATCTTTGGGAATTGCGATTATCACTGAAGGGTCTTTTGGGAAAGAAGGCATAGAATGAAACTTAGAGGGACTCTTACAGAACAGACATACAGAACAGAACTGCAAGCCTTAAGAATTCATTTATTTAACGATATGTCCATGCGTAGGTTTTTAAACATTATTAAAGAAACATTTCCTGCAATGAAAACAGCTTATATTCTTTATTGGATACCCGATCAGGGCGAGGACATTATCACATTTTTGGTGGATACTCACTCGATTATTAAAATTGAGCTAAATCGCGTTGATAATAAAACTGATCCAATTATAGATGTGCGACCTATTGAGTTTTTGAGTAAGGGGCTCAGCAAGTGGAATCAGATTAAAATCGCAGTGGCTTTAGATTTGGCGAAACAAGATATTAGTCAAGGACATATAAAATAATGAAACAATAAAGACAAATTTTGATAAGATACTCTGTTGAACTAACGGGGAACGATAGTTAAATAATACACATGAATGAGCAGGCTCTGCGATGGTCTGCTCATTTTATTAAGCTAACGGGCAGTATAGTTCAATAATGCATCTTTGAAGAAAGTGAAGATAGCATGCAAATGTGTTAAATGTAGTGTCCTGTCCTTACATATAGAAAAGCGAAAATGTATGTATGGAAAGGGATTAAAAAAATGAAAATTGCGGTTTACATGTTCATATTTATATATTGCTAGCCCACAATTAACACAACCAAACCCACACCGTTGACGGATTTCTCGTTTTATCGGTTCCCGAATATCCCTTGACAGACCATATTTATTAACATTACTCATTATATTCCCCCTATTTTAGGTACTTCATATGTGTAACGATATTCTGTAAATAGATACTATTCAACTAAGCTATATCTATATTATATACCTAATACCATTCGCCCCTACGTGACTCGATATGCTTATGAAATGATCTTTCTCAATAATATAATACCACGAGACTGCCGTGGTTCGTTTGGCAGTCTCACTCAGTTAACGAGTAACGATAGTGTAATTATCCGTTTTACTAAAAGCTGTTTTCATTTGATTTAAAATTCAAGACTAAAAGTAATAAATATAGTTAAAAAGATCTTACCATGCTATTGTTTGTGAAGTATATTCTAACTAAATATTGATCAGATTTAGCGGAAGCACCACAGGTTTTTATTTTGGTAAAGAACGATTTTACATAAATTTTGTTTGTCAATTCTCTGTTTACAAAGAGGATGGAGAGTATTCACATATGGAACAACTTCATTGTGATTTTATCTTTGAACTAACAAATGAATTAAGAAAACTGGAAGGTGACGCTATTGGCGGTGATTGAGGTTAGGGTAACGAAAGTTGAATACCACACATTGATGAGCAGACGCTGCGACGGCCTGCTCATTTTTGAAGCCTTAATTTAGAATTCATGACTTAGAAGGTTGTGTGCGAATGTACAATGTAAATTATTAACACGGAAATAATAGGAATATATGCTATAGTGTAAAAGACCTATATAAATCTAGTAGAGGAGTAAGAAAGATGGAAGAATCAAATTCGGAGAAAAAAAGAGTTTTTATGATTGTAGGCTTAGGTTTGCTGCTTGTCGTTGCGATTAGCGTTATTGTCAATGTTCTAATCGAGAAAAACTACAGAAATAAGGTTGAAGATGCCCGCAAAGCATACGAGACGAGTGATTACAATGCTGCCTATGATTTAACGAAAACATTAACCGCGAAAGCAAAAGACAAAGAATTATTTGAAAAGATTCAGTTTATTGAATTTACCAGCATGTATCTAGACAATGATGTGTACTACAAAACAGGCGTTAATTCAAATTATGAAGAAGCGCTTGATACGTTGTTACTTGGCCTTCTTTATGTGGATAGTCAAAAAGAAAAAGCAGAGGAACTGGGTTTAAGTGCGAAATTTTCCGAAATAAGAGGGGCTTATCTAGACCAGCTAAAGGAGAAGTTTGATCTCAAAGAAGAGGTTGCCCTAATGATTGCTAAATTGGACAAAGTGGAAAAGGCTGACCGAATCAGTGCCATAGCGCCAAGAGCGGGCAAATTACTGGAAGAACAAATACAACAGGCTGCAGAGGCTGCAGCACCTCTTAAAATATCTGATGTCACGTATAACATTGATGGAGATTATGTTTACATAACAGGGAAAATAAAAAATGAAAGTTTGGATAACCACTCGTACGTGAAGGTGAAAATCGCATTAATAGACGCTAACGGGGACGTTATTGACACGGACTGGACGTATGCGGTTGATAGTGAAGAGATTTTGCCGAATGAACAAAAATACTTTGAGGCCACGGTGAAAAGCCGAGTGGAAGCTAAAACATATAGAGTAGGAATAACGGATTATCAATAATGAGTTAGATTCGTAGAAAGAAAAAGCCCTTAGTTAACTAAGGGTTTTCGTTTATTTTCATCTATTAGCAGCTGCGCTGCACATGGTAAACTATGATTAAAAATTGTTGGGAGCTATCTCATGAAACCAGGGAAAATAATTGTTATAGCCTTAATAAGCATTGCAGGATGGTCACTTATTAGTTATATTTTAAACCTTATTCTCAGAGCGCAATCCTTTATTAAAGTCGCTCATGATAATGACTGGATTGGCTTTAATGGGAGCATATTGGGTTCGGTCATTAGCGGCGTCGTTACATTAGTTAGTATCCAGTTATCATTAAATTACTACCGTGATAAAGATATAACAGATGCAAAATCGGTGGAAGATCAAAAACGAATAAGCATCATGCCCTACTTAAATGTAACCGATCAAAGCGATGACGACGAGTTTGAAAAGTATCATATGATTAATTTTTTTCTTATGCAAAATCAAATAGACGGGCATATGATGAATTTGCGTACGCTCAAGTTTGCTATACAAAACATTGGTTTAGGAAGCGCCGTTCAAATTGAATTTCCTACGCTAGATAGGTTCGATAAGAACGTTACACCACTAAATCTAAATTTAAAAGTCGGCGATCAAGAGTATGTCGAGTTATCAGCAGATTTTCCTCCAAGTGGATACGGAGGAAATACGCTTTCCTTAACGGTAAATTTTTCTGATTTACTGGGGAACAAATATGAACAAAAGATTTCGATTAGCATCAATTATAGTGATAATGATGATTCCACCTTTTTTAAAGTTAAAAGTATCTCACAACCTGATAAGAACCCCTTGCCCAGGTCATCACGCTCCTTTAGATAGTTATCAATTTCTTAGATCTATTGCCAAAAAATCGATGATGAATCACGAAAACCCATTATCCCAAATTCGATTTGTAAAAGGCGTATGTCATCGCTGTAACTTAATACCACCAACGTTAAGATATTGCCACGAAATGTACGGCGGACGATTTATGCAGCAATTTGGTTGGTATTATAAGCAACAATTTTATAAGCTTGGTATTTCAGATACCATTACCTTATATTTACCAGATGTTTGTCCGATTGAATTTCTAGAAGATATTCAAAACATAATCATTGCCAATCACGAATCAGAAAAAGTGACCGCACGTATAAAGGATATGGTATATGGCCCCAAACGAACAGATATCGCTGCTGAAGAGATCGTATATTTGACGAATGTAAGAGTGGAAGAAGCCGAAGAGATGTTGCGGTTAAATAAAATAACTACCCAAACGAGTAGAACTTTTACAAAAAAGATTGAGAATATCGTTCGACAAGAATTCGGTTTCAAAAAAGTTGGAGAAGTCTGGGTAAGCGAGACCCTGCTTTATCAAATCGTTGAAAATATTTTTCTTGATTACGAAATCGTTAGGCATCATCACCCAAAATGGCTGGAAGGTATGGAACTGGATATCTATATTCCTGATTTGAAGTTAGGTTTTGAATACCAAGGGCAACAACATTTTCACCCGATTAAAGCGTGGGGAGGAGAAGCTGCGCTCCAAAAAGTAATAGAGCGAGATGAAAAAAAGGCAAGGATGTGCAGTGAACTGGGAATAACGTTAATCGAGGTACTTTATTCCGATCCCTTAACAGAGGAGCATATCAATAGCCTGCTGATAAGCAAAGGTATTGAACCATAAAAATAAACCAAAGGCACATTATCATTTAACTAAGTCTAGTAAAAAACAATCCATTCATTAAACAAGGCTTGTTTTTTTTTTTTTTCTTTTTGATCGTTTGATTATTTACGTTTTGATCATTGTTCCTTTTTTTTGTGTGAAATGAAATCTTTTTAAAGATTTAAAGAATAGATAAATTATTGAATAAAAAGCCAAGTCAAAGAGTGTCTTTGACCTGGCTTTTTTACTTTATCGTATTAATTATATCTTTTCTCGGATTTCAAAAAGAATATAGGGTATTTTCTACTTCTTTAATAAATTTACTGGGTGATATACCTAGAACATTACACAACAAAAATATTGTTGTAATAGTTGGCTGTCGTTTACCTCTCTCTAGCATACTTATATATGTCCTATCTAATCCAGATTGTGTAGCTAATAACTCTTGAGACATCTGTGCTTGGCTTCTACGCGCATAAAGGATTTGGCCGAATGCGTTTTGAACATCTTTCAAAATAAGCGCCTCCCAGATTTCACATTTATTAACCACATACCTTTAATCTTAGCTCTTACAAAAAAATGTGTGACAGGAATAAAACTGTAGACTATAGTCAACAATTTATGATGGTTGAGTTAGATTAATCAATTGAATTCTTTTCAGTAGCGGAGTAAAAATTGAGCATCTGAGTCAATTGGATTTTTAGTAACTGAATATATGTTTTTAAATATATATAAATGGAGAATCGAATTTATGTCTGATGTTCCAGAGAAAAGATCATTATTTCAAAATGATATGGATCAACTTGTATCTAAAATAATAAATGGTATCACTAATAGCAGATTGATCACGACAACAAGGACACTAGTAAATGAAGAAATAAGAGAAAATTTGATTTATGGCTTAAAAGGGGCGAAATTTGAATTCGATATAATCGTTCCATGGATAAGTATGAATGTAATGGAGGATGAGATTTTACCATTGATGGAAGAAGCCTTAAAGCGGGGTGTTACAATCAAATTTGTATATGGGTTTAGAGATCTAATAGGAAACATGGAACAGATAACCTTTAAAAATGCACAAATTATTCAATATTCATTTAAAAAATATGGTGAACTTTTTAAAATGAAGCGCCAGAACACACACAAGAAGTTGTTAATTTGTGATGAAGAGTTTTATATCATAGGAAGCTTAAACTTTTTATCGTTTAGTGGTAAGTATGAGAAAACGAATGAACGTACTGAGGAGGCGGACTGGTCAAATGACCTACATAATTTGAGAGTAAAAAGAAAAATAAATTTTGATTTCTGAAGAAGGGAAGCAGAGGCGAAGTTTGCAAGATACAAAATAAATCAAATAAGTAAAATAATCAAAGAAGTAATAATAAAAATGTCGTTTAGGTTAAACTCTATAATTATATTTCATACAATTTGTAGATTACGTAGAAGGGGTATTGTGTGATGAAATTATTATTTCAGCCGAAAACTTGTCGTGGAGAAAGTTTGATCAGTTATTTGTATAGAGCAGCAAAATTAAATGGTTGTGATCTCGACAGCTCCTTTTTGGAAATTGTAGGTGCAAAAATGCGGGCTAGTATCAATAACGAATTTTCAGAACAATCGATTAATTTGATTGCGAGACTTTCGTGTGTTACCGAAAGAGAACTGCTGCAAATGACTGCATCAAAGTTTCAATTAATAGTGAGTGCCGTAAACTACAATCGGATCATAATAAAGAATAGAGTGAAGTATTGCCCGCTGTGTATCCAAGAAAAACAATATCACCGCATTGCGTGGTGCTTTCATCCTGTGACAATTTGTGTTGAACACGCTACAAAACTGCTTGATTTGTGTCAACGATGTAATAGTATGATAACTCTCCATCAATTAATGGGCGGTGTTTGCATGCGTTGTGCTTTTCAATACATTCATGTTAAGGTCGAAAGCATTGATCAGGACTCAATGCTTTACCATTCGCAAAAGTGGTTGCAATCCTTAATGTTTGGTGACAGCAATCCAAGGGAAGGCGAATTTTCATTATGCTTCCAGTTAAGATTGGCTTACGCAAGCTTTTTTTTATTAGAAGGACTTTATAGTTTTACGGAAGAGAAGGGAATACTCCAGTTTTTCCACAATCGTAGAAGTGGATCGAGGGATAACAACAAAAATGCTTTGCAATACGCGAATGTATTTTGGATGTATCAGGACTTTCCGCATCATTTATATCAGGTGCTTCACGAGTTTAATAAAAAACATCATGACGTGAAGTATATGCAAAAGTCACAATTTGAAGCTCTGATCAGTGGTGATGATTTTCTTAAGTTACGGGCTGCCTACAACCAGTTTTATCTTGAACAGTTGGATAAGGGAAATGTTCGACCTCATTTGTCTGTGTTTAAAAAAGAGAGGGATTTACTTATGCAGCGTAAATATGTATCAAAAGAAGAGTTAAAACAAACTACAGGTCTTACCTATGAGGGGATCAATAGGCTAGTAAAGGGAATCGATCGAAGACATATCGTTAAGGGAAAAGTAACCTTGTTGAAGATCAATGAAACTGATTTTCGAAAGGCACTGTTAGAAAAGAACAAATGGATTACGCGTGAATGCGCGGCTGAGTATCTAGGATTAGGACGTAGTATCATTCCAGCGCTAGTTGAAGCAGGTTTGCTCCATATCGATAATACACTCGATCAAAGCGGATTGATTTATAAAAAGGAAGTTCAACAAATCCTACGGGATTGTGGATGCTTCTGTACAGATAATATTGATGGAAAGATTTCAATAACTCAAGCCATTCAAAAATACAACAATCTGGGACTTACTATAGTGCAACTCATTCAATGGATGATAGACAAACGGCTCCGTCCAGTGTCTAGTAGACGAATTTCGACGATTGGGGATTTTTATTTTGATGGAGAAGAGCTCGGAAAATGTGTTCTTTTATTAAAGGAAGAAAAACAGCGGGAAAAAGGCTTCAATATGACACAAGTCAAAAACATGTTACATATTGGAGAAAAGACCATGCATCAGTTTATTGAGCATAAAATCCTTATTCCGAGTAAAATTCTGACACTCAAAGATGGCAGAAAGCATTTTTTCTTTGATAAATCATATGTGGAGTTTTTTTTGCGAAACAACTTGACCATCCCCAATGCGGCTATTAATTTTGGAATATCTCAATATCGGTTACGGAGGTGGATCAAGGATGGCAGACTGACTGACATAAGCAAAGGTTACGCGCGGCAGTATTGGTTGAATGTCGTAGAAATAAGAAATATGATTAGTGACCCTTGTTAATGTTAGCAACATCAAATAATGTTGTTTAACCATTTACCTGTGAAAACAATCTGAGGTTCTTTTTTGCTTAATATACAACTTGTGTCCCAACGAATCTTAGAATCAAATTCTAGGTTCGTTTTTTTGTTATTTTTTTGTTCCGACGAACCTTACAAGCAATTTCTAAATATGGTTATTTTTGTAGCACTTGAAAGTTACTTTTAGAGCGTGGAAATTGAAATATGCTTCCAACAAAAAAATGTTATCACATAGAGTGGGATAACAAATGAGTGCCAGCTGCATAAGGCACTAGTTAATCGCGTAATAACTGCAAAATACAGTTTCGTACGATAGGTTTTCATCCACTTTCCTATAAGGATGTGGGGCTGGCATTGATACTTCCCAAATAGGAGTATATGTCGCTACCCGAAGTAGCGCAAAAGAAGGGATGGCTTTCCCAAAAATGTGAAATATGCACTTTCATACGCCAACGTGTTCTGGATGTATGACAACTTGTCAGATCATCTTCATTAGTTCTGGGAGCCTTTGATCAGAAACATGAAGATATCAAATATGAACAAAAACAGCAGTATGAGCTATCGCTAATGGGTTTTGTATTGGACTTTCTAAAGTGCATGAGTTATTGCTTCTGTTAAAACGCAATGAATTAATAATGGCAAGAAGTTAATTCGATTTCAAGATGACCTGCAATAGAGGTCGTCTTTTTTATTAATATTAGAGAATTCTCATTAAATTTTTATTATATTTTCTTGCATAAAAAATATGTTTTTTTATTTTTTATTTATTTATTTCTATTAAAAACCAAACAAAGGGAAAATAAATGGGGATTATTGCGTGTTTAAATTTACTAAATGGACATTACTTTATGTATATCGGTATGTATAAAAGACAAATGTTACGTCAAATATGATGGAGGAGATCGAGTGGTACTGACTAGACCGAAACCTTTCGAACGCGAAAGCTTGCACAGCTACCTTCACCGTGTGGCGGCGGCGAATCACCTTTTTAGTGTCACTGAATTGCTGAACACTTACGAAATTCCAGTTCTCAATTATTTAAGATGGGAGGTCATCAGATTCAACCTGCCAGCAATAATCGGCTCACATTACTCTGATCAAATAGAAAGGATGGCACTAAACCAATTTGACGAAGATTATATAGGAAAAAAAGATGATGGTAACAGGTTTTTGTTTGCAAGATTTTACTGTACTCATGCAAAGCGGTATTGCCCTTTGTGTTTAAAAGAAAACCATTACCATCGTCTCCTTTGGGATGTGAAAACCGTATGTATTTGTGTCAAACATAAATGTTTGCTTATTGATCGATGTCCCTCTTGTTTTAAATCAATCCAGATGACCCAATTGATGAATGATTTATGTGAATGTGCCTACAGGTATACCGATGCGCCTCTTAACATACCTGACACAATTGTTCTTGAAACACAATCTTCTATTCAGTCTCTACTCATGAATATAGACTATATAGAGAATATACAACAGGAAAAGCTAACAAAGCGTGATTATTTTAAACTATTCCACGCGTTCCGTGCGCTTATTATCAATTCTGATATCGAAGGTTGTAGCCACAAACTCGAGCGCGACGACAGTAGTTTATCAAGAATTTCAATGGTCGTTGCAATTGCGCACAATTTAATTGTTAATGCTACTGAGGAGAAATTTACTAGGCTACTAATGGCCGTCCAATCCAGGCAAATTCGAGTTATGAAAAAAAGGTATGTTCGCTATAATCGTAGCCAAAAGGAAGCATTAACCAAAATTCTTCATTCAGCACCACATTACCGAGAATTATTTACTATCTATCATTTGAAAAATGAAGAGAAGCTCTACAGAAATGAACTGATGAAGCAATGGATACCGAGGGATGAAGTCCAGGATTTGACCGCATATTTAACTCTAAATGATGCGCAGGAACGCGTTGGATTAACGAGGAAAAGACTATTACATCTTGCAAAAACAGGCGTTCTTTCATATGAGACTAAGCAATATCAAGACGGAAAAATAATGGTATTTAAACCTGAGGTGGTAGATGAATGGATAATGAATTACGGATCTATACTTTGTCTGACCGACGTTTCAAGAAAATTAAACGTTGGTGTAAACGCTGTTTACAGTCTTGTGCAAAACGGGTTTTTGAAGCCGATAATTGGACCTAACATTGATGGATATAAAAAAAATCTCTTTGCTTCCCGCCACGTCGATGAATTATTTAAAGAATTAATCCAAAATGCATATACGATTAACTGCGAGGAGGCGAAATGGATAAAATTACATTCGATTAAACGAGTTTCATATGGTGGTCTGTTTCGTTTAATTCAAAATAAAACGATTGACTTAGGTATAACCTGGAACGCCAAGAATTTCGGGGATTTTCATATACGCGCCAGCGATATCCGCTTAATCAAAAATGAATTTTTAACGGCAAGGGTCTTTAACCGTATGCTTAGTACAAATGTCTCGAATGATATTTAAAAAGCAAGATTTTCATTTGGAGGGAGGTTTAAAAGTGAGCGTAGTTGACATTGATGTAGGTACGGAATTTTTTGTAGAAGGAATCAGTTACGCCATCACAGGTAAGTTCAGCAGAAAAGAAAATCATAGTAGTGTTGAAGAGACAATCTTTATTGCTAAATCCAATCGAAATATAATCAATGAATATAGCTACGACAAGATCATTGACCTGTTGAATGAGATGGATCCGAAAAAACGCCTGCGTTTCCTAACACCTAATGCACTAGCCCCCAAGGAAGAAGAAACGAACGAGGATATTAAAGATCGGCATAAGCCTGACCTCAGCTTTTACTCCGAGGAGGAACAACGCGAAGCGAAATTTAGATTTAAATGCATCCAGCCGCTTCTGTACCCTGATCCAGATGGCAGGTCGTTAAATAAAAGATATAAGGAACGGTTGATTCAATTGAGGGAAAAGGGAATCAAAACGTCAAGTTCGCAGCTCGTCCGATGGCGCAGTACTTATTTAGAGAACGGTCGAGATGAACGATCTCTAATAAATAACAAGGGAAATCGTGGCGGAAAAGGGGTGTACCGTTCCATTGGTGAACACGAATATATACTCGTTATGCGGATTGTTCGAGATCATTATGCTAAAAAGGAAAAGAGAACAGTACAAGGTGTATTCAAGGAACTTAAAGTTCAAATCAATCACAAAAATTTCTCGCGGCAAAAAAATGGCGAACCATTGCTTGTATTACCACATATTCGAACTATATATCGGCTCGTCGAGCGGTTAAACAAATATCAACTATTGAAAAAACAATACGGTCCGCTATATGTTAAATCGAAATTCGGGCACATCAGAGAATGGGAAATGCCGTCAAAGCCGATGGAAATTGTTCAAATGGATTCAACACCGATCGACTTGTTTTTACGAGACGATGATTCGGGCGCCCTGTTGCCACGTGCCTTTCTGACTGCAGCAATTGATATGCGTACACGGTATGTTGTTGGTGTAAACATCGGTTTTGATAGTCCTGGTTATAAAACCACCATGCTTACACTTCGAAATATGATATCTAAAAAGAATATCCAGAAAAAATATCCATTTCTTAAATATGAATGGTATGCGAATGGCGTGCCAGAAAAAATATTGCTAGATAATGGTCCAGAGTTTCAGAACAAAAATATTGAAAATGCTTGTGGTCAATTAGGAATATCACCAGAATACTGCAAAATCAAACGACCATGGACCAAAGGTATTATCGAGCGCTTTCTTAGAACCTTTAACGAACAATTAAGCCATGCTTTAATTGGAACCACCTTTAATAACACACAAATGAGAAAACATAAGGAATACGATTCGGAAGGAAAAGCGAGTATTGGGTTCAAAACGTTTTTGAGAATGTTTTTTCGGTGGCTTCTGCACGATTATTCCCTATCGTTTCACACAGGTGTGGAAGGTGTGCCAATGGATCTTTGGAAGGAGGGGGTCGCTCTTACTCCCCCACATCAATATCACGACATGAGGGAAGCCACCATTATGCTCTTCCCTCATGCTTTCAGAAAAATTCAAAAAGATGGTATTCACTGGTCCAATTTATTGTACAAATCAGATGACCTACTAACGTTATTCCGCGATCGAGCCGACAATCAGGTGCTTTTGAAATACGACCCTGAAGATATTTCAACTTTATATGTATATGACGACATGAACAAACGTTACATCGAAGTATACTGCACCAGATACGACTATGCGAAAGGGTTACATTTAGAGATTCATAACCTAACGAGGAACAAGGTTTCAGCCATCCGTAATAAAGCCGAAGAAGAATATGGCTTAACTATCGCTTACGCCTATCACGATAACATCGAGGAAGCTAAGCAGGAAGTACGAAAATTTAGAAAGATGAAGCGGGGTCTAACTAAAATGTTACTTGGCAACTCTAACCAAGATCCAACGCAGGTTCAAAAAATGGAGAAAGAAATTAAGCTTGCCTTTGAGGAACGCATAGAAATCCGAAATGACTTGCTAGAAGTTTATGACGACGATGACTGGGGTGAGACGTCATATGGGTGATCTTTCCAACGCACAGAAAATAGCCCTTGTTGAATCGATTACAGTTAAATACAAAATGTTCATGCGCGGCATGAAGGACATAAGAAGCTGCCATGAAGATGCCATCGTAGAACGAGATCCACAATCACTACTTGTTACGGGCGAGGTAGGTGTTGGCAAGACGATATTATTTAGACAGTATTACAAGAATTTTTATGTAGAAAGAGAGGAGGAAACTAAATATGGGAGACAGATTAAGAAGAATATATTAAACGTCACATTGAAAGGATCTATGTCTCCAAATAGCATAGTTATCGAAATGCTTAGGGCCCTAATGGCCCCTAATCCAACCGCGGGGAAAAACCTTACTGTATTGATGAACAGACTTACAAACACCTTACGTGAATGTGGAGTAGAACTAATCATGGTCGATGAATTTCACAATATCATTGATCGTGATAAAAAGAAAACACTAAAAAAAGCCGCTGATACTTTTAAGGATATTATTAACGAAACAGGCATTGCTTTCGCATTTTTCGGACTCGATGTGCCCGATGATCGATACCTGAATTCCAAAGTTATCCTAACTGAAAATAGCCAACTCTTTAGACGCACGATGCTTTCTCATGAAATCGAACGATTTAAATATGATAGCAAAGAAGAAAGAGAAGAGTTTACAAAGTTATTAAAGGAAATTGATAAGATGTTACCTTTTGAGGAATTGTCAAATCTAGGGGAACCAGAAGTAGCTGACTTGTTTTTTGAAGCTTCTGGCGGGTTAATTTACTCTGTGAAAAAAATAATTGAAGTTGCGTCAAAGGTAGTTTTTAAAGATAATCGCCAATGTATTACACGAAGGGATTTGTCAGTCGCATTCGAGAGAAATAACTTCATTTCCAAGGACGAGAAGGGGAGGCTATTAAAGAATCCTTTTGTCTAAGTTAATGAAGGAGCGTATTGCCTCTTAATATGAAGGGGGAGGCAGGTTGCATTGAAGGGTACTAAAGGGAGGTTATACTATGGGTTCCTAGAGAATGGAGAAAACAACACGCACGCTTCAGAGTATTTTGATCGATGATGTTGTTTTTGATGTTACCCTGATGGATCAAGTGAAAGAAGTGGTATTAGGAAGACCATATGTCACCTTTGCCGTTGATTTGTTTTCTGATCGCTTGATCGGATATCATGTGGCCTTGCACTCAACGTCTTACGAACATGCGCTTTTGGCGCTTCGAAACGCATTGCTAGCTACTCATCAATACCGAGAAAAAAATTCAAATGACCATAACAATTTGAAAACGGATAATATACCAAATTACTTGATCCTAGGTAAAGGAAAAGAGTTTCACAGTCAGAAGATTAAGACCATTTCCGAAGAAATCGGTATATCGTTGTTTTATTCTCACACACAGACCCCTCAGAATACTGGGAATAACTTGCAAAAAGTTGCAGGAAAGCCTGATTCGTGGTTTAACAAAAGCGATAACGGCGGAGCGTGGAGGACTAAGTAGGCAAGTTGCGCCGATAAATCCCATGTCATTCTCAGATTTTATCGCCGTATTGGAAGCATGTACGCAGAGAGAACAAGGTTGTCTTGTTAGCATGGTAGCGCCTCATACGCAAGTAAGTCCAAAAGTCAATCGATTCGTGCAAGATGTCCCCACATGGTCAATCGCATTATTACCTACAGCAAAGAGTTTTCTCAAGTCGAACGGTATTCAGTGGATGAATCTCCACTATGATTCGGTTGAATTGCAAATGCTGTTCTCGTCTTCTAATCAAAACACTGTGGAGTTCCATTATGATCCCTGGGACCTTAGCTCTCTCTTGATCAAAGACATACGGGCAAAGCATTATTCGCAGGTGCCATGCTTTGCAACTGGGAAAAAAATGAGTCTGACCTATTATACTCAGAGAGCTTTGGCAATCGAGAAACGTAAACCGTCCTATGGACGTATCAATGATCAATCTTTACTGCGCAAATCTTCTTCTGAAATAGTGTAAGAGTTATAAAAAAGAGTGGAGCGGGCTTCCACTCTTTTTTCTGTTCTTCAATAACCTCTGAATTGCGATTAGTGTATTGATGAATGAGTGAGATTTTCCATCCATAAAATATGGTGTTAATAATGTGATGTGCCGTCTTTCCGCTGGTCAGAAGGTTACTATTTGAGTAGTGCTGGAGTTGTGGCTGCATCCGTCTTTTTTGGGTTGGATGGTTTTTTATTTCTTTCTGAAACCTTGTACTTTGTCAAAATGGTGTGGTTAACGTAGAAACTCAGTCATTTTTTATCCACTTATTTTGTCAATGGGTGTGTTTTTTCACTTATTTATCAAGCTAAGTGTTTCACTAACTTTGTCATCGAACAATTCGTTAGACCATTTGTTGCAGAATCCATTGGAAACTGATTATTATGCATATTGATGATTATTTATACAAGATAAGGCGGGTCAGGCAGGTAACATAATGCCTGACCCGCCTTTTTAATTTGAAGTTCATTTATATGAAGTAGCTACAGCACAAAGATTAAATTTGAACGATACCGTCCTTCTATGGGCAGTGGTAATTTGGAGTCTGTCGCCGACGGCTTATGGTTCGAGTTGACGACGGAGAAGGAAGAACAAACCGGCCAATCTATTGGATTGCGGTGCAGACTGGGTATCCGAACGAGAAATACTTCAGCAAGGTATTCCGTGAGCAATGCGGTATGTTGCCAAGTGTATATCGTACCGCCGCTTCTTTAGGCAAAACCCAAGACCGATTCTGACAGAGAATCGGTCTTTAGCTTGTCAAGGGCTCATTTGATAGCCAATAGCTTCACATTTTATTGA